>NZ_JSVC01000049.1 GCF_000814475.1 Flavihumibacter solisilvae | reverse complement strand
CTGGCTCCAGGTGTAATCCCAACTTCATTACCGGTGAGCGGAACTGCAGGTGGTGACCTGACGGGTACCTATCCCAACCCCACCATTGGAGCAAATGCGGTGACTACAGCGAAAGTGCTTGACGCCAACATCACTACAGCGAAGCTTGCTGACGGTGCGGTTACTAACGCCAAGCTTGCAAATACTTCGGTAGACAATGCTAAACTGGCCAACAATGCAGTAACTACAGCGAAAGTGCTTGACGCCAACATTACTACTGCTAAGCTTGCAGATGATGCAGTTACTACGGTAAAAATCCTTAATGCAAATGTGACAACAGCTAAACTTGCAGATAATGCTGTTACCACTGCAAAAGTTGCCAATAACTCAATTACTTCTGCCAAGCTTTCATTGGGTTCCCCTACGGCAGGGCAGGTGTTGAAATTCAATGGTACACAATGGGCGCCTGCTAATGAAAGTGGCGGTGGAAGTAGCTTTACTCTTCCTTATGCCGGATCAGGCAGTACCGGTACGAATCTTTTTGAAGTCACTAATACAGATCTGCTTGGATCTGGTACGGCTTCGGCTATTTCCGGTATCTCCACTGATAACTCTATCGGTGTATGGGGATCCAGTGGTTTTGGAACAGGTATGTTTGCCTCCAGTGAAGATGGTGTCGGCTTATATACACGTAGTACCAACATGTATGCTATGATGGCAATGAGTGAAAATTCATCGGCCATGATGATCTACAACATGAATAACTTTAATACTACTCCCTCCCTGATTATCGATAATGTCGGTAGCGTGGGTATTCAAATCGATGCGCAAATAGATCATGGGATTATGGGAAGGGCTTATAACCCCGCCGCAGTAGTGATCAGTGCTGAACACAACAACGGTGGTGAAGCGATCGTTGCCATGACAACCAGTGCAGCGAATGCAGCGTTGGTTGGTAATAACTTTGGTACATATGCTGGTGTGGAAGGTATTTCCGGCAGAGGGATCGGCGTACTTGCCCAGGCGAATATCAACAGTGGTGCAGAAAATGGAACCGCGCTGGTAGCCCGGCTGGCGAACACCGGAAGTGGAAATATTGCAATCTTCCAGAACGGAAATACGAATGTTGCGAGGATTGACAGGACAGGAAAGGGATTCTTTAATAATAACATCCAGGTCGGTGGTGCAGACGTCGCTGAGTATTTTGAAGTGGAAGGCATTCTTTCTACCTATGAGCCTGGTGATGTTCTCGAGATCTCTACCGATAGCGACAGAAAGGTCGTAAAATCGAGCCGCCCCTATTCAACCCTTGTGTCAGGTGTGTTTGCGACCCGACCAGGTGTGCTCCTTACTGAAGAAGATGCAGTAAACAGTGAACTTGATAAAGGAGTGCCTATGGGTGTGATCGGTGTTCTCCCTACTAAAGTTTGTCTCGAAGGCGGTGCCATTAAAAGAGGAGACCTTCTCGTAACCTCGTCAATTTCCGGTGTCGCTATGAAAGCTGACCCGGACAAGGTAAAAGTTGGCCAGGTACTTGGTAAGGCGCTCCAGGACTTTAGTGGTGCCCAGGTTGGTAAAATCAATGTATTGGTGAGTGTAAAATAATCATCTACTAATTAAACTTTTTATATGAAGAGAATCATAAAATCCTGCATTTTGTTACTGTGCATCTTTGCCTCAGCCAACATATATGCACAATCGAAAACCATCATCCATCCCGATAAGTCAAACGCTGTAAGCAGGCAGCCTATGCAGGGAAACAGCGCCGAAAACAGGATGGCACGTGAGAAGAGAAGACAGGTGGCATTACAGCAGGCAGAATTACAAAAAAGGCGAATGAGCGATATTAAAAGCTCTGGAAATAAAAAGGACTGATACCTGTAAAATACAAAAGCCCGGCTGAAATTCTCCTGCCGGGCTTTTTATTTGAATCAATAAATATCTAACTTCTACTTACCAGCCATTTTCGTCTGAAGATTGGCATCGATTGCATCGAGGAACTCTTCAGTATTCAGGTAATTCTCTCCGTGCTTCACTTTGTTACCGTGAATACATACTGCCAGGTCTTTTGTCATCTTGCCACTTTCAACTGTTTCAATACATACTGCTTCCAGGGAGTTACAGAAGTCGATCAGCTCCTGGTTGCCGTCAAGCTTGCCGCGGAACGCAAGTCCTCTCGTCCATGCAAAGATGGAAGCTATCGGGTTCGTCGAGGTCGGTTTGCCCGCCTGGTGGTCGCGGTAGTGACGGGTAACGGTACCGTGGGCAGCTTCTGCCTCCATAATCTTGCCATCGGGGGTGATCAGGACAGAAGTCATCAGTCCAAGTGAACCGAATCCCTGCGCAACGGTGTCGCTCTGTACGTCTCCGTCATAATTCTTACAGGCCCATACGAAGTTTCCGTTCCATTTTAAAGCACTGGCTACCATGTCATCGATAAGCCTGTGTTCGTATACAATTCCAGCAGCATCAAACGAAGATTTGAATTCGTTGTCGAAGATCTCCTGGAAGATATCCTTGAACCTGCCATCATATTTTTTGAGGATGGTGTTTTTGGTGGACAGGTACAATGGCCATTTCTTGCTCAGTGCCATGTTAAAGCAACTGCGCGCGAAGCCCCTGATACTTTCTTCAGTGTTGTACATAGTCATCGCAACACCATCACCTTTGAAATTGTATACTTCGAAGGTCTGGGCCGGTCCGCCGTCTTCCGGGGTGAAGGTCATTGTCAGCTTTCCCTTTCCTTTAATAACGGTGTCTGTTGCGCGATACTGGTCACCGAACGCATGACGTCCAACAATAATCGGCGCAGTCCAGTTTGTCACCAGCCTTGGAATGTTATTTATTACGATAGGCTCACGGAACACAGTACCATCCAGGATGTTCCTGATTGTGCCATTCGGGCTTTTCCACATCTGCTGCAGGTTGAATTCCTTTACGCGTGCCTCATCAGGGGTGATGGTCGCGCATTTGATGCCTACTCCATACTGTTTAATTGCGTTTGCTGCATCAATTGTTACCTGGTCACCGGTTTCATCACGGTGCTGAATGCCAAGGTCAAAATATTTAATATCCAGCTCCAGGTAGGGGAGAATCAGTTTGTCTTTAATGAATTGCCAGATGATCCGTGTCATTTCGTCACCGTCCAATTCTACGACAGGGTTGGTTACTTTAATTTTCTTTGTGCTCATTGTTGGCTAATTTTTTGATGCAAGTCTGCAAACCTAAGGTAATTGAAGAAAAAAACAAATGCTAAAAATGTCAGATGTACGTTTGTATTAGATTTGCACTAATTGACCTAATATGGCCGAAGACGCATATTCATATATTTCGCGTTTTGTAACGCTCACCGATGAGGAGAGAAAGCTGTTCCACCAGCATCTCCAGATCATGACCTGTTCGCCAAAGCAGGTCCTGACCCGGGTTGGTGACATGGAACAGCATGTTTACTTTATTCAGAAAGGACTGGTCAGGAAGTACTTTTTGAAGGGCCGGGAAGAGGTAACCGTTCAGCTCAGTTCTGAGGGAGACCTGGTGTCTTCAAGCGTATCCTTCCTGTCAGGGGTGCCTTCAGACTTTGTTCTGGAGACCATGGAGCCTTCCACCCTGGCATTCATGACCAAGTCGTCTCTCGAAAGCCTGTTCCAGAACAGCACCAACTTTGAAATTATGGGAAGGCTGATCACGCTGGAATGGATGCTGTACAAAGAACGCTGGGATATATCAAGAATGATCAAGCCGCCAAAAGAAAGATTCACTATGCTTTGCCAGGAGAAGCCCGGTCTTATGAACCGGGTGCCCCAGAAATACCTGGCCTCCCTCCTCGATATTGAGCCGGAAACCTTCAGCCGTTACAAAAAACAGGTTGCTGTGGAGTCTGAAAATCCGTAACATTACAAAATGCCTCAGCAGGGACTGAAAAAATATGAGGTCGCTATTCAATCGTTATACCAGTACATTCATGCATATACTGGTATGTCGGGTGAGTCTTTTGCGAAGTTGTCGGGATACTTTTCTGTCCGCAATTTCGACCGGAAAACTATTGTGGTAAGGCCTGGTGAAATTGACCAGTATTTTAATTTCATTCTGAAAGGGGTAGCCCGCAAATATGTAGTAGCGGGGAAGAAAGAGATCACCCTGCAACTGTCTACTGAAGGTCATTTTATTCATGCCGAGCTTTCCTTCCATACCCAGACGCCATCGGACTGTTTTGTCGAGACAATTGAGCCTTCCGTGCTTCTGTCCATAACATACGACGACCTGCAGAAATTATATGTGGAAATGCCCGAAATCAATAAGCTGGCCCGGCTCATGATAGGGGAGATGTATGTTAAGAAATCCCTCCGTGACCTGGCGCATCTCCGGCTTACCACGAGGGAGCGGTTTCTGCAGTACGTGAAACGACACCCCGACATGCTGCAACGGGTTTCGCAGAAATACATTGCTTCTTACCTTAACATCAAACCGGAGACTTTCAGCCGCCTGAAACACCTTTTGAAGCAGAAGTAGGTCTATACATGAACCACAAGAACAGGTATACGCAGTGCATGCCGCACTTTGTTGATTGTGTCACCGTAAAGAATATCCTCCATGCCCTTGTGACCATGCGCGCCCATAATCAGTAATCCTGCATTTTCCTCACGGGTAATCCGGACTATTTCCGACTGTCGTTGCTGGTGGCCCAACCTGGCCAGTGCCATATATCCCTTTGAATTAAGTTCCTGCACATAGTATTCCAGCTGGCGGGAATCCTGCCTGGTTTCCATATCCTCACTTGCAGGCCCATATAACTTCGCGGTTACACTTTCAACCACATGGATCAGGATTATTGTCGCGCCCGGTTTGCTTTGCGCAATGGCATGGGAAATCAGTTTACTGTCGTGCTGGCTGAATTCGAGCGCTATGGCGACCCGCTCATACGGTTCCGGTGCAGAGATTTCCAGTGGCCTGAGATCCTCATGTATGGCCACGGCAACGGGCTTACGCCTCCTTTTGAGTAGCGGATACACCGTTACTGTTATCAAAAGTCCCACAAGTACCAAAAGGCCTGTAATGATCAGGACATCCATAAAAATGTTGTTACTGCTACTGATATATTGAATGGCTTCCCCGATCACCATACGCAGGTTCAGGTATATCAATATTGCCGCGATCAGCCATGCAACAATCCGTGTTCGGGTGTTGATGGTAAAGTTTCCCATTTTTTCAGTGTCACTCACAAAATGGATCAGGGGGATTATGGCGAATCCCAATTGCAGGCTCAATATAACCTGGCTTAATACCAGCATTGCATCCACTTCTTCGTCGCCGAAGTAATAGATTACAAAAAGCGCAGGAAGGATGGCAACCATCCGGGTAAGCAATCGCCTGAGCCAGGGATTAATACGCAATCTAAGGTACCCCTCCATCACGATCTGGCCGGCCAGGGTGCCGGTAATAGTAGAACTCTGTCCCGCAGCGATCAGTGCAATGGCGAACAGCGCAGGTGCAAGTTTACTGCCAAGCAGGTTCTCAAGTAAATGGTGGGCTTCTTCGATCTGTGCCACATGGGTCTGGCCTGTCTTGTGGAAAGCAGTCGCCGCGAGTATCAGGATCGCCGCATTCACAAAAAAAGCAAGGTTAAGCGCAATGGCGCTGTCTATCACATTCATCCTGATAGCCTTTTTCTTGCCGGCATCATCTGACCTGATCTTCCTGGTCTGAACGAGTGCGGAATGCAGGTAGAGGTTGTGAGGCATTACCGTAGCCCCGATGATTCCAATGGCGATATAGAGTGCGGTATCATTGGGAATGGTAGGCACCAGGCCGGTTACCACTTCCGGAAAATATGGTTTTACCATCAAGATCTCAACCAGGAAAGAAATGCTTACGATGGCGACCAGGCTGATAATAAACAGCTCCATTTTACGCATGCCCAGACGTTGAAGCCACAACAGCAGGAAGGTGTCCAGCACCGTTATGGTTACGCCGGCGATCAGCGGTAGTCCGGTCAGGAGATGAATTCCAATTGCCATTCCGAGTACTTCAGCCAGGTCTGTGGCTGCAATAGCCACTTCGGCAAGGATATACAACATGAAGTTGATCACGGGCGGGTAGGTCTCCCTGTTGGCTTGTGCAAGGTCACGTCCCCGGACGATACCAAGCCTGGCAGACAGGCTCTGCAGTAAAAGGGCCATGAGATTGCTCATCAGCAGCACCCACAACAATGAGTACCCGAACTGGCTTCCGCCAGCCAGGTCGGTGGCCCAGTTTCCGGGATCCATATACCCAACACTTACGAGGTAGGCCGGTCCGAGGAATGACAGGATCTTCCTCCAGAAACCCTTCTGGTTGGTGGTATCAACCGAACTATGTACCTCACTCAGGGAAACGTCATGTTTTAGGGGTTGCATCATACGCTACAAAAAGATTGGCGGCCAGTTGTTCACTGATTGTTATGAATGGATGGCCCGATATACGGATCTCTAATGATCTGTCGAAGTCGAATTTCCTTGTGACCTCCAGGCGGGTTCCTATTTTAATCTTGTTATGGCTAAGCAGATCAAGCATGGCAGTACTCTGGTTACTGACACTTATGATATCAGCCGGCTGGTGCAAGGGCAGGTCCAGCAGGCTGGTCTGGTGGATCACCGGCATCCGGCCATGGGCGTCAGGAATAGGGTCCCCATGCGGGTCGGTTTTGGGATTTCCCAAAAAATCATCCAGCCTGTCAATCAGTTTCCGGCTGCTTATATGTTCAAGCTCTTCTGCGATCTCATGAACCTCTTCCCAGCCAAAACCCAGTTTTTCCACAAGGAAATGTTCCCATAAACGGTGTTTTCGGATAATCTGCAGCGCAACCTTCTTCCCTTCAGCAGTAAGTTTCACCCCCTTGTAGGGCTGGTACTGCAAAAGCTTCTGCGCCTTCAGTTTTTTCAGCATATCGGTCACCGATGCAGGTTTTGTGGAAAGCGCTTTCGCAAGGGCATTGGTACTCACCACTTCCTCCTCCTGTTGAATGTGAAAGATCGCCTTCACATAATTCTCTTTGCTGGATGAATATTTCAATTGACCTAAATATAAATTTAGGCAAATCTAAAAAATTTAATCCGTTCAAAAAAGGCAACAAAATGTAAAAGATT
>NZ_JSVC01000048.1 GCF_000814475.1 Flavihumibacter solisilvae | reverse complement strand
AGAGGGGAAGTAAATACTCCTTTAACTGACGAACTACTTGTTGTGGAAAGCGACTTATGTTTAAGGGAACTTCAACTAGGTGAATATGGGATTGGGACAAATGACAGGTATGTATTTAGTAGCTTCGATGAACTAATGAGAAATGAGAAAAACATCAGCTAACACGGTATTGCTAAAGCCAGGCTATATAGCACTTTCATCTGAATCAAGAAATCGACCTTAGAATATATTCCAGGCAGAAGATCGATAAAGCCTGGCCTTCAGCAATACCCGAAACGTTGTAGGCAATTAAAACAACCGTAACCTATATTCTACAAAGAAAACAATGAATATATATTTCTCAGAGAATATTACTTACACAGTAAACGACACATTTGAGAATGTTCAAGCCGACATCAACTCAATTGTAAATAGGCCATGGCATGACTTTTCTGAAAATATAACTGGAAATATTGATGAAGAAAACAAGTTTACGTTTACACATAAATGGAGCTTTGCAGTCATAAAATGGATTGAGAAAAACCCAGCCTATTTAAGCGGGAAACTTTCAATTGATAAAAACAAGACAGTAATAACAACGACCGTTAGGCCAAACTCGATATTTGTAATATTTTTCTATTTGCTGACGATACTTTTTCTTTTTGAGGTGATTGGCATCGAGACTTTTATTGAAGGACCAAAATATTATAAGTTATTATTTTTCCCCCTTTTTAATCTGATAATATTTGGAATTATGAAAGGGTTCATGACTGGATTGCAAAACAGATTTGAACGAATTTTGAAACTGGAGCGTGCATAACTGCCTACAACATGGTATTGCTAAAAGCCGGGCTATACCAGTCATTCAGCAGCAACAAAAAATCAACAAGTGAACATAATCCAAACGGCACAACCAGAGGCCCCGGCCTTCAGCAATACCTTAACGTTACCGGCAACAATGAACCCTGTGAACAGACTTTTCCTGGTACTATTAACCGTTCTTTATTGTGCAACTACTTTCGGACAGTGTCGAACAAATAAAGAATTAGCTGAAAGTAAAGCGCTTAAATTATCTCCCCTGTTTGGACAGTTTGTAGCTCTACAACAGTCCAATAAAGATTCCGCAAGGGTTCTTAGTCGATACATTATTAAAGAACTTCAAGAAGTATATTGCACCGATACTACAAATAAGGACATAGGTCATTATTTAGCTTTCTATCTATACTATGATAAACAAATACCAAGTGCAATTCAATGGTATCTAAAGCAATTAGAAAGCGAGACATACATTTACGACAAAGCAAATCACAATGCTGCGCTCGCCCTTTGTTTCGCTTATATTGGAGAATTGGACTCTATCGAAATATACTTAAACAGATCCTTTTCCATTGATGGTTATGATAAAAACTTACGAATTCAGTCCCTAGTTAATAATTTCGAAGAAATAGCAAAGGAGTTATCTTGTAACTTTTTGTCTAGTGATTTTTCATTGTTACGCTCAAAATTCTCTGATCCATGCGAATATGCGCCTAAGTTCTTAAAAATAGTCTATGGCATATCTAATAGATTTTTGAGTGATGAAAATGAAAGGTATAATACAAGTGTTTCAAAAAACAATTTGGAATGCTGCCGGTAACATCGGTATTGGCAAAAGCGGGCTGCCAACTACCTGATTATTGATTGATTCAGCGGCCCGCCTTCGCCAATCCCTCAACGTTAGCAGCAAATTATGAGACTAGTTCTCCTCCTAACTACCTTAATGTATTCTGAGTTTTCATTTTCTCAAATCTCAGCAGACACTGCTATCAAAAAAAGACAATTAGACAGTCTCGAATATGTAGTATATAAATTGAAAGACAGTTTACGAAAAATCCAATATGAATACAAGGTGTTGGCAAATTGTCATTCTATTGATACAATTGCATACGGCAGAGATTCGATAATAATCAAATACAAATCTAAAAGTGATGAATTAATTAAGATTCATAGGAAGTATAATTGTCAATCCGATAGCTTATATGATTATGAAAAGGTTGAATATCTAAATAGCTTTGACCGACCGGAGTTTGTTGAACATTGGGAACAAGCTAGGTCCTCAGACGATGAAAATGGCGGAGTCTTTAAATGGAAAGTTTATTCATATGAGCGGTTTGATTATGACTCTTCTGGTCGGGTGATAACTTGGATAAAATTCTATCCTGCATTATCAAGACGCAGAGTGCAACGTTACGATTATTTCTATAGCTCCAACGGCGCGCAGTCGTTCTTAACTACTAGAATTAAAATTGAAATGTTTTGGGATAAGTGAATCTGCCGCTAACATTGTATTGGCAAAAGCGGGCTGCCAACACCCAGGTGAAAATTAAGGATCAAAGCCCGCTTTCGCCAATACCTTAACGTTATATGCCATTGGTTACAGCCTGGGAATCGCAAATCGCTTAGATAATAAATAGTGTAAACTTTTATGATCTTATCAAAACTCAAGGCATATTTGTTATTAATTAGTTCGTTTATTATTCTTGCTCTATTATATCAAACTGTGTGGATATTCAGCAGCAGCGTCAATGGTAAAATAGTTGAATATTCTAAGGGAGCGGGAAAGCGGAAACACGTATCGTTTGTAGAGGCAAACTATCGAGTAAATAATAAGCTATTCAATAGCATTTACTTAAGAAATGGATATACAAATAATGATGGAAACATTCCAATTAGATACCTCAATTTTTGTCCCGGCATCTCAAGAATTGATACAGTTAGTGGCAATTGGGGAATAGTTTTTTCAACCGGTCTTTTATACTTCCTAATTATTACTATAAGCTTTTTGCATAGAGATATAATTCCACATGGTAAAAAAGTAAATTTTCAGTTCAGATTACCTTTCATTTCAGTGTATTCGGAAAATGAATGTTGAGTTTCATTTTTGCAAATGAAAGTAAGCAATAAATAAACGGCATATAACATGGTATTGCTAAAAGCCGGGCTATACCAGTCATTCAGCAGCAACAACAAATCAACATTTGAACATAATCTAAACGGCACAACCCGAGGCCCCGGCCTTCAGCAATACCTAAACGTTATGGGCAATGCTAAAACGCACACCCTAAAATGACAAACCAAGAATTGCAGCTTTTTGCTGATAACTATTCCGCGTCCGATTTCGAAAAGATTCGTTCGAAATGGAACGGCAAGTATGGGGAAGAGTTCCAGGACGAGAATTATGATATAAGAATGCGCCTATGCAATTTCTTGATTCCGCAGATTGAACAGGTAAATATTGAACTAGTTAATGATCTTTTTGCAGAAACCACCAAAACATTAAAAGCTACATTTAGCATCTATACTAATATTCATGTTTATGCTCAGGAACTATTAAGAAGGGATTGGAAAAAGTATTTAATTGATTACATGGTAGGTGGAACCTATGGGATGGATTCATACTTAGCCATTGGACGAATTGAACTCGAAAAAGAAATTGCACAGAAAATATTAGATCACATGAATACTACTATCGAGACCACGGAAGACGAAAACGAACGGCAGTTAATAACTGGTTATCTGCCCCGATTCCAATGGCTTGCAGCTAAGTGATAGAATATTGTGAAAGCTGCACTGGCTATAACATGGGCTTTGCGTCATGTGGGCCGAAGTGCAAGGGCTGAACATTAGTTTTTCAATTTATCAACATATCACTAACCAATACTATCGTTCGCTATTGCCCACACGAACGCAAAGCCCTCAACGTTTTGTGCAACTAACGTTCATACCCTTTAATCAACCTCCGAACTAAAATATGGCATCAAAAGCTCCTGTGATTAGACAAATAGCATGGATTTCGATAGTTCCCCAGCTATTTATATTATTTCTTTTTGTTTATGGATCCTATTTAATAGGGATATCAGATTTTTTTCAATTAGGGATAGTGGCTTACTTAGTTCTTTCATTTGTTTTACGGAGGTTGATACCACGAGAGCACAGACTTGGAATGGAGCAAGTTAAAGGCAAACAATATGATAGCGCAATAAGCCATTTCAAATCTAGCTATGACCATTTTACCAGATATTCTTGGATAGACAAATATCGATTTGTAACTCTGCTTAGTTCATCAAGTATGTGTTACAGAGAAATGGCATTAAACAACATTGCCTTTTGTTATGGCCAAATTAATCAAGGAAATGAATCAGCCTACTACTACAAGAAGACAATTGAGGAGTTCCCTGATAATGAAATAGCTAAAGCTTCTTTAAGATTATTGGAGTCGGGAAAACACATTACACACATGACTTAAAGCTGTTGAACTTCGAAAAGCTGCACACAACACGGTATTGGCAAAAGCGGGCAGTCCACTACCAAATGATTGATCGATTCAGCGGCCCGCCTTCGCCAATACCCTAACGATGTAGGCTATGCAATTCCCAGATAGCCAAATTCTAGCAATGAACAACAGAAAACTTTTTGGAACCACTAACCTAGTTAATGAGTTTACAGCTACATTAATAGAGATTGAAACATTAGACAATGGCTGGTCAAAAAAATATTTGGATGTAAAAACCGGAAAATACTGGCTAACGTATATCGTTGACGAAAGAGGCTTATTCTCTAATATGATGATTTTATCGCCAGTGCCAACAACGGACGAGTTAATTGAAATTTCCATTACTTCAAAGTATTCAGACGAAGTTTCAGCAGCTGCTCAAAGACTAAAAATTGATGAACAAGATGAAAAAAAGGAATTTAGGCAAAAACTGATTGATAGAATAAGCCAAATTGACATACATAAGCTACATGAATCAGATAAAAAGAGGATCGAAATCATAATTAAAGCAGCGGAACTCACAGACAAGGTAAATAGGAGGGATATTTTGGGAAAGCATTTTTCAGAAATACAGAGTGATTCACAATTATTCCAATCCATTGCTGATAGAGCAAAGGAAATATTAGATCAGTTATAAACGAAGCACAGACCACAACATTGTATTGCCAAATGCCGGGCTTCACCACTCATTCAGCAGCAACAACTAATCAACAATTG
>NZ_JSVC01000047.1 GCF_000814475.1 Flavihumibacter solisilvae | reverse complement strand
AGAATTTGGATGCCCTAAAGAACATAAAGGATGAGGAATTAAACCGAGTCATAAATGACACAGAATTGAGCAATATTCAAACAAGGCTCACTTTTAACAATGGGTTTGAAGATCTGGAATCGATTAAATTTGAAGATCGCCCAACCATAACAGTTACTAAAAAGATTATAGATGAATCGACAGGAGTAGAAAAGATTTTCACAAAATCACTATCCCAGTTATCACTTGGTCAACAACAATCCATTTTGCTAGCAATACTATTGCAATCAAAAAGCAAATATCCTTTAATTATAGATCAGCCGGAAGATAATCTCGACAGCGAATTTATTTATAAAACAATTGTTTCCAACCTCAGGAGAATAAAGGAAAATAGGCAAGTTATCATTATTACACATAATCCAAATATTGCAGTATTAGGGGATGCCGAATTAATTATACCGTTGAAAAGCACAAGTATCAAATCAATTATAACAGAAAGAGGATCAATCGATAAATATGAAACTCGACGATTATGTTGTGATATACTCGAGGGAGGGGAACAGGCAT
>NZ_JSVC01000046.1 GCF_000814475.1 Flavihumibacter solisilvae | reverse complement strand
TTACATACTGATTTCGTACAACATGGTATTGGCAACAGCGGGCGGCCAACTACCCGGCTATTGATTGTTCCAGCTGCCGCCTTCGCCAATACCTTAACGTTAGAGGTAATTTTTCGGACTCCTTATGCAATGACAGTTACCATTGCATCTTGACAGTAAATGTAATGACAAAGTATCTTACTCTTTTCCTTTCAATAATTTTTCTGTTGACAGACACTTATGGACAGAAGCTAGGCGATTATTACATTTCCATTTCTCTGGACAGCACGCAAGGTGGCAGACTGAAATTTCTTAGCGACACAACTGTAGAGCTAAGTAGCATACCACGACATATGAGCCCGTCAATCAAAATAATTCATCAGTACATAACCACTGATACGACTATTGAAATACTGCCGGATACGTTTGCTGAGCAAAACATTAATCCAACAGGATTATATCTAATGGATTATGCTCTTAAAAGCATACTAACCTTGACAAAATTTAATCGAGTCTTTATTGACTATAATAAATCGAATATCTATGTAAGACAGCGAGATTTTCCCAACAATCCAGACATTACCTATATTATCGACGGCAAGACTTTCAAACAAGACATGGGTGTTACCGATGGCTACGGATTAATAAAAAAGCATCCAAAGGCAAACAAAGCCCTTCAAAAGAAACTTAAAACGATTGACAAGGATAATTGCACTATCGAAATCGTTAGAGGTCTTGCAGCTTATAAAAGGTTCGGAATTGACAAATTTTACGGTGTTATTATCATCAAGACAAAGAAATAAAACTACCGCTAACATTGCATTGGCAATATGGTGGGGGCGACGAATATATTCTCAGCTTTTTATTCGCAATTCGACTTCAGCTCCAGCCGACTAGTAACGCTGAGCAATAGAATAAACAATGAGCTTTTGTATCTTTAGTCAGCAGCGAAACCGGGCTGGACGTTCAATGAATGCCGCCACATCGCCAATGCTTCAACGTTAGCGGTGATTTTATAGCATTTTCTATGTTACAGACAATTAAGGTTTACTTTAAACCAACACTCCTCTTTTTTTCAGCAAACGCTTTATCTTATCCTTTGCACGAAGTGTTTCATGCTCTGACGGCCTATTTTCTCAATGTAAATTCTACACTTTACCATTTTTATGTGGATATTGACCATACTAATACGTCGGATAACGACAATATATTAATTGCTGTTGCAGGACCTATTCTAAGCTTAGTTTTTGGTCTTATATTTTGGACGGCATACAAAAAAAGTAAAAATCCCACTTATAAATTGTTCATGTTTTATGCGGCCATTGCAGGCATTAGTATTTTTTTAGGTAATGTCTTTTCAACTGCCTTTGTAGGCGACTTTCATACAGCGGCTATATTAATGCGATCCCCTTTCTGGCTTCAGACTTTTGTTACTTTAACAGGATTGATTCTACTGTCAATATTTATGTATAGAATAGGAAAAGAAGTTTTATTTCTTTCTTTCAGTAACGTAACTACTTTTAGAGTAGTGATTTCAAGTTTTTTGCTTACTCCCTGGATTTTGGGAACACTACTTCTAATCCTTTGTTTTTTACCACTTCCAAACTATTTTATTACAGGAATGATTTCGAGTTCAATTTTCTGGATAATACCGGTAGTTTCTACTGTTATCAATAGGAGAAAAATTAAAGCTGTTGAGTGTATATTGCCAACCCTCAATTATATTGACATTATTTTAGTTCTATTTTCAGTTCTTGTTGTAAGAAGTTTGATTTCAGGGGTCAGATTTGCACACTAAAAACCACTTAATTTGTTGATAAATGTCTACCACTAACATCAAAATGGTCTGGCATTGCGTGCAAGCTTAAAATTAACACAGAAATGGAAAATTATATAGACGGATTTGTGCTTCCTGTTCCACGAATTTACTTGAACGAATACAAGAGTGTGGTTGAAAAAGTAGCTGAAATTTGGAAAGAATATGGAGCACTTGCCTACTTTGAATATATCGGAGAAGATTTAAAATTGGAAGGTACACGTTCTTTCATCGAATTAGTGAATTTGAAAGAAGATGAATTAATTGTATTTGGATGGGTTGTTTTCCCTTCCAAAGAGATTCGTGATAGGGCTAACAGGCAAGTTCCCATTGATTCAAGAATGTCGGAATTAGTTGCCCCATTAACCAACCCGAAAAGATTAATTTTTGATGCAGAAAGAATGGTATACGGAGGATTTCAACCACTCGTTCAGTCCGGCTTTCTGGACAGAATGGGAAAATCTGAAAAATAACTGGACATAAAAACGTGTCTACCCGGACCACCTCCCGTTAAAGACGTTCAAGATATCCTAATTATTAAAACTGAAAATAAGAACAGTATTGTCGACGCCTATCAATACACCCTTGAATGGACAGAGCCACCGCTTCAGTATGTTGGAGTGAAGAAAAACGGTAAGTGTCGGCAATACAAAAAAACTTGCGGACATGGTGT
>NZ_JSVC01000045.1 GCF_000814475.1 Flavihumibacter solisilvae | reverse complement strand
TCTTTCACAATACGGATGTTATAAGGGAGAAAACGTATAATCCAATACTTTTGTGGCTCCGATATGAGTAAGTCAGATTCACCAGCGACGGTTTCTTCCAATGATATTTTTATCAAAGGCGCCAGGGTTCATAATCTAAAAAATATTGATGTAAGCATTCCCCGGAATAAACTGGTAGTAGTTACCGGCGTTTCCGGTTCGGGCAAGTCATCTCTAACTATTGATACGCTTTTTGCCGAAGGCCAGCGCCGCTATGCAGAAAGCTTAAGCGCGTATGCCCGCCAGTTCCTCATGCGCATGAACAAGCCCGATGTTGATTTTATTAAGGGACTATGCCCCGCTATTGCGATAGAACAGAAAGTTATTACCCGGACACCACGTTCAACCGTGGGCAGCATGACGGAAATCTATGATTACCTGCGCCTGCTTTTCGCCCGCGCCGGTAAAACCATCTCGCCGGTTTCAGGACGGGAGGTTAAAAAGGATGATGTTTCAGATGTGGTCCGTGCCATCAGGGAGCGCCGCAAGGGAGATAAGATCCTGGTAATGGTACCTTTTCGCCAGCATCAAAACAGGTCGGTGGAAGAGGAACTGGTGATCCTGCTGCAGAAAGGTTTCAGCCGCCTGTACGATGGCTCTGTACTAAGCATAGACGATATCCTTCAGGAGTCAGCTAATGGCAAGCCCTGGGTTCCCAAACCGAAGAAAAAAGTGTACCTGCTGGTCGATCGCCTGGTTGCGAAGGATTTTGAGGAAGACGACCTGCATCGGATAGCCGACTCCGTGGGCACCGCATTTTATGAGGGTGAAGGGGAAATGGTATTGCTGGTCAATGAAACTGAACTGCTGCAGTTTTCAAATCGGTTCGAGCTCGACGGCATTGCTTTCGAAGAACCTGTTCCGAATCTTTTTTCGTTCAACAACCCATTTGGCGCCTGCCCGACCTGCGAAGGTTTTTCACAGGTGCTCGGAATCGACGAAGACCTGGTGATCCCCGACAGGCGGCTAAGCGTTTATGAAGGCGCCGTTGCCCCGTGGAAAGGGGAGAAGCTCGGTTGGTGGAAAGAGCAATTCATTAAAGCTGCCAAGGCAACCGGCTTTCCGATTCACAAACCCATTGCCGCTCTGACGAAAGAACAATACCGCCAGCTGTGGAAAGGCAGTAGTCCTGCCCTCGGAATAGACGACTTCTTTAAGGAAGTTGAACAGAACCTGTATAAGGTGCAGTACCGGGTACTGCTTTCCCGGTACCGTGGCCGCACTATGTGTCCCGATTGCAACGGATACCGGTTAAGAAAAGAAGCACTTTATGTAAAAGTAGCCGGCAAACATATCGGGGAGTTGTGTGAAATGCCGGTGAAGGACCTGCAGGACTGGTTCCAAAACCTGTCTCTCAGCGATTACGATCGCCAGGTCGCGAAAAGGATCCTGCTTGAAATAGAAACCCGGATCGGGACACTAATGGATGTCGGACTTAGTTACCTGACCCTGTCAAGACTCGCCAACTCATTGAGCGGTGGCGAGAGCCAGCGCATCCAGCTCACCCGGAGCCTTGGCAGCAACCTGACAAATTCATTATATATACTGGATGAACCTTCAATAGGGTTACATGCGCGTGACACGGAAAGGCTTATCCGCGTGTTAAAATCACTGCGCGACCTGGGCAATACTGTGGTAGTTGTGGAACACGACGAACTCATGATGCGGCAAGCCGACCATATTATTGATATGGGTCCGCTTGCCAGCCATCTCGGTGGTGAAGTGGTTGCAGCAGGCGATTACAAAACGATAACAGCAGATAAAGACAGCCTTACTGGAAAATATCTTACCGGTAAGCTGACAATTGATCCGCCCAAGAAAACGAGGAAGTGGCGGAGGTCGGTTACCGTTAAAGGTGCTGCACAGAACAACCTGCGAAATATTGACGTCGAGTTTCCTTTGGGCGTGTTTTGCGTGGTGAGTGGTGTAAGCGGCAGCGGAAAGACCACACTTGTCAAACAGATTCTTTACCCCGCACTTCAAAAATTGAAGGGTGAGGCAGCTGATAAAGTAGGCCATCACCTGTCGATAGACGGCGATATAGACTTTATAACGCAAATAGAGCTGGTCGACCAGAACCCGATTGGGAAATCTTCCCGGAGTAACCCTGTCACTTACATCAAGGCATACGATGAGATCAGGGATGTTTTTGCCAGCCAGCCTCTTAGTAAAATGCGCGGCTTCATGCCCAAACATTTTTCATTCAACGTCGATGGTGGCCGTTGCGATACCTGTAAGGGGGAAGGCGAACAGGTGGTGGAAATGCAGTTCCTGGCCGACGTTCACTTAACCTGTGAAGTATGTGGCGGCAAACGATTCAAGGAAGAAGTACTTGAAGTCACATACAAGGAAAAGAATATTTATGACGTCCTCGAAATGAGTGTTGATGAAGCGCTTGAGTTTTTTGCAGGTGAAAAAGACGTTGTCAATAAAATAAAAGCTTTGAGTGATGTGGGCCTTGGCTATGTGAAACTTGGCCAGTCATCTGATACACTTTCGGGCGGTGAAGCACAAAGGGTGAAGCTGGCGTCATTCCTTGGCAAAGGCAGGTCGCAGGGACATATCCTCTTCATCTTCGACGAACCGACCACAGGTCTCCACTTTCATGACATAACCAAATTGCTCGCATCTTTCAATGCACTCGTAGAGCAGGGTCATACCATCCTTGTGATTGAACACAATACTGATGTAATCCGCAGTGCAGACTGGGTGATTGACCTTGGGCCTGAGGCTGGCGACGCGGGCGGGCAACTGGTATACGCCGGCGAACCCTCCGGACTACCGGCAGTTCCACAAAGCATTACAGGTAAACACCTGCGAAGCTGACCTCATGTTATTCAGACCTGGCGATCTTCGTTGTAAAGATCCTGCTTCCTGATTGCAACACCAGGAAGTAATTTCCCGCACGAATATTTCGCAGTGAAACCTGGCGGCTGTTCCTGCCCGGGGTTTCAGGAAGCGAACGCAGATCCGCCACCCTGCCCAGGAAATCTATGAAACGCAACTGCGCTGTTCCGGCTGCTGCAGCGTCCCATTCTAATTGCAGGTTGTCCCTTGAAGGGTTCGGATAAGCTACGAGCCGTCCGGCACTTTTCTCAGTCAGGATCAGCGCCTGTGCTGGCGCGGTGCCACTGCATGCACCTGGAGTATCGCCATGCGCCAGGTGGGTGGCAACTTCCGATGCCAGGATGCAGAGCGTATTCTTGTTTTTATGGCAAATGACCCGCTTTTCATTGTTGGTGCCACACCTTCCATTTACAACGTTTACAATCACTGCATCTGTCGCCTCGTGTTCATTTGCATCGGTTGCAGTTACTGTGTAGGTCGTCGTTACTGTCGGACTAACTATAATGCTGGCCCCTGACTGGCCGGTTGACCAGGCAAATGTCGGTGCACCGCAGGAAACGGCTGTTGCTGTAAGTGTCACTGAAGGAGAGCCGAATCCAAGCGTAATAGTCTGGTCGGTACCTGCATTTACTGAAATGAATCCGGGAATGGTTGCCCACGGATTGAATAACACATTCGCACCCACAGGGTCACCGGTACCCGGACCAGCACCGGATGGTCCACTTGCATTACCCCACCAGTTACAGGTCGCATCAACCGGCGTTCCGGAATTGTTGACAACTCCGGTTCCATTACCAGTAATGGTATTGTTCTTCAGGTTAAGAGTAAGCGAACCACCGGCAGACGATGGCGCAAGTAAACCTGTTTGCCAGGCGCTAATTGCGTTATCAATTACCGTTAACTGCACACTGGCGCCACTACCAGCCAAGGCAGCGATCCCGGTTCCTGCGGAAGTGCCTGTCCCTGTCACAGTATTCTTATTTACGGTAACGTTGGAGTTGCCTGCACCCGGCTGTACCATAATTGCAGTGGTAACTGGCGAACTCAGGGCAAGCAATGTATTCTCTGAAATGTTGGCCGTTCCACTTCCGGTGTAAACAATCCCGTTTATGAAAGATGAAGTGCTGCCGCTCACATTGATTTGACCGATCTCGTTCTTTTCAGCAGTGACCCCGGCTTCTTCCAGCACAATGCCCCTGAAACCTGCATCACCATCACCGGCATCGATGGTCAGGTTGTTGATGAGGTTTTCATCAATTACAGAAGGTGAAATCGGATTGGCACAGGCGGTGAGCAGGTTCTCAATGAAGCCGATAGCAACAAAATCTAACGGTCCCGTTCCTGAAGCGTCGACCTGGAAGATCTGGTTTCCTGAAATTGTCGTATTGCTGAATGGAACCCGACCTATTCCGATGAAATGCAATTCATTCCCCGCCATCACGATATGGCTGATAGTATTGTCGGTTATCGAAACCGGGAAGCAGGAATAACTGATAATACCTTCAACAACGGTGTTGCTGGGGCCGCCGGTAAGAACAGTATTATCGGCAGTTGATGTACCGCCAATCAGGTTGTTGGAAACCTGCACGGCACCATTTTCAATCACGATCCCCGTCACCCTGACACTGCTCTGGGTTGGCGCTATATTTTTGATCACGTTATTCTGTACCGCGGTACCAGAACCTGTACCTGCTTTCAAAAAGATTCCTGTGAAGTTTGCCTTGCCATCATCACCGGTATGCACCCATTTTGGTGCTCCCGCCAGTGGTGCCTGTCCGCCGATGAAATTGCCCGCAATAACATTGTCATTGGCCGCAGTACCTGGCCTGAAGTCAATGCCGACGCGACCGGTTTGGGAAGACACATTCAATTCATTGAAGATGCTGTTGCCGGAGATCGTCCAGCCACCACCGTTACCTGTTGCTTCAATCCTGATGCCATAGATAGCGAAGTTGAAGATCTCATTGTTCAATATTGAGTTGTTGGCGTTCGGACCGGCAGCAATCCCGATCGCATAAATGCCGTAAAACGGCGGATCAACATCCGCGATCGCTCCCTCTACCCGGCAAAATGAAATGGTATTGTTTGTGTTGCCGACCGCCGCACCAGTTGTATTGGTGAAGGTTACAACACCTTCTTCCAATAGAAAATCACCACTTGCCAGGTGGCAATAAGTGATAAGGTTGTTATTGGCACCATTGGATAATCGCAGCGCCGATCCGTCGTTGCTCATGTTGCTGATGGTAAGCGCTATGGCGGTTCCCGTGCGTCCCGGCCTGCCATCGATAATCAGGTGCGCAGCTGCAGATAATTCCATTGCCGGACCGCTGACAGTGGATTGAATCTGTAAGTTACTGCTGCCGGCGGCGGGACTGATAGTTAGAGTATTTGTTGCACTGCTGCCGGTAAGCGGACCGATCACAATGGGGAAATTTTCTGAAGTGGATACGTAACCCGGTTGTAACTCGAGTACGACAGCACCCCCTAACCCCTGTATGCCAATGTCCTGGATAGCCGCTGTGATGGTTGGGTAATTACCGGGGATGGCTTTTGTCCCGGAAACCTGTGAATTGCCGGCAATCCATATGCAGCCAGCAATCATAAAAAGGGTAAACTTTTTCATGTGAAAAAAGTTGTTGTTCCGTGAATATGATGCCAGGTCTGGATAAAGGCATTATGGGGAAGTGATTATTATCTCCCTGATGCCAATCAATAAATAAGGGAATAAGCTTGAAGTAGCAGCGCTACAAATGTACAAAAAAGGCGCCCCACCAACCCCTGGTGCGACGCCTTTTGAATATAAATATTTAAATTTTGAAACTTCTGCCGTTATCGCAGCCGGTCGAGGCTTTTTACAAGTTTCTCGTCCTTGCGAATATGTTTTGCGGCTATGAAAAGGAAGATCATCATAGCGATAGGCAATAGTCCGCCCCACTGGTATGTGCCCTGGATCATGTTGATGGATTTCTTGAAATTCTCAACTGAATAAACCTGCAGGGCAATTACACCTGCGGAAAGCAAACCACCGGTGATTGCCAGTTTATATTGTGTCGGCCTGTTTTTAAAAAGAAAGATAATTACCAGCGACAGGCAGGCAATTCCTATAACAAGGGCAAATGTCAGCAGGCTTTCCGTTGCCAGGAAAGTGCGGCTTGATTTATCTGCAAGGGTTGCAGTGAACAGCGGAACACGCGCCATGGCAAAACCGCAGATGGCTGCAAGTGCAAGCCAAACCGTCTGAATGCGTTGTATCATACAGTTACTTTAAAAAGAAAGATAAAACAAATAACGGGTCATGGCTTAGCCCAGTTCAGGATAAAGCGGGAACTGGTCCATGAAATCATTTACTTCCTTCCTCGTTTTCGCAATGATGGCTTCGTCATCGGCATTCATCAACACCGTGTCAATGGCATTGACCACAAACTCCATATGTTCCGCCTGCATGCCGCGGCTTGTTATTGCCGGTACTCCCACACGGATGCCTGAGGTAACGAACGCACTCTTGTCATCGAAAGGAACCATATTCTTGTTGAGGGTGATCTCTGCTTTGCCAAGAACCTGCTCTGCCTTCTTTCCGCTGATGTCTTTATTACGCAGGTCGATCAGCATAAGGTGGTTATCTGTTCCCTGGCTGATGATGTTGTAACCGCGTTGAACGAAAGCGGCCGACATTGCCTGTGCATTAGTGATAACTTGTTTGGCGTAGCTTGTAAAGCTGTCGCTCAGCAATTCTCCGAAGGCAACAGCTTTAGCTGCGATCACGTGCTCAAGCGGGCCTCCCTGGATGCCCGGGAAAACAGCCATATCAAGCAGGTTGCTCATCAGCCTGGTATTTCCCTTTGGATCTTTAAGTCCGAAGGGATTTTCAAAATCTGACTTCATCAGGATAATTCCGCCGCGGGGTCCGCGAAGTGTTTTATGTGTAGTTGAAGTAACAAAGTGACAATGCTCAAAGGGGGAGCTAAGCAGGCCCTTGGCAATCAGACCGGCCGGGTGTGCCATATCGCACATCACAAAGGCACCGATCTCGTCAGCTACTTTCCGGATGCGGGGATAATCCCAGTCTCGGCTGTAAGCGGAAGCTCCGCAAATGATAAGTTTCGGCTTTTTTTCACGGGCCTGCTTCTCAAGCATGTCGTAATCGACACGACCGGTCTCTTTTACCACGCCATAAAAATGTGGTTCGTACAGTTTGCCGGAGAAGTTTACCGCAGAACCGTGGGTCAGGTGACCACCCATGCTGAGGTCGAGCCCGAGGATCCTATCACCCGGCTGTAAGATCGCCAGTAATACGGCGGCATTTGCCTGCGCGCCACTATGAGGTTGCACGTTGGCATATTCGCAGTCAAATGCGGTCTTGATGCGGTCAATTGCCAGCTGCTCTGTCTGGTCTACAATCTCGCAGCCACCATAGTAACGGCGACCGGGATATCCTTCCGCATATTTATTGGTCAGCACACTTCCCATTGCCTGCATTACCTGCAGTGAAGTAAAATTCTCAGACGCAATGAGTTCAATACCGTGACGTTGCCTTTCCAATTCCTTGCGGATGAGATCAAAGACCAGAGCATCTTGTTGCATGTATTAAAAATTTGGCGCAAAAATACGGCATCCGCCGGTAATTGTTTTTTCCTATTTTCACGCCTAGTATGAAAGCGATTATCCCGGTGGCAGGAGCAGGCACTAAGCTGCGACCGCATACTTATACTCAGCCAAAGGCACTCATTCCCCTGGCAGGAAAATCAATTTTAGGAATTATAGTTGACCAGCTGGTTGAAGCCGGCGTTAATGAATTTATTTTCATCATCGGTTACCTGGGCGATAAAATCCAGGACTTCGTAAAAGAAAAGTACCCTCACCTCCAGACACATTTTATTCAGCAGAACGAACGACTGGGTATCGGGCATGCTATCTCGCTGACACGCAACGTAGTACAGGACGACGAAGTGATCATTGTACTGGGCGACAGTATCTGCGAATATGATGTCCGTTCTGTTATAAAGAGTGAACAATCACTGTTGTGCGTGAAGCGGGTTGACGATCCGCGGGATTTTGGTGTGGCAGAGATCAATGAGGAAGGCCTCATTACCCGGGTGGTCGAAAAGCCACAGATCCCGAAATCTAATATGGCCCTCGTAGGCATCTATCGCATCCGCGAAACAACAACCCTGTTCGAATGCCTCGAGAACAACCTGCAGCAAAATATCACCAGTTATGGTGAATTCAATCTTACCGATGCCATTGAGTGCATGATCACCAAGGGATCCCAGATCAGGTCATACAAAGTGCAGAACTGGTTTGACTGTGGTAAGAAGGAAACCCTTCTCGAAAGCAATGCAACGCTCCTCAGGAAAATGGGCCAGACCATTTCCGACGATCATCAGTTTGAGAATACGATTATCGTACCTCCGGTAAGTATCGCGGCAGGTTGTGATATTTCAAATAGTATTATCGGACCCAATGTGGCAATCGGGGAGTGTGTGACCATCAGCGACTCCATTATCAAGGATTCCATTATCGGTGCCTTTTCTGATCTGAAGGATATTGTGCTTACCCAGTCTCTGATTGGATCCGACACCGAAGTGCGTGGTGAAAGCCGCAGCCTTAACATCGGCGATAATACCGAGATCGACCTGGGCAAAAGATAGAGACTTTCTATTTTACCCACTCACCTTAAACGCCATATAAACCCATCATGAATTTTGATAATCGTGTTACCCGGCTCCTGGGAGTAAAATATCCGATTGTACAGGCAGGAATGGTCTGGGCAAGTGGCTGGCGATTGGCAAGTGCGGTAAGTAATGCAGGTGGATTGGGACTTATAGGCAGCGGAAGCATGTATCCTGATGTCTTATTGGAACATATCCGGAAATGCAATAAGGCTACCGCTATGCCGTTTGGTGTAAATGTGCCCTTAATGTACCCGGATATCGATAAGGTCTTCCAGATAATTATTGATGAAAACGTAAAGATTGTTTTTACATCGGCAGGCAACCCGGCTGCGTGGACAGGCATTTTAAAGGAGAAAGGAATCAGGGTTGTACACGTGGTAAGCAGCAGCAGGTTTGCCATGAAGGCGGAAGCGGCAGGTTGTGATGCAGTTGTGGCTGAAGGCTTTGAAGCAGGCGGCCATAATGGGCGGGAAGAAACCACCAGTATGGTGCTGGTTCCCGCGGTTTCGTCAGCGGTAAAGATCCCGGTGATCGCAGCAGGCGGAATTGCAACAGGAAGGCAAATGTTTGCAGCCATGGCACTCGGGGCGGAAGGCGTACAGGTAGGAACGCGGTTCGTGGCCAGCGAAGAGGCATCGAGCCATGCGAATTTCAAATCAGCATTGGTGAAGTCTGCAGAAGGCGACACTATGTTGAGCTTGAAAAAGCTGGTACCAGTTCGATTGATGAAAAATAAATTCTTTGCCGAAGTCCTGGCAGCCGAACAGCGAGGCGCATCCGAAGACGAACTTCGAACCTTGCTGGGAAGAGCCAGGGCAAAAAAGGGAATGTTTGAGGGCGACCTCGACGAAGGTGAACTGGAGATCGGCCAGGTGAGTTCCCTGGTAAAAGATATTCTTCCGGCTGAGAAAATATTACGAAATTTATGGAGTGAGTTCGTAAGCGCTATGGAAACTCCATTTCTAAAACACTAACGAGGGCAACATGAAAAATCTACGCTCGACTATTACATTAATCGGATGTATGGCGTTATCACATGCAGCGCTTGCCGTAGGAGGCGAATCCAGCAAGAACGAAGGCGTGGTGCATGGATATGTTATTGATGCAGCTACGAAAAAACCTGTTGCGGGCGTCGTAGTTTCAGCCTCATCTTCAAAAGGCGGACCAAGTAAGGAAGTTGCAACAGACGCAGCCGGTTACTTTAAAATAAAACAACTGCCAGCCGGTGACCTTTCTATACAGTTTGACAAAAAAGGCTATCGCAACCTGAAGAAAGAACAGGTTTCACTGAAGGAAGGGATGATCCTGAAAATGAACGTGGATATTTTATCAGACCGGAATGGGGAAGTGGTCGATGACCTGGAACATCCGGTGCTGAGGTTGATCGAAAGCATTTAAGAAAGTAATTTTAAAAAGTAAATATTTAAAAGGGCGCCCTTCGATTGAGGGGCGCCCTTTTTTTTCAAGGATAAGTCTTAATGGTTTGATCAGTCATTTTCATCACCCTTCTCAAGATCAAACTTGTCCTTCTCGTTTACCAGGACAGTTTTTTTACCGGAGAAGTATTTTTTGTAGCGGTTAGTAACCGACTCCGGTTGCAGTTTACCGTCTACAGTCAGCTTGCCATCATTGTATTCAATGCGGTAGTTTTTCGGGTCTTTGATGATTCCCTCTTTTTCCATTGACAGGATCATCGTTTTATATCCTTCGAATTCCAGCTTGGTCGCGTCGATCTGCCTGCGGGCGGTTTCAAGGCTTTCCTTTATGTGGAACTTATTATTCTTCATCTCATCGCGTGCACGTGCGATCTCTTTTTCAATATTCACTTTGTTCCTGGCCATCTCATCTTTCGCCCGGTCCAGTTCTGCCTTCAGTTGCTGCTCATTGATCTTCGACATTTCACGGGTGGCTTTTTTCGCTTCTTCCATGGCCGCCCTTATCTCCCTGTCCCAATCTGCATTTTTAAATTCTTTCTGGATCTTTTCTTTGGCGATCTCCATTTCCTTCTGCAACTTTTCCATGTCCAGCTGGCGCATCACCTGCTCATCCCTGATTTTATCCATTGCCAGGTTCACTTCCTTCATTGCCTTCGCTATCTGTTCCTCCATTTCTTTGGTATTGATCTTTGCAAGAGCTGTTTCCATTTCCCTTTCGATCTTGTCCCAGTCCTTGCCCCCCAGCTCGCGCTGCAAATCCAGCTGCGCTTTTTCCAACTGCTTTATATGATCGTCAAGCGAGGAAGGTTCGGAAGACCTGTACTTTTTTGACCTGGTTCCCGGCACTGTATCGCCGCTACAGCCGTCCGTAGAATATATATCGTGATTTAATCCTGCTGTATGCACTATTGTATCAGTCCAACTGATACCTGTAACCGTTATTGCCGTCAGGGCAGCCATTGCCAGCCATTTTCTGGAGGGTTGATCGAATCTGAACATAGTGAAGGTTTTATTTTTACGAATGATTTCGTAATAAATGTACGATTCGTTTCGTATTGATGCACACAAAAGATTTTCTTTAGGAAAAATTAACAACTGGCCGGGCAGTGCTGATTAAAAGGGTGATTCATGAACAATTTCCCACCTGGCGGGAGAAAGCTTCAATAAACTGATTCTGTCCGCTTGCATCAGCGCGGTATAACTAAGTGTTTCAAAATGTTCCATTGCGCTGCGGAAAGCCCCTTGCGGAATATCGCGCGTAGCAATGGTGACGTGTGGATGATATGGTCGTGTATCCACAGTAATCAAACCGGGCAACTCCTGTCTCAGGTAGTGATTGAGTTTATTATAACATTCACTCAATGCGGCGTTATGTTCAACATGTACGAAGATGACTTTCCTGTTGAACGTATCGAAGCCATTGAGGGTGATCTCAAAAGGAACCTGTGTGGCGGTAAATTGGTTAAGCAGGGATTTCAATTTCCCTTCCGAATCCGCTGTCATTCTGAATGGTGGCACCAGGGTTATATGAGCCGGTGATCGCAAGGCTGCCCTGCATCCAAAGTTGTCACGCATCCAATGCTTCCAGCTTTTTACTTTCAAACCGATCTCGTCCGGTGCAACCAGGGCTATGAAATAAAGGGCAGACATAATCATCACTTCGTGAAAGCCCACTTCCACATTTCCTTCCAGGTTGGTTTCTTTCCATACATCAGAATGCCGGTGCGGTAAATGCGTGCAGCAAGCCATGCGGTTCCCAGGAATCCCAATGCAAGGAGGGCAATGGACAGAAAAATTTGCCATCCGGGTACACCATACGGCAGTCGGGCCATCATTACGATCGGAGAAGTGAGCGGGAAAAGGCTTCCGAACAAAGCTAAACCACCATCCGGATTGTTTAGTGCCTGCGTCATGATCACGAAAGAAAAAATGATCGGCATCATTATCGGAAACATAAGTTGCTGGGCATCCTGCGGATCTTCGTTTACTGCGCAACCAACGGCAGCGAAAAGGGCCGAATACAGGAGGTAACCACCGAAGAAGTATAGAATAAAGAGTCCGGCGATCATTCCGATATTGGTGTTGTTGAGGTTTTTCGTCAGTTCCTGCAGCATTCCAGGCTGCTGTGCAGCATTCGTCATAGCAGGCATACTGCCCTGTTGTTGTATCGCCTGGTCAACCATCTCAGGGAAAAACAGGGGTAACAGCATTTGCAATGCCATGATCAATACACCCCAGATGAAAAATTGTACAATTCCTACGGCACCAATTCCGAGGATCTTGCCCATCATCAGCTGGTAGGGTTTTACACTGCTTATCATTACTTCTGCAACTCGGTTAGTTTTCTCCTCCATTACACCCCGCATAACCATGGTACCATAGATCAGCAACACCATATAGATCAGGATGCCGCTGGCGAAACCCAGCACGTATGCAAAACCAGTACTTCCACTTTTGCCGCCCTCTTTCGAAACCTGCAATGCGATTTCCGCGCGTGTGCTGTCAACAGCTTTTATGCTCACCCCAGGTGCCAGCAGTGGCTGCAGCCTGATTTTTTCGTAGGCCTTGTTGATCCGGCGTTCTATCTTCTCCTTAGTCATCAACCCGACATTGGAATTACTGGCATACACAAGGGAATCTCCTTTTTGTGCTGTAAAGCCGGCAGGGACAATGATATATCCGTTGTATTTGCGTTCTTTCAGTGATTGTTGCAACACAGCAGGATCTTTTTCCTCCACGAAAGTGAATTGTACGGACTCCGAATTTTCCAGCTTGTCCTTTAATAATCCCGTGTGGTCTGCAACTGCTACTTTCAGGTCATCATTCCCTTTTACGCTGAAATAGATAATGAGTGCATAAAAACCAAAGATGAGGAGCGGCAGCAGGATGGTTGTCAATACGAATGTCTTTTTCTGTACCCTGCTCAGGAATTCCCTTTGTATAATAATATATGTCTTGTTCATAGTAGGCGGGTTTTAGGCAGTTACGGGTTGGAATTGCCTGCTTGCTGACTGGCTGCCATTTACCAGGCGGATGAAAATATCGTTCAATGAAGGAAGGATTTCATTGAAACCTTTGATGTTTACATTATTTGCGATGAGTTGTGTGAGCATCTCATTTACGGAAGTTTGTTCATTCAGTTGAATGATCCACTCATGGCCATCCCTTTCCTTGATGGTGAAGCCATGCGTTACCGGTATCTGTTCGCTGTCGGTTTGCAGCAGGTACAGGTTTTCCTTAAACTGTTGCTTGACTGTATCAACTTTACCGTCAAGTATTTTTCTTCCTTTATTAATAAGGATGATCTGGTCGCAGATCTCTTCCACCTGTTCCATCCGGTGTGTACTGAAGATGATGGTGCTGCCTGCTTTCGCCAGCTTGAAGATCTCTTCCTTGATGAGGTTGGAGTTAACAGGGTCGAGGCCGCTGAATGGTTCATCCAGTATGATCAGACCAGGCTCATGCAGCACGGTAGTAACGAACTGAAGCTTTTGCCCCATCCCTTTACTCAGGTCTTCAACCTTCTTCGACCACCAGCTTTGCATCTCGAATTTTTCGAACCACTCTTTCACTTTTGCAATTGCCTTATCTCGTGGCAATCCTTTCAGTTGGGCGAGGTATACAGCCTGGTCGCCGATCTTCATCTTTTTATAAAGTCCTCTTTCTTCAGGCATATAACCGATGCGCAGGATGTCAGTTTCAGCCTGGAATGGGCGGCCATCGAGCAGCACATTGCCTTCATCAGGATAAAAAATACCGGTGATCATTCTCAGCAGTGTCGTCTTACCGGCACCATTCGGGCCCAGAAGTCCGAATATGCTGCCCGGCTGAACGGAGAAGCTGACATCATCCACTGCTTTCTGGGTAGCATAATATTTTTTAAGGTGCTGAACTTCAAGTAAGGCCATATGAGGTCGAATTAATTGAGGAAAGGAATTTGCTGTATCAGTCGTTGATCCGGCAAGGATATTACATTTTTTTAATAAAACTTCTGCCATTCAGATAATCCACAATTACCCCGGCTATTTTTTCGCCATCCATTGCGGCGCTGACAATGCCACCAGCATATCCGGCACCTTCCCCTGCGGGATAAAGTCCTTTTACCTGCGGATGTTCCAGAGTTTCCGGGTCTCTGGGGATTCTTACCGGAGAAGAAGTCCTCGACTCTGTGGCTACCACAACTGCGTCGGCGGAATAATAGCCACGCATTTTTTGTCCGAACATTTTAAAGGCTTCTGCGAGGCTCTTGTAAACGAACTGTGGCAGCACTTCCCAAAGCGGAGCGGATGCAAGTCCGGGAAGGTATGAGCATAAAGGAAGATCCGCAGAGAGGCGGCGGTTAACGAAGTCGGTCATGCGAAGTGCGGGAGCAACGAACTTTCCGCCACCAGCCTGGAAAGCTTTCTGTTCAACCTGCTGTTGAAATCTCATCGCTGCAAGTGGTCCGTCAGTCGCCCCATAATCTTTTTCTTCCACTGACACCACCATACCCGAGTTGGCGAAAGGGTTGTTGCGTTTCGATGGGCTCCATCCATTCACAACCAGTTCTCCTTCGCTGGTTGCTGCCGGCGCGATGATTCCACCGGGACACATGCAAAAAGAGAACACGCCGGTCCCATTCACCTGCTGAACAAGACTGTAGGAGGCGGGGGGCAGGTGTTCGTTGCGGGCGGGACTGTGGTACTGGATACTGTCGATCAGTTGCTGCGGGTGTTCGATGCGAACGCCAAGCGCAAAGGGCTTTGCATGGATCAGGACATTCTGCCGGTGCAGCAGTTCAAAGATGTCGCGGGCAGAATGGCCGGTGGCCAGCACAACAGCGCTGCCGGTAAATCGGTTACCTGCGGCCGTTAGCACACCGGTAACGCGGTCGCCTTCAATCTCCAGCGCCGTCACTTTCTGTTCAAAAAGGAAGATTCCGCCACTATTCGTGATCTGCTGCCGCATTTCGGTTATGATTTGCGGAAGTTTGTTGGTGCCGATATGAGGATGTGCTTCATATAATATCCTTTCATCCGCACCAAATTGTACGAACAGGTTCAGAATCCTGTCAATACTACCTCTTTTGTTTGAACGGGTATATAATTTACCATCGCTGTAAGTACCTGCCCCCCCTTCACCGAAACAGTAATTGCTTTCACCGTTCACTATTCCTTCTTTATTAAGCATGGCCAGGTCACGCCGCCTTGCCCGTACATCTTTACCTCTTTCCAATATCACCGGCCTGATGCCATTCTCGATCAGCCTCAGTGCAGCAAATAATCCGCAGGGACCGGCACCCACAACGATCACCTGTTCATCAGCGCGTGAAACATCCGGATAACTGATCTGTTGTACGGTACGATCGTGGAACGGTTCATTAATGAATGCCCTTAAAGTGAGGTTGATGCGGACCTGGCGGCCGCGTGCATCTATGGACTTTTTTAATATATGAAAACCGCTAACAGCTGTTCGTTTTGCAGAAACGGTTGCGGCAATGTAGGCTGAAAGGTGCTCCGGGTTTTCCGCTTCGGCCGGTGTAACCTGTAATGTAATGACTTGTTGCATGGTTAGGTATTGATCCTAAAACCCCCCAAAGGTAGTGCACAGGCTATTTTACTTTTAATTTTTACTTTTTAATCCGGCCCTGCTGCTATCTTTGCGTCCCCCAAAAAATGACACTTGGAAAGTAAAAATAATTTGTACCTTATGAGCTCACGTATGAGATACTCTGGTAAAAAGGCACTGGTTAAGATTACTCTTCCTCTGTTACTATTCTTCGGGCTTTGTGGCATTTCCTGCAACAGGAACTACCATCCTGTTTCCGTGCAATATGAACAACGCAGAATCACACCCCAGTCTTCCGGAAGCAAGGATTTGAACGTATTGCTGCAGCCTTATGCAGACAGTGTGAACAAGAGCATGAATAAGGTTATAGGTGAAGTTGCAGAAACACTTGAAAAGAAATTGCCGGAAAGCAGCCTGGGTAACCTCATGGCTGATGCTATCCTTAACGAAGCCACCAGGATCTTCAACACAAAAGTGGATGTCGCTTTCATGAACTATGGCGGTATCAGGTTAAATCAATTAACTGCAGGTCCGCTTACCATTGGCAAGGTTTATGAACTGATGCCGTTTGATAATCTGCTCGTGATCCAGCGTTTGCGTGGAACAGTCCTCCAGCAATTGCTTGATCACATTGCAGGCAGGGGAGGATGGCCGTGCAGCGGCATCACTTACCAGATAAAAGAAAAAAAAGCTGTTGAAATAAAAGTCGGAGGTCTTGCACTTGATACTTCTGCTACATATATTGTAGCAAACTCTGATTTCATAGCAAACGGTGGTGATGATTGTGAGATGTTGCGAAAAATACCACAGGAAAATAAAGGCTACCTGATACGTGATGGGTTGCTTCATTATTTCAGTGGCTTTACATCGAAAGGAGAAAAGATCAGGGCACGAACAGATAAAAGAGTAAGTAATGCAGACTAGGAGGAAATTTTTACAGGATGCTGCCCTTACCACTGGTGCACTCATTGCCGGTAATGGCATAGTGAATGACGCATTGGCAGGTGAGGGAACGGAGCGCCTTATTATTCTGCATACAAATGATACGCACAGCAGGCTTGAACCATTTCCGATGGATGGTGGCAGGAACCAGGGACTCGGCGGAGTGGCAGCAAGGGCTGAACAGATCAGGAAGATAAGGGCGGAAGGCGCAGAAGTACTTTTACTTGATGCGGGTGATATATTCCAGGGTACTCCATATTTTAATTTCTATAAAGGGGAGCCTGAGATGAGAGCGATGGCTGCGATGGGATATGATGCGTGCACGATGGGCAACCATGATTTTGATGCAGGGCTTGAGAATTTTGTTGCGCAGCTTGGGAAGGCAACATTCCCCGTCCTGAATTGTAATTACGATTTCACCGGAACACCAATGGAAAATAAATCAATGCCTTATAAAATATTCAGGAAAGGAAAGTTGAAAATAGGGGTAACTGGCGTAGGTATTGAAATGAGGGGATTGGTACCAGACAATCTATATGGTAACACAAAATATCTTGACCCGGTGCAACATGCCAGCGCCACAGCGCACTACCTGAAAAAGGAAAAAGATTGCGATATGGTCATCTGCCTGTCGCACCTCGGTTATAAGTACCGTGAGAATAAGGTAAGTGATGAGATCCTGGCAAAGGAATCATCACATATTGACCTGATAATTGGCGGACACACACATACGTTTTTTGATGCACCTGTTGTGTATAAAAATAAAACAGGCGGTGATGTAACAGTGAACCAGGTGGGTTGGGCAGGAATCGTTCTAGGCCGCTTGGACTATGCGTTTCAGCGGAATAAAAGAAAAAAGTTGGAAGCCTCACACACTGTTATTATTGGCAAAAAAAGTAGTGAGTAAAAAATTTTTTTTTCAACAAAAAAATTTGATATTCGTCCCCCCACGATAAATTTTTACTCTATCTAACTCAATTATAAAACTGCACGATCACAAATGACCAAAACCTTAGATACTGTCTGGAATAGTTGTCTGGAAATCATCAAGGATATCGTGGAGTGGCAGCATTTCAAAACATGGTTCGAACCCATCCGTCCCGTTGAATTAAAAATCAACATTCTTGTCATCCAGGTGCCCAGCCAGTTCTTTTATGAGTACCTCGAAGAGCATTACGTTAACCTTCTCGCAAAAACATTGCGCAGGGTTTTGGGAAAGGATGCACAACTCGAATATCGCATCATGGTCGACAGCGGCAATCACAAGAACAAGCCATTGACCATGGATGTTCCTGCTCATGGGTATAAAACCTACTCTAACAATGAGATGGATTTTCCACTGGTTATTAATAACCCGGTGAAGAATCCGTTTGTGATCCCCGGTCTGAAGAAAATGCAGATCGATCCGCAGCTGAATCCCATTTATACTTTTGATTCATATATAGAAGGTGATTGTAACCGCGTAGCACGTCGTGCAGGTAAAACTGTTGCCGACAAGCCCGGTGCCAATTCTTTCAACCCATTGGTTATATATGGTGGTGTAGGGCTGGGTAAAACGCACCTTGCCCAGGCGATCGGGAATGAAGTGAAGCGAACCAACCCGAATAAGGTGGTATTGTATGTAAGCTCGGAGAAATTCATCAACCAGTTTGTTGACCACAGCCGCAACAATGCCATTAACGACTTTATTCATTTTTATCAACTGATAGATGTGCTGATCATCGATGATGTTCAGTTTTTTAACCGCGCTGAAAAATCGCAGGATGCTTTCTTCGCGATCTTCAACCACCTGCACCAGTCGGGCAAGCAGCTGATCCTTACGTCTGATAAATCACCCAAAGACCTTGAAGGTGTACAGGAACGATTGCTGAGCCGTTTCAGGTGGGGGTTGAGCGCTGACCTGCAGTTGCCGGATTATGAAACGCGGATCGACATCCTTGAAAGGAAAATGAAGAATGACGGCCTTGAAATGCCTCGTGAAGTTGTTAAGTACCTGGCTTATAATATCAATAGTAACGTACGTGAACTGGAGGGTGCTTTGATTTCCCTTTTGGCACAATCTTCGCTGAACCGTAGGGAAATTGACCTAGACTTGGCCAAGAAAGTACTCCGTAACTTTGTGAAGACCTCTTCCAAGGAAATCACCATTGAGGCAATTCAGAAGATGGTGTGCGATTATTTCGATGTTCCTTACGAGAAGCTTTTACAGAAAACCCGTAAACGCGAAATCGTACAGGCACGCCAGATAACGATGTACCTTGCTAAGTCATTCACAAAGAATTCACTCAAAACCATCGGCGAGCATTTCGGTGGAAGGGATCATACGACCGTGATCCACTCCTGTCAGACTGTCAAAGATCTCATGGATACGGATAATGTATTCAGGGAGAACGTGATGGAACTGCAGCAGAAGGTTCAGCTTGCAGCCCTTTAAATGATTTTGTTTATTTAGGGTAAATACATATTTTTGCGTCCCCTTGAACCAGTTACAGGGGACTTTCGGTGAGGTGCCTGAGTGGCCGAAAGGGCCGGTTTGCTAAACCGTTGTACGGGCTTAAACCTGTACCGAGGGTTCGAATCCCTCCCTCACCGCGAATGAACGCAGATCCAGAAAGGGCTGCGTTTTTTTATTATTGGTCTTTTCTTAAAACCTCACCGATAACGTTGCTAAAACGAAAGCATCACCAGATCCGATATTGTAAAAGTAAGTTGACAACTCCCAGTTTTTAAGTCCACCTCCTATCAGCAGTCCGCGCTGCACTTCGAAACCACTTTGATATACCCTTGTTCGCTGACCGCTTATTCCAACCCAAAGCCAGTCAAAAGGCGAATAGATCAGATCTGACCAGTTGTAGAAGTAGTTTTCGCTTTCAAAATCGAACATGTATTCAGATTCTGAGTAAAGTTCAAAGCGTTTATAAGTAAAAGTCATTTCCAGGCCGGGAGCTATCCCGTTTGTACGCCCTACTACAGCACCAATCATTGGTGTAATGGTATATTCAAGCTTTCTCCCGCCATTGAAGTTGTATCCTGCCCAGGCGGAAAAAGTTTCCCTGTCTTCATAATTGTAACGTGCTTCCAGGTGGAGCTTATTTTTATCTGCACGGAATACCGGAAGGATAAAGAAATCTTCAGGAATAAAATAGAAACCTGCGTCAGCGTTGAATTCCCATGCTGATGAATCCGCGTGCTGGGCGAGGACCGGCAAAAAAACTGCGACAAGTGCAAATGTTAAGATGATCTTTTTCATCAGCTATCCTCCTAAGCTCATCGTCAGAGCCACTAGTAATACTCCGATTGTCATAAAGAGCAACGCCGTAAGTAAACGCGAAAACCCTGCATATCCCGCCAGGATAAAGCCACCAATGAACAGCATGACTAAGGCTACTCCGTTTGAGATACGCATGGCCGAAGCAATATCATGGTGCAGGGCAAATGGTAAGGCTACTGGAAGCGTACAAAGGAAAACAAGTAAAAATATTTCAACCCCCGTCCCCAGGTCTTTCAGGGTAAGCAAATTGCGTACTGAAGGAACAGGCAATTGTTTCAGGCGATCATTTAGTTGATCGAGCTCATCTTCAGTCATCAATGAGGATACCAGCGGATTAATTTCTTCCTTCAGTATCTCCCTGGAATCTGCCTGGGACCCGGAACGCATGATTTTTTTAATGATAACCAGGGAATGTCCGCGTTCAAGCACGATGTTCATAAGATACATAATGGCATCAACAAGCCCCCATGCAACATTGCACCCCAGCGCCGCCCACAATAATTCCCGTACCTCGCTTCTTCCATCAGAAGCAGCACTAATAGCGCCGGTGAATGTCAATACCATGATCAATCCGAAAAGCACTTCCGAAGTGCGATCGATGGGATTCAACACCGCGTTCTCTTTCACCCGGTTCTTCCAAAATATCTGGTCAGTCATATAGTTATGCAGGTACAAAATAAAACATCAGGGCAATGATCAGGTAAACGAGCACCAGCTGAACACCTTTGTACCAGTTCGAACGGCCATCACCGGAAATCATCGCGGCCAGGATAACCGCGAGAAATAATGTTCCGATCAGCGCACGCGAAAAAGAGAGATTCATCTGGTGAGGGCCGACAAACAGGCTGAGTAATACCAAAGTCGGAGCAATAAAAAGTGCGATCTGAATCGAACTGCCTAAGGCAATGCCGATGCTCAGGTCCATCTTATTCTTATATCCCATTAAAACAGCCGAAATGCTTTCTGCAGCTCCGCCCACAATGGCAAGAAAAATGACACCAATAAACAAACTGGACATGCCCAGCACTTCCCCCGTTTCTTCTGCTGCCCCAACAAGTATTTCGCTCATAAATGCTGCCAGGACCGAAGCGATTACGAGAGACATCACTGCGCGTTGTAAGGACCAGTGGTCTTCATGTTCTTCCTCTGCGATCTCATGGCTTTTGAAAAAGTCTTTATGGGTGTTAAGCATAAAAACCAGGTAGAGCGTATAAGCGATCAATAGCACAACCGAAAGCCAGATATTCAATGCGTTCTCCTCCGATGTCGCAGTTTCTGATCCAAGGAATCGGTGAAATGCGCTGGGAACCGTAAGACTAAGTACAGCGATCATCATCATGGAACTGTAGACCCTGATACTGGCTGGGTTGTAGTCCTGGTTGTGAAACCTGATGCCACCGACCAGGAATGACAAACCCATTGCCAGCAGAAGGTTACCAAGAATAGCCCCGGCAAGCGAAGCGAGAACCATATCATAAAGTCCTGCCCGTAAGGCAACAATTGCAATGATCAATTCAGGGAAATTGCCAAATGTTGCATTTAGCAAGCCACCTATTGCATCCCCGGTGTATGTGGCCAGGTTTTCAGTTGAGGTGCTGATCATCCTGGCTATAGGAATGATGGAAAGTGCGGCCGAGAAAAAGATTAATGGAGCCGAGGCGTGACCAAATTTCAGTGAGAGAGCAATCGGGATAAAGACCAGTAGCCAGTGGATTCCTGGTTTGAGCAACTTTTTCAAGACTTTGTCGGTTTATGGCTTTAGTACATGTTATTGTTAAAGTTCTGCCGTTTGTCGCCCTCCGTTTAATTTTACTGTTAAATTCAACCCGTGTTGAAAAAGCTGGCAGCAATATTCTTTTTAACCACATATCTCTTCTCCTCAACAGAAGCGGGAGAACTATTGAAACTGCCTCTCGTCTTCCTGCATTTTACTGAACACAAACAGGAGAACTGCAGAATCAGTCTCCTGCAGTTCCTTGACATGCATTACATGCATGGCAGTCCGAAGGATAAAGACTTTGACCGCGACATGCAACTGCCTTTTAAATCGTTGGCGCATTACGCAGCATCCATTACTTCAACTTTTATCCCGCTGCTAACGGAAATGTCGGTGCAACCGGATGATGGTGTTTTGCTGGATCAACCTGTTCCGTTGCAAACTCTTCCTTCCTTTGCAAGTGGCTTTCATGCGCTCGTCTGGCAACCTCCCCGTATTTGCTGATTGTGTCTCAACCCGGTTTAAGCCCCGGTGGCTCCTTATTTACTGACCAATCAATTAACGATGAAACATTTCCTGTTTGCATTATTGTGCACTACCGGCATGTCTGTGACCGGATGGCAAACCAATTTCGAAACAGCAAAAAAACTGGCGAAGGAGCAGGATAAGTTGATACTGCTCAATTTTTCAGGATCGGACTGGTGCGGTCCATGTATCCGCATGCACCGCGAATTCTTCAGCAACGACCAGTTTACCCGGATGGCCGACAGTGCGCTGATCATGCTGAATGCTGATTTCCCGCGCGACAAAAAGCACCAGTTGTCGAAGGAACAGAAAGCACATAATGAGGCTCTTGCTGACCAGTATAATCCTTCAGGCAAATTTCCCTTTACACTTTTACTTGACGCAGAGGGAAAGGTCATTCGCAGCTGGGATGGATTTCCGTCGATGTCTCCAGCAGGATTTTCCATGGAAATAAAACATTTGTATGAATCCCGTAACAAGCAAAAAAACGACCCTCTGTGAGTACAGGCAGTCTGCCCGTTTGATGGGAAACCGGTTCGAGTTTACAATCGTCGCAGACGACATAGAATGGGCGAATGAAATGACCAGGCTCGCTATTTCCGAAGTACAGCGAATCGAAGTGCTGCTGACAACCTACAATGAAAACAGCCAGACCTGCCTGATCAACCAACAGGCGGGCATCAGTGCAGTTAAGGTGGATCGGGAAGTGTTTGAGCTTATACGTCGCTCACTGCGGATCTCTGCTATAACTGATGGCGCATTTGATATCACCTATGGTTCAATTGACAGGCAGCTCTGGAATTTCGATACAACCATGAAAGCATTGCCGGATCCTGAAACTGCAAAGCGATCGGTACGACTGATCAATTACCGGAACGTTATCCTGGACGAAGCTGATTGCTCCGTTTATCTCCGGGAGAAGGGGATGCGGATAGGTTTCGGTGGCATCGGGAAAGGTTATGCGGCTGAACAGGTTCGCCGGCTCCTGCAACAACATGGTGTTCAAAGCGGCATTGTAAATGCGTCTGGTGACCTGGCTACCTGGGGAACCCAGGCCGACGGTCGACCGTGGACCATTGGGATTTCAAATCCTGACCAGGCGGAACTGCCGTTCTCATATATGAATATTTCCGGGCTCGCAGTGGCAACTTCAGGCAATTATGAGAAGTTCATAACTGTTAAAGGAAAACGCTATTCGCATACTATTAATCCCCGCACCGGACTGCCGGTCACCGGCATTAAAAGCGTGACAATTATTTGCCCTAATGCCGAACTGGCCGATGCAATGGCAACTCCAGTTACGATAATGGGCGTGAAAGCCGGACTGATGCTGGTTAATCAGCTTGAACAGATGGCCTGCATCATCATCGACGACAACAACAGGATTTACACCTCAAAAAACATTCAACTGACATGAAAACACTAACATTTCTAATAACTGCTGCAGTTTGCTTTTCTGCCTGCAGCACAGTGAAGGAATACCAGAAAAATAAACTGAACGATGCAGAAATGGTGCTCGGTAACCGTAAAGTGGAAAAATCGGAACTCAGTTTCCAGTCCTACCGCGAAGGCGCTTCCGGTGCTAATGCTGGCAAGAGTGGCGGAGGCTGCGGCTGCAACTGATCACCTGACCAAATCAACATCAAATGAAAAAAATCTTCCTGACAGCAGCAGGGATTATGGCCCTGGTGCATGGCTTCAGCCAGGTTTCCAAAGACAGTGCCGGTTATAATCCAAGAAAACTTAAGATCGAAGAAGTTAACCTTGTTTCAAGTTACTACAAGCAGGATGGCGAAAATGCCCCGGTTACCGGTGGTATAGGTTCACAGAAACTCACCGACATTGCCAATGTGCTGGAACTGAAGCTAACCCGGTACGACAAGCGCTTTCGTAAACATAACTACAGCGTTGAAATAGGCATCGATCATTATACGTCGGCCTCATCAGACAAGATAGACATGAAAGCCAATTCATCTGCTTCTTACCAGGATACGCGGGTATACCCGACATTAAGCTGGACCAGGGAAGATGAAAAGAAAGGCCGCACAATCGGGGCATCTGTATCTTCCTCGGCTGAATATGATTATTTGTCTTTTGGCGGTAATCTCAGCTTCGCCCAAAAAACGCGGGACAGGAGCGGAGAATTTTCGGCAAAGATCCAGGCATATATCGACCAGGTAAAAATGATAGCGCCTGAAGAATTGCGTGGTACCGCAGATGGAACGGTTAAAAGTGAAGGCTCTGAAGCGCGTAATACGTTTGTTGCTTCCCTTTCTTATTCGCAGATCGTCAACGAACGGTTACAGCTGACCGTGCTGGCCGACGGCATCCAACAGCAGGGATTCCTTAGCCTGCCTTTCTACCGGGTTTATTTCAACGATGGTTCCGTTCACCAGGAAAAATTGCCCGATAGCCGCTTCAAGTTGCCACTCGGATTCAGGGCCAATTATTTCCTCGGCGATCGATTCATCTTCCGTACCTATTACCGTTTCTATACAGACGACTGGGGATTGCATTCGCATACGGCAAGTCTCGAAATCCCGGTAAAGATTACGCCGTTTCTTTCTGTCAGCCCGTTTTACCGGTACTATACCCAGACCGCAGTGAAATATTTTTCGGGGTATGCGAAGCATACGGTCGCGGATGAGTATTACACGAGCAATTACGACCTGTCCGCGTTCAGCAGCAATTTCCTGGGCGCTGGTGTCAGGATAGCCCCGCCACGTGGCGTATTGGGAATCGAATACTTCAAATCACTGGAGTTGCGTTATGGGCATTATGTTAAGAGTATTCCCATGAATGCTGATATTGTCAGTCTTCATTTACAATTCAAATAAGAAATGCTGACGCAGACCCATAAGGTCTGCGTTTTTTTATGCTTTGGCAATTCATGGAAATCTGTTTAAATTGATTTAAACGCTTCGTTATGCTGCCAGACAATATGAAGAAGGTCAAGGACCATGTGAAAAAAACGCTTACCAGCAATGATAAAGCCATCAAATATCCCCATGCAGTTGAAGCGCAAACTTTTTTTGATACACCTGGACTGGAACAGGATGCTGTGAAAAAAGTGATCAGTTATCTCGTTGAAACCGGGGAAATAGAAGTAACTGAACGGCAGGAGCATATTCAACTCCTTCCGCCCTTTGGTAACGATGAAACCTCGGGTGCAGAATAATTAACCCGCATTTCGGGCGAAAAAAACTGCATTTCAGCCTTCTAAAAGCCGTGAAAGAGCCGTCTAAGACAGGAAACGGTGCAGACAAGAACTATAAAAGCACAGGGCGAGCACAGTAAAAGCAGAGTAAAAGCACGGCGGTACCACGGGAAAGCAGAGAGAAATGTGCACGAACGGTAAGTCATTTAAGCGTAAAGCCAGCACGAGTGACACAGTAAAACTCAAATACAGACGGTCACCTGCGACATTTTGCAAAGATTTTACCAGTATTTGGGAAAAAGGCACAAATGGGAAACTTTCCTGGTGTCTAATTTCGGTGGGTATTAATAAAAACATTGTGCAACCTAACGATACAGCCAGGGCTTATATCCTTACTACCATTTGTTTCTTTGTATTGGTCAGCTTTCAAATACAGGCACAGCTAAAGCCGGATCAACACGTAGTAAGCAGGTACCGGAATTTGTTTACTGTTCCGCCATCGCGTACTCCTTCATCAGTGTCAGTGGATGCACCACTGCTTGGCAATGGTTATTCTGCAGCTGCAATTGCTGGTCCGCCCGAATTACAGAACTACTATCTTGCCAGAAACGATTTCTGGAGACTGAAATCGGGGTTTAATGAATCATTTCCCGCCGTTGCGGGTAAACTCAGCATTTCAATTCCTGCGTTAAAGCGTGCATCTTACAAAATAGAGCAGGATTTATATTCTGCAGTTACTTCCTCTTACTTCACCAAAGGAGATACCGCTGTCAGGATCCAATCAATCCTGGCTGCAACAAAGGACTGGCTGTTGATTGAAATCACAAATACTGGCAACGCAAAGGTGAATGGAAGCATACTATTGAATCTCCCAGACAAAGATCAGTTTCACCTCGATCCGCCACTTGTAAATAAATTCCCGGATTCAGCGGCTAAAGGCAATTATGCCGGTGTGCAATGGATCCAGAGAGGATTTGTGAGAGAGGTGGAGATACCAACTATGGTAACTGTGGCCTGCAGGATCATGGGGTATGATAGTAATAGTTTTATAATACGGCCCGGTCAGACCCTGGTCGCAGTGTGCGTACTGGCAAGCAATTTTAGAACATCTGATTCTTTCCAGGCTGTGAAAGATGCCGGGAAAATCTCTGCCTCCATGATAACTACGACGAGAAAGCAACATGATGAATGGTGGCGCGCCTATTGGAATGAAAGCTATGTGAGCATTGGAGATTCGCTGATTGAGCACCAATACTATCGTTCCCAGTATACCATCGCAGCCTGCAGCCGCGACCCAAAATTTCCACCGGGAATCTTTGGTAGCTGGGTCACAAAGGAATTGCCGGCATGGAACGGTGACTATCACCTAAATTACAATTATAGTGCACCGTTTTATGCTTTATATTCTTCCAATCATTTGCAGCAGTCATTGCCTTATGAAGCGCCGCTACTGGACTTTATGAAGAGGGGAAAATATTATTCGGCAAAAATCACTGGAATTCCGGATGGATTGTTGTACCCTGTTGGCATAGGTCCATTAGGCATCGAGACAACCAGGAAGAATAAGATAATGAGTGAGCACACTGGTTACATAACAAGCGGCGAAGCTGAAGATGAAGGTTTGTTTTTTGGACAGAAAAGTAATGCAGCGTATTGTGCGACCAACCTATGCTTTAAATTCTACCGGACATACGATGTTGCTTTTACCCGTCGGGTATATCCCTACATGAAATCGACAGCGCAGTTCTGGGAACGCTATCTTAAGAATGAAAATGGCCGGTATGTTATAGAGAATGATGCAATACATGAAGGTACCATCGGGACAAAAAACGCCATCCTTTCACTTGGTCTTGTACCAATGGTTCTAAAAACCGCGAGCGACATGAGCGAACTGCTCGGAATTGATGAAGAATTGCGAAGGTCGTGGCAGGGAAAAGCAGACAGCCTGTCAGCATTCACTACGCAAGTCAAAAATGGAAAAACAGTTTTTCGGTACAGCGAAATTGGAACTGACTGGTGGGGTGACAATACACTTGGTATACAGCATATTTACCCGGCAGGAGTTATAGGATTAAACAGCGATCCAAAGCTGCTAGATGTTGCACGCAACACCATTGACATTATGAACCGCTGGCAGGACTTCAACGGATCTAATAGTTTTTTCCCTGCAGCAGTGCGTGTGGGCTATAGTGCAGATACCATATTGCATCAACTCCGCTCATATAGTCTTCACACCTATCCGAATGGCTTTCAACTTGACAATCCGCACGGAATTGAGAATTGCAGTACTGTTCCAAATACCATTAATGAAATGCTGTGCATGAATAACCAGGGTGTATTACGCGTGTTTGCCGTGTGGCCGGAAAACAGGGACGCATCTTTCTCAGACATTAGAAGCGAAGGCGCTTTTCTTGTTTCCTCTTCCCTGCGCCATAACGCCATTGAGTATGTGAAGATCCGGAGTGAACAAGGGCGGAAATGTATAATTGAAAACCCCTGGCCTGGAAAAACAGTCGTTGTTAAGCGTAGCAAAGGGTCTGTAACCAGGCATGCTGGTGGAAGATTAGAATTGTCCACCGGCAAGGGTGAGGTACTGATAATGAAGCCGGCAGGCAAGCCATAGTCTCCGGACCTGTGGTTAAGAATGGGAAAGAAAAGGGCATTGAATGCATAAACGAACAGAAATATTTCCGGTATTTTACTGGCATGAAAAAGATAGTTGCGCTGGTTTTCGGATCTCTGCTGGTAGTTGCAGTAACCTACGCCCAGTACCCCGCGCTCAGGTTTGTTGTTTCCATGCCCGAGCCGTCTAACAATGTTTACAATATTGTATTCAACTGTGAAGGCCTTAAAGAAGACAGCCTCGTATTTAAAATGCCGGTATGGACTCCGGGTTACTACCAGGTCATGAACTATCCTGAACAGGTGTCGGATTTTACTGCGGTTAACCAAAAGGGTGAGCAATTGCAATGGAAGAAGAGCTCGGTAAACAGCTGGGTGGTGATGGCTGCAAATGCTACTGGTATCACCATCAACTACCAGGTAAAAGCAACACGTAATTTCGTGGCAGGAAATTATCTCGATTCGACCCGGGGGTATATCTCCCCCGCCGGTTTATTCATGCACCCCGAAGGGAAGATCAATACGCCGGTTGTGGTCAGGCTGGAACCACGTGCAGGCTGGAATTCAGTTGCAACGGGATTGGAAACTATCCCCGGAAAGGCATATACCTACCGGGCAAAAGATTACGATGTGCTCTACGACAGCCCGATACTCATAGGCAACCTTGAGTCTTTTCCTGCATTTAAAGTGAAAGGAGTGCCGCACGAATTTATGGCCTATAAGGCTGCGGACTTTGACCGCAACCAATTGATGACTGATCTGCAGAAAATCATCGTTGCTGCCTCAGGCATCATTGGCGATATTCCTTACAACCGCTATGTGTTTATTGGTATTGGTCCGGGTGGCGGCGGTATTGAACACCTTAATTCTTCCAGTGTCGCATTCACCGGCAAAGAGCTTAACGAACGTGCAGGCAGGATCCGTATCTACAATTTCCTGGCTCATGAGTATTTCCATCACTATAATGTAAAGCGCATCAGGCCCATAGAGTTGGGACCGTTCGACTACGATAAGGGAAGCCGCACCCGGATGCTCTGGCTCTCAGAAGGACTCACTGTATATTACGAATACCTGGTCCTTCGGCGCGCGGGACTGACGACCGAAGACGAAATGCTGCAGGAATTTTCGAAGAGCATTAAAAATTATGAGACCAAACCCGGACGTCAGCACCAAACTCCTGCCGACGCAAGCTGGAATACCTGGGAAGACGGACCTTTCGGCAGAACTGCAGACAAGTTGAACAAAACCATTTCACCCTACGACAAGGGCCCACTGCTGGGAATGCTGCTTGACTTCAGGATCCGTCACGACACGAAGAATAAAAAATCACTGGACGATCTTATGCGGCTGCTATACCAGAAGTACTATAAGAAACTTAATCGCGGATTTACCGAAGATGAATTCAGGAAGGATGCAGAAAAACTCGCAGGCACAAACCTGCAGGATTTTTTTGACTATATCTATACCCTGAAACCTGTTGATTACACCACATATTTTGGCTATGCAGGCCTTTCAGTGGATACATCCACTTACAGCATTTCGCGTAAGACGGACCCGGGACAACTGCCTGCTGCAATTTTGCGGGATTGGATGAAATAAGTAATTTACCACCTTCCCAAATTTGCAACAGATGCCCGGCGATTCGCTTAACCTCAATATCCGATCCAGACAACAAAACACTTATGATGCTATTATCGTTGGTTCAGGCATCAGTGGCGGCTGGGCCGCAAAGGAACTATGTGAAAAGGGCCTGAAAGTGCTGATGCTCGAAAGGGGAAGTCCTATCGAGCATCCAAAATATCCGACTGCTGCAATGGATCCCTGGGATTTTGCGCATCGTAACCAGCTCACGAAAGCAGATAAGGAAAAGTTCTATGTGCAGAGCAGGCATTATTCCATCCGCGAAGACAACAAGCATTTTTACATCAACGACCAGGAGAATCCTTATGAAGAGATCAAACGTTTCGATTGGGTAAGGGGCAATATTCTCGGTGGCCGGTCATTGTTATGGGCAAGAGCCTGTTACCGCTGGAGTGACCTTGATTTCGAAGCTAATCTCCGCGATGGTCATGGTGTTGACTGGCCTATTCGTTACAAAGACATAGCGCCCTGGTACGATTACGTTGAGAAGTTTATCGGCGTGAGTGGATACAGGGACGGTATTCCACATCTTCCCGATGGCGAATTCATGCCGCCCTTTGAAATGAATATGGTTGAAAAACATTTCCGGGAAAAAACAGAGAAAAGCTATAAGAACCGCAGGGTCATCATTGGCCGCACAGCCAACCTCACGCAACCGGTAAAAGGCAGGGGGCAATGTCAGACAAGGGATCTGTGTCACCGTGGTTGCCCGTACGGTGCTTATTTCAGCACCAATGCGAGTACGTTGCCCGCAGCGCACGCAACAGGCAACCTTACCGTGAAGCCGTATAGTCTTGTTAACCGTATATTGTATGACGAAAGCAAACAACGCGCAACAGGAGTGGAGGTGATCGATACGCAAACGCATAAGACAGTAGAGTTTCATGCCCGCATCATTTTCCTGAACGCAGCAACAGTTGCAACAACCGCAATACTTCTCAACTCTGTTTCTGATCGTTTCCCCAACGGCCTCGGTAATGGCAGCGACCAGGTGGGAAGGAATTTGATGGACCACCATAAAGGACTTTCGATCGTTGCTTCAGTAGATGGTTTTGAAGACAGCTATTATTCCGGTCGCAGACCAACCAGTATTTACATTCCAAGATTTGCAAATGCCACCGAAAAATCGGAAGGCTTCCTGCGCGGCTATCATTTCGGTGGGGGAGCCTACCGGACTAGGCCGGCCAATGATGGCATCGGCGTTGAATTGAAAGAGCGGCTCAGCGTTCCCGGTCCATGGCAGATGAGCCTTTATGCATTCGGCGAATGTTTGCCTTATACCGACAATCGCATTACCCTTAACCATACAAAGAAGGATCCTTTCGGCAGGCCGATGATCGCAGTAGATTGTCACTTCCGCGAGAACGAACAAGCGATGCACGAAGACATTAAGCGGACAGGTAAAGAAATGCTCGAAAGCGCCGGGTTCAAAAATGTGAGAGTGAATGGAAAGATCTCATTCCCGGGAAATGCCAACCACGAAATGGGAACAGCGAGGATGGGCAGGAATCCGAAGACTTCTGTGCTCAACTCTTTCAACCAGATGCACGAAGTTCCGAATGTCTTCATCACTGATGGTTCCTGCATGACCTCGGGATCCTGTGTGAATCCATCGCTCACTTATATGGCCCTGACTGCACGAGCCTGCGATCATGCAGCCAGGGAATTGAAGAAAATGAACATCTGATCAGTTGTTCGCGTCCATCTGGTAGTTGATCATCCACTGTACGCCAAACTTATCTTTGAAGCTGCCGAAGTAGGCGCCCCAGAAAGTTTCAGCCAATGGCATTTCGACATCGCCACCTGCAGAGAGTCCATTGAATAATTTGTCAGCTTCTTCACGGCTGGTTGGATGAAGTGAGATATAATTGTTGTTGCCAACAACAAGCTTGTGACCCATGGAGGGAACAGTGTCTGATGCCATCAGTACATCACCGCCACCAATAGGCAGGCTCACGTGCATTACCCTTTTCTTTTCTTCTTCGGTTATGCCGTCGAGCCCGGGCGTGTCACCGATGCGGTGAATGGGGCCATCGAATTCTGTTCCGAAAACTGACTTGTAAAAATTGAAGGCTTCTTCCGCTTTGCCGTCAAAATTCAGATAAGGATTCATTTTTGCCATAACGATTATTATTTTTAATTGTACGTAAAAGTAAGATGCTCAATAAAAAACCAACTTGTGTGATTGCGACATTTACAGGGCGGATTGCGACTATTCTGTTAGGCCTCGCCAGCCTTCCGTCAACAGTGAAATCACAGGATCTAACGCAAATAGATTCACTGCTTCGCCAGTATAGCGGCCCTGCCACACCAGGTGCTTCGCTGCTGGTTATTAAAGACGGGAAAAAGCTGCTCCAACGCACTTACGGCAGCGCTGACATAGAAAACCATGTTGCCGTTAAAGCCACCCATAACTTCAGGCTGGCGTCGGTCACTAAACAATTCACAGCAACCTGCATTCTCCAGCTGGTTGGCAAAAAAAAGATTTCCCTCGCCACATCCCTCACCGATATCTTTCCGGGCTTTCCTGCTTATGGTGAAAAAGTTACAATAAAACATTTACTGACCCACACATCCGGTCTTGTTGACTACGAAAATTTTGTTGCAGGCAGCGCCATGAATCCACAGGTTATGGATCGGGGTGTGCTTGAAATTATCATGAAGCAGGATTCTCTTTACTTCGAGCCCGGAACAAGGTATCAATACAGTAATACAGCCTATGCGTTGCTTGCGCTGATAGTTGAGAAATATTCAGGCGAGTCGTTCCCGTCATACCTCAGGAAACATGTATTTGATCCGCTTGGCATGTACAACTCCGTTGCCTATGTAAATGGTATAAATGAAATACCCGGCCGCGCCTGGGGGTACAGTAAAAATGAAAGCGGCTGGATCCGGAAAGACCAGAGTTCCACCAGCGCCGTACTGGGCGATGGCGGCATTTACTCCAGCACCGAAGACCTGTATAAATGGGACCAGTCACTTTACTCCGGAAAACTATTGCCAAAATCAACCTGGCAGGAAGCTTTCCGTTACAACACGCTCGCCAATGGCGATACTGTTCACTACGGTTACGGATGGCACCTCAGGAAAAACAACAATAACGAACAGGTGATCTATCACACTGGTAGCACAACCAGCTTCCGTAACATCATCTATCGTGTTCCTTCACGCAGGCTCACGCTCATACTCCTCACCAACCGAAATACACCTGAGGAAGAAAATATGGTTGACCTCGCTGAGTCCCTATTGTCAGTGCTGCGGCTTTTTGACTTTTGATTTTTTGATTATAGATACCTATTTGTTCACACTATTTTTTTGTGACTTGATTTTTTTGTAATTTCTACACACCTAACGCAGCTGCACATCCGATTCCTGCTATAAAGCCGAAGATTTTTCCCTCCCTCTGATCTACTCCTTTATTAACTGTTAAACAGACCTTATGCCTTACAACTCTACTCCTCATGGGAACATCCTGTGCATTCCCGATATTCCATCCCTCAAACAGACCTGCCTCTTCTGTATTTGCTTACTGACCTGTCTTTCCGCAGTATCACAAAGCGGCGCACTCTATAAGCCATTCGGCAACCAGGGCGTTACACTGACAGCGCTTAATGGCGCTGAGCCGGGGTATGTAACAGGTTGGACGAAGATCCACCGCCAAACATCAGGCAATCTCATTACTATCGCTTCCTATTCATCCGAGTATCCCTATATCATCAGCAGCTTTTCTTCTTCAGGTAAACTTAATAATGGTTTCGGCAACTCCGGATTTATTAAGCTGCAACCACCCACATTCCCCTGGCTGAAATTCCTGGGAATGGTCGTGACACAGGATGACAAGATCCTTACCGGCTTCAGTATTGTTAAGGATGGCAAGGAAAAGTTTCTCTTCCGACGTTTTGATAAACATGGGAAACCTGACCACCGGTTTGGTAACGGGGGAACTTTGATTACCTCACACGGCTTTCCTATGGATTTTCTCGCTACTGCACAGGTTTACCAACAGCCCGACGGCAAGATCCTTGTTGCGGCCTCTTTCAACAGGGAATACGATGGCTCGGATAATTTCACTGATTATGCGGACGTGATACTTGCCAGGTTCCACCAGGATGGCAATCTTGATTATTCATTTTCCCGGAATGGACTGCTTGGAATCGATCACAACAAACTCGAAAATTATCCGGTAACCCTGCAGGTACAGAAAGATGGCAAGATCCTGCTGGCCATGACTTCCGGATTTCTCGAAAACAGCACACTTGTATTGACGAGGATAGATAAATATGGCAACCCCGACAAATATTTCGGCACTGGCGGAAAAAAGGAAGTGAGCTTTGGGCTGTTCCGGACATACCTGCGCAGCATGGTCATTCAACCCGACGGGAAAATTTTATTATGTGGTGAAACCAGTCCACATGAATACTATAACTCGATCGGGCTGGCAAGGCTTATGACCAATGGACAGTTCGACAGGAGCTTTGGTGACAACGGTGTCAAAATGCATTTTTATAAGGAAGGTGAGCTCTCCAGTCAAACCCGCACCATGGTGCTACAGGATAATGGCAATATCTGGATCGTGGGAGCCATTTACAGGCATGACAATGACGACTACCGGCGCGTGATCATCTGCCTCGATAAGTCTGGCCGCCTTAACAAAGGATTCGCCACCAACGGGGTTCTTGAAGTGCCAGAGACATTTGGTTACGTATACAGCGGGGCGATTGCCGACAATCAACTGATTGTAGGTGGTGAAAGAGGTCTTCCGTTCCAGCGCGCCCTGCTCGCATCTTACGACCTCCGTACTTCTACAGTTTGCCCGGATGAGCTTACTTCGGTAGCTCCGCCTGCAGGAATTCAAAAGTTTGCGCCGACTCAGCGCGCATACCCGAACCCGGCGAGCCAGCAGGTCAGCTTTACGGTGCCGGTCGAGTCGCTTGCTCAAACAGCGAAATACACTTTGTTCGATCGTTCGGGTGTGCTGGTGAAGCAGGGACTCGTTACCTCATCAAACACAACCATCACGGTCGGCAGCCTGGCCAATGGTTTATATGAGCTCGTGATCTGGGACAAAAGCGGATCGCGATGGAATGAAAAAATTATCGTACAACACTGATTAAGTACTTCGAGTTGCGGTTCATTCATTCCTTAACTTATCAACAGGGTTTGCGACTGCGGCTTTGATGGATTGAAAGCTGATCGCTGCAAATGCAATAAGCAGCGACAATGTTAGCGCAAACGCGAAAATGCCGGCATTCATCGACAGCCTGTATGGGAAATGCTGAAGCCATTCATGCATAGCCCACCATGCTATGGGGAATGCAACAAGCGAGGCCACAACGATCAATGCTATGAACCGGCGAGATAACAATGATACAATGTCTGTTATTCCTGCACCGAGGATTTTGCGGATGCTGATTTCCTTTGCCCGCTTTTCTGCACTGAACGCGGCTAGCCCAAAGAGTCCCAGGCATCCAACGAAAATGGCCATGATAGTAAAGATCAACAGCAATGTACTTAGCCTGTCTTCCGCTTTGTACATGCGGTTAAAATTTTCATCGAGGAATTTATATTCGAAAGGATAATCCTGGTTGAATGCCGACCAGGTAGACTGCATATAATTAATTGTTGACCGGATATCGTCACCGCTGACTTTAACCGCCATCTGGTAATGTTCGGGGAACAATTGAAGTATGGTTGTGCTGATCTTTTCATGAAGGCTCGAGTAATGGAAATCTTTGATCACCCCGATCACTCTTCCTCTTTTGATCGAATCGCCTTCACCATACCATTTCGTCCACTGCAGTGGTTGCCCGATCGCTTTCTCCGGGGTGCCAAATCCCAGTTCCCGGACAGCCGATTCATTGATCACGAATGCTTCGTCAGGGTCAGTTTTCATATCACGGGAAAAATCCCGTCCGGCAATAAACCTGATGCCCAGCGTGGATGCATAATCGTGGTCAACCATCAATTGTTTGGCACCGAACGTTCCTTTTCCCGGCACAATGATTTCATCGCCAGCCAGCATGTCACCAGGAAAACCATAGCCCGCTGTGGCCGATATGATATGCGGATCCTTCTTCAGTTCCTGTTTAAGCGCATCGAGTTTTTCTGACATGTTACCCCGCAGACGGAACAAGACCACCTGGTCTTTTCTGAATCCCAGATCTTTATTGTGCAGGTAACCGGTTTGCCGGAATACTACAATGGTACAAATGATCAGTAGTGCACTCAGGGAAAACTGCACCACCACCAGCGATTCCCGGAGCCAGCTTTTGCCTGTACCGAATGATGCCGGCTGGTTTCCCTTGATAACTTTCGCGGGCTGAAATCCCGATAAATAAAACGCGGGATAAGCCCCGGCAAGGAGGCCTGTTAAGATTCCACCGCCAACAATCGCAAGCGCGGGTAACCATTCAGTAAACGGCCGGAATGAAATAGACTTGCCGGTAAACTGGTTCAATGGCTGAAGCAGCAGCATCGCAACAAGGGCAGCGAGTAGGACAGAGAAGAGTGATAACAAAACTGTTTCGCCCAGAAACTGGAAGATGAGGGCTTTCCGGTCAGCCCCCATAACTTTCCTTACTCCGATTTCCCTTGCCCTGCGGCCAGCCCTGGCCGTAGCCAGATTAATGAAATTGAAGCAGGCGATGGCAAGTACAAAAATGGCGATATAGGTAAGTGCGTTTACATAGATGATATTGCCTTTAACGGGTAGTTCATCGTGCCGGAAATCTGCAGAATGTAAATGCAGTTCGGACAGTTGCTGCAGGTAGGGAATATAATAATAACCGGCGGGCTTAGTTATGGGATGTGCGCGTGCACTGACATAGTCGCGGAACTTTTTTTCGAAGGCCACTCCATCGGCGCCATCCTTAAGTTTCACATATGTATAGAACTGCTGCCAGTTCCAGCTCTCCATCCTTTCTTTCGGTAGGTTCAGCGTGCCCAATGAAATAAGGTAATCGAACCGCAGGTGAAAATTTTCTGGAACTTTTTTGAGAACTGCGGTAACTGTAAAGTTTTCTTTGTTGATGACGAGTGTTTTTCCAACGGGGTTTGTCCGTGGAAAATATTTGTCAGCGATCTTTTCAGTCAGCACAACTTTATGAGGTCCTTCCATTGCTTTTTCTGCGCTGCCGTATTTAAGGTTGAGCGGGAAAAAGGAAAGGAAAGTATTTTCTGCCCAGATGGCATCACCTTCATACGCTTTGATGTCTCCCGATTCAAGAAGGTCGGCATCCATTGAGTGCAACATCCTCAGGCTTGAACTCACTTCGGGAAAATCTTTTGCTGCGGCCACCCCGAAAGTAGGCGGCACTGTACCAAACTTAGCGCCTTCTTCATCCTGCGCATACCTGATGTTATACAGCCGGTAAATATTCTGGTGGCCGGGGATGAAGCGATCGAACGAATGTTCGTCAAGTATAAACAGTCCGATAAGGATGCAACCTGCAATTCCGGCCGTTAATCCTGTAATGTTGATGATAGAAAATCCTTTATACCTTACCAGGTTCCGGATGGCGGTTTTGAGATAGTTCTTGAACATAACGAATTATTTGCGTAATTTTTGCACTCACGATAATCCACTTGCCATGTCAGCAACACGTAACGAGTTTACCGAAAAAGAAGTTAAGCCACTTAAGAGCTTAGATGAATGGGAAGATGCCGTACTTGAGCGGTACCCTGAGCCAGATTCCATTGCCTCGTCCAAATCCACGGATGAATACCGCAATTATGACAATCCTGAAAGGGATACTGTACGGGAATTCTACCGGCTCAACCATACCTACCAGACCTATTCCTTTGTACTGGAAAAGCGCGCAGAATACCTTAAGTTCGATAAGAAGGAAATGCCGGTGTGGGAAGCGTTTAATTTCCTGAACCAGCTGGTTGATGATTCAGATCCTGATACTGACCTCGACCAGTTCCAGCACCTGCTGCAGACTTCAGAAGCTATCCGTAAAGACGGTCATCCTGACTGGATGGTGCTCGTAGGACTGATGCACGATATGGGAAAAGTACTGTGCCTCTTCGGTGAACCGCAGTGGGCTGTTGTGGGCGACACGTTTCCTGTTGGCTGCGCTTATTCCAATAAAGTTGTTTATCCCGAATACTTTCAGAATAACCCCGATTACAACGTATCTGAATACCAGACAGAAACGGGTGTGTACGAGCGAAATTGTGGATTGCGGAATGTACATATGTCATGGGGACATGACGAATACGTATACCAGATGATGAAAGATCATTTGCCTGAACCGGGTCTATACATGCTGCGTTACCATTCTTTCTATGCATGGCACCGGGAGGGGGAATATGATTACCTGCTCGATGATCATGATCGCGAAATGCTCAAATGGGTGAAGCTGTTTAATCCGTATGACTTGTATTCAAAGAATCCTGAGCCACCGGACTGGAAAAAACTGCGTCCTTATTACGAAGAACTGGTTGCAAAATATTTACCGGCTACGCTGAAATTCTGATCGCACCCGCATGAAAACATTGCAAACGGCCGACTATATTGTATTTGTCATTTACTTTATAGTCGTGGTAGCCTATGGCTATTATGTATATCACCGTAAACGTTCCGCGACAACAAGCTCTGGTGATTTCTTTCTTGCCGAGGGTTCACTGACCTGGTGGGCTATCGGCGCATCGCTCATTGCTTCAAATATATCCGCAGAACATTTTATTGGTATGTCGGGATCGGGCTTTGCGCTCGGACTGGCAATCTCCACGTACGAGTGGATGGCAGCTGCAACCTTGATTATTGTTGCAGTTTTTTTTATCCCGCTGTATCTGAAGAATCACATCTTCACAATGCCGCAATTCCTCGCTAAGCGGTACAATGATAAGGTGAGTACAGTAATGGCTGTGTTCTGGCTGCTCGTATATGTATTTGTAAACCTGACTTCCATCATTTACCTCGGTGCGCTGGCGATCTCTTCTATATCGCAGATCCCGTTTGAATGGTGTATCGTCGGACTGAGTGTATTTGCCATTTTCGTAACACTCGGTGGGATGAAAGTGATAGGCTATACTGATGTGATACAGGTGGCGGTGCTGATCATCGGCGGTCTTGTAACGACTTACCTTGCACTGCAATTGCTTGCAGATAAATTCGGCTATGGCCAGGATATCTGGAAAGGACTTTCGGTACTGCGAAAAGAGGCACCGACGCATTTTCATATGATCTTCGAAAAAGATCATCCCTACTACCGCGACCTGCCAGGCCTGTCGGTACTGATAGGAGGCATGTGGATCAACAACCTGAATTACTGGGGATGTAACCAATATATCACGCAGCGGGCTTTGGGTGCGGATTTACGCACGGCAAGACAGGGGATCCTTTTCGCTGCTTTCCTGAAACTACTTGTGCCGGTTATAGCTGTATTGCCCGGAATTGTAATGTACGTGTTGCATCAAAACGGCATGTTCGCGCAGGAAATGACAGATGCAGCCGGCACGCTAAAACCTGACCATGCTTACCCGACACTGATGAACCTGTTGCCTGCGGGTTTGAAAGGCGTTGCCTTCGCAGCGTTGACAGCAGCCATTGTGGCATCGCTCGCAGGAAAAGCCAATAGTATCTCCACAATTTACTCGCTCGATATTTACAAGAAATACATCAATAAGGAAGCTTCTGAAAGCCGGCTCGTATTGATTGGCAGGTGGACAGTAGTTGTATCCATGGCAATAGCAGCGGTGGTGACACCCTCATTGAAAACGCTTGACCAGGCATACCAGTTCATCCAGGAGTATGTGGGCTTTATTTCGCCGGGCGTACTGGCAATTTTCCTGATGGGCTTTTTCTGGAAACGGACCACGTCGGCCGCAGCAATGGCGGGCGCTTTGCTGACTATCCCCGTTTCAACGGCACTTAAATTTTTACCTGCCTGGACCAACGGCTGTTTCCCTGATTTTCCTTTCCTGGATCGGATGACGATCGCATTTGGACTGATCATCATTGTTATGACCCTGATGAGCCTGTTGCGCCCTCGGTCAAACGAAGGCAAGACGATGATAATTGACAAATCGATGTTCCGGGTGTCGCCGGGTTTCCTCGCAGGGTCAATTCTCATCTGCGGAATTCTCGTTGCCCTGTACACGGTGTTCTGGTAAACTAAGATACAGGCAGGGTATTTGAACGGTATTAAGAAATACCTTTATATGAAAATACCCTTTATGAACGCCTTGCTATTACTGGTCCTTCTCATAATGCTGGGGGCTTGCGGAAAGGATGATGATAATGGGAGCAGCAATCCGCCCGAGGAAGAATGGCCATCTGATTCCATCCGGGTTTTAAAGGACAACCTGCATTATCCATGGGAGATTTTATGGGGCAGGGATAATTTTCTATGGGTAACCGAACGCGATGGCAGGGTCACCAAGCTGAATCCGAAGACCGGCGAGGTAGCTTTCATCACAACCATCAACGATGTTGACAGCAGGGGAGAAGGTGGATTACTGGGTATGGTGCACCACCCGGACTTTTTACAGAACGGCTACCTGTACGTGGTGTATAATTATAGCAGTTCCGATGGTTACCGCGAAAAACTGGTACGATTGACTTACAATAATTCAGCGCTGGTTGATCCGCAGGTTATTCTTGACAATATCCCTGCTTCAAACATTCACAACGGATCACGTTTATGGATCACCGATGAGGTACACCCGAGATTATTCATGACTACCGGTGATGCTTCCAACCAGCCATCGGCCCAGGACGTTTCTTCCCCCAGCGGAAAAGTTCTGCGGTTTAATCTTGACGGAACTATTCCTGCAGACAATCCCATTGCCGGGAGCCCCGTTTGGTCCCTTGGTCATCGTAACCCGCAGGGGCTCGTGGTGGCCCATGATAAAATGTATGCCAGTGAGCACGGTCCCAATATCGAAGACGAGGTAAATATTATTGAAAAAGGCCGCAATTACGGCTGGCCTGCAGTGAATGGTCCATGTTCCGGCAGCGAGGTCGATTTCTGCAATGCCAATAATGTTAAGGAACCCATCTGGAGTAGTGGCTCCTCTACCGTTGCGGTTTGCGGAATGGACTTTTACAATAACCCCCGGATCGCGGCATGGAGTAACAGCCTGCTGATGACCACCCTGAAAGACGAGACGCTATACCGTCATCAGCTGACCGCTGATGGAAGCGGCATCATTTCCACCACCACCTATTTCCGCGGCAGATGGGGTCGACTCCGCGATGTCTGCGTTTCCCCTGCGGGCCGGGTGTATATCTGCACGAGTAACGGCGGCAACGACGACCTCATAGTGGAAATCTCTGCCCCTGAATAGCACTTCGGCTGCCAACTGTCGGACTACACCCGTGGGGAATCACCCGACGGGTGAAAAAAAATGAATCAGCGCTAATTTTTTTGTTTGCCGTAAGGTCGCGAACCCCTACCTTTGCAACCTCTAAGAAACGCACCAACAACGTTTCAAGGGTCCGGGAAGTAGCGCAGGCCGGTAGCGCACCTGGTTTGGGACCAGGGGGTCGCAGGTTCGAATCCTGTCTTCCCGACTAAATTGGAATCAAAAGGATTTAAAAGCCCGTAAATGATTGATTTACGGGCTTTTTTATTTTCGTTTTATTTCAAGCAACATCAAAAGACTCCAAATAATTCATGAGACATTCCTAAGTCGATTCAGAGAAGCAAATTCCTGCCTTAGAACGCTACAAGACTGCGAAGCTCATATACCAGGCCTCACCTTGAACCGATGAAGCCCCAAAAACAGCAACGCAAGAATAAAAACGAGGATAGCCATCTGGACGTATCGCATTACCTCTGTATTGGCAGTGGCCACGGCATCCAGATCGACAGAAAACGCCAAAGAATCCTTTGGTCCTCTGAACACGAACCAAAATGCTGTCAATGTCAAGGCCAAAGTCAATACACATATACGCACGATCCTATTTTCTTTCTTGTGTTGGACTTTCTTGTGTGCAGCCACGGCAGAAATACGATCCATGATTGCATCATCCAGATAACTAGCTCCATCTAAACCCTTCCACACATTGCCTAGCAGGGCTTTATAGTCACGTTCTGGTGTAGTCATAATAGATTGTTTTTTTCCTTTGCCAATAGGGTTTCAAGCGCCTGCTCGAATTTTGTTCTCGCCCGGTGAATCCTGACTTTGGTGGAGGCCAGGCTCCATCCCGTCATCACTGATATTTGCTGCTGGGGCGTTTCGTCCAGGTAATACAGGCTGAGTGCCAGGCGGTCATCGGCAGCCAACAGTTCCAGGGCTTTCCTGATATATGTCACCTGTTCTTTCCCGGCCAGTTTACTTAGCTCGTCGTCATAAAAATGTGATTCAGCATCAATGTGGCGGTCAGTCTCGATATGCTTTTGATAAGTCTTTAGTTTTTCCAGGTGGTTAAGTGCCGTGTGATACACGATCCTGAAAAACCAGGTGGAAAATTTCGATCTTCCTTCAAATGAAGATAAGACAGTAAAGACCTTCATAAAAGCATCCTGCATCACCTCCTGTGCATCTTCATGCCCACCGGTTACTGTAAAAGCGGTCTTGTAGGCCATAGCGCTGTGCCTTTCGACAAGATGTCGGAATTGCTGTATGTCACCATCCAGCACCAATTTGATGATTTCCTCATCCAAACGATCGTCCATGTGTAAATTAGACAGGTGTCGGCAAGGATTGGTTACTTCTTTTGCAAAAAAGCAGGAAAGTAAAATAAATTGTAACCAACACCTATCAGCGCCTGTCCAATAATAAAGTACAAATTTCAAGTTATGGATATCGCAATATTTATTTCTGCACTAACGCTGTCATTTGCCATACTCTTCGCCTTTCGTCAATACAACCGGTCTAAAGAGCGCCGCGCCTTAATCGAAAAAGGGCTGGACCCATCCCTGATCAATATCTATTCCAGTAAGCTGGGTGCAAGAATCTTTTTATTTGCCGGGATTATTCTGTTAGGGATTGCCATCGGGATCATTGGAGGTATCACACTGGCCGCTGTTTTCAAAACACCTGGTGAAACCAAAGAGTTTATTTTACTTTCTACCATTGTATGTACAGGCCTCTCCTGTTTTACCTGTTATTACCTGTCGCGCGACAAAACAATGTGATCGCTTCCTGATTTATTACTGACAATTTTTAATGCTACCCCAAAGGTGTGCCACGGTAACGCAAGGCCGTAGGCGTAATCTGGGAAACCCATTTCAATTATGGTGTGAACGGTAATACCGGACCTGGTATCCCAATGGATTTGAGTTGGTTGAATATTGCGGTCAATTTCATCACTGCGGGTGTTAACCGCAATGTAGTGACCAATATCCGCTCGATTGGAAGGCCGAAGAAAAAATTGGGCGAAGGACTCTATCAATTCTAAGAATGGAGCTTGCAGAGGGGTTCGTTGGGCGAGGCCCAGCTTATGCTCTTTGAGTCAACAACCCTTCATTGGTTTGCCATCTTCTTTGTCATATGCCAGTCCGCGCTGGCGTAGCACCAGGGTTAAAGCATCTGTTGTTCCACCTGCCAGTGGCGAAATGCCGGTCCAGTCACGCAAACCCGAAGTATGGGAAAGCACCTGGTCTATTTTGATCTTTTGTTTATAATCAGGAAGTTCAGGGATATATGTATGTACGTCGTCTGCAAGCGAAAGTCGCTTTTCTTCAACAAGCAGGAGAACGGCGGCTGCAACAAACTGCTTGGTGAGTGATCCGGCATCAAAGATGGTGTTGGTGGTGATCGGTACCTCACGTTCAAGGTCAGCCGAGCCATACGCCCGGTTTGCTATGACCTTTCCATGCTGCGATACGGCACATACACAACCGGGTCCGGTTGCAGTTGCCCAGCCAAATACCTTATCGATCTCGCCGGTTTTGTCCTGAGCGAAAGCTGATGTGCCGGCATGCAAACCAATTGCTGATGCCAGCAGCAGAAAAAAGAATTGTTGTTTCATTTGCCTGAATTTTTTAAAGGAAAGGTTCAATGGTTAATGGTGCACGTATTGACTAGTAAAAAGAACTTTTAAAAACAAAGTGTATTGAGAAAAAAAAGGGAGCAATGATTCGCCCCGTCTTTTTGGATCATTTAAAGCCGAAAATGAAAGGGAATAAAAATGTAACGATGATCGTCCAGCCGAAATATACCGGCAGGAAAAATACTATGGCATTTCCAACCTGGTTTACCTCAGCTTTTTTCTTCACTACCCTGAACAAGTGGGCAGTTACAAACAAAAGATTGACCAGGATTAAGATATTTCCACCCAGCACGGCGAGCCTGTTGGGTGTGAGTCCCCACTCTGAAATCCTGAAAAGGATGGCAGACAGTGCAATGCCGTTGACAATGATAGTTACCATAGAAAGCAGGAAGAGGATCCAGTTCTCTGGTTTGCTTTTTGGCCTGGAAGATTCAGCGACGGAAAAGAAAATTATGGCCATTACGCCTACAAGCAAAGCGTTGAAGAACAGCAGGAATTCCCTGTCGTTATAAGGGTCTTTACCGGAAAAGGCAATTGCGATAAGGTAGATCACGAGCATAACCAGCACGAGCGGACTGAAAATGCGTGCAATTACCGGGGAAACCTTCCCTACCAGGTTCGGATTCAGCTGTGTAAGGTAAGTGCCTATGATTGGCGCAGCGGGAAGGCCGGTAATTACAATGTATTTAAAGTAAAACTGTTCAATGTTCAGCCCGATCAGTGAGAAAAGATTGATAGTTATCGCGGTCATAATACCGCCTGCTATGACGATGAGGGTAGTAATAACAACCAGGTCGCCATTGTATTTCAGGAAGCCAAGTCGTTCATTCAGCTTGTTAGGGGCATCGCCGGTAAATGCAAAACCCAGGATACACCAAAGGAACAATACCAGGTGAATACATGATAAAATCAGGGTGTCACTTTTTTGATCTTCCGGTAACAGGTTGATAAATAAAATCCCCGCCAGATTGGTGGTGGCAATAAAGGCGATTTTGCCTGTTGATATGTTATTCTTCCAGGCGAAATAGGCCGTCAGTACCGGGAAAACGATAAAGCCGGCATTGCGGGTATAGAAAAATTCTTCATTGATCCCGGCAATTGCCGGCAGTTTGGCAATCATACCGGCGAGGAGGGAAGCGATTATGACAAATGCCAGGTCCCTGGCGGTTACCAGCGAAACTTCTTCCCTGGCAAAATTCAACCGCTCATTCCAAAAGGCTACCAGAGTGTTGTCTTTTAATTCGGGTGAAAGGGACCTGAAGGCACGTTTAAAAGTGGTCTTGTCGTCCCGGTATAGCCTTTCCAGCTGCCCGGGGTTGTCGAGGTTTGACAGTATTGCATCTTTCATATCAGTATAGGTTAAAAGCACTTTTATTTTCAAAGTAAAAACAAATATTACAGTTATGCAAGAAAAACCGGAATAAAATCCATTAACGGAGAAATTTCGCCAGTACCTCAGCCAGCAGGCGTTTTAATTCCCTGTAGCTGCTGGGTTTTGTAATGAAGGAATTGGCGCCAAGGATCAAAGCGTGTTCGGATTCTACTTCAAGGGAAGAAGTAGTGTACATGATGACAGGTATTGAAGTGAGATGGCTGGTCTGCCGCAGGAATTTAAGGATCTCCCACCCGCTGACTTGCGGCAGGTTGAGATCGAGGAAGATCACATCGGGTAATGAGACTGCCGGTTCAGACCACTCCCTGAATGCAGCTTTTGCGTTGTCGAAATGCTGGAAATGCAGTTTGCTGTCCACCTCCTCGAGGGCTTCCTGGAATAATTCTGCGTCATCCAGGTCGTCATCAACTAATACAATTCTTTTCATAGGTTATATGCTGTTTCGGTTTTGCAGGATCGGAAGGTGGATGTAAAAGGTCGCACCTTCGCCCGGAGTCGCCGTTGCTTCAATATTGCCCCCATGCCGTTCTGCAATCCTTTTTCCTAACGATAATCCAAGTCCGGTTCCTTCATAGCGGTCCTTGGAGTTAAGCCTGGTGAAAGTTTCAAAAATCGATTCTGCATATTGTTGCTCAAAGCCGACACCATTGTCCTTTACAATAATCTGCAACCACCCCTCGTCCCGGCCAGGGCCTGACGTGATCTCGATGATTGGTGGAACGCCCGGTCTTGAAAATTTCAATGAGTTATTTACTAAGTTATAAAACAGCTGGTATAACAATACAGCAGATCCTTCGATGACGGGAAGGTAGGTATAGTGTAGCGTAGCATTTTTTTGTGTGATCGGAATTTCAAGGTCTGATTCAATATGCTGTATCAATTCAGTAAGGCTGACGGCTTCTATCTTTTGTTCGTTGGTATTGAGCACCGAATAGTTAAGGACCCCTTCAATCATGGCCAGCATCCTGTTAGACGCTGATTCAATTTTGTGTATAAAGGATTTTGATTTTTCCGTTAATGCGTTTCCTTCGTCATCTGCAAGCCGGCCTGTAAAGGTCCTGATCTTACGGAGCGGTTCTTTCAGGTCATGACTCGCGACGTGCGCGAATTGCTGCAGTTCATTGTTGGAGCGTTTCAGTTCAGAGGTTCGCCTTGTCACTTCTTCTTCGAGCACCGAGGATTGTTCCCTGGCAATATGGACATCGGTTGCGCTGCCAAACCATTTGATAATTCTCCCGTTTTCATCTTTATAGGGAAAGCCACGACTCAAATGCCACCTGAAAGAGCCATCCTTCATCTGGATGCGGTGTTCAACCTGGTATACGGAGCCTTCCCGCAGTGCTTTTTGCCAGGCGTTTTCTGTAAGCGCCAGGTCGTCTGGGTGAACAAGGCCTTCCCAGGACCATGAACCATCTTCCTTCCGTATAGCACCTGCAAACTCAGCTACCCGGTCGTTATAATAGGTGATAAGCCCCGTGGCGTCTGCAGTCCAAACCAGTTGCGGAACTGCATTGGCCAGTTGATTCAGTTCTTTCTGGCTCTGTTCTATCTTTTTACGGATGATAACTTGTTCAGTTACATCGATGGCTACAGCAATAATTGAAGCGATCTCATCTTTCTCATTCCGCAACGGTTCGTAAATGAAATTCAGGTAAATAGTCTGCAGCTGCCCGAAGCGAACCAGGTCAACAGGCGTTTCATAAGCCCTGTAGGTTATCCCTGTTTTATAAACCTGTTCAAACAACTCACCGAATCCCTGTGCACCTATTTCCGGTAATGCCTCAAGTGCAGGCTTGTTAAGGACCTGTTCCCTGGTTCTTCCCCAGATCTCCAGCGCCATGTCATTCGCAATTTCGATGACAAATGAAGGACCATTCAATAAAGCCATTGCTACCGGTGACTGCTGGATCACATTCTGCAGATTTTTTGCTGCTGCGATCCTGCTCATTGAAATTTTGATATTTGCTTCTACCCTTGCCAGTAATTCCTTGGCGGAAAATGGCTTTACGAGGTAATCATCTGCGCCAGCTTCCAGGCCTTCCACCTTGGCTTCTTCGCCCGCTCTTGCCGACAATAAAATTACCGGTAACAGCTTGAGGCCCGGGTTCTGCCTGATTTTTTCCAGCAACCCAAAACCATCCAGCCCCGGCATCATTATATCTGAAAGCAAAAGGTCTGGCTTGTGCGATAATATCTTGTTGTATGCGTCTTCTCCATCTGCAGCAGAAACAATTTCGAAATGCGGGGATAACAACCGGGTAACATATTCGCGCATGTCCCTGTTATCATCAGCCACAAGCACCTTGTATCTTTCTTCGATATGTAAACCTGATGATGGATTTTCTTTTGTCAGGTCATCAGGGTTTACTTCAATTTTGTCTTTTTCCGGCGAAGGGATCCATTTCAGCGCTTCCTGGACGAAAGCCTCTGCATAACGGGAAGTTGCTGATGTGGAAGTGTCCGTCACGATTTTGTTGTCGGGGAGATGATCTTTTCCAACAGGAATTGAAACAGTAAATGTGGAACCCGTTCCCACTGTGCTTTCCACTTCTATGCTGCCATTGTGTAATCGCACCAGTTCCTTTACCATTGCCAATCCGATTCCTGAACCTTCCTGGCTTCGACCCTGCACATTTTCAATGCGGTGGAAGCGGTCGAAGATCTTTTCAAGGTGTTCTGCCGGGATGCCGACACCGGTATCTGCGATGGTTAGTTGCACTTGCTGGCCAACTTCTTTTACTGATACGGTAATCGTTCCGTCCTTGCTGTATTTGAAGGCATTGGATACAAGATTCAGAACGATCTTTTCCCACATATCCATGTCCACATACACGTCTGATGTGATCTCCTCGCTATGAAACTCCAACTTCATCCCGGCCTTTTCAATGGCTGACCGGAAAGTGCTGGCGAGTTCGAGGGTAATGGAACTGAGGTTCACTTTTCTATAACGGCCGTCCACTCTTCCTGCTTCAATCCGGGAGAACTGAAGAAGGGTGTTTACCAGTCGCTGCATACGCAATGCATTCCGGTATGCCACATCCATACGCACCATATTTTCTTCAATGGTCTTCGGGTCATGTAGCGCTTCTTCTATCGGACCCATCAATAGAGTCAGAGGCGTCCTGAATTCATGACTGATGTTTGAAAAGAAAGTGGTCTTCGCCTTATCAATCTCTGCGAGGGCTTCAGCACGTTTTCTTTCTTCCTCCAGCACATGTACATCAGCGAAAGCCGTAGCCACCTGGTCTTTAATCAGGGAAAACAAACTGATATATTTTTCATCCAGCAGGCGATATGGATTTGCGCCTACCGTAAGGATGCCGTAGGGCTGATTCATTCCGGCCTGGGTAATAGGAATTATGATTCCGAATTTGGGCGGCACCTGCCAGGTTCCATGGGGCAGGTTTTGCAGCCTTATGTCTTGAAGTTCGAATACATGCAGCTTGCCTGATTCGAGCCCCTGGTTCATCACCTGGGCAACAGGATGGTCACCGGGAAGCCTGACATTACTTAAAAAAACGGACTGTGATTCAGTCAGCGGTGTCGAACTTTGCAATGTTGCCTGATCGCCATCTACCGTATGAAATAGTGCAAATGGAAAATCATGAATGTTCTCCTGCAAAGTGGCAATTGTCTTTTCTATCACTTCCGAATTGCTTTTGCAATCGGTCAGACTCTTGCCGAGTTGCGTAAGTGTCCTCAGCTGCCGTTCATTGATGATTTTTTCGGTATCATCTGTATTGGCGCAGAACATCCCCTCTGTTTTCCCATCATCGCCGGGAATAGGAGTATAGGAAAACGTATAATAGGTTTCTTCCGGGTAGCCATTACGCTCCATGATCAGCAGCTGTGATTCTACGTATGTGCCTTCATCTTCTTCCATCACCTGCCTGAGCATCGGTTCAATATCTTTCCAGATGTCTTTCCATACCACCGATGCCGGCGCCCCTAACGCCCATGGATGCTTGCCGCCGACAATCGCCCTGTAGGGGTCGTTATAGAATTTGATCAGTTCTTTACCCCATCCAATCCAGATGGGTTGCCGGGAGGTTAGCATGATCCGGATGCAGGTGCGCAGGCTCTGGGGCCAGGTTTCGACCGGGCCAAGAGGCGTGGTTGACCAGTCATATTTCCTGATCATTTCTCCAAGTTCGCCTCCGCCGGATAAGAATTCAAGAGTGGAAGCAGGCTTGTTGTTTAAGCTCGTGGGCTGCATAATTTGAGTGTAACCGAAAATACATTTTTAGCGCGTGAGTTAGAAAAAGATCGTGCCTGCAAAAGAATTGTGCCAGCATGTCAGGAAGTTGCTCCAAAATAACCTGGGTATAGGATGGGTATAGGATGGGTATAGGATGGCAATAGTATAGGCAGGGTCCTGGTGGAGCTGAAGAAGGGCTCCGGGGTGTCATTCTGGCGCAGGGAGGGCCACAAGAAACATTGAATTGATTAACTTGGGTTATGAAGACTTACCAGCAGATCATAACGCTAACCGAACGGAGAAGAGGATTCCACCTGATCACATCGGAAGTGGAGCGGGCGCTGCCACAGATTGTACAGATCAGGGCAGGCATGTGCCAGGTGTTTATCAGGCATACCTCCGCGTCGCTGACAATCAATGAAAACGCCGATCCGACGGTGAGAAAGGATTTTGAGATGTTTTTCAATAAAACAGTCCGGGAAAATGACCCGGATTACGTTCATGATTACGAAGGTGCCGACGATATGCCTGCGCACCTGAAGGCGTCACTGCTGGGAAGTTCCGTGCTGGTTCCCATCCGCAATGGCGAACTGGCGCTGGGAACCTGGCAGGGGATATATTTATGTGAGCATCGTAACCAGGGCGGGGAGAGATCCCTGGTGATCACAGCCTGGGGCGACTGACGCCCTTATTCCTGCTTAGAAGCGTGTGAAGTGCAGACCATTCCGGGATATGCGCACTCACCAGCTTGAGAATACCCACAAACGGGATGAAAAGAATCATTCCGCTGGCGCCCCACAGAATTCCACCGGCAATGGCTGCAGCCAGGATGATCCATGTGTTTACATCCAGCTGCGTTCCCACTACCCGCGGAAAAATGACATTTGCCTCGAGGTATTGCACCACACTGAAAACGATGATCACGCCTGCCGGGTACCATAACGAGTCCTTGGTTACCCAGGCGATGGTTATGGGCACAAATGCGGCTACAATGATACCTACATACGGGATGATGGTCATTATTGCAGTGAGGAAGCCAAACAGGATGGCATACCTTATACCTAGAGCAAGCAAGCCCAAGCTGTTCAATATCCCCACGATAATGTATACCAGGATCATTCCTTTAATGAAATGAAAGTAGGTGTGGATCGTTTCGTGCAAAATTGTGTGAAGGCGGTGCCGGAACCTTTCACCGGTAACCTTCTCTAGGAAAAGGACCAGGTTTCGCCTTCCATTCAAAAACAGAGCAGTAAAAACCGGGGTGATCAACAGCATGAGTACTCCGGATGTGGTTTTCCCAAATACTTCCGTGATCATACTGCCGGCATTAGTCGACACATTCGTCAGTGCGTTTCGCCACCAGCGGTTTTGCGCCGGTACTGTAATACCCAGGCTGTCCTGGATCCATTGCTGCAAGTCCGGAAGTGATTCATCGAATTTACGTTGCAGTTCCGGCCAGTCCCGGTGAAGAGTGCCGGCCTGAAGGATAAGCAGCCAGACCAAAAGCGCAAACAACAGGACTACAATCGAAATAGATAAGGTTATGGCAATCGTCCGGTGCACATGCCGCTTTTCCAGCCAGTGGCAGATCGGGTATAAAACGATGGCGATAAAAAGTCCGAAGAATAGAGGAATGAACAGCGTTTTCCCAAAATAGAGGATAACGGCAGAAAAGAAGATGATCTGCAGGTATCGAAGACTGTTCAGGACAAATTTCGTGGTGATAAGCAGGAGGTTTAGGCTTATCCCAATTTAATAAGAAAAGCTGTACTTCAGAGAAATACAGCTTTTGTAAACGCTTATTCCTTTTAGTATTCGTCGCATCTTTTGGATTCCGACGGTTTGTTAAAGGAAATCACCGTTTTCTTACTGCTGTATATTCCAATTCTGTGCCAACCAGCTGATAGCGGTCTTCCCGCTTGAGCCGGGCCACAGTGGGCAATTATTACCGCTGCAGTGTGGAGCAAATCCGTCAACTGCGCCGCAGACTGAGCGCCCGGGTCAGCCAGAATCCGACCAGAAGTCCCACTGCGGCAGAAGCTGCCAGGGTCTTCGAGGGTTTCGGGATGTTCCCATTGTTGCCATGTGTGCTCATTCCGAATTCCACCGTGTCAAACACATTGCCGCTCGTTTCAGCGATGAGGTTTGCCTTGTCCAGGTATTTTCGGATGATCCTGCCTGTAAAATAACTCATGAACGCTGGGCAGATGATATGTATCCACTTAAGCGGACGCGCAGTAAAACCAATATAAGTGACCGGCTTCGGAACCAGTGCCACGCGTACGCAGGCGCGGGCAACATGAACAGGATCAAAAACAGGAGGTGCGGGCTTGATCACCTTGCCCGTATAGTTCGCAGCGTGGTGGATGCCCGGTGTATTGAGAAATGCCGGGAACAGGTCACACACATGTATATGTGGCCAGTCGGCCAGTTCACCTTTCAATGCCTCAAAAAAACCCAGAACTCCGAATTTACTTGCAGAATAGCAGCTGCCATAAGGAACCGGCAGGTAGCCACCAACGGATATATTGTTTATCAGTGTTCCATATCCCTGGTCTTTAAAAATGCGCAAAACGGCGTGCGCGCCGTGCATGTAACCCAGCAGGTTTGTCCTGATCACTTTTTCATGCAATTCCATAGGGACAGCGTCAAAAACGCCAGCAGCCAGAACGCCGGCATTGTTGACCCAGACATGGATCGATCCTTTCCAGTTTTTTGCTGCCCGCGCCAGGCTCTTCACCATTTCGTAATCGCCTGTGTCAGTTCGCTGAACCAGGGTTTCAGCGCCTGCATTCCGGCATTGCTCAGCTGTTTCATTCAATGCCACCATATTGCGGCCGGCGAGAACGAGGCAGGTCTTATAACGGGCAAATTGAAGGGCAGTCATCCGGCCGGCTCCACTGGAAGCGCCTGTTATTACAATGGTTTTGCCATTTAATGGATGGTTTTGCATATACCAGTGTTTAAAGTATAGACGGCAAATGGCGTTCCGATATGGCCGTTCCTCCACACCACGTACATGTTTTTTGTTAATTCTGCTTCACCGAAGTGCTTCTGAGCCATGAATTTTTTAGTCGCTCATACGCTGTGGCAAGTCTGCTGATGTTTTCCTGGTATTGATGCAGGTCTTCATTTCCAAGGAAAGCATTCATTGAAGGAAGGTTGAGCGCATTAACTCCTTTTATCCAATCCTGCCACTCAGGCAGGTCGGCAAGCTTTCCCCCGTAGAGTGCATTGAACTGATCGATAAGGTACCAGGCAGACCTGCTTTCAACCGGCGACTTGTCGTTGCCGGTAACAAAGATGGCGAAAGGAACGATCATTTCATTGGTAAAGGAAGTATCGATGGTCTTTCTTTCACCAAACCAGACACGGGCTTCCAGCCAGTCATTGATCCCGATGACGCCAATAGAAGGGTCGGCAGGTTCCCAGTTATTGCTCTTTGAATTATAAATTTCAACCCAACGATGATCATTATGCTGGAGGCCGAACACACTGTACCTGTTTCCTTTTTCCTTCACCAATGACGCTGCGGTTTCCTGCCGCCGCGGAGTAAACGTGTGGATGTTGATCTCGGCTATACCTCTGTGCGGAATCCCGGCGGCATTGATCATGGCCATATACACTTTGGCCAGTTCAAAGCAATTTCCTCCCTGGCGGAAAATGATCTCATTTACGGTACGTGATTTATAATCAGTGGCTGTCCATTTGAAATTGCTGCTCAGCCAATATAAAAGTTTCCGGGCCTGCTCAAACGAATCGTTTTCATCGCCGTATATGGAAGCGGCAAATTTTTTCAGGTCAAGTGAAGTAGTGTCGATCGGTTTCGGGTTCGTATTCCGCGATGCGGGTTGTTGTGCATCACAGTAAGTAGCTATTGACAGCAGGCAAATTCCGCACAGGATCTTCATTGATTTCATATTCCCTTATGACGTACAAAATGGGGAATTGTTACAACTTGTTACATGCGATATTTTCCATAAGCGTATGTGTTCAGGTGTCAGTTTGTAAAGCGCCTAAAACCCGCGATGCTACTAAGTTTTGGCCGATTTTACCCTGGAGTGGCCGGGAAAAAAAAGCAACGTTAAATCGTGTACGCTTTAACGAAAAGGGGCGGACGATTTTTGCTTTCTGAAAAATTAATGAAACAACTTATTCACATTACTCATACCCTCACCTGTTGTATTACAATCGTTTATCCATGCAGAGCAGGCCCAGACAAGCTTTCAGATAAATAATATCAAGGAGATTTCTTGCTGCATTTAATTTAACATATTACATTAGCGACTGAAACTGCCAGGATCCAATCTCCACCTTGTAAGCCATTCCAATCCTTCCAAAAAGACCGCCAATTCATTTCCTAAGTAGGCCGTTTTGTTTACCCTTTAATCACTCATTATGAAAATGGCATTAACTACCCTTGTGCTGTTCGGTGGTATCGTATCCTTCTCCAGCTGTTCAAAAACAGATTACACCGAACCAACGATTACTTCCCTCGCCAAAGTAAACAGGGATCACAAAAAAAACAGGATCGCAGCTAAGTGTGTTGACATTGATGGTAACGAGTACAAGACCATCAAGATCGGGAACCAGGTGTGGATGGCCGAAAACCTGCGCGTGACGCGGTATAGAAACGGTCAACCTATTGCAAATGTCAGTTCAACGGCCGATTGGGCTAGCCTGGCAGAGAAGACTGATAAAGCAGCCTGGTGTTTTTATGGAAACAATGCTAAGAATGAAAGCATCTATGGAAAGCTGTACAATTTTTATGCAGCTAAAGATTCACGCAACATCGCTCCTCAGGGCTGGCATGTTCCAACAAATGAAGAATGGATCCAATTGGGAGACTACCTGAGAGGCGTTGCGACTGCAGCAGGTAAACTCAAGGCTACAGGAACCACACAGTGGGCAGCACCAAATACAGGGGCAACCAACAGCAGCGGATTCACTGCGTTACCAGCAGGTGAAAGACTTGCAGATGGTACATTTGGCGGTTTGAAGTTACGTACGCATTACTGGTCAACCGACCTCTATGGCGGAGATCCGTTCACCCAGTATTCACTTGCAGTATCCCTGTTCTATAATCAGCAGCTCCTTTACAACAGTGCGGATGGCAGCTTCAATGGCCTCAATGCACTGGCTGCATTGTCTGTACGTTGCGTCAAGGACAATTAATACATCGCTCTTTTCCCAACAGAAATTACCGGTTTGATAACCACCATTGATTCGTGGAGGGTGTGGTAACGTCTATGTTTACCCGCTCTCCGATCAATGGGGTAAGTATCGTGGCAGTATGATGAATGCCAGCCGCAGATAGCCTGATGATGGGATCGTCCCAGTCGTGATTGGCAAGGGCAAATTTCGACCAGTGAACCGGCAGCAATTTGCCAGCCTTCAGATCCTGTGCAGCTTTCAAAACCTCTTCAGGCATCATGTGGATGTACTTCCAGTTTTTATCATATTGGCCGTTTTCAAGTATGGCCAGGTCGAACGGTCCATACTTGTTCCCTATGTTCGCAAAATGCGAATCGTAACCCGAATCGCCGCCGAAGTAAATGCGGTGATTCGGTGTTATTAAAATGAAAGACAGCCACAAAGTTCCGTTCCGGCGAAATCCCCTTCCTGAAAAATGCCGGGTAGGAGCAGTGTGTACTACGAATCCGTCATCCAGTACCACCGTTTCGTCCCAGTCTTTTTCGATGATTGTTTCCGGTGCGAAACCCCAATGCTCCAGGTGTGCTCCCACACCTAAACCAGTTATTATCCTGCCGATCCGCGGCTTAAGTTTCATTACAGTTGTATAGTCAAGGTGATCCCAGTGGTCGTGCGTGATGAACAGGTAATCAATTGCAGGTATGTCATCGGCAGTGTACACATCGCTGCCGCCAAAACTCCTTGTCGTGAATTTTACCGGTGAGGCATGACCGCTGAGAACAGGGTCAACCAGGATTTTTTTTCCTTCCAGTTGAAGGAAGTAAGACGAGTGCCCGAACCAGACAAGTGAATTTTCATTTGGCTGGAGTCCATTCAGGTCCGTTTTCTGTGTAGGGACCAATACCTGGGGTTTTTTTCTTTTCGAAGGGGAGAAGAAGAACTCACGGAATGCCTGGTAAAAGCTTACACCTTCCGTGAGGGTGGGAGTATTGCTCAGGTTGTGGAACTGTCCCTCTTTGTAATTCGCCGACCGCTTCATCTGCTCCAGTCTTTTCCCCGTTGGCGCCCTGCCAAATTTCGGCTGCCTCAAAAAAAGGTATACTGCCAATACCGCCAGTAACACAAACAATACTATTATTACTGTCATAACAATTCCAATTTATAGTATTTTACCTGCCGAATCAGAATAAAACTGCATATGAAAAAAAGTACCGGTGCCATGCTTTCGCTTATGATGTTCCTTGAATACTTTATCTGGAGCTCCTGGTATGTGACCATGGGTACCTATATGAAGGAACAGCTGAATGCAACGGATGTTCAGATCGGCGCTGCGTTCAGTGCATTGGCCCTGGCAACGATCCTGTCCCCGATTTTTGTGGGACTGGTGGCCGACAGGTACTTTGCGGCACAACGCATTATGGGAGTGCTGCATGTTGTAGGTGGTGCTTTACTTTTCCTTGCAACAACAATTGGAAACAATACGGCATTTTATTGGGTGATCCTGGTTTATTCACTGGTGTACATGCCAACGATCGCGCTTTCGAATAACATTGCATTCAACCAGATGACCGATCCTGGCAGGCAATTCCCGTGGATCAGGGTTTTTGGAACGGCGGGGTGGATTGTTGCAGGAACGATTGTCGGCAACCTGGGTATCGAAAAATCACCCGCAACTTTTCATATTGCAGCAGCAGTTTCCGTTTTTCTCGGGTTGTATAGTTTCCTGTTACCCAATACACCGCCGAAAGGGAAAGCTGCGGAAGGCTCCGCTGCATCAGCTATCGGTGCCGAGGCTCTCGTCCTTTTTAAAAGCCGTCCGTACCTGATCTTCTTTATTTCAGCGATCCTCATCTGCATCCCTCTGGCATTTTATTACAGCTTTGCCAACCCGTTTCTTAATGAAGTAGGTATGACAAACGCAGCAGGTAAGATGATCCTGGGACAAGTATCAGAAGGTCTTTTCATCCTTGCCATTCCATTCCTGTTCAACCGGATTGGCGTAAAGAAAATGTTGTTGCTTGGAATGAGTGCCTGGGTACTCCGGTATATTCTCTTTGCATATGGCTATGGCGATCCCAACAGCTGGATGTTGTATATGGGTATCATACTGCACGGCATCTGTTATGATTTCTTCTTTGTTACCGGTTATATGTATACGGAGAAAAAAGCAGGCGAGAAGATCAAGAATGCGGCACAGGGGCTGTTCACTACGGCCACATACGGACTGGGAATGCTTATCGGAACCTGGTTCTCGGGAATCATTGCCGAAAGCTACAAGATTGAAGGCGGCCACAACTGGCAGGGCGTTTGGATAGTACCGGCGATGATCGCAGGTGCGGTACTGGTTTACTTTACCATCTTCTTTCGTGAACGAAAAGAGATCGCGGTTGCTGAAAGTCCGACTTTGTCTCAACGCTGATTACTGTTAATATTAGTGTCATGAACGAACTGGATGCACTGAAAACTTTGGTTGAAATGAGTAGACATTAATGGGAAAAATATACTTATCAGTTGATGCCTGGATGGGGTTGCAGTACTAATTTGGCGCCGCAAAACCTTATTCAATGCGATTATCGAAAATGTTCCTGGCGTTTTGTCTTGCCATCACTGTGTACTCTTGTTCAAAGGAAAGTGAAACAACACCTAAACCCCAACCAGAACCGAATCCAGAACCTCAGCTTACAGGCAAAATAGTTTTCTCAAAATCCTTCGGGGATACTGTGGGTGTTGGGATTTATGATGTGGATAAAGACAGCCTTTCTATCCATAATCTGGTTGAGCCAGCATTAAATCCTTACTACGTTGACCCAAAGTTGTTGTTTGACAAGTCGGGTTATTTTGTAACTGTACAGACAGGTAACAATCAGTTTGGACTTTTTTATGCAAGTGCAGATGCGAAAGAGAAGAAGGCTATTCAAAACACCGAGCTGTTTACGGTCGTTTCTCCCTCGCCCGATGGAAAGAAATTGGCAATCGCTCATCCTGATGCAAATGGCAATTACCAGTTGTTTCAGGCTGATATTTCCGGGTTAAACAAAAAACAACTAACGAGTTTTACCCGCCCAATAGGGAAGGTTAATGTGGCTAACCTTTGCTGGTCAAATGATGGAACTATTTTCTTTATGTCCAATGTAGATACACCGCGGGCAAATGCCTACTCCATTAATCCTGCAACCGGGCACTTGAAAAAAATTCCAAACAGTACCGGAAAAAGCATGTTTTTCACTTCAGTATCAAAGGATGGTAAAAAGATACTCTATTATCATTCGACAGGAACTGGTGCTTCAGAAGTGTTCTCCATGAATGTAGATGGATCTGGTACCCGGCAGCTTACAAACTTTGGCAGGCTAACCGGTGATGCTGCGTGGTCACCTGATGGTAATTATGTCGTTTTTTCTTCTGATTTTGAAAGTCCTAAAGAATCAGGATATGACAATCTATATATTATTACGTCTGATGGAACTCCAGTAAGAAAGATCACAAACAATACATCTGGATATTTGTGGTATGCGGACTGGAAATAATTACGCATTCTTCAGCAAGATGATCACTACCGAACCAGCCAGCATAATGACAGCGCCCACCAGCTTTTTACGGATGTCCTTTTCACCGAAATAGCGATGGCCGAAAAAAACACTCACTATTACGGACAGTTGAAATAACGCCAATGCGTAGCCGACATCCATGTATTTGAAAACATAATTAGTGCTGAACTGCATGATGCCGATGCAGGCTACCAGCCAGGCAAATTTCTTAATATCATAGGGCCGGATCTGTCTGATGCCTGGCCCTATCTTTTGCCCGTACAGGAATGCCAGCCAGAAAGAGAAGAAAGCGCCGGTCCAGCACCAGCTGAGAAACCCCACTTCGGGCGACGACAACTGGATGACGCGCTTTATAAAGATCGCTTCGATCGCGGTCAGGATCAGCGCCCATAACCTGTACTGTATCTCCTTCCTGCCGAAAAGACCCCAGGAAAATCTTTCTCCCATAGTGTCGAGTACGAAATAACTCCCGGCAATGATCAGCAGCATTCCCAGCATGCCCCACGCATTTGGGAACTCACGCAACAAAACAATTCCTACAAGCATTCCTACTACGGATTTGTAAGCATTGATCGGTCCAAGTACCGATAATTCTCCTTTTTCAAGTGCCTTCACAAGGAAACCATTTCCGCAAGCTCCCGCGATTCCTGCCTGCAACGAATACATCCACCATTCTGCAGATAAGTTGGCAAACGGTGTTCTAACGGCAATGGCTATACATACAACGCTCAATAAAAAATACGTAAGGAAATTTACCAGCAGCGGATGGTACCCGCGCGCAGTCAGCTGCTTCTGGAACACATTCGCAGCGGGATTGGAGAAGATTCGGAGTACAACACTGACCAGGAGGATCATAAGAAATGGAAAAGTAGAAATTAATAAGTAAAAACATTTGGTCTTTGGTTTTTACAATAAAAGATTTAATTTTCACTTCGTTTGCTTATTGTGCCATTTAGAAACATGACTGCTCAACTTCAATTACAATCCTATATTGAACGTGTAGCGCTTTTTGGTGACCAGGAAGCTTTTGAAAAACTGTATTATCACTTCTATAAAAAAGTGCGCGGTTTTGCGATGGCCTTGGTAAAAAGCCAGGACATCGCTGAGGAGGTCACTGCAGATCTATTCGTCAATCTCTGGAAGAGCCGCGCCCGGCTGATTGAGGTGGAGAATATTAATCTCTATGTTTATGTTGCTACAAGGAACCTGGCAGTGAAGCACCTTGAAAAAAATAACCGGAGCAGTGAATTCAGTCTCGAGGAACTTGATGCTGATAAGCTTATTTCCGGGTACCAGGATCCGGAGGAAACGCTGCTCAATGGTGAAATGATCCGGCACCTGCACGACGCGATTCAATCCCTTCCGCCACGATGCAGGGTTATTTATAAAATGGTTCGCGAAGACGGCCTGAAGTATAAGGAAATTGCAACTATACTTAATATTTCCGTCAAAACTATCGACGCCCAGATGGCAATCGCAACCCGGCGGATAAGCCAGTCCATTCGCTTCGTTTTCCCGGAACGTACCGTAAAATAAAAATCTTTTCCTCTCTTTAGGGGATTTGCCTGCGTTGTTATCTCCTTAGATAGTAACACCTAACAGCACATGGTATCCGAAAGAATCTGGCATCTCGTAGCAAGAAAACTCTCCGGAGAAGCGTCTTCCGGCGAGATAAAGGAGCTCGAAGACCTTTTAAGGCAGGATCCCGGCACCGCGAGCCAGGTAGAAATACATGAAGCATATTTCCGTCAGCAGTCTCCTGAAATAAATCCCGACGAAACTGACCGTGCTGCCTGGCAGAAACAACTGGTTCAGATGCAAAGGCATTTCCCAGGCGAGTTTGACAATGAAGCCAGCAAGCCATTCCGCCCTGCACTGAAAAAAACAAAAAAGCCCTTATTGCTGATCGTTAGCTGCACCGTAATTACATTGGCTGTTGCAGTCTGGTTTTTTGCAAACAACTATCCACGAAGCAGGCAAATTGCTACACAGGTTGACACCGGGCACGGCAACCTGTATTTCGGCAAAGGACGAAATGTGCTTCCTGACGGCACAATAGTGTGGGTAAACAGCAACAGCAGCATTACATGTAAACCAGGGTACGGGCAATCCAACCGCGATATCTTGTTATCGGGAGAAGCATACTTTGATGTTACGCATCGCGCGCTTCCGCTGGTAGTACATGCAGGCCCGGTAAATATAACTGTTAAAGGGACGGCGTTTAATGTAAGATCTTATCCCGGTGACAGTAAAGTGGAAACCGCGCTGATAAGGGGTGTGGTGGAATTATCGACACATTTTGATGCGGAGAGAAAAATCCTGCTCAAGCCAAACGAAAAGATCGTCATTTACACGAAGGAAGATTGCCGTCCTGCAAAGGCACGTGGAATTGAGTCGATAAGCAGTCAGCCCCTTGTTTACGAAGTGAATAAACTTACCCGTGAATCGCAAAGTAGGCTGATTCCTGAAATCGCCTGGCTCGACAACAAACTGGTTTTTAACAGCGAACCGCTTGCAGACCTGGCGGAAAGGATGGGTCGCTGGTACAACGTCAGCATTCATATTGAAGACGAATCAATCGCCAGGGAAAAATTCACCGGTGTGTTCCAGAACGAAAGCCTGGAAGAAGCTCTCAATGCCATGCAACTCACATACTCATTCCGCTACTCAAGGAAAGGAAACATAATTACCATTCAAAAATGAAATCGCCAATGACATAAATCAAACCAGAATAACAAAAAAGGGAGATGCGTCAACATCCCCCTCAAACCAAAGCTAACTGGGGCCAGGACTGCGAATCTTAAGCCCCTATTGTAAACTTTAATGATTGCAAAATATGCAAAAATGCGCTAAACCCCGGCATTTACCGGGAGGTCAATCCTATTTGAAACTGCTGCTGATTATGAAACTAACCGCTCTGTTTTTAACCGTATTCTGCCTGCAGGTCGCCGCAACAGGTATGGCCCAGGAAACTGTGACGGTTTCTGTCCGGAATACCAGCCTGAAAAAGCTGTTTTCCATTATCCAGCGCCAGACGAACTACCGGTTCCTTTACCACGACGGGCTGGTCAGCGGGGAAACCCGGATTGACCTCGAGGTCAGCGATATGCCCGTGGACCAGGTACTGAACCGCGTGCTGTCAAATACTTCCCTCAGCTACCGGTTGGTCAATAAAAATCTTGTAGTGATAAACCGTTCTGCGGAGATGGACAAAGACATAACGGTGAGAGGAAAGGTCACTAACGAACAGGGACAGCCGCTGGAAGGTGTATCTGTAAACATCAAAGGTTCCAAAAGCGGTACTGTAACTTCTGCAACCGGTGAGTTTGAACTCGAAGTTCCGGAGGGATCCGTGCTTGTTGTTTCCTCAATAGGCTTCGATTCAAAGGAAGTAACGGTGAACGGAAATGAACCTATCAGCCTTAAAATGATTCCATCGAGCAAGGGCCTTGAAGATGTTGTAGTGATTGGTTACGGAACATCAAAGAAGACAACCCTGACTGGTTCAGTAAGTTCAGTAAAGGGACGCGAGCTTATACAGTCTCCGGCAACCAACGTGAGCAACAGCCTGGTTGGTCGTTTACCCGGACTTACAGCGGTAACGGGTAGCGGGGAACCAGGATATGATGGATCTACGCTGCGAATCCGTGGTATGAACACGCTCAATAACAACGACGTACTTGTTGTGGTCGATGGGATTGCAGGCAGAAGCCTTGACCGGATAGATCCTAATAGTATCGAAAGCGTTACGGTACTTAAGGATGCATCAGCAGCGATCTATGGAGCGCAGGCTGCAAACGGGGTGATCCTGGTCACTACAAAAAGGGGAAAGCTTGGTAAACCTGAGATCAGTTTCAACGTGAACTTTGGTTACAACCAGCCGACCAGGATTCCCAAAATGGCTGATGCCGCAACCTACGCGACAATGCTGAATGAAATCGCAGCGTATAATGGTTCACCCGCAAAATATACAGACGAAGAGATCCGAAAGTTTAGTGATGGATCAGACCTCTGGAAATATCCGAATACCGACTGGTTCGACGAAACACTTAAAAAGCGTTCTGCACAGAATGCATACAATGTGACAGTGTCGGGTGGTACAGATGCCATGCGCTATTTTGTTTCCCTGGGAGCAAAGACACAGGAGGGAAACTATTATAATAGTGCGACAAAGTATAACCAGTATGATTTTCGCAGTAATCTCGACGGCAAGATCAATAAGTACATGTCACTTGCAGTGGATGTAGCTGGCCGGCTGGAGGACAGGAACTACCCGGTTCGTGGAGCGGGTTCCATATTCCGCATGGTCATGCGCGGTAAGCCAACTCTTCCTGCCTACTGGCCCGATGGAACTCCAGGTCCGGATATTGAATATGGCGACAACCCTGTTGTGATCAGCACAGATGCGACAGGTTACGACAAGGACAAATACTATGTACTGAATACAAACCTTAAATTGAATATTTCGGTTCCCGGTGTGAAGGGTCTTACCCTTACAGGTAATGCCTCATTCGACAAAGGTTTCGATTTCCGCAAGACCTGGCAAACTCCCTGGTACCTGTATACCTGGGACTATAATACCTACGATGCTGATGGCAATCCCGTACTGGTAAAAGGAAAGAGAGGTTTTGACGATGCGAGGCTGAATGAATACTCTCGCGATGAAATTACCAAGACGTTTTACGGGCTGGCCAATTATGACACTAAAATCGCTGGTGATCACGGCATCAGATTAATGGTTGGATCGGAATTGAGGAAAGGAAATGCCGATTATTTCAATGCATTCAGGAGATACTATGCTTCCACAGCAATTGATCAGCTATTTGCAGGCGGCGCTGCCGAAATAAATAATGGCGGATCAGGATGGGTGAATGCAAGGCTCAATTATTTCGGCCGTGTTAACTATGCATTCAGGGAAAAATACCTGGCGGAGTTCGTATGGCGCTATGATGGATCTTACATCTTCCCGGAACAAAACCGTTGGGGTTTCTTTCCCGGGGTTTCACTTGGATGGCGGGTGTCAGAGGAACCATTCTTTGCGAATAACATCAATTTTATTGATAACCTTAAGATCCGTGGATCATGGGGGCAGACAGGGAACGACAGGATCCTTGAATGGCAGTACATGACTACTTATGCATATGGCAACTTTATCAGTTCTCCATATTTCCCTTTCGTCACAAACGGATCAACAGAAAACCAGACACTTTATGAAACAAGAATACCAAACCTGGATGTTACCTGGGAAAAAGCAGACCAGGCTAATATCGGTTTCGATATGACGATGCTCAGTAACAGGTTGTCGATCGAGGCGGACTATTTCAATTACAAACGTTCCAATATCCTATATCCCCGTAACGCATCGATCCCGGCTTCGGCGGGACTGACCCTGCCTCCTGAGAACATCGGTATCGTGGTGAACAGGGGCTTTGATTTCAATATCACTTACCGTAACGGCACAAGGGACTTCAGCTATTCGGTTGGACTCAATGGCGGATATGCAAAGAATAAGATCCAGTTCTGGGATGAAGCGCCTGGTGCCCCGGAGTACCAGAGATCTACTGGTCATCCAATGAGCACCGGTTTGTATTATGAAGCCATCGGCGTATTTCATGATGCATCGGAACTGGACAAGTATCCCCACTGGTCCGGTGCTAAACCCGGGGACCTGATCTTTGCAGACCTGGATAAAAATGGGGTTATTGATCCTGACGACCGCAAGCGCGTTGATAAATCCACTGTGCCTACGTTTACCGGTGGACTTAACCTGAGCCTTCAATATAAGGGTTTTGACCTGGCCTTATTGTTCCAGGCTGCAACAGGGGCGGTTAATTATATCAACACGGAATCGGGGGAAATTGGAAACTACCTTCAAAGCTTTGCTGATGGCAGGTGGACAACCGGCAATCCGACTTCGGACAAGCCCCGGGCATTTAATCGGGGAAATGAGTACTGGGCGAGCAATAACAATACTTATTTTCTGCTTAAGACAGATTATGTAAGGCTTAAGAACCTTCAGCTCGGTTATACCTTACCGGTATCCCTGACCCAGAAGGCAGGCATGCAGCAAATGAGGCTGTACATCAGCGGGTACAACCTGCTTACTTACAGCCCGGATTACAAAGACTTCGACCCTGAAGCGTCAGCGGGAAGCGGACAAAGCTACCCGCTACAGCGCGTTTTATCAGCTGGTGCCACTTTAACCTTTTAATTGTTAGCTATGAAAAAATCAATCATCAAATACTCCATACTTGCAGTTTTACTATCGGCAACAGGTTGTAAAAAAGAATTGAACCTGACACCCGTTGACCAGTTTTCTGATGCAAGCGTATGGAATGACCCTGCACTGATACAGACCTTTGTCAACAATATATATGGCGGTGTGCCTCATGGATTTGGATGTATCATGATGGCTTCACTTGCAGATGAATCGATGTACAATGCCGATTTTGGTACCAGTAACGTTACTAAAAGCCTGATCACGCCAGGTGATATGTCCATATTCGCATATGATTTCTGGGCTTCCAATATGAAGCAATATAACTGGCGTACGGCTTATAAGTTTGTACGCTCGGCGAATCTTTTCTTTGAGAAAATAGAAACAGCTCCTGTAGAGGCATCTGCCAGGGACGCGATGAAAGGGGAAGTACATTTCCTGCGTGCATACCTATATCATAACCTGGTATCATTTTATGGTGGCGTGCCGATTATTACAAAAGCATACACCCTAAATGATGACTTCGCAGTTCCCCGAAACACATATGAGGAGTGCATTAATTTTATAACTGAAGAATGTGATAAAGCTGCCGCCTTGTTGCCCGTAACCCAGAAAGACAAGGGAAGGGTGACAAAAGGCGCAGCGCTGGCCTTGAAATCCAGGACGCTGCTGTTTGCTGCCGGTGACCTCGCCAACAGTAATGCCTCATGGGCCGGTGCTTATGCCAGCAAGGAACTCGTAGGATATGTCGGTGGTGATCGTACTGCACGTTGGCAGGCGGCAAAGAATGCAGCCAAAGCAATAATGGATATGGCAGGAGAGGCAGGCTATGGACTCTATATGCCGAACCCCGCTAATGCCCAGGAGGCTACAGCCAATTACAGTGATATATTCCTGAAGCATGAAACTTCGGAGGATATCTTCTTCAAACATTTTACAACTAAAGTGGATCAGAACTGGGATGGATACAATCCCGGGTTGTATAACACGCCGAATGGTTATCACGGCTGGGGAAGCAACTGCCCGACGCAACAGTTTGTTGACGCCTTTGAAATGGCCGATGGAAGCAAATTCAATTGGAGTAATCCAGCCCAGGCTTCGGATCCATATTCCGGCAGGGATCCAAGGTTTTATTCTACCGTACAGTATAACGGGGCGAAATGGAGACCTAGGCCTGCAGATGTGGCAACACGTGATCCGCAGGGAGTGATCCAGACTGCGTTTACCGAAAAGTGGACCAATGGAGCTATGGAAGTAATTTCCGGACTTGATACAAGGAAGAGCCCGATCGAAGACTGGAACGGTACTTACACGAGCTATTTTCTCCGCAAGTTTGTTGATCCATCCATTGACGCGCAGTTTTCAAAACAAACGCAGCCATGGCGTTATATCCGATATACTGAAATTGTATTGAACTATGTTGAAGCCTGCCTGGGGCTGGGTGAAGAAGCCGAAGCGAAAACCTACCTGAATATGATCAGGAGAAGATCCTTTATGCCCGACATCACAGAATCGGGAGCGGCCCTTGTTCAGCGTTACCGGAACGAGCGACTGGTTGAACTGGCCTACGAAGGACATCGCTATTTTGATATCCGCCGCTGGATGATTGCCGACCAGGCATATACCAACGTCAAAGGCGTGGAAATCGTTTATAAGCTGAAGCCCGATAATACAACTTCACCTACTCCTACATATACTGTAAAAGATGTGCAGAACCGAGAGTGGAATGCCCGGTTTTATTTTATGCCAATAGAACAGGATGAATTGAACAGGAATATCAACCTAGTGCAAAATCCATTGTATTAATCTATACAGGTTAAAAAATTAAGGGTCTCCCTAATGGAGACCCTTTTTATTTCATTATATCCGCTGGCACAGTTACTGCATCGTTTGACAAAACCTTCCGTAAATGAAGTTCACTGTCATTGCTTACCTGTTACTCCTGACAGGTGGTTCCATAACAATGCAGGCACAGCAACCTGTTAATAATAACAGGCCTTATGCACTTGTTGCAGGTGGTAGTAAGGGAATAGGTTTTGCTATTTCAAAAGCGCTGGCCAAACGGGGATTCAACCTCGTGCTCATCGCCAGGCATGAAGATGGACTGAAGCTTGCCAAACAAAAACTGGAAGCGGAGAACAACATCCATGTAGAGTACCTTGTGCATGATCTTGCTTTTGAATCATCAGCTACAGAAATTTCAAAATGGTGTATTGAACGGGATCTTCCACTAAAGGTGTTGTGCAATGTCGCAGGCCTTGGTGGTGCAAAGGACTACCTGGAGATTCCCCTGGATACAGTTCGTTATATGGTAAGGCTTAATGTGGAATCTGCTATGGCGTTGACTTACTTGTTGCTTCCACTGCTTGAAAAGAATACTCCGGCCTATGTGCTGAATGTTGCCAGCATGGCGGGATATGCCCCTATGCCAACGAAGAATGTTTATTCAGCTACTAAGTCTGCGGTAGTTTTTTTTAGTTATTCACTTCGATACCAGTTAAAGGATAAAGACATCAGTGTAAGTTGCCTGACGCCCGGACCGGTTTTTACTAAGCCAGAGATAGAAAAAGATACAAAAAAGACTCTGGGAGTCTTTGGTGTGTGGATGGCTGTACCACCTGAAAAAGTAGGTGAAATTGCAGTCAGAAAGACTCTCGATGGAAGAATGCTGATCATTCCCGGGTTCCTGCCATCTGTTACATCCTCCGTAATTCGTATTCTGCCACGGAGATGGGTTACTTCACTGTATAGCAAAGTTGACAAGAAAAAATAGTGCTGCTGATCCTGGCGGATAATTATCACCTTTAGGGAAAGCGTCATGTATGTCAAACACCACATTTTCCGAATCATTTCAACTGGGAGTTCATTCTGAATTTCAAAATTATACCGGAAACTGGACAGGCCGATGCCGGGTATGGTTCGGACCTGACCAACTTGCAGATGAAGCCGAGATGACCGGGACCATCCGCATAATCCTCAACGGCAGGTTCCTGGTTCATGAGTATACTGCCAGCTTTCAGGGCAAGCCATTGGAGGGCTTCATGATAATGGGATATGACCTCCATACTGACCGTTTTCAATCTGCCTGGATCGATACTTTTCATATGAATACGGGAATACTATTTTCACAGGGTGGGACTGGTAAAAAATCAAGGCCCGACGTAGTTGGTAGTTATTCAAGCGGAGGGGAGAGTCCCGAGGAATGGGGATGGCAAACTGATATGCAATTGCAGGAAAATGGTGAGCTGATCATTACAGCTTATAATATTTCACCGCAAGGAGAAAGTGTAAAAGCAACTGAAACCATTTATCGCCGGATATAAAAAAGGTTGCCTCCCTGGCAACCTCCTGATACAGATTAAAACAGGCCCTTACTTTTCTTTACCTGATCTGGCCACGAATTGCACCGTCAGGCCAAAGGTTGGTGTGCGCGTTTACATATATCGCCGCTGTTTTGATAGCAGCAAAACCGGCATCGTCAAGTGTAACTACTTTGGGTACGCCAAAATCAGCAGGACCAGCCGCAAGACCGACCAGTACACTGCCATTCGCGCCTGCCGCACCGTTATGTATATGCGCTGCTGTCCATTCATCCCCTGATTCCAAACCGTCCACATTAACTATGTAATAAAGATTTTTATCTGCTGTCATCCTGAGTCGGGCATTCCCTGTTGCAGTAGTGACAACCTGTGGAACTTCATTTTCGCCAGACAATACAACATCCTGCGCAAACTCCATCCTGCTGTTAAGCTGCCCACGGACAAGTCCGCCACCCACCTGAGTGGAATGTACATTAAAATAAAGTTGATTGGCATCGTTCTTCAGGCTGTCTACCAGTGATTGCCGGACGTTTGTAATGGTGCCGGTAGCAGTACCCCCGTTAAAAGATGGAGAGAAATCCTGTATTACGGGACCGTTAATGACCGGATCTCCCGTATGAATATGTGCTGCCTGTAATGCGTCACCACTGGCTACATTATTTACTGTAATTGTATATTTGAGCGAGTTGTCCGCCATCAGCTGAAGTGCCAGGTTCCCGGTTTCTGTTCTGCCAGGTACAGCAGGATTTTCGTTAGCGGTGCTCAGGTCAATATTCCATTCTTTTACAACTGAGGGTTCCGGATTGTTATCGTCATCATTAGAATCACAGGAAACAATAAGTAACGGCAGACTTAACATCAACATCCCTTTTAACAATAGATTTTTCATGATCTAATTTTTAGTGTTGTTAAACTTTGCCATGCTCCTCTACCATCTATCCCAACGACAAAAAGCATGCGCAGGTTGGCCGGTGTTAAAAAACTGCGGGCATGTTTTTTGAATGTCGCAACTTTTTTTGCCCGGAACGAACAGATCGATATACGATGAGTTCTTTTTGAAAAAGAAAAAAATGTTTTGACAGTTCAGAATTTTGTATTTCTTTTGTCTATATAAATAGTAGACTAGTAATTCGTCTACGGCAGAATGGTTGTTAACCACCAGCAACCAGAGGCTGCAAGCCAAAACTTTTATAAATCACCGACATGAAAAAGTTGCAAACCCGTGCTGCACAACGGAGGATGGTGGACGTCAGATACATTTGTTTCATATCCACTTATTGTTGTTAGGACAATCGCTCCCCAGTATTCCTGGTGAAATGATGCTGCCATTTATCGCTTTCCGATCCGGAGCGGCGATCACCTGTAAACATAACTCCTAGGTCAACAGCCTTGCGTAAGCCGGCCTGTCCGGTGGTTGGTCATGTGCCGGCTTACCTGCTGTTATCATAGGTACGGTTATATAACAATCGGTCAATTTCTGTAAACGAACTTTCATGCGAACAACTCTAATATATATACTGTTTTTACTTGCTAACGGTATGGTATACGCGCAGCAGGAACATCGCGATATCAGCGGTACTGTTGCAGATGCCAACAATAACAAACCACTTCCCGGGGTCAGTATCAGCATCCAGGGGATTACCGGTGAGATCATTGCCGATGAATCAGGAAAATTCAATATCCGTGTACCAAAGGGACACCGCGTCCTCACATTCAGCCTGGTTGGTTATCAAAGCAGGGATCTTGTACCGGGAACAGACGGTTTCCTTTCAGTGTCCCTTCAGCGCAGCAACCGCCAACTTGATGAAGTTGTGGTTGTCGGTTATGGCACGCAAAAGAGAAAAGACCTGGTTGGCGCTGTAACCAAAATCAATCCCGCTGATACACGGCATATCCCTGCAGGTAGCTTCGATGCGCAGCTCCAGGGTAAGGCACCTGGTGTACAGATAACAACCAATACCGGGGTTCCGGGAGAGGCAGTGAATGTCCGGCTCCGCGGTGCGACTTCAATTAATGCTGATAATACACCTTTGTACGTCGTTGATGGTGTATTCATCAACAGTAGTAGCCTTCAGACTATCAGTACCGGGGGAAAATCAACATCACCCATTGCTGATATCAATCCAAACGACATCGCTACCATCGAGATACTGAAGGATGCAGAAGCGACAGCCCTGTATGGTTCCCGTGGCGCTAATGGTGTGGTTCTCGTCACAACCAAAAGAGGAAGTTATAACCAGAAGCCAAAGATTACTTTTGATATCAGCGGGGGATCTGCCTGGGCGCCACCATTGTGGGAACTTACTACCGGTCCCGAACACGCGACGCTGGTGAATGAGTGGTGGATCAATACCGGTGTCGATAATCCATCCCTGAACAGAAATTATGCAAACCGTCCTTTCCGGCCGAAATCAGAAGTTATCAACGGTGTAGCAGGGCGTGGCTTACCCGAGGAGCAACAAACTTATGATCGGCTGTCGGAAGTATTCAGAACAGCTACACTTCAACGCTATGACATTTCAGTTGCAGGTGGCAACCAGGGAACGCGCTATTACATAGGTGGCGGTTACGACAAACAGGAATCAATATTAAAGCCCATCAGCTTTGACCGCGCCAGCCTGAAAATAAATCTCGATCAGAAGATCGGATCCCGTGCCCAGGTTGGCGTCAGCAATACCGTTACAAGAAGTTATCGTAACCAGGGACGTGCGGGCGACGGTCCTGCAGGAGGGCTCCTTCAGGCAGCGCTGCATACTCCAACGTACCTTTCTCCATATAATGATGAAGGTGTGCCGGTGGGACGGGCCGGCTTCGATAATGTCTCACTTCTGATAGACCACTATGATGTGAATTCAAGGAGTCTACGTTATATAGGAAATCTATATGCAGAACTGGAAATATTGCCCAAGCTGGTATTGCGGTCGAGCTGGGGACTTGATTATAACAACTATGACGAATCGGAATACTGGAACAACCTGTTGATAGCAGGAAGTCCCAGCGGTCTTGCCACCAGCAGCATCACGCAGAATTCAAACTGGGTAAACGAACAAACCCTGTCATACCGCCGCAGCTTTGGCAGCAAGCACGCATTTGGTGCGATCGTCGGCAATACCTTACAGCAAAGCGTTTATGACCGTACCTACCTGGAAGGACGTGGTTTTGCAAACAATTCATTCACCCAGATCGCTTCGGCATCCGCAGTAAGCGGAACACAGTCATGGAGCAAAAATTCACTCGCTTCTTTCTTCGGTAAAGTCGATTATTCATTCAACGACCGGTACCTGGTTAATTTCAGTCTTCGGGCAGATGGCTCGTCAAAGTTTGGTGATAATCATAAGTGGGGATATTTCCCTTCTGCCGGCATTGCATGGCGAATAATCGAAGAGCCATTGGTGCAGCGCATTAACGCAATCAGTGACCTTAAGTTGCGTGCAAGTTATGGTATAACAGGAAACCAGAACGGCATTGGTGACTTTGCTGCTCAGGGATTATGGAGTGGCGCAGTTTCATATGAAGGCGCAGCAGGTATTTCCCCGCAACAACTGGCAAACCAGGATCTTAAATGGGAACGTACCAGCCAGTTTAATATCGGTCTCGATCTCGGATTGTTCAATGACCGCCTTTCTTTTGAGTTCAATTTCTACAACAAGTACACGCGTGACGGACTTCTGCAATTGGCGCTGCCTTCCACAACAGGTTTTGATACATACTGGAGCAATGCCGCTGAGATCAGCAACAAAGGATTTGAGCTGGGCATAAGATCAGTGAACATTGTTGCAAAGGAATTTCGCTGGACTACGGGGATAAGTCTTGCCCAAAACATCAATAAAATAGAAAAGCTTGCGACTCCCCTGCAATATGGAAGCCGTAATCTCATCCTGCAACAGGAAGGTTCGCCATTGTATTCTTACTGGTTGTACAAGCAACTGTATGTAGATCCTGAGACTGGTAAAGCCGTGTATGAAGATGTGAATAAGGATAATGCTATTACTGCCGCAGACAGGCAGGTGATTGGAAGTGTATGGCCGAAGTTATTTGGTGGCATTTCCAATGATTTCAGCTTCCGCAATTTTGACCTTGGTATCTTCTTCTCTTTCCAGTATGGAAATGATACATACAACCATAATCGCTTCTTTGGTGAAGGGGGTGGCGCAAGGGATGCCGCAAGGGTAATATTTGCAAACAACCTGAAGCGCTGGCAGCAGCCCGGTGACAAGACCGATGTGCCCCGCTCGGATGGTGTGAACGTAAACAATTATCTCGATGGCGGAAGCCGTTGGCTTGAAGATGGCTCGTTTCTCAGATTGCGCAGCCTTTCACTGGGTTATACCATTCCGAAAAAGATTGTCAGCAGGATCCGGTTCGAAAATATCCGTTTGTACTGCCTGGCCAGCAATCTCTTCCTGTTAACCAGCTACTCCGGCCCTGATCCCGAATCAAGCGCCAACAGCAGTCAGAACCAACCGGGTATTGACCTGGGTACACCACCTCAGCCCAGGAGTGTGCAATTCGGAATTAATGTCACCCTGTAATGCAATGAACATGAAAAAATTAGTTAACAGCATATCCTTCTTTTTATTTGCAGCAGCATTATTTTCCTGCAACAAATTCCTCGATGTACAACCAAAGAATTCCGTATCGGACGAAGTGACAATTTTTAACAAAGCTTCATCTGAGCAGGCTCTGCGGGGCGTATACAATGCGCTTGCTTCCTCAAATTATTATGGCACAGGATTTCAGTCCATCGGTTACCTGTCTGGCGACAATGTTCAATGGACAGGCTCGCAGTCGCAGGTTCAGGAATTCATCAATCATGATGTCAGCGCCGAGAATTCAACAATAGCAGGCGCATGGTCTGCCATTTACCAGGTTATTAACCGGGCAAACAATGTAATTGCCAAAGTGCCTTCGGTAGTTGATCCGCAGCTGACCGACGCATTCAGGAATCAATTGATAGGCGAAGCATATTTTATCCGTGCGCTGGCCTATTTCGACCTGGTAAGGACCTGGGGCGGTGTTCCCCTTATCACCTCACCGACAACTTCACCCAAAGAAAATTCCGGAATAGCCCGTAGTACGGCAGACGCGACATATAGCCAGGTGATCAGCGATCTCGAAAATGCAGATGCCTTGCTGCCTGAAACCACAAACCGGTATCGTGCAACCCGCAAAACCGTGTATGCATTGAAGGCCAGGTATTATCTCTATCGTGGTCAATGGGCGGAAGCGGAACAGTTCGCGTCGTTAGTAATCAATGATTCCGCGTCATACCGGCTTGTTGGTCCATACAATAGTTTTTTCGCTGCTGATGCACGCGGAACTGTTGAGTCTGTATTTGAAATATTTTACAATGGAACCACGGAAGTAAATGGGCATCGTAACCAATGGCAACCACAAACAAACGGTGGAACGAGGCAGTGGGCTCCATCGCCGGCATTGCTTGCATTGCTCAGTGACCCGGTGACCGCAGGCAACAGGACATCACTGGTCGGCAAAGACAACCAGGGCCGGTGGTATGGCAATTTATATTACCGGAACCCTGCTTCCGATCCCAGCTGGGTGATACGTGTTGCCGAATTATATCTTATTAGGGCTGAAGCCCGCGCTCAATTGCAGAACACAGCCGGGGCGCTGGAAGATCTAAACCGTATTCGCTACAGGTCTGGATTGCTGCCCGCTTCGGAAAATACGAGCGACCTGTTGTTATTGGCAATCGAGCAGGAACGAAGGCTTGAATTTGCATTTGAGCCTCACCGCTGGTTCGACCTCGTTCGAACAAACAGGGCAATTACAGTACTGGGATTTACTGACGTAAACAAGTTGTTACTTCCTATTCCTTCACAGCAGATTCTTGTCGATAAGGCGCTCGTTCAAAACCCTGGTTACTGAATCAATTAATCAAATTCATATGGCAATTCGTAGAATCGCAATCCTGTTTTGCTTCACCTGGTTCGCCTTCTTATGTGTGCCGGTAACGCCCCAGTTCTGGCAGGAGTTGTTTGCCCTTAACTGGAGTGAGCCGGGTTACAGCAATCTTTTCAGGTTGGCACATTATACTCCGCGCATTTATCCGGGGCCGGACACTTTCCTGAATTGGGCAGCAGTTGCAGTGATTGCATTCGTTATCGGCATCGCCTGGGTATTGATTGGCAGGGAAAAGACGGGACAGGCAGAACTACTATACTATGGAGTCAGGGCGCTGGCCAGATACCGGCTCGCTGTGGCAATTTTCGCCTATGGGTTTTTGATGTACCATCCGTTACTGGCACCTTATCCTTCACTCAGTAACCTGAATACCGCTTACGGCGATTTTACACGATGGAAACTGTTTTCGCTAAGCCTGGGCATTGTACCTGGATACCAGTCGTTCCTCGGGCTTGTACAGGTTATATGCGGACTGCTCCTGTTGTATCGGAAAACAGCAAGTATAGGTGCGTTTATCATTTCCATTTATCTGGGGAATGTATTCATGTCCAATCTCGCTTATGAGGGCGGAGAAACAGTTTACAGCCTTTACCTTATCATTCTCTCATTATTTGTGTTGTCATACGATGCACGCAGGCTTATCGATCTGCTGATCCTGCAACGGCCCGCAAATCCGAATACCTATCAACCGGAATTCCCTTCACATTGGCTCCGGGCGGGACGTGTTGTGTTGAAAGCTTCCTTCGTACTGGTGTTTGTGTTGTTCTATGCCCTTAGTACCCGTGAGGCATTCGCCGCGGATCGATACCAGTTCCCCGCTGCTAGCGGTCTGAGCGGAGTCCATGGAATCTATAACGTCATTGAGTTTGAGCGGAATGGAACAGCAGTGCCGTATGATTCTGTTTGGACCGGACGGTGGCGGGATGTGGTATTTGAAAAGTGGCCAACGGTGAGCATCAGGTCCTCAAGAAATGTAGCGATCGATTCAAATAATACCGAGCACTTCGAAAGTGACGACAGGTTGAGAACATACGAACTTGAGGGATCAGCCGGAAGACATTACTACAGCTATATCGTTGATCCGGCGAAGCACATACTCACTCTGTCCAACAAAAATCCTCATTATAAAGGTGAGACTCTGCAGTTTGTTTACAGCCAGCCAGACGAATCAACTCTCATACTGTCAGGAAACGACTTTAATAACGACAACCTGAAAGTTGTGTTGAAGCTGCGCAATAAGAAATACCTGATAGAGGAAGCAAAGAGGACTGGTAGAAGAGGCGCCATCCGATTATAAACGTAAAAACTTTTTTATGTCATCCCTGGTTACAACAGCGAACGACCTGGTATTAAATCAGGAAATTAAGGAACGCCTTGTGGCTACACCTTCGGCATGGACTGCGTATGAGAAAATACTCTTCCGCATTGCAGTTATTTTCTTCATCTGCATTTGCATACCTAACAGCGTTGCATGGTTTGAGCATGTGATCGCTATTGACTGGACGAGCCTGCATTACCGGGATCTGTATGATATTGCCAGGTTCGGGTCAGGTATCAACATTTTTGGCAATACTATTTTTGGCAGCAATCTGCTCGGATATGCCAACTGGGTAACGACTTTATTGATTTCTATTGCGGTTGGACTGGCCTGGTCCTGGATTGTAAGGGCACGGGGCACAGAAAGAAGCGAATATCAGGTTCTTTACTACTGGCTCAGAGCCGTGGTACGTTACCGGGCAGGCATTGGAATTATTGGTTTCGGGTTTACCAAGTTACTCCCGGTGCAGATGCCTTACCCGTCACTTGGCTTGCTGAATACAGACTTTGGAGATTTTACTGCGCAGAAGATCTACTGGCTTTCAATTGGGATAGTGCCCTGGTACCAGATCTTTGCAGGCATTGTTGAAGTGCTTGCGGGATCGCTGTTGCTGTTTCGTAAAACAACTGCAATTGGTGCAGTTCTCCTGTTCGGAGCATTAGGAGATATTGTATATGTGAACTTTGCCTATGATGGCGGTGTGCATGTTTACAGCTCTTATTTTGTTTTGCTGTCGGCCTTTTTGCTGGTGCCTGAAATTCCCAGGCTGTATAACCTGCTTATCAGGGAGAGGGTAACTCAGCCTTTCGGGTTTTACCCTGTTTTGCCACAGTGGTTAAAAATAACACGTGTAGGATTGAAATCAGGCGTGCTCCTGTTGTTCCTTGTCGTCTTCTTTTACTTGCAGCTGGTTAATTTCCTTTACGATCCGTACAAACAGCCGTCGGTAGCAGGTGTACTGCAATTAAGAGGTAACTATGCAGTTGCAGAATTCAGGTTAAACAATAACGTGCTTCCCGCAAATGCCCAGGACACGTTGAGATGGCAGGAAGTGACATTTGAAAACTGGTCAACCCTGACATTCAGGGTCAATCGTCCGACACCACTTGACCTGTCGAACGGAGGTGGCGATCCGCAACGCGATGTAAACAGGACTTTTGAAGTTAGCGGTGTCGCAGGCGGTCAGCGGGTGTTTCACTATGAAGCCGATGAGAAGGAACAGACACTATACCTCGAAGATAAATACAAGCCAATTCCAGACAGGCGAAACCGGACGGCCGGGGTAGGGGGAGACGGCGGTTCTGACAAGAACCTGCAATCGCCTGCAGTAAGGAATAAACCAGCAGTCCGGACGAATGCTGTGCTCTGGAAGCCGGAAGAATGGATCTCACCTGCAGCAAGGGAAAGGATAGGAAATGAAGTGGATAAAATTGATGCAAAGGCGCAGACAACCAGGCGCAGGCGTGAGTTCGCCCAGGCTAGATCGTTAGAAAACCGGAACAGGATGATTTTGCAGTACAGTACTGCCGACAATGGCAATATTGTCGTGCTGACAGGCCTGAACGAAAATAAAGATTCAATTAAGGTCGTGCTGAACCGCGTAAACAGGAACTACGCATTGTCTGCAAGCACGTTAAACGCAGGAAAATATTGATGACCCGAATATGGATAACTGCAATACTGCTGCTGAACATTATTTGCGGCGGTTGTGACCAGTATGCTACTGAAGAACAGAACAACCCATTATTCGGATTGGGGGTTCCGGCAACGGATACCCTCATCCGGAAATGGGATGATGATGTGCGGCCAGACGGAAAAGGTTTTCCGGCAGGTGAAGGTGATGCCAGGTCGGGTAAAATTGTTTATTCGCAGAAGTGTGCGTCCTGTCATGGCGCAAACGCAGATGATAACACTTTTGGAAAACTGGTAAGTCTGCCGGGTGATACAAGCAAATCGAAATCTGTCGGTTCGTACTGGCCCTATGCCTCTACGGTATTTGACTATATCAGGCGTGCAATGCCCTTTAATGCCCCGGGCAGCCTTACTAACGATGAGGTGTACGGGCTGACAGCTTTTATTTTAGCCGGGAACAGTTTGATTCCAGATACTGTCGTACTCGATGCCTCTGTGATTCCTAAAATACAAATGCCGGCAATGAGAAAATTTGTGCCCGATGACCGAAATGGTGGTTTTGAAGTGCGGTAGACTGGCTTAAACCCTATGAGTGAAATGAACAACAAAAAAATATACAGCAGGCGGGCTATACTGGCTGCGTCCGCCGCTGCTGCGGGAATAGCGCTGGTTAAGACAACCGCTGGCCAGTTGGTCCACGCGCTTGTGCCTGGAGATAAACCACCGGCAGATCCCACTACAATACAGGGAGTGCCTTCGGGCAAGATCGGTACCCGTTCGCCCTTCGAGCAATTGGTAAAGAAACCTTCAGATATTTCTGCGCGCACACCGTTGCAGCACCTTGTTGGAACGATGACACCTTCCGATCTTCACTTTGAACGGCACCATGCGGGTGTCCCGTTTATCGATCCTGATCGTTACCAGTTGCTGGTTCATGGAATGGTAAGTCGTCCAACCGTTTTTACGCTCAGCGACCTGAAACGGCTTCCTTCATTTTCCCGGATTGCCTTCCTGGAATGTTCCGGAAATTTCAGGACTGGCAAGGAGCGGATGACTCCACAGGAGGTGTGCGGACTCACAAGCCAGAGCGAATGGACGGGAGTTTTGCTTTCCACTTTGTTCAGGGAAGTTGGAATAGATCCACGGGCAAGCTGGTTCCTTGCGGAAGGCTCGGACGCTGCAAAAATGACCCGCAGCATTCCAGTGGCAAAGGGAATACGCGATGGCATGATAGCCTACGGTCAGAATGGGGAAGCGTTAAGGCCTGAACAGGGTTATCCCGCCCGACTCTTCCTTCCCGGCTGGGAAGGTAACACTTCGGTGAAATGGATCCGCCGGATAGAAGTATCGGATCAGCCATTTATGACGCGTGAGGAAACCTCCAAGTACACTGAATCGATCAAAGGTGGAAAGATCCGTCAGTTCAGCTTCGATATGGATGCCCGCTCGATTATTACTTTTCCTGCATACCCGGTAAAGATTACAAAAGGCTGGATAGAAATAAGGGGGATAGCATGGAGCGGCCGGGGAAAGATCACTAAGGTGGAAATAAGCACGGACGCGGGCAGACACTGGGCACCAGCGCTCCTTCAAATGCCGGTACTTGACATGGCACACACATATTTCAGGTACATTTGGAAATGGAACGGCGAACCAACGGAGATTCGCAGCAGGGCTGTTGATGATACCGGATATGAACAGCCGACTCTTGACCAGTTGGTTGCTGCCCGCGGCAAAGAAATGGGTGGATACCATCTGAACCCAGTCACTTCCTGGCAGATCAAAAGAGACGGTGAGGTATTGTTGAAGCCTGAAAAATGGAAATAAAAATGGCACGTACTGATTATGATGCAATCGTCGTAGGATCCGGACCCAATGGATTGGCTGCAGCAATAACAATGCAGCAGAAAGGCCTGCGGGTGCTGCTGATAGAAGGAAAAGAAACCATAGGTGGAGGGCTTCGCACAGCTGAGATCACGCTTCCGGGATACCGTCATGACATCTGCTCTGCCATTCATCCTCTTGCCGTCAGCTCGCCTTTTTTCCGTCAGTTGCCGCTTGAGAAATATGGTTTAAAGTTTGTACAGCCACCTGTGTGTGCAGCTCATCCTTTTGATGACGGTACTGTCGCAGCATTATTCCGTTCTGTCGACGAAACGGCTGACCGACTGGGTGTCGACCGCCAGGCTTATCACTCTGCCTTGAGCTGGCTGGCAAAAGAATGGCCGGAGATCTCAGCCGATGTGCTTGGTCCATTGACTTTCCCTCGTAATCCTTTCGCTTTGGCACGTTTTGGAATTCAGGCACTGCGCCCGGCCAGCGGCTTTAGCAAGAGATTTCGTTCCGAACAGGCAAGGGGCCTGTGGGCTGGCATGGCTGCTCACAGCATGTTACCGCTTTCAGACCTGACAACCAGCGCAATCGGGCTTGTCCTGATGGCCGCTGGGCACAATTATGGCTGGCCGATACCGGTCGGCGGATCCCAATCGATCGCGAATGCGCTTGCCGCATATTTCACGGAATCAGGTGGCACGATCAGGACGGGTTGTATGATTAAAAACCTGGATCAGCTGCCATCATCAAAAGTTATTTTGTTTGACTGTACACCAAAACAGCTCCTGGATATCGCCGGTGACCGGTTCACATCGTTTTACCGTCGGCAGCTGAGCAGGTTCAGGTATGGAATGGGCGTTTTTAAAGTTGATTGGGCACTTAGCGGACCTGTTCCATTCAGGTCGGAAGAATGCAGGCAGGCAGGTACCGTACACCTTGGCGGAACAATAAAGGAGATAATGCATTCGGAAAGTGAAATCGCGGCCGGCAGGCATCCCGAAAAACCATTTGTTCTGTTGGCGCAGCAAAGTGTATTTGACCCATGCAGGGTGCCTCTCGGAAAGCAGGCCGTTTGGGCCTACTGTCATGTTCCCAATGGCTCGGAAAATGATATGACGGCTGCCATTGAACATCAGGTAGAAAGGTTTGCTCCAGGCTTTCGCGATCTTATACTTGCCCGCAGTACAATGAATACAACAGAAATGAATCAATATAATCCCAATTACATCGGCGGTGATATTAACGGTGGCAGGCTCGACATCGGCCAGTTGTATTCCCGCCCGGCATTGCGGATTTCGCCTTACCGCACAAGTGCAAAGGGAATATATATTTGTTCTTCCTCCACGCCTCCCGGGGGCGGAGTGCATGGTATGTGTGGTTATCATGCTGCGCAGACCGCATTGAAAGATTTTTTTAATTTGAATTAAATAACAGATCCGTAAAACATGGCAGCAGAAAATAAAATGCCCCTAGTTACCGAAGATTGGACAGCAGTGATTCTTGGTTTCCTGATCATTTTTGTAACTGTCGCCGGTTTGCATATCGTGTTTCCTGCATTCAGTTGGAGTGACAGCTCAGTGCTGGCGGGAAAAATATTCAGCGGCGACAATCTTACAAATATTCTCCTGCTCCTTGCAGGGATAATGATTGTTGCAGCATTGGGTGCGCTGTTACTGAAGCGATCGTTGAAAGCATTCCTGCTGACCTTCCCGGTTGTGTTCCTGATATCAATGATTGCCCTCCTTTTCGCGGGAAACAGTCAGGTGCGTTCACTTAATCTTGAAGCAGTGATTTTCAGTCTCGCACTTGGCCTCCTTATCAGCAACCTGTTCAGACTGCCGGACTGGTTCAGGCAGGCCTTGTCAACAGAACTTTATGTCAAGATTGGCCTTGTGCTGCTGGGTACCAGTGTGATCTTTTCAGATATTCTGAAGGCGGGGTCTTTCGGACTACTGCAGGCGTTGATTGTCGTTGTGTCTGTCTGGTATTTCGCCTACTGGGTTTGTAAAAAATTGAAGGTTGACGAGGAGCTGCGCATCATGATTGCGAGTGCCGTTTCCATCTGCGGAGTTTCTGCTGCCATTGCAACAGCCGGGGCTATTAAGGGCGATACAAAAAAACTTTCCTACGTCATTTCACTGGTTCTTGTTACTGCTATTCCGATGATGATAGGCATGCCTTACCTGGCAAAGCTTATGCATCTTCCTGAAGCAGTTACAGGGGCATGGCTAGGTGGCAGCATCGATACTACCGGAGCTGTCGTTGCATCTGGAACACTTGTGGGAGAAGAGGCGCTCAAAATCAGCACGATCGTGAAGTTCGCACAGAATGTACTGCTGGGCATTGCTGCGTTTGCCATTTCAGTATACTGGACCTATACCAATAACCAGGAGGCACTTGGTCAAAATGGGAAGCCAACACTTGGGGTCATCTGGGAGCGGTTCCCAAAATTCGTAATCGGTTTTCTCGCTGCATCACTTCTGTTTTCCTTTGGCCTGGAAAAGCAGACAATCGACCTGGTGAAAGAGCCCCTCAAACATGTACAAACTCTTTGGTTCGTGCTCGCGTTCACCAGCATCGGCCTGGAAACAAGGTTTGCTGATCTTTTTCACCACGACAACAGGAAACCGCTGTACGGTTTCCTTATTGCGCAGGGATTTAATATTATTGTTACGCTGATCGTTGCTGCGGTGCTGTTCAGATAATACCGGCAAGTTCAAGACTCTTTTTCTTCAGCTGTTTGATCGCGATATCCTCAATGACAGGATCAGGCGTGAGTATTAAAGAGGTTGCGTTTGTCTTCCACCAGTCTGATTGCAACAGTTCGTTAACGGGCAGTACACCAACGAGATACTTTCTTTCTTCGCGGGCGTGCCATTCTTCGATCCATTCGAATTTTTCACGCGGAATGTGTTTCCAGTCGGTAAAGCTTACGTAAACCCTCAGGTAATAATCGTTGGTGAGCTTGTTGGGCTGGTGGTGGTATAGTTTCTTGTATTCATATTTGTAATCGTATCGCAATGCTGAAAGATCACTCAATACCGCAGACGCAGTTGGGAAACTTCCTGCGCCCTTGCCATAGAAGAATTGTTTGTCTGAAAAGCCGCTTTCGATAACCACTCCATTGTATTCATGCTTCACGAATGCGAGGTGGTCGTCCTGGGGAACAAATTGCGGGATAACAAAACTAGCAACCTGGCCATTATGAAGTTTTTGTGCCTGTGCAACGAGCTTGATCTGTTGTCCTTTTTCAGCTGCAACCCGGGCATCCATGGAATGGATATTCTGGATGCCGGTGAACAGCAGGTTGTTCGGGTGCTCGATTATGCCATACGCATGCGTCAACAGGAAGGCCCACTTGTTCACAGCATCATAACCCTCAACGTCAAGACTCGGGTCAGACTCTGCAAAGCCTAGTTGCTGTGCAAGCAGCAGGGCCTGCTGAAAGTCGAGTTTGTCTTCGAATATCTTAGTCAGGATGAAGTTTGTTGATCCGTTTACAATTGCTTTAATCCCGTGAAGGAGATCATTATCATAGTATTCTTCAAGGTTACGGATTACCGGGATGGACGCGCACGCGGCAGATTCATAAAGGAAGCTCTGCCCGGTTACTTCCTGCAGCTGGAGGAGTTCCGGCAGGTGCTCGGCAATCATCTTCTTGCTCGCACTGACTACCGACTTGCCATTCTTAAGAGCGGTTGATACGATTTCAAAAGCCGGCCCGGCTTCGTTAATCACTTCAACGATCACATTGATATCCGGATCATTCAGCAGTTCGTCTCTTTCCGTCGTAAAAAGCGACACGGGCGCATTTCTTTTCTTCGCAGGATCTTTGATGCAGACTTTTTTGATGGAAGCACTCAGGGAAGGGGTTTGTTGTAATACTTTGTACAATCCTTCACCTACTACTCCAAATCCGAATAACCCAATGGTTAGTTGCTTGTGATAACTCATCGTTCGTTTGTTTGCTTGCTTTATTAACAGTTTTCGGGAACAGCTTGTTTTCGCTTTTCCCCGGTCTTTTGAATTGTGGCTCCGGTTATTGCCAGGGCAGTTTCAATATCGCTGATCAGGTCGCGCGCATCTTCCAGTCCCACACTTAATCGGATGAGGCTGTCTGTTACGCCCGCCTTCTTTCTTACTTCTGCATCTATACTCTTATGTGTCATGCTGGCAGGGTGGCTTACCAGGCTCTTCACGCCTCCGAGACTTTCTGCCAGGTGAAACAGGCGTGTATTGGTCACGAAACTTGTTGCTGCCTCTTCTGTATCAGTTTTAAGACTGAAAGACACGATGCCGCCAAAGTCCTTTTGTTGTTTCCGTGCAGTTTCATAGTTCGGGTGATCCGGGAGGCCAGGATAGTAAACTTTGTCCACCAGCGGATGTGCTGTGAGGTAGCGGGCAAGAAGGTCTGCGTTACGGCAATGTTGCGTAATTCTAAGATGCAGGGTTTCAAGGCCGCGGATCAGCAGGAAGCTGTCGAACGGTCCCAGCACAGCACCGCAGGCGTTCTGGTAGAATTTTATTTGTGCTCCCAAGTCTTCGTCTTTGGTGATCACCAGTCCTGCGATCACATCACTGTGCCCGCCGATATACTTTGTTGCGCTGTGTACAACGATATCTGCGCCTGCAAGTAATGGTTGCTGGAGGACAGGGGAAGCAAATGTATTGTCAACACACAGCAGGATCCGGTAGCGGTTTGCTATTGCTGCAATGGCTTCGATGTCAGAAATCTTGAGAGTTGGATTTGTTGGACTTTCAATCCAGATCAGTTTTGTTTTGGATGTGATTGCGCGGTTGATGGCACCCAGGTCTGTAGTGTCGACATAAGTTACCCTGATCCCAAACTTTTTGTATACTTTTTCAAACAGTCGGTACGCGCCTCCGTAAATGTCGTCCACGGCGATGATCTCATCTCCTGATTCCAGCAACTTGATCACGGCATCGATAGCTGCTAGTCCGCTGGCAAAGGCTGCAGCAACTTTTCCTCCTTCGAGTTTGGCTACGATCTTTTCCAGCACCTGGCGGGTAGGGTTATTGGTCCTGCTGTAGTCGAAACCCTTGTTAACGCCTGGGGCGTCCTGCACGAAAGTGCTTGTCTGGTAAATAGGAACGGCGATTGCGCCGGTTTGTGCATCCACCGGGATGCTGTGCAATAATTGTGTTGTCGCTTGCATTGTTAAACAGTTTTTTGTTGTTGCAAAACAGGTTATCAGCGACACCACCTACCAAGTTCAGATCGAAAGAGCAGTGCTATAAAATAAAAAAGCTCTTCCGATAAATCATCAGAAGAGCTGTATGTAGAAGTTTTATTCTGCAGAAGCTTTCATCCGACTTATCTGTCCCGTAATCACGGGCTGGATTTGGCACCTTACTTCATATGCCCGGGGGCATACAAAACAGGTTGTCAAGGCTTCATCGGGCCATTTCCCTCTGCCTTTCTTGATAAGCGATGCTGTAAAGAACTGGCGCAAAGATATATGCGAACTGCCTGAATCTCCAAAAAATATTTTTTGGCAATCAGAAACGGTAGCCTACTGACAGGCCGAATCCGGTGTTTTTGAACTTCTGGTCATCAAATTCGGAGGGTGCATTATTCAGTTTTGTCGCATTGTTGGAAAGACCCAGCTGAGCATTCAGTTGCAGAACTACACCCATAGCCAGTTCGTAGCCCACTGTGAAGTTGGCTCCGAAATCTGTTCTTTTCAGGTAGGCTTTTTCTGAGGAGAATACGTCTTCAAAATTGACTTCGTTTTTAAATTCTACATCAACATCATCCTCGCCATCTTCTTTGATTTTACCGCCTACGCCAACGCCAACATAAGGGCCAACACCCAATATAAGCCTGCCCTCTCCCAGCACAGGTTTGTACATGAAGGAAACGGGTACCTCGATGTAGGAGAGATTAATGTCTCCGTTGTCGGTATTTTTCGCCTTAGCGCCTTTGGTACTGAATAGAAGTCCGGGTTGTAAATAAAACTCATCAGCAATCGGTATCTCAACATCTGCGCCGATGTGAAATCCCGTTTTGATTTTGTAATCGTAATCTGAACTGTAAGCCGTTACAGTTGCATTGGTAAAGTTTACTCCTACACGTGGTATGAAATGTATACCGGTTGTAGTTTGCTGCGCTTTGGCAGACATCAAAATGCCTGCAGCAGCGATCATAGTCAGAATTGTCCTTTTCATAAGTGTCGATTGAATTATTATTCTTGTAGCGCCGGCTTATTGCTGGCCTGCTTCTTTTTTGGCTTCTGCTTTCATTTTTTCGTTAGCAGTGATCAGGAATTCAACACGCCTGTTTTTTGCCATGTTAGCATCTGAATCATTAGGATATTTGGGAGCAGTTTCGCCGTAACCTTTAGGCTTGACGCGGTTTCCTGTCACTCCGTGGGAAGTAACATACTGTGAAACTGATTGCGCTCTTTTTTCTGAAAGCATCTGGTTGTATTCATCAGACCCTTTGCTATCAGTATGCCCCGCAACTTCGAGGTCGGTATCGGGGTATTTGTTCAATATCTTAACCAGTTTGTCCAGTTCTGTCTTGGATTCACTACTCAGGTCGAACCTGTCAAACCCGAAAAGGATTGCACTGTTGAACTCCACAACGATCCCTTCTTCCACACGTTCTACTTTGGCATCAGGGATTTCCTGTTCAATTTCCTTAGCCTGCTTATCCATATTTTTACCGATTAAGGTGCCGGCTGTTCCACCAACTACTGCTCCGATGATTGCACCAAGGCCTGCATTACCTGCAGCCTTACCGATAACGGCACCAACTGCTGCTCCGCCACCGGCCCCGATGACAGCGCCTTTTTGCGTTTTGTTCATTGATTTACAACCACTCAGCAGGGTAATTCCGGCTGCGATAACTAATAATGGTTTTGCGATCTTTTTCATTTTCCTGGTGTTTTTAGGTTATATCTGTCTGTATAGGCTACGCGCCGCAAATTTATATAATTGCCATCCTATAGGCAAAAACCATTCCTTTCTGTGCTTGTTGTATTTTTGCATATTCTGAAACTCAAATGAAGAAAAAGAAATCAGCCGGAAAATCCGAACAATACATTGAAACAATAGAAGTAGTAGGTGCGCGTGAACATAACCTGAAAAATATTGATATAACCATTCCCAAAAACAAGCTGGTTGTATTCACAGGCGTTAGTGGCAGTGGTAAGTCTTCACTTGCATTTGATACCATTTACAATGAAGGACAGCGCCGTTATATGGAAAGCTTCAGCGCTTATGCACGGCAGTTTGTGGGCGATATGGAAAGGCCTGATGTTGATAAGATCTCCGGACTTTCACCTGTGATTTCCATTGAACAAAAGACGACGAACAAAAACCCGCGGTCGACTGTTGGCACGATAACCGAAGTGTATGATTTTCTCCGGTTACTGTTTGCCCGCGCAGCGGATGCATTTAGCTACAATACGGGGAAACTGATGACAAAATTCTCCGAAGAAGAGATCGTTGAGAATATTTTTGAGCGTTATAGTGGAAAGAAGATAAGCTTGCTCGCACCGTTGGTACGAGGCCGGAAAGGTCATTACCGCGAGCTTTTTGAGGATATCCGTAAAAAAGGGTACGTCAAAGTTCGGGTCGATGGTGAAATAAAAGATCTTGTTCCGAAGATGCAGGTGGACCGCTACAAGATCCACGATATTGAGGTGGTAATTGACAGGATGCCGGTTACACCTGACATGAAAGTCCGGCTCAGCCAGAGTGTACAGAAGAGTATGCAGGCAGGCAAGGGGCTGATGTTTCTTTTACTGAATGATAATGACAAAGTGATTCAGTACAGCCGGCAGTTGATGTGCGAAGACACAGGAATCAGTTATGAAGAGCCCTCCCCGAACAGTTTTTCTTTCAACTCTCCTTATGGGGCATGTCCGAACTGTAAAGGTTTAGGCACCGTGTACCAGATCAGCATGGAGAAGATCATCCCAGACTGGGATCTCAGTATAAAAGAAGGAGCGATCGCTCCGCTCGGGGAAGAGAGGGATGCCTATTCATACCGCCAGGTGCAACAAGTGGCAAAGAAGTATAAAGTAGACCTGAAGAAACCCGTCAATGAACTTTCCGCTTCAGCATTGAACATGGTATTGTATGGTAATGAGGCAGGCAGTGATGATGATACCGTTGTAAATTTCGAAGATGGAGCCGTATCGGGACAGTTATATTCGGAAGAATTTGAAGGGGTTATCCCGCAGTTGAAAAGATGGTTTACTTCAGCTTCTTCCGAAGGCATCCGGGAGTGGGTGGAAGGATATATGGAACTCAGTACCTGCTCCACATGCAATGGTGCGAGGTTAAGGAAGGAAAGCCTGTGGTTCCGTGTTGACGGAAAAAATATTTCTGAGTTAAGTGAACTGAATCTTGATAAGCTGCTGGAATGGTTCACCGGGCTGGAAAGCCGCCTGTCTAACAAGCAAAAGCTGATTTCTAAAGACATCCTGAAAGAGATTCGCGAAAGGCTGCAGTTTCTGATTGATGTAGGGTTGACTTACCTGACACTTAACAGGTCATCCAAAACACTCAGCGGTGGAGAATCGCAGCGCATCCGGCTTGCAACACAGATCGGCTCGCAGTTGCAGGGAATCACCTATGTGCTTGATGAACCCAGTATCGGTTTGCATCAGCGCGATAATCACCGCCTCATTACCGCATTACAGAATCTCAGGAATATAGGAAACAGTGTACTGGTCGTAGAGCATGATAAGGATATTATGATGGCTGCTGATCACTTGGTAGATATTGGTCCGCGCGCGGGAAAGTTCGGGGGTAGCATCGTAGCGCAGGGAACACCGCAGGAAGTACTTGCTTCGGATTCTGAAACTGCAATGTATCTGAATGGCCAAAAGCGTATACCCGTTCCCGGTGAACGCAGGAAGGGGAGCGGAAAGACGCTTGAACTAAAAGGTGCTTCAGGGAACAATCTGAAGAATGTCAGTGTAAAGTTTCCTCTGGGTAAGCTGATCCTGGTGACAGGGGTAAGTGGCAGTGGGAAATCAACGCTTATAAACGAAACTCTTTATCCAATCCTGTCGCAACACTGTTATGATTCAAAAACAAAGCCTCTTCCATATAAATCGGTAAAGGGCCTGGAACACGTAGATAAAGTAATTGAGATCGATCAGTCACCAATCGGGCGTACCCCGAGAAGTAATCCTGCTACCTATTGCGGTTTCTTTACCGAGATCAGGCAGTTGTTTGCAGCGGTTCCGGAAGCAAAGATCCGTGGATATGCTGCAGGCAGATTTTCCTTTAATGTGAAAGGAGGCAGGTGTGATCTCTGTGAAGGTGGTGGAATGCGGGTGATTGAAATGAATTTCCTTCCTGATGTGTATGTTCATTGTGAAAAATGCAATGGCAAACGATACAATCGTGAAACGCTTGAAATCAGGTATAAAGGGAAGTCAATCAGTGATGTGCTGGATATGACCGTTGATGATGCAGTAGAATTTTTCCAGGCAGTGCCGTACCTCCACAGGAAAATAAAAGTGCTTCAGGAGGTTGGGCTGGGGTACATCACGCTTGGCCAGTCGGCAGTAACACTCAGCGGTGGAGAAGCACAAAGGGTGAAGCTCGCTACTGAATTATCCAAGAAAGATACCGGCAAAACATTTTATATCCTCGATGAGCCAACTACAGGCCTTCATTTCCAGGATATTCAACACCTGCTTGATGTGATAAACAAATTGGTCGACCGTGGTAATTCCGTACTGGTGATCGAACATAATCTAGATGTAATCAAAGTAGCTGATCATATCATCGATATCGGGCCGGAAGGAGGGGATGGCGGTGGCTGCGTCCTGTTCGAAGGAACGCCTGAAAATATGATTGCGGTTAAAGAAAGCCATACCGCAAGGTTTGTGAAAGAAGAATTGAGATCCCAATAAGCGATGGCAGGGAGTGATTAATAAAATCGTTTCATAAAGGGTACTATAGATAGGGAACGGATCAGGTTTTCTTTCAAACCGGATATTGAGATTTTACCAATTTCCCTGCCGCTTATTGGTTAGAACTTAAAGAACTTATATGACGGTTATGGTGCCGCTTTCAACGTGCTCGTCGTCCATCAGGACTTCATAAAAATAAATACCTTTTTCAGGTTTGATTACAACAGTGGTTTCCCTGTTCCGGACCTTGCTTTGTTTGATCAGTCTGCCTTCCTTACGGAACAGCAGGAGCTTGTAGACCCTGTTATTTTCGCCGCTGGCAGAAAAGAACAGTACTTTCTGGGAGGTGTTTGTGTAAATGTTTACCTGATGTTTGTTGTTGTTATTGTTATTAATTGTTTTCTGAATAATGATGCTGTCTTGTTTTTCAGTACCTGCTGCCTGGAGGGCATTTTGCTGTTTCGGTAACAAAATGCCTGAAATCGCAACAATAGTCGCGATCAGGCGCAGGCCGATGGCGCGCTTCATGTGATTCGGATTTCGGGTTTAAGGAAAAAAGGGTACGGATCATCCGAAATACAGGGTTTAGAAGCGTAATGTGGGGCATTGTAATGAACGGTAATTGTAACCGTCATCACGGCGACCAAGTCTGAAATTTAGTTTTATTCCAACTGAATAGTAAGCATCCATATTGTCAGGAGTTCCGCGCTTATCACCGGGGCCAAACGCTGCACTTGCACCACTGGTCTGGTCTGTCTTGTTTGCCATCCTTCGCGCAAGTCTTGCTTTCTGGGATCCTACTCCATAATATTTATCGAACAGGTCTGGATCAATATACTGCGTACTAACGTCATCAATATAGTCAGTGAATGTTTTTCTGTGCACTATCTCCAATCCAACACTTGTGTTTTCAGACACAAAGTATTTTACACCAAGTCCCATTGGAATATTCATCTGCGTAAGCTTGTAAGGTTTGCGGTCCGGGTATTCCGCAAAACCCTGTCCCTCAGTGTTCAATGGTTTCAGCGGTACCCATTCTCCTGTAGAAGGATCAGATCCAAGCGGGTTGTAATGGAATACACCCACACCTATGAGACCGTAGGGACGGATCTTATGCCATACATCTTCCGGGTCATATTCAAAGAATACAGTAGGATATACTTCCGCCACCAGGAAGGCTTCAGCCAGTTTCGATTTGAAATCTGAGTTGCGGAACTTCCGTGCTTCCTCGTATCCGCCCTTGCCTTTGATGATCTTGTCATCACCTGCGAGCGTACCATAGTTTACTGCAAGCCTTAGTGCAAAATATTGTGCAGGTATTGCCGTAATGTGCGCACCTACAATAAGTTTTGTTTTGGAAAAGTTGTTATCCTTCAGGAATCCCCTTCCGATTCCCGGTGTTCCGCCAAGGTCACCCAGGAAATTAGATGGCCCTATGGTAATACCAGCTTCGAGTTCATTAAATAGACCAATCTGGCTGTAGGAGGATTGTGTAAATGTAAGCGCCAGCAATGGGATGGCACATTTACGCATAAGATAGGATAATCGCTGTTTCATGAATATCAGATTTCGTTTTCTAACGGTTACATGGATAATGGGATAAACGCCCAATAGGAATACTCTCGTATAATAATTGGGAAGTTTTTTTTAACCGAGTAAAACTACCTGATACAATTACGAAGGCTGGTATAGCATCTCTACGTGTTTGATTCCGTCTTCGAGATACACGTCGCCGTCGGTGTGGAAACCGAGTGACTGGTAGAATTTTTCCAGGTATAGTTGTGCTCCGATGCGAATGTTATTTTTTCCAAAAAGTTCGTGCGCAGCTTTGATCGATTCGAGCATAAGTTCACGCCCAATTCCCTTTCCACGCAACTGTGGAGAACTTACCACACGCCCGATAGACATCTCCGCATAGGCCATTCCGGGAGGAACAAGCCGGGTTGAGGCTGCCAGCAGGTCACCGTCCCATCCCAGCAGGTGCCAGCACTGCTGGTCTTTGTTATCCATATCAAGGAAAACGCAGTTCTGCTCAACCACAAATACTTCGCTTCTGAGGCGTAGCAACTGGTACAGTTCAAAAGGAGTTAGCTCATCAAATCTTTTTAATATCCAGTTCAGGTTCATTGTCTTCTGTTTTTTTGGCGGTCCGGATCAGTAACCATACTTCTCTTTCCAGCGTTGTTGCAGGAATTTACGGAGTTCCTCTTCCCGCACATTCTTTCCAGGCTTGTAAAAACTGCGGCCTTTTATTGCCTCAGGCAGGTATTCCTGCGAGGCAAAATTGAGATCATAATCGTGCGCATACTGGTAATCCTTGCCGTAGCCCAGGTTTTTCATCAGGTTTGTAGGTGCATTGCGGATATGCAGCGGTACCGGCAGATCTCCTGTCTGCTGCACTAAGGCCAGCGCCTCATCTATCGCCAGGTAACTCGAATTGCTTTTTGGTGAAGTCGCAAGATAGATTGCACATTGTGAGAGGATGATCCTTGATTCCGGGTTGCCTATCTTGTTGACAGCGTCAAATGCAGCATTTGCCAGTAATAATGCATTGGGATTAGCATTGCCGATATCTTCACTGGCCAGGATCACCAGTCTCCGTGCGATGAACTTAATATCTTCCCCGCCTGCGATCATTCGGGCGAGCCAATATACTGCGGCATTCGGGTCGCTTCCGCGAATTGATTTGATGAAGGCGGAGATGATATCGTAGTGTTGCTCACCCTGCTTGTCGTACATGGCGAGTTTCTGTTGCGCGACCGCCATTACCAGTTCATCTTCGATAAGTACCGCTTCCTCTTGTGATACAGATTGTACTACCAGTTCAAGAAGGTTAAGCAGTTTTCGTGCGTCACCGCCGGAAAGACGTACCAGGGCTTCAGTTTCCTTCAACTGAATTTTAAATTGGCTGAGCCATTCATCTGTATCTATTGCCTGTTGTGCCAGCTGAATGAGTTGGGGTGTGTCAAGGGATTTGAGAACATACACCTGGCACCTGCTTAGCAAGGCGCTGTTTACCTCGAAGGAAGGATTCTCAGTTGTAGCCCCGATCAGGGTAATTGTCCCTTTTTCTACAGCCCCAAGTAAAGCGTCCTGTTGCGACTTATTGAACCGGTGAATTTCATCAATGAACAGAATTGCCTTATCCTGCTTTTTTGCAATCTCGATTACTTCCCGAACATCTTTGACCCCCGCGGAAATGGCGCTTAATGTGTAAAAAGGACTATCAAGTGTATGTGCGATGATGTTGGCAATGGTCGTTTTGCCGACGCCCGGAGGACCCCACAGGATCATCGAAGGAACTTTCCCCTGGTCAATTGAAGTGCGTAAAATGCTGCCCTTTCCGGTCAGGTGTTCCTGTCCGACCAGTTCTTCCAATGATTTGGGGCGGAGACGTTCTGCAAGTGGAGCCGGCATAAAGCAAAAATAGGAATACTCTCCTTACTTATGCTTAATGTGCATGGAACGCATCCGCATGCGTCCTTAACAATCGGAACGTTATAATGATATGAGTCAGTAACAATACACTGTATACCAACAGGAATTTGAGGACAATATTCATGCTTCTACGCATGCTGTCTTCCATTCCTTCTACAGCTGCCTGTTGCATGCTGATTGCGTTTTCCAGGGCCGCTTCCATCAACTGTGGATTGGTCAGCACTGTGAAACTGGCGAATCCGAACAGGATGGAGAATGCGATGCTTCCATACCCATTAACTTTTATAAGGTCGCGCAATGAGGGTTTGCAGTACAGGTGAGCGTCAATTCCTCGTTTTAGAAAACGCCAGCTGCAATAGGTGTAGATGATTACACATGCTATGATAAAAACAAGGAATAATAAAGCCGGATTGGCCAGGGCAGCCATGATAGTGGCAAGCAGCGTGAAGCTCATCAGGCCGGCTACCGCAAACAACAGGTAGGTCAGTACCCTGTACAGGATCAGATTTTTCATGTTTTAGTTATTGGGTCGGTTGCAGCTGGATGCACAATTCTGTCAGTTGTTTTTCGTCTATGCTGCCAGGAGCATCCAACATCGTGTCCCTTCCACTGTTGTTTTTCGGGAATGCAATAAAATCGCGGATGCTTTCGCTTCCACCGAGGATTGCACAGAGACGGTCAAACCCAAAGGCAATGCCACCATGAGGCGGAGCGCCGTATTCGAACGCACCAAGGAGAAAGCCAAATTTGTGCAGGGCTTCTTCGCGACTCATTCCCAAGGCATCAAACATTTTTTCCTGAAGCTCGCGTTGATATATCCGGATGGATCCGCCACCTATCTCATTTCCATTCAGGACCATATCATAAGCATTTGCTTTAATGTTCGCGTATGGATGGCTGAGATACTCTGCCGGATTGTTGATTGTGGGATCGTTACCGATCATAACCGGAATATGATCCGGCTTTGGCGCGGTAAACGGATGGTGTCGGGCTACCCAGCGATTTTCATCCTCAGCATATTCAAACAGCGGAAAGTCGAGTACCCAGAGCAGTTTGAATTCATCCTTTCTGCGCAATCCAAGACGCTCGCCCATTTCCAGCCGCAGTTCGCTGGTAGCCTTCCTGGTCCTTTCTTCACGACCGGCAAGGATAAGTATGAGATCACCGACTTTTGCACCGCAGATGTCTGCAAGTGTTTTCAGGCTGGATTCATCAAAGAATTTATCTACGCTGCTTTTATAGGTGCCGTCGGTATTGCACCTGATATACACAAGCCCATTCATTCCAATTTGGGGACGCTTAACCCACTCCGTCAGTTCATCCGTCTGTTTGCGCGTGTACTCGCTGCAGCCGGGAACGGAAATGGCAAGAACGGTTTCTGCATCATTGAAAACCTTGAAGCCGCTATTTTCGAAGAGGGAAGTCGCAGCCGCATTACCGGTTTCGCCTTCGAAAACGGTTTTCAGATTTGCCACTTTCATCTCGAAACGGATATCAGGCTTGTCGTTTCCATAATGCAGCATGGCATCATTCCACGTCATCCGCTCTATCGTCTGGTTATAGTCGATGTTTTTTACATCAAGGAAAATCTGTTTGATCAGTCCCTCAAACATGTTGAGGATGTCTTCCTGAGCCACAAAACTCATTTCACAGTCAATCTGCGTGAACTCCGGCTGGCGGTCGGCCCGCAGGTCTTCATCACGGAAGCATTTTACGACCTGGTAATAACGGTCGTAACCGCTGACCATCAGGAGCTGCTTAAAAGTTTGCGGACTTTGCGGCAGGGCATAGAATTGGCCCGGGTTCATTCTTGAGGGTACTACAAAGTCACGGGCGCCTTCCGGCGTTGACTTGATCAGGAAGGGAGTTTCAATGTCCATGAAGTTGTTTTCATGGAGGTAATTACGTGCCGACCGGTTAACGGCATAACGTAACTGCAGATTACGTTTCACTGCATTCCTGCGAAGGTCAAGGTACCGGTATTTCATCCTCAGGTCGTCCCCCCCGTCTGTGTCATCCTGGATGGTGAAAGGTGGGGTAACGGCTTTATTTAATATTGCGAAGGTTTGAATTTCAATTTCGATGTCGCCCGTAAGCATGTTCGGGTTCTTATTAGTCCGCTCCACAACGGTTCCTGTTGCCTGTATAACATATTCCCTTCCAAGCGGTTGCTCGTCCAGCAGCGAAATCAAAGACTCCCCGAACAGCAATTGGGTGATGCCATAACGGTCCCGCAGGTCCACAAAAGTGATACTGCCGAATTTCCGGATGGTCTGTACCCAGCCGGCAAGTGTAACTACCTGGTTTACGTTTGTTGCTCTTAATTCTCCACAGGTATGCGTTCTATACATAGAGATTTATATTTTCGGTCTTCTCGAATGAGGGGCAAAGGTAATCTATAGCGGGTGTCCGGCAAATGGAAATGATGATCACATGTTCACAACTTTAATGATAATAAGTAGCAGCAGCCTCCTGGTAGTGGTTTTGTGGGGGTGGCACTATGTCCGTTATGACATAAGAAGGATGAAAAGGGACCGCTTTTTGCCTCCAGTGCTTTATTCAGAAGCCGGAAAAGATAGCCAGGATCAACAGCATAAATGGTTGCTGGCGCATAACCTGTATTACCGCTCTCTTCATCCGGATAGTCAGCAGGTGTTCCTGGAACGAACGCGGATTTTCATGTATTATAAGAAGTTCGAATATCAGGGGTTGGAGCCGGACCCATTTATCCCGTTAATGATAAGTTCGGCTGCAATCCAGCTTACCTTTGGGCTGGACGATTTCCGGCTCGATTATTTTGACCGCATTTATGTTTTCCGAACTGCATACCGGATGACCCTCAGGCAGCATTATTTCCAGGGGCATGTCAGCAGCAAAGGAATATATCTGAGCTGGGAACATTTCATGAAGGGGTACCAGGATTACAACGATGCACATAATGTTGGTATTCATGAAATGGCACATGCGCTTTCATTTGGCTTTTTTTCAGATCCATATACAATGCCAAGGCAACTAAGGAAACGATTCAATGAATATGTTGAAAACGTCAGACCGATCTACAGAAAGATGAAAGATGGTGAAATTGCCCTTCTCGACACATATGCAGGAACCAACTTCAATGAATTCTGGGCAGTGTCTGCGGAATCCTTTTTTGAAAAGCCTATGATGATGAAGCTTGCGGAGCCGGAACTGTATCAAAGTATGTGTAAACTGCTGAACCAGGATCCTCTTGAAATCATGTACAGTGAGCGGCCGGTTCATAGTATTTCTACGAAGTTGTAAATGAAAAAACTGCAAAGGCTTTTAAAGTTCAAATTGTCTTTATATCTTGTTTCCGGATTTATACCCTCAATTGCAACCTCCAGTTAATCCGTACAATCTCCTACTCTGAAAGGCCGTTGATCATCCATACACTGTGTAGAACCAGCATTAACAGTATCGATTTTCTTACCACAAAAAGAAGACTTTATGGAAATCGTTTTCGTTTGTTTGCTGGTGTTCTGTATCATCTTTGCATTTGATGTAATGCACGGTCGCCTGCAAAGGTTTCTGCTGTACCGTCGCCGGAAAGGCTTTGAGCAGCATGAAACTTACTTTCGTTCTCTTATTTCTTCCAACATCCGGTATTTTAACAAGGTTGATCTTGAAACGCAGCAGAAATGGCTGATCAGGACCTATTTATTCTACAGGTCAAAAAAATTTCATTACGTAGGTGTTGAAAAATCGGATGAAATGCCGGTTCTCATCAGCGCAACAGCCGCACAGCTTACTCTTGGCCTGGAGAATTTTTCACTTAATTATTTCCGTGATATCTACGTACTTCAGCATGACTACCATTATGGTTATTATTCCCTTCCATTTATGGGGCATGTTGACAGTTCTGGAATCTACCTGTCATGGGATAATTTTCTCCAGGGTATAAGAAGTGCGCAAGACAGCAGTAATGTGGGACTTCATGAAATGGCGCATGCGCTGGCTTATGTTAACTTCATAACCAAAACAGATGAGGATCGTCACTTTAAGAAGGAATTCCAGCATTATTCGAAAGTAGCACGCCCGGTGTTCCAGGAAATGCAGAAAGGGCGTAAGACATTGTTAGGCGACTATGCTGCCACGAACTATCATGAATTCTGGGCTGTAAGCGTGGAAGTCTTTTTCGAGAACCCTGTACGCTTCCACAATGAACTGCCGGAATTATATGATGCGATGACGAGGTTGTTGAAGCAGGATCCTTATGCAGTGCTGATTAGCAGGCTGGCTGCCGCTTAGCCAGGCATTTCCGCAAGCTGGCTTAACTGGTTTATGTCAATCAGGCGATAGTGTTTGCCGTTCGTTTCTATCCAGTTGTTTAAAGAGAATTCCTGCAGGATACGAAATACTGTTTCGTAAGTAGTGCCGGCATAGGATGCTATGTCCTGCCGTGTGAGTTGAAGATTTATAAAACCGTTTTCCCCGGTTCCGAACTTCGCTTCTAATTGAATCAAAGCGGAAGCGAGGCGTCCTTTCACGGGCATATGCGCCATGTTGCGCATTTTCTTTTCTGATTGCTGTAATTCGCGGGCGTAAAATAACATCAGCTCATATGTGAAGTCATGATTCACTTTCAATGTCGTGTGGAAAAATGACATTGGGATGAAACAGACAGTTCCGTTTTCAAGCGCTGTGGCGGTCACGGGGAATACGTTTTCACTGCCGAGTCCCCTATGGCCAATAATATCGCCGTCCTTTGCAAACCGCATGATAAGTTCTTTAGTGTCGCCCCACTTCCTGTGCACTTTTACCAATCCTCTTTCCAGAAAATAAATGCCGGTAACGGAATCTCCTTCCCGGAATATGTCCTCACCCTTTTTGATACGAAAGGTCGTCTTGTTTGCGGCGATGGCAGGATGCCATTCCTTAAGGCATCCCCGGCAAAAGAAGCAGCTGTTAAGATTACATGAATTCTTGCTGGATTTCATAATTCCTGGATTGAAGCGAAAGGGCGGCCTGGCATCTAATATTAAATTATAATAATGTGAATGAGGCGCTGGATTAGTTATGCAATTTAAGGCTGCCTTCACACAAGATGAAAGATTAAATAAAATAATATATATAATAATTTGTCGTCTGTTTGTTGCAAAAGTGGAAAAACATCAATAATTTCATGATGCCAGTCATGTTTGAAGCACTTAATTTAGTTTTTTGTGAATTTTTTTATTATATATAATATATAACAATACGATTGCTTGCCATAATTACCGGTATCATCGATTGATTCAGTATTTAAAAAAATCGTCGTATGCGGATTGTAATTATTGGCAACGGTATGGTAGGGTATAAATTCTGCGAAAAGCTGGTTTCCCGTACTCATCCTGCGCAATTCCAGATCACTGTTTTTGGGGAGGAGGTCCGCCCGGCATATGACCGGGTTCACCTCAGTGAATTTTTCAACGGAAAATCGGCTGATGATCTTTCACTGGCGCCCAGTTCATGGTACGCCGACAATAACATTACCCTCTATCTTTCCGATCCTGTTCACCGGATCGACCGGCACAGCAAGACGGTAATTTCCCATTTCGGCTTAGTTGTGCCTTACGATTTCCTCATTATTGCGACCGGATCAGCGGCTTTTGTGCCGGCTATAAGTGGCGTGGAAAAACAAGGCGTTTTTCTTTACCGCACTATAGAAGATCTGCAGATGATGCGCGACTGGGCACCACAAGCCCGTACGGGGGCCGTGATTGGGGGCGGACTGTTGGGGCTCGAAGCAGCGAAAGCTTTGATTGACCTGGGTGTTTTAGAAACTCATGTGATCGAATTTGCTCCCCGTCTCATGCCACGCCAGATTGATTCCAACGGATCCAGTGTCCTGGAAACGCGCTTACGGCAGCTGGGAATCTCCATCCATACAAATAAAGGCACGGAAGCGATCGAAGGAGGGCAGGCGATAAGCGGCCTGCGATTCAGTGATGGCTCACGGTTGTCAGTTGATATGCTTGTCATCTCAGCCGGCATCAGGCCCAGGGATGAACTGGCCGGCGCTGCAGGAATTAAAACCGGAACAAGAGGTGGTATCGTTGTTAATAAGCATATGCAGACCTCCGATCCTGAAATATATGCAATCGGAGAGTGTGCCCTGTTCGATGAAATGATCTATGGATTGGTGGCACCAGGCTACGATATGGCCGAGGTCGCCATCAGTCACATCCTGCAGGGAGAAAAGATTTTCACGGGCTTTGATATGAGTACAAAACTGAAGCTGATCGGCAATGATGTTGCCAGTTTCGGAGATCCATTTGCTTCCGGTGAGAATGTTCGGACGATTGTTATGGAAGACTCCCTCCAGGGTATTTACAAACGCCTCAATATTTCGGCCGACGGAAAGACATTGCTTGGCGGTATCCTCGTAGGGGAAGCAGGCAGCTACAATATGTTACTGCAGACTTGCAAAAACAAACTCGTCCTTCCTCCGGATGCAGGTGAACTGATATTTGGTTCCCGCGTCGCAGGTGGTGATCAGGGCGCCGGCGTAACGGCATTGCCGGAAGATGCAGTGATCTGCAGTTGCGAAGGAATTACAAAAGCGCAGATTTGTTCTTCGGTTACCGGCAACGGTTGTGAAACCGTGGAAGCGATCAGGAAGTGCACGAAAGCAGGCACCGGTTGTGGCGGGTGCATCCCGATGATCAAGGACCTGATGGTCCATGCCATGCATGCAGAAGGAAAATATATCAGGAATATACTTTGTGAACACTTTCAATACAGCCGCCAGGAATTGTATGACCTGGTAAAAATCCACAGTTACAAAACATATGATGAAGTTCTCGATAACCTCGGGACCGGTCATGGATGCGAGGCCTGCAAACCGGCAGTAGCTTCAGTGCTCGCCAGCCTGTGGGGAGAGATGATTCTCAAGAAGGGAAACGACACTGCACAGGACAGCAACGACCGCTTTCTGGCAAATATTCAGAAAGGTGGCACCTACTCAGTTGTGCCACGGATACCGGGCGGCGAAATAACGCCGGACAAACTGATAGTAATAGGCAGCATTGCAAAAAAATACAATCTCTATACCAAGATCACCGGTGGTCAGCGGATCGATATGTTTGGTGCGCACCTTTCAGATCTTCCTCTGATTTGGGAAGAACTTATCGAAGCAGGTTTCGAAAGCGGCCACGCTTATGGTAAAGCGCTCCGCACGGTGAAGAGTTGCGTTGGTAGCACCTGGTGCCGGTTCGGTCTTCATGATTCAGTAAGTTATGCTATCCGGGTTGAAGAAAGATATAGGGGACTGCGTGCTCCACATAAAATAAAGTCGGCAGTCAGCGGGTGTGTCCGGGAGTGTGCGGAAGCACAGTCGAAGGATTTCGGGATAATCGCAACAGAAAAGGGATGGAACCTCTATGTATGTGGCAACGGCGGATCAAAACCACAGCACGCAAAGTTACTTGCCTCTGACCTGGACAGTGACACCTGCATCAGGTACATCGACCGCTTCCTTATGTTTTACATCAGAACTGCTGATCCATTAACAAGGACTGCAACATGGCTCAACAAAATGGACGGTGGCATAGACTATCTCCGGAATGTAGTGGTTAACGACAGTCTTGGTATGGCGCAGCAGTGGGAAGCAGAAATGCAGTCGCTCGTCGATAGTTACGAATGCGAATGGAAGGTAGCTGTTGAAAATCCTGAAGTAAGGAAGCGTTTCAATCACTTTATTAACGCCCCGGAAGAAAAAGATCCTACCGTTCAATTTACGGCTTTGCGCGAACAGAAGCGCGCTGCTGAATGGAAGTAAATTTCATCAACTCCCGATTGTTTGCCAGGGTCGGGCGGGGATTTTTATGTCCCGCCGGCCCAAAATTTAAAATGTTCAATCATGATAGTAACAACAACTATTAACTGGCTTTTTGCCTGCCATGTTTCGGATGTGCCGGAGAATGGCGGCGTTTGCGTAAAGTTCGAAAATGAGCAGGTGGCATTGTTTCATTTCACCCGCAGAAATGAATGGTTTGCAACACAGAATGAATGTCCGCACCGTAGACAAATGGTCTTAAGCAGGGGCATGATCGGTGCACAGGGCGAAGAACCAAAAGTGGCGTGTCCCTTTCACAAGAAGACTTTTTCATTGAAAACCGGTGAATGCCTGAACGGTGACGAATGTGCGATAAAGACGTTCCCGGTAAAGCTTGTAGGGGAGAAGGTATTCATCGGAATGGAAGCCGGGTAAGTCCGCTTAATATCCGGAATAATAAGACCCCGTTAGAATTGGAGCTCTGGACGGGGTCGCATTTTAAATTGTTTGACAACCTAAAACTGCACAAATTTATGAAGAAAGTCCCACCCGAAAAGTACTTCTTCACCTGCCTGCTTTGTGTTACTTCAGGCCTGGCAACAAAAGCTCAGATCTCGCTTTCCGCACAGTTGAGAACCCGTACTGAAATCAGAAGTGGATTTGGTAACCTCGTACCAAAAGGATCAAAGCCTGCGGTCTTTACATCCCAGCGGACCAGGATTAACTTCGGCTACAAATGGAACCGACTGGTATTCGGAGCAGCTATCCAGGATGTGCGTGTTTGGGGACAGGATGCCTCTACAATTACAACCGCAGACGGAAACCGGCTTAGCCTCCATGAGGGCTGGGTTGATTTCACGTTGTTAAATAAAGCGGACAGCACCATAAAGATCCGGCTGATAGATCTGCTTTCCCTGAAAATCGGTCGACAGGAGTTGAATTATGACGATGCGCGGTTGATCGGTAACCTCGACTGGGCGCAACAAGGCCGACGTCATGATATGGCTTTGCTGAAAGCGATGCACCATGGCTGGCAGGTCGATCTCGGTTATGCATTCAATCAGAATACAGATGCATTTAATTATACTGGTACGGGATACGTGCCGGGAAACCTGCCACCAACCATCAGGAATTCAAAGGGGATGCTGGTGCCAACCCCGGCAGGCATTGTTCCTTTGACTGCGGGTGGAAGCATAGCAAATAACAGTTCACGCACAGGTATGGTTGCTTATGCCAATCCACCTGGAACCAATGCAGCAAACCAGCAGTATAAATCGTTCTGGAGCCTGTATGTGAATAAGACGTTCAATCGAACGAAGATTTCCGCACTCTTCTTTAACGACCGCTTCAGCCGGTACCGGATCGATTCTGTAGGAAACGATAATGAAGGCTTCGTGTATGGACGACGATTTGTTTCAGGAAATGTTACGGATTCTTTTGATTACTCGGGAAGCAATAGTCGCACAACTTATGGCCTCATGGTAAATCATGCGTTTGGAAATGTATCTGCCAAAAATAAATTTTCCCTCCAGGCGGCATACTATGCACAAACAGGGAATAATCGCGACGGTGTTCGGCTAAAGGCTTATCACTTCGCGGTGTCCGGAATTTATCAGTCAGGCGGATGGAGCTTTACACCCGGGTTCGAATTGTTGTCGGGGAATGATGCAACGAAACTAACGTCAAAGGATAACCGTTTTGATCCGTTGTATGGAACGCCACACCGCCATTGGGGGTATATGGATTATTTCTATGTGGGTACCGGCTCAACGACCGGAGGACTTAATAATTTATTCGTAAAGACCAGGTTTGCAACCAGCAAATTTTCTGCGGTATTTGATGTTCATCATTTCGGTCTACATCAGCCCATGAAAAAAGCTGATGGAAAGCAGGTCGGAAAAAAATTGGGAAACGAATTTGACTTGCTGGCCAACTATTATGTGAACCGGTTCACCTTTATTGAGCTGGGGTATTCGTTCATGTTTGCAACAGATAACATGCCTTTTGCAAAGGGGCAGGCATCAAGTGACCTGGCGGCAGCTAACTTCCGGAAAACAGGTACCTGGTTTTATGCCATGCTTCGTTTCACGCCTGATTTTTTTTATAAAGAACCGCAACAGGTAAAATAATCACCCACCTAAAAGAGATTACAATATGTCAACAATTCATACGCATAGCAATCATTTGCCGCTGGAGCGGTTAAAGATTTTCAGTCTCAGGGGAGTTCAGATGAGAACATTTCACATTACGTGGCTGACATTTTTTGTTTGTTTCTTTGCCTGGTTCGGCATTGCACCACTTATGCCACTAGTGAGTGAACAACTCCATCTTACAAAGGCACAGAAAGGAAATATTGGAATAGCGGCTGTTTCAGCAACCATCCTGGCCAGGCTGATTGTCGGCCGGCTCTGCGATATATGGGGTCCACGAAAAACGTATACCGCATTGCTGGTAATCTGTTCTCTTCCCGTGATGTTGATCGGTTTGAGTAACAGTTATTTATCCTTCCTGATATTTCGTTTGGCCATAGGTGTGATAGGCGCTTCGTTTGTATTGACACAATATCACACGTCTGTTATGTTTGCCTCCAACATTAAAGGTACTGCAAATGCAGTGACTGGTGGATGGGGAAATACTGGTGGTGGCGCAACCCAGATCATTATGCCACTTATTGCAGCGGGAATGGTGACAATGGGATGGGTAAGCAACGAGAACAGCTGGCGCGTTGCCATGATCATCCCTGGTTTTCTGCTACTGGTAATGGCCTTTATTTATTTCCGGTACACGAAAGACACACCTGCAGGAAATCTCGACGAACTACCTGCAGATCCAAAGGCAAAAAAAGAAAATACATTTTTGGTTGCTTTGAAGGATTATCGCACATGGGTACTTACGATAGCCTATGCTGCCTGTTTCGGTGTAGAAATAACGGTGGATAATTATGCAGCCACTTTCTTTCACGATGACTATAAGGCAAGCCTGATCATCGCAGGACTCCTGGCCAGTATTTTCGGGTGGATAAATGTATTTGCACGTGCGTTAGGCGGGATTGTGTCCGACAAAGTCGGGAAACGATTTGGCTTCGGCGGTAAACTAAACCTGCTTACTGTATTGCTGCTGCTGGAAGGCCTCGGGATCATCTGTTTCGCTAAAGCAGGTGCGTTGGGTATGGCTATTGTTCTCATGTTTTTCTTTGGTCTCTGCCTGAAAATGGCTAACGGTGCCACGTACAGCATGGTGCCATTTATAAATCCTAAAGCTATAGGTAGTGTTGCCGGCATAGTCGGTGCGGGGGGGAATATCGGTGCTATGCTGATCGGTTTCCTGTTCAAAGCCTATCCCTATGCTGATGCATTCTTCTATCTCGGTGGAAGTGTATTCGCGGTAGGTGTAATTGTGTTTGTTTTCAAACTGGCTTCTAAAGAAGCTGCAGCCGTTGAGCTCAGCACCGACACCGAGGCTGCCCGTGCCTGACCGGCCTTTTATTTTTTACTATTTACGTTCTGATATGACTTTTAAAACAACCTGTTGTTATTGTGGCGTTGGATGTGGGATCCTTGTAGACCAGGACCGCCAGGGCAGGCTCACCGTTAAAGGCGATCCTGAACATCCTGTTAACAAAGGCATGCTCTGTTCAAAAGGCATGAACCTGCACCATACACTGATCGACCAGTCCGACAGGTTGCTTTATCCCGAAATGCGTTATGCCCGTAATCTGCCAAAACACCGGGTCACCTGGAACACCGCACTGGAAAGGACAGCAGCAGTATTTACAACATTGATAAAAAAATATGGTCCGGATTCCGTTGCGTTTTACGCGTCCGGACAGTGCCTGACTGAAGAATATTACGTGGTGAACAAGCTCATGAAAGGATTTATCGGCAGTAATAACTTAGATACAAACTCCCGGCTTTGCATGAGTTCTGCAGTAGCCGCATATAAAATGAGCCTGGGTGAGGATACGGTACCTGTCGCATATGATGATATCGAATTGGCCGAATGTATTTTCGTTGCCGGTGCAAACCCGGCATGGTGCCATCCGATCATCTGGAGAAGAGTGGAAGCCGCCAGGCTTGCCAACCCGGACCTTCGCATCATTGTCAGTGATCCGCGCATTACCCAAACAGCCACCATGGCTGACCTGCACCTCCAGTTAAATCCAGGAACAGATATTACACTTCACCATGCTATAGGCCGATGTCTTATTGAAAATGGCGACATTGATCGCTCGTTTATAGAAAACCATTCGGAAGGGTTCGAAGAATACCGCGAAAACGTTTTCGCCCGCACTGTCGAAGAAGCTGCAGCAATCTGCGGGCTTGGTACTGACGAGATCCGGGAGGCCGCAGCAATGATTGGTAAAGCCAGGTCATTTCTAACTATGTGGACAATGGGACTGAACCAAAGTTCGGTCGGTGTGCAAAAGAACCTTTCTCTTATTAACTTAAACCTGGTTACAGGCCAGATCGGGAAACCGGGTTCAGGACCATTTTCTCTTACAGGTCAGCCAAACGCTATGGGGGGAAGGGAGGTTGGCGGACTTAGTAACCTCTTACCCGCACATCGTGACCTTTCCAATGCCCGTCACCGTGAGTATGTTGAGAAATTCTGGGGCGGTGGTAAAATCGCTTCCACACCCGGACTTACTGCAACGGAAATGTTTGATGCTTTACATGACGGTAGACTCAAAGCAATATGGATCATGTGCACAAACCCACTCGTGAGTCTGCCAGACGCAAGATTTGCAGAAGAGGCGTTGCGCCGGGCGAAGTTTGTTGTAGTACAGGACATCAGTAATAAACCGCAAAGCCTCGGATTCGCTGATGTCATATTGCCTGCCGCGGGATGGACAGAAAAGACAGGGACCATGACCAATGCCGAAAGGCGGATCAGTCTGCTGGAAAAAGTTATGGAACCACCGGGTGAAGCGTTGCCTGATTCGGAGATCATTTGCAGGTTTGCCGCAAAAATGGGTTTTGAGGGATTTGACTACACTTCTCCCGCTGAGATCTACCGTGAACACGCAGCCCTCACTAAAGGAACCAATATCGACATCAGTGCCGTTGATCATGAATTGCTGCGTGAAAAAAGATCTGTCCAGTGGCCATATCTCAGGCACCTGGATGGTTATGGAACAGCTAGGATATTTCTGGATAAAAAGTTCTCTACTCCTTCTGCAAAAGCTGTCATACACAGCTTTCCTGATCATAATAAAAGTGAAACACTCACAACTGAATACCCGCTCGTATTAACGACCGGCAGGATCCGTGATCAATGGCATACCATGTCGAAAACAGGAAAGGTGAGCAGGCTGAAGCAGCATGTCAGGGATGCTTTCCTGGAAATACACCCGGATGATGCGGCTGAAAGAGGAATACTGGATAATAATATAGTTGAAGTGACAAGCAGGCGGGGAAATGTTCGTGTTAAGGCAAAGCTCACGCATTCAATAAAAAAGGGAGTGGTATTTATGCCCATGCATTGGGGCCAGGTATTGAACAGCGATCTGAACAGGGCGAATAACCTGACCAATAACCTGGTTGACCCCATCAGCAAAGAGCCTGATTTTAAATACAGTGCGGTACAAATTTGCAGATTCGCAAAACAAATTCAAAAGATTGTCGTGATCGGTGCCGGCGCCGGCGCCTGCGGGTTTGTTAAAAGCTACCGGGCGCTGAACTCAGATGATGAGATTGAGGTCTTCAGCAAGGAAAATTATCCTTTTTACAACCGGGTATTGTTACCGGACTACATAAGTGGCGTATTGCATTGGGACGGCCTGGTAAAGATGACCGAAAAGGAAGAAGCAGATTATAAGGTCAGGCTTCATCGTGGTGTTAGCATAGAAACTATCGATCGTGCAAATAAAACGGTAACTGACAGTAATGGTGAAACGCACTGTTACGATCTCCTGGTAATAGCTACAGGAAGCAGGGCTGCGACGCTTCGTGATCTTCCCGACATGAAAGGAATATTCAGTATGCGAAGCCGAAGTGATGCAGATGCGTTCAGGTCCCACCTCGAAATGTCAAAAGGGAATGTGGTTATTGTCGGCGGGGGCTTATTGGGAATTGAACTCGCGGCTTCTTTAAGGGAGACAGGTATGCAGGTTACCATTATCCAGCGGATATCCCGGCTAATGGATCGACAGCTTGATCCGCTAGGCAGTCAGCTGCTTCATGAGGAACTTACTGCAAAAGGCATCGATATCTATTATAACGATGAAATTGAAAGGTGCCTGGGATCGGGAAGGATAGAAGGCATCAGGTTAAAAAGCGGACTGCTTATCAGTTGCCAGGCACTGGTCATTGCGATAGGTACGGTTCCCAACATCGATCTCGCCAGGAATTCAGGGATCGATTGTAAAAGAGGTGTTGTAGTGAATGAATACCTCCAGACCAACGATTCGTCTGTTTTTGCAATAGGAGAGATCGCCGAGTTCAATGGGTTTTTATATGGGATTACAGCCGCGGCCGAACAGCAGGCAGAAACAGTTGCCAGGTTTGTAAATGGAGATATTTCCGGTTACTATGATGGTTCGTTGCTGATGAATATCCTTAAAATGCATGGTACCGATCTTTGTTCGCTGGGCATGGCTGAATGTCCTGATGATCCCGCGTTTGAAGAAGTGGTTTTCATTGACCGGGCGCTCCGGTATTATAAGAAATGTATAGTGCACAACAACAGGCTCGTTGGTGCCATCCTTATCGGTGATAAATCAGAATTCCTGGAATTCAGGGACCTGATTCAACAGAAGACAGAATTAAGTGAAAAGAGACTTCAACTGCTGCGCTCAGGAAAATCCGCAGAGCCCGTATTGGGAAAGTTGGTGTGCAGTTGCAGTAATGTGGGTGAAGGCAACCTGGCAGCAAAAATTGAGCAGGGATGCCGCGACCTGGTTCAGTTGTGCCAGTTAACCGGGGCGGGAATGGGCTGCGGAAGCTGCAGGCCTGAAGTGAAATCAATACTTGAAAATTTTAAAAGCTGACCGATATGAATACAATGGAATATTTCCGGTTTGAGTCTGATTTTGTCGAAGAGAATATTCGTTGCATACCCATGACCGTTCGGCTCAAACTAGACCTGGCTGGTATCAAATTGTCGCTGGCCGCGTGGAGCAGGTGTACCGTAGAAGAACGTTACGCTTTGGCTACCCTGCAATGTTATCTGCCTGCAGAAAAACGTTTTTACAGGCAATTATTGGTTACCATTATTTTGCGGACGACCGGTGAAGCTCCTGTGGAAATTCCTGTTGACACAGATCCGCCATGGGATAATTGCCAGGTGATTCCTTCTTCGCTCCAGGATCATGTGAAGCTCTACGGCCTGGTAATCGATAAAAGATCATGGAGCCGGCTTACCAGGCTTCAAAGATTTGCATTGCTGAAATTGTGCAGGCCAGGTCATGAGAACAGGAATTTTCCACTTGCCATAAAGGAATTTGGACTTATTAATTATCTCCCGGAAAAACTCGCATTATGAAAAGCACCGGTATAATTGCGATCAATTTTCGTGGTGGCATCATTTCGCCTGGGGATCTATATAACATTCTCGTGGCATGCAGGAATGCCGGTGTGACTTTTGTCAGGTTCGGGCTCCGGCAGCAACTGGTCATTGAAGTGGTAAAAGAAAATTATATTGAGTTCTGCAGGCAGTTATCCATGTTAAATGTTCCGTATTTCCGTGGGCTGGACAGCCATCCGAATATTATGAGCTCTTACCCTGCGGAGGAAGTGTTTATTCATGATACATGGCTGAGTGAAGGGGTGTACAGGGATATTTTGGATTCCTTCGACTACTTGCCGGAGCTTAAGATAAATGTGTCTGACAGCAATCAAAGCTTTACTCCCATGCTTACCGGCAACATCAATTGGGTTGCTGCAGGTGATTCCCCTCATTACTGGTATTGCTTCATTCGTTTTCCCAAGACAAATATTGTCTATGAATCGAACGAACTGGTGTACACGAACGATCTCGCCCGGATGAGCCGCCACATCGAACAGCTGATTTTTAAACATGCTGATAAGTTTATTCACCATGCGTCTCCCGATGGTGACTTGCTGTTTTCTTATCTCGCATCCTCTGCCTTTCTTACCCGTAAAGCTTCGCGGGCAGCAGTGCTGCCGGCATTCAATCTTCCCTATTACGAAGGGTTTAACCGGTACAACAACAAATACTGGCTCGGTATTTATCAGCGTGATGAAACTTTCCCGGTCGATTTTCTCCAGGCGGTTTGCCGGTTGTGTCTCGATACCAAAACAGGCCAGATCTGTTCAACGCCATGGAAATCTCTCATCATTAAAAATATTGATAAGAAAGATCGTGAATGGTGGAATGACCTTCTCGGCAGGTACCAGGTCAACGTGCGGCATGCGGCTAATGAGCTCAATTTCCAGGTGGAAGATAACTGTGCGGATGGACTTAAGCTGAAGCATTACCTCGTGAGGCGCCTTAACGAAGATGATATCAGGACATTTGGTCTGTGTATAGGCATTAAAACAAGAAATAAGTCGGAGGTTTTCAGTAGTATTCTTGTTCGGAGGAGACCTTTACTGAAGATCGGAAGGTTTCGACTCTTTCATACGTATGATATTTTGTGCGCCCAGGATTACAATCCTAATCAAAGGACAGGTTTCATTTACAGCAAAAATAATCCACGGTGGCTGTTACCGGAGCAATTGAGACGTGCGGTAATTGCATATTACCAGCAAAAGCCGGTTTCCGTACCGAGGGTAAAACAACCTTCAAAGGAAGATGTTTCTTCTGCTCCCGTTACTGTCTACCAGTGTGGCGAATGTCTCACCGTCTACTGCGACAAGGAAGTGCCATTTATTTCACTACCGGACACTTATGCATGCTCGTTATGTGATGCATCGAAGTCTGAATATCGCCAGGTCGATGTTCGATCACTCGGTTACCAGGAAACCTGACTATAATCCATTCAGCTCGGAATGCGCATTTATGTTCCGGAAACTGAATGCCAGGTGCTGCGGCACTGCAATGAAGCACGTGTCAAGTTTACTGATCATGTTTTTCATGCTATGCCTGTGGAGACCGCCTGCCTTGAATTGCCCGTAAATTTTTGCAAGACCTATTGCGGTGTAGATCGCACATAACGGTTCGGTTTCCTCACCGTTTCTGAAGACAAAGGCTTCAAACTCCCGGTGATGCTGGTACTGAGCTGTAAGCAGGCTTAAAACTTCCAGGTTCATCACGGGCATATCACAGGCCAATACGAGAAGATCCAGGTCGGGAAACTGAAGGTGGATGCTCAATATGCCGTGAAGCGGACCTGCGATGATTAAGAGAGGATCGTCTGCTATCAGCTGTCCTGATGGTATGGCAGTTTTATAAGTAGATACCTGTTGCGGATTTACCGATATCAAAACAGGGGTTGTAATAGCTGACAACAATTCAACGCTTTGTTGTACCCATGTAATATCCTTGGGTTTGATCAGTCCCTTATCCGTACCCATGCGGGTACTTTGTCCGCCACACAATACAACCGGCTGCAGCTTGTCCAGGTTAGTGTTCCCTGTGGGGAGGAGTGTCTGCATGTCCAAGATTTTTTTCCGGATTTACAACATCCCGTACGATTTGTTTGATTTCCTTGATTTCCGGGAAACCGCCAAAAGACTTCCGGTCAAACACAACTTTCCCATCAATGCTAATGGTGTAACGTCCATTCACTTCACTTGGTTCCAGTGTCACCGATTTGATTTCGTCAACAAATGTTGTAAGCAGCTCTTGTGCCATATAAGCCGCCCTGAGTAACCAGTTACATTTCGGACAATATTCAATAGTCAGTGTGGGTTTCATATTTGAAGATTCTGATTCAAATGTAAGTCATGCGACAGGAAAAAGGTATCATTGCATAATCAGAATTATGCTAACCGTAAGTGAACTGTTTATTTACCCGGTAAAGTCACTCGGGGGAATCCCGGTCGATGTTGCAAAAGTCACTGAGCGTGGTTTTCAGCATGACAGGCGCTGGATGCTGGTTGATCAGCAGGGAATGTTCTTTACGCAACGTGACATTCCCGCGATGGCATTGTTTCGTGTTCAGCTGCAGGAAAGCGGTTTGAAAGTATTCTATAAACCTGATCCGTCAAGATATATTGATGTTCCATTTGAGCCGGTTTCCGCAGAATTAATGAACGTTGTGGTTTGGGACGATACCTGCTTTGCACTGACAGTTTCTGACGCTGCCGATATGTGGTTCTCTTCGATCCTGGGAATTAATTGTCGCCTCGTGTATATGCCTGATGATTCCATAAGAAAGGTGGATCCTGAATATGCATCAGGAAATGAAATTACCGGTTTTTCTGATGGCTATCCTTTTTTGCTGATCGGGCAGGCTTCGCTGGACGATCTCAATAGCAGGATGGTTGAAGCTGTGCCAATAAATCGCTTTCGTCCGAATATCGTATTCTCCGGCGGTGCACCGTTCCAGGAAGACGAAATGAAAGAGTTTAGTATTAACGGGATCCGGTTTTATGGGGTGAAGCTTTGTGCACGCTGTGTTATCACCACGATTGACCAGGAAACTGCTCTTAAAGGCAAGGATCCGCTAAAAACACTGGCTTCTTACCGTAGCATGAACAAAAAGGTTTTATTTGGCCAAAACCTTTTACATAATGGCAGCGGAGAACTCAGGATTGGCGATGAACTCATCCTGCATTAGCAACTTTTACGGTATTTTCCGGCACCTCAATATTAATCATGATTGTTTTCTGGTTTTTCTTTTCTGCAGGTTTTACAAGCAGGTAATATGCTGCAATAAAAGTAAACCCGATGCCGAAAGGAATTGCAGCATAGTAACGATAGTGGTCAGGTGCGTCCAGGAATTCAACAATCATCCAGTAACAGTTGGCGAGGATCCAGAACAAAACAGCAAGATTATGATATAACTCCGATTTCAGTTTCCTGGTTTGCCATGTGATAAGTACCGCCACTATCAACGTAGGAAAGATCATGGCGATGCCCAATGGCCTCCAGAGCATCGCCCAACTCATGTCTTTGATAAGCCAGAATACGATGTGGAGGTTTTCGATCCTGCGAAAGCGCTCCGGAATTGAATACATGCTGTTGCTTGCCATTTATAAAAATTTCAGCGACAAAAATAAAAATTCATGCCGATAATATTCCGGAAAACCTTGCCACGCTTGCTTCCGGCTGAATTGGTGTGCCATGCACAATTTGGTCAGCTAGCTGCTTTGCAAACCAGGGTGCCAGCGAACAGCCTTTGGTTCCCGTCCCGTTAAGAATTCCCAGCTGGGGGTAAACCGGATGCATGCCCGCAAAAGGCCGTCTTTCCACTGTTGCCGGCCTTATTGCCGCCCAGTGATCCACAACCCGGAAAGGCACTTTCAGCCAGTCTCGCAGCACTTGCTCCGTACGTGTGCGAAATGCAGCGGTGGGCTGTTCATCTTTGAAACGATTCTCATATGTTGACCCGGCCCAGAAATACCGGTCATCTGCTGCGGAATTGAAATGTGGAAAAGGAACTACTGACAAACCCCTTTTGTAAATATGGCTGGCAGGCAATTCTTCTATCTCTAGTAAAAGTGCTTCACCTTTATTGGGAGAAAATGGAAGCCGGTTGAAAAATGGAAGGTGCAAACTTCCGATTCCGTCACAGAATATAACTCTCTCTGCTTTAACGTCTTTATACGATACCAAACCATTTTTGAGTGACAGGGCTGACAGGTCAAATGTTTCCTGCAAGAGGCTTCGGTCACGTGACAATCGCTTTTGCCATTCATTCAAAAGCAGGTTCAGGTCGATCAACAATGCGGGATGAATGCTTCCGAGGCCAAATGGAATCTCCATCAGCTTTTTCCATTTCTCCTCATTTTCCGGGTAAGTCAGGTATTCCGGAATTTCCGGCAACCTTTTGTCAAAGGCCTCGCGCATTTGTGCCGTAGGAAAGCTGTGGAGTATGTCAACCGTGCGAATACAGTTAATGTCCAGCTGTTGACCGAACTGTTCATAGGCTTCCAGCGCAAAGGGAAGGAGTTGCCCGGCCATCCATGTCCGTGCAAGCACCCTCCCTGTAACAGGGTTTATGACCCCTGACGCAATTTTCGAAGATGTGACCGGTTTGGATTCATCAATAACCATGACCTGCTGCCCCATATCTGTCAGCCATTTGCTGAGCCATGTTCCGCATAAGCCCTGGCCTATGATGATTGTGTTCACCTGCATCCTGCAAATCTATTTTTTCATCATCACTCTGTGACAATTTTTATTCCTTCAGTGTGACTGCTGAATTCAGGTGCGTACATGCATTGAATTGTACTGATTCCATTGCTGAATATACCAGCATGTGTTAAGAATAAGGGATATTCGAGCACATGTGTTCCTTTCGGCAGGTAACTGATAAAGAAGCTTGTGCTGGCATCTCTTGTGCTTTCGTAGTACCCAAGTGTGCCCTGCCATTTGTATCCACTGATTACATTAACCGGCTCCAGGGCACTTGCACGCATGTCTTTCAAGTGTACGTATTCCATCGCCCTGTCTGAAACGATCTCAAGACGCACTTTTATTTTGTCTCCGACATTTAACTGCATGCCTTCCTGAACTGGCTCCAAAACCGGTCCGGAAGCTGACATCCTTTCAACCATTACCTGTTTCCTCAGCCGAAGAGTGGAAGCTGATGATTTGATCTTATCGAGGTTCTCGAAGTATTGCCAATAAATAGTGCCCCAGACAGGTAAAGCTGCTGCGGAAGGTTGCTCGGTTATTACTGTTATATTTCCCATTTCCGGGAATACAGCGGTTCCCGGTATGGTCTTTTTTAAATAGCCTGTGCCCGCTTCTGCCGCATCTGATTTTACGGTTGTCACGCTTCCTAATTGAACACTGACCTTCGGTTCATTTTCAAGCCAGTTTACGCCGCTTAATAGTAGTGCATAACAGGCATCGGCTGTTGCCTTTGTCGATGACCACCGGTTCGTCTGTTTGTTACGGAGCAGCCAGGTCTTCAGGGAATTCACTTCTTTTGGATAACTACCTGTTTCGCTGAACGCTTCAATCAGCACCGCGTGTGTTTCAATCGGCGCGTCCTGCCAGAAATACGGCGTGATTTTTTCCTTCCAGTACATACCCAACTCTTCATTGATGATAGATGTTTCCTTCAGCGACCTGACAATCTGTTGGGCGGTATATTTATCACCAGTACGATGAAGTGCAAGCGCTATCATCGCTTTGGCCATCCTGTTGCCTTTGGCCCAGAGCTGCTGCATTTCCTTCCGGTAATAATTTGCAGCGGTTACCTGGTTGCCGGGGATGCCCTTCTCCGGGAAGAAGCTGCGCATGTAATGATATTGAACTGCATAATAATTCAGGTATGCAGGTACAGTGTTCTTTTTGTCACGCTTTTCATAGTCTTCCCTGATCCGGGCATCCAGGTATGGCAGCGCTTTATTGACAATTGCATTCAGGCTTTCAGGGTCTTTCGAAACTGCTCCCAAATGCCTGAGATGACCAATGCCTGTTACTATATATTGGGTAATGAACCTGTCGTCAGGTCCGCCTTTGAACCAGCTGAATCCGCCATTCGGTGTTTGCATTTCCTGAAGCTGTGCAAGCATCTTATTCCGGTCGGCAGCCAATTGCACAAGGTTAAACAATTGTGCAATCCTTTTCCTTTGTTCTGTCTCCGATTTTGCCTCCAGCACCCATGGGGTTTCTTCCAGCAACACCTGTTTCAACTCTTGATTCTTCTCCAAATTACTCAAAAGGGAACTGGTGTCTTTTGTCAGCCACTGCTCCATTACCGCTTTTATCTTCGGCAGGCGCTCCACTATGTTTGCAGCGAGTAGGTTGGCATACAGCCTGTTGAATAATTGCTCTGAACATTCATATGGATATTCGGTAAGGTATGGCAACGCCTGTACGACATTCCATGCCGGGTTGCCGGTAATTTCAATGGTCAGGGATTTGTTGCTCAGCGTTTCACTTGCGCCACTGGCCACAAGTTTATCAAAGGAATATTTCCTGGTTCCTGCGCCACTTAAATAGAATGGCAGTGTTTCCGTAACCAGTTGTCGGTTGCTCAACACCGGTATAAATGCTTCCTCTCCATCGCTGAGGTCGCCTGAACGGGCAATCAGTCGCCAGGTGAGTGCCTTGTCAAACAGATAGGGCACTTCAATCGGGAATTTGACGAGTTCTGAAGCACCCGCTGCAACAGTGAAATACTGGTTTGGAAAAAAATTGTGAAACCATCCGTCGATCGGTTGATTGGTGGTAGCATCTATTAACTGTAGTTCCACCTGCCCGGTTAGTTCTTTTGATGAGAGATTCACCACTTTTGTTGTCAGCTCAAGCCTGTCTCCTTCACGTAAAAAGCGAGGCATGTTCGGCTGAACCATCAGTTCTTTCTGTGTAACGATATCTTTCTGAAGAAGTCCCAGCGCAAGATCCTTATTATGAGCAAAGAGCTGCCATTTCCATGTTGTCAGTGCCTCGGGCATTGTAAAACTGAATTGGTAATTGCCGTCTTTGCCAGCCGTTAACTGAGGAAAGAAAAAGGCGGTTTCCCGGAAGTCCTTACGTGTTGCGGTGCCGGCATTTTTGAGCTCGGGTGTCATTGGCAATTCAGCCTGTTTTTCTTCGTCTTCCTGCTTTTCTCCATTTGCTACAACCATTTTATCTGCAAAGCCAACTTCTTCCGAAACAGCCTTGTCCCTGGGCATCGCAATACCAGGCGCGCGACCACTTAATGTTCTTTGGAGAGAGTGCATGGGGCTTCCAAAAGTAATCAGTTCATCATACTCTTTGCTCTTCTGTTCCAGCACTGGTATTTCAGGATAATTCTGAACCGACATGACGCTTGTGAAATTGCTTGTTCCTCGCCATTGTCCGCGGGCAATGTACTGTGGCCATAACAAAGGTTGCATCCATTGGTGAGGGTAGAACTGGTCTAACGAAGCATCGTACATTCCTGTGAGCAATTCTGCCGCAACTTTTTCACCCTTCTGGCCGCTGATGCTTACCGTCCAGTTTTCCTGCGACCCTGGAAGTGTTTTATCGCGATAGGTTTTTACCGAAATATCAAGCTCCTTATTTGTCCACGGTATGGCAATTCCTTCCACAAAAGCAAACAACCTGTTGTGTTTCACAAAAAACTGGTGCATGCCTAAACCTCCACGATCAATTTCCTTCGCCGTTATGATTTGGGCATGCAAAGAATTATCCAGTTTGATAATATTGAAACGCTCAGAAAATGACAATAACGAGTCTTTATTCATTCGCTCCACGTTTTCTATCTGTTGAACAAGGAAAATGTCGGGTGCACTACTACCAGTCACCACCTGTGCAGACTCGCCGGGTTCAATTGACGACTTCTGTTTCATTGAAACATAATATGCAGGAACTGGCAGCTGCCTGGATTTTGCGTCATATAGGAACACGGTCTTTTGATCTGTTGCTGTGTCCCCGAACCTGTCGACAACAGAAGCCTTTAACAGGTACCATCCGCCCTTCAGGTTTTTAACATCTATTGCAGCCCTGTTATCTGAACTGGTTGTAATGGCCGTTCTGAATACTTCAGTTCCCGGCTTCCAGTTTTTCGGATCGCTTTCATTCACATATTCGTCATTTGGAAATGCACCTACGAATTCAGCTTCCGTCATTACAAACTGGTCTGGCTGTTGCCAATATCTCTTTTTAACCAGCCGGTCGGGAGACAATAGCGGTATGAGTCTTACGTCTGCTTCTGCTTTCTCAAAGTTTCCAGAGTTATTGCGGGTCTGGAGGTTGAATTTGCCAAAGCTGTCAACAGGCATCATTTCAGCAGGTATGCTTAGCTGAACCTGCAGCGCTTTGTAGGACACAGGCACTACTGTGGTCGCCGATCTCGTTTCACCATTCTGGTCTGTTATATCTACACTGACCTGGTAGTCGAAAACAGGATCTGATTTCTTTTCAATTGCCTCGTCAGGCACAGCCGGAAACCGGATAATAAAACTCCCGTCACTGGCTGTCGTCATAGTGCCATTAACTATTTCTACCGGTGAGATGCGGCGTGGCGGCCAGTAGGAAATTTTCCAGGGGTAGGGGAATCGGGCAATCCTGGTAACCCTGTATTTGACTTGTGCCTGTTGAATTGCATTTCCGGCATAGGCTCGCGCAAACCCCCGGATATTGACCGTATCGTTTACACGGTAGCTGCCTTCCACCGGTTTGTATTCCACGAAGAATTTAGGCCGCTTATATTCTTCAAGCTGGAATGAATGCTGACCATTCAACTGGTGGTCCTGCAGGCTGAATGAACCGGTAAGGCCTGTAGCAGGTAATTGAAATGTACCTGAATAAGTGCCGAACTCATTGGTAGTGATTTTCAGAGAATCTGTCTTTTCGCCATTCGCATTATAGAGATATACAGTCGATTGCTGACCGGCAAATATCCTGCTTTGACCTGTTTTGCTATCTTCCGTTATTGCGATGCCTTTGAAGCTTACCTGTTGACCCGGGCGATAGATACTCCTGTCTGTAAAAAAGTAAACTCTCGCTTTTTCGGTTTCGGCGTCTTTTCCTGGTTGCGGTTTATTGCCCGGAGTATATTCCCAATAATATTTGTCTTCTCTCACAAACAAGGCATCGTCACCCTTGCTGATCTCAAGCAGGATACCCCGGTCTTTAATATTTTCATTATAACGAAAGTATCCCTGTTCGTTGGTCCGGTAACTTCCGCCTTTTTGCCTCATATTCCTTCTCCTGTCGTAGTCGTACTGCATATGCCATACCTGCACTGAGGCATTGGATATCGGCTGGCCGGTGTTCCGGTTAAGAACAAAATAATCATTGTTTCTGCCCGTGAAGCTGATTGTTGAGACGTGAAAGAATTGTGCAGCAAGAAAATTGTTTCCTTTGCTGAATGACTCTTCATTTGAAGCAAGTAAAAAGTATTCACCAACCGGTAGTGCATCAATTTTTATCTCAGCATGATGTTCTTTATAGTCTTTGGTTACCGGCATTTGCTGCATCCAGGCACGTACCGGGTTTTGGGTCAGTAACTGGTGCCAGCGCAGTGTATCTCCATAGCTCTGGTGGTTGTCAAGAATATCTCTTAATTCCTTAGTTGCTTTGATAACTCGCAGATGAATCTTTTCGGTATTACGCCAGGTGACCAGGCTGCGAAAGGGAGTGCCAGGCAGGTTCACCTTTTCTGCCTGAATGCTCAACGATACCCTGCGCAATTCCTGGAGTAGGTTGTAGCAATTAATATAGCCTTCGCTGTCTCTTTTTACAGCAATTGTCTTTTCACAAATCGCAGCAGCTTTTACATTGTCTGCCGGTTCGTCGTAAGCATAGCTTGACGCAAGCAGAAATGCTGCCTGGTCGCTACCTGCTGTTTCCGGATACTTCTCTATAATGTGTTCCAGTGCCTGCTGGTAGGCTTGCTTTTTCTGGCCAAAGTTGGCGTTGTTATTTACAAACTGCAGACGGCTAAGGTCAACATCAATCAAGGCGTCCGGGTTTTTGTCAGGAAGGTGAAAGCGGATCAGCTCACGGTAAAGGCTGAGTGCATTGGCGTGATTGCTCAACGAGTCGCCACTATTGTCGCGCTGCTTCACGAATTCCAAAGCCGGGTCCAATAGCTTTTTGTCGTTAAGTTGAAATGCGTCCGCAGCTCTTGGTACATCTATCGGTTCAATTGAAAAGTAATTAAGAGCTTTCCATGCAACCAGGTCGAAAAGTGAAGGTCGCAGGCGTCGTGCATTGCCTTTCCGGATTAATGCATCATACTTTGCCAGCGATGTAGCCTGCAGCAGTGAACGATTTGCTAATGCAGTATGATATTCCCGTGCAATTGCCTGGTGAAAATCGGCAACTCCCCAGGTGCGGATATTCTCTTTCTGGTAACCGACCGTTCTTGTTCTGTCATAAATCTGCCAGCGATACCGGTTATAATAGTGTAGGTAGTAATCTGCCAGCAGGGTATGCAACAATGCCTTTTTTGCTCCACCTGCTGTCAAGGCCTCTTTTCTGAGCCGCTGAACAGCGAGCGTATCACTATATTCCTCCAGTTGTTCCATCAGGTCAATTCTGTATACGATTGCCCTTACCTGTTGTGCCTCGGCTTTTTCCGCAATTGCTTTTTTATATAAACCATCAACCTGTAACAACGCAGTTTTATAAAGTCCTCTTTCGGTAACCAGGGAGTCAATACGCTTCCACCAGTAATCATAATTGGTTGCCTGTGCGTTTAAAAGGACAGGGTCTGAAATCAATACACCCAGGAAAAGAAAAAAGCATGTACGGCTTAGCTGCATACCTCTCATTTTATTGCAATTTATCTTAAGCTTATAGAAAGAGGATGCAGGTTACGACGAAACTGCATAATGCCGTAAAAGAATTTCTGAACCTTAACTTTTTTTTCGCTTGGGTCCTATTGGCGGATAAACCTGCCGGTAAGCAGTTTCTCACCTGTTTTGACCTGAACAACGTAATTGCCGATTGGCAAGCTTCCTGTATTTAACAGGTACTGGTTTGAGCCCTTGAAGAGCTGTTTCACTTCATGGCTGAAGGTCCTTCCGTTCAGGTCACTTATTTCGATAGTTGCTGATGTGCCTGCGGGACTACTGATCACCAGGTTCAGGCTGCCCAGGCTTATTGAAGGATATACTTTTTCCAGGGCTAACTGGCCGTTTCCAAATTGTACTTTCAATGCGGCGCTGTAAGTAGATACATGGTTTTCATATACGGTCCTGATGCGATAGTAACCATCTTTGAGCGGATGCAGGTCCGTATGGCGATATTTTTGTTCACCATTGCCATCAGTATTCAGCTGTGCGATTGATATATAATTTCCATTGAGTGTTGAAGCCCTTTCCACCTCGAAATAGCTGTTGCCATTACCGCTTGCCGTCCAACTCAGCATTACTGCCGATTGTTGGGTTACTGCCCTGAAGTCGGTAAGTTGCAGAGGTAGTACAACACCAATTATTCCAACGCCGAAGGACATGCCGGTGGTTCCGATGGCAGGCAGATCAGAGTTTCGGTTAACGGTGTTCAGTAACCCGTTTCCGGAGCCGGAAGAAGTGGTCCAATTGACAGTAGCCGTATTATAATAAGACATTCCGATATTGCTTGTCAGGCTTACAAAGCCGGCACCTTCAAGTGGTTGCTGCCAACCCAGATCAATCGCTGATGGCGTAAAGCTGGTTGAAGATGTAATTCTCCATACGGCATCAACAAGGTTTACCTTCTGGGCATTGGAAAATGCAGTCCCGCCAAACTGTCCATTGTTTGTAACGCCTTCAAATACAGACACAGTCAGAGTGGGGAAAGTAGGAGCGGAACGTGCAACCGAAACAGGCAGATAATTACTGGCAGTGCCAACTGGGAATACGAGAACTGATTCGGATGCTGAATAAATGTTGGCTGCGGTGCTGCTGCTGCCAAGTTGTATGTAGTTCGAAGGCGAAGCTCCGCTTATGGTGCCGTCCATATTGATTCGCCCGGTAGCGGCCAGAAATTTGATATAGCTCGAACTGGTTGGAGAATTCAGGAAACTGATATCTGCATTCTGGTTCATTACTGCATTACTCCCTTTGAAATCGATAATGCTGTTTGTAAGGTTAAGAACGCCATCCTGGTTAAACCTTGCGTTGTTGCGATCAAAATTCAGCGCACTGCTAACAAGACTGACAGTATTGTTAGCATTAAAAGTGGGAGAGTTACCAGAAAAGTTTATTGTGCTGTTGTTCATGGTAACAGTGCCGTTCGTATTTAACGTAGGTGAGTTGCCGGGAATGTTTACCGTTGATGATTGTAATGACAGGCTTCCTGCAAGCGTAGTGGTCTTGTTGTTCCCTGGTAGTGACAATGTTATTGATGAAAGCTCAAGAGTTGTATTGGCCCCAACCGTAAGAGTGTTGTTGACTATGAAATTGGTGCCGCTGATAGATGCCGTATAGTTCCCTGAGCCACCAGACCTCCTGATCTCCAGAATATTGAAAGTCTGGTTACTGATCGCGTAGGAAACGGTGCCTGCGGTATTTTCGAAAATGACTGTTGATTGTGTATTCCAGTTTATAGTTGTGCCCACTGTAAAATTGGTGGAATTGCTCTGCATCAGGAAAATAAAATTCCTGCTGGGCATATTCACGTTGGCTGTATTGGACCAGGTGTGATTTGCCAGTATTGTAATAGTATTATTATTGTTCAGGGTAGCTGAGGAAGGTGCTGTTGTAGTAGTGATCCAGCCAGACCCGTTATATACTAACCAGTTGGCAGCATTATTCAGCCGGACAGTTCCATTTGAGCGGTAGTCTCCAGTTCTTTGCGCCCATGCATTCACGCACAGCAATATCAATAGCATGAGTACAGATGTACCTTTCATACAGTATGGGTTTGTTATAGTTCAATAGTTTACATGCGCAGAATGGTGCTGTTGCGCATGTTTGTTTTCGGGATAGAACTACAGGTCCATACTATGGTTTATGCATAGGATGTATGGATGGATTAAGTGGCAGCTCTTACATATAAACTCTTATAAGTGGAAAATATTATGCGCGGCGTCGAAAAAAGCTTACAAATAGTAAAAAAGGGTCGTTTGCAGTCAAAAAAAAAGCAGTCCGGTTGGACTGCTTTCAAAATATGTTCTTTGAAAGATTACTTTTTGCGGATCACTTCGGCCATTGTTTTGCCGATATCAGCAGGGCTCTTCACAACGTGAATGCCACATTCGGCCATAATCTTCATTTTAGCTTCAGCAGTATCATCTGCTCCGCCAACTATTGCGCCTGCATGTCCCATCCGGCGGCCGGGAGGTGCCGTCTGGCCTGCAATAAAACCTACTACCGGCTTGGTGCCATTTTGCTTGATCCAACGGGCTGCATCTGCTTCCATGCTACCGCCGATCTCACCTATCATAATGATAGCTTCTGTTTCGGGATCATTCATCAGCAGTTCGATAGCTTCCATGGTTGATGTACCGATCACGGGATCTCCGCCAATGCCAATTGCAGTGGAAATTCCCATGCCTTCCTGGGAAACCTGGTCAGCTGTTTCATATGTGAGGGTGCCGCTTTTTGATACGAGACCGATCTTACCCTTTACAAATGGTTTGCCGGGCATAATTCCAACTTTGCACTCACCGGCTGTGATGACACCCGGACAGTTAGGTCCGATCAGCCTTGTCTTTTTGCCCTGCAGGAAGCTTTTGGCTTTCACCATATCCTGAACAGGAATATTTTCGGTTATGCAAACCACCAGCGCGATGCCCGCTTCAGCTGCTTCCATTATTGCATCTGCAGCAAATGCCGGTGGAACGAATATGATAGATACATCTGCGCCCGTAGCTTTTACCGCTTCTGCCACAGTATTGAATACCGGACGATCGAGGTGCGTGCTGCCGCCTTTGCCGGGAGTAACACCGCCTACAACATTGGTTCCATATTCAATCATCTGTGTTGCATGGAAGGTACCTTCAGTACCTGTAAATCCTTGTACTAATACTTTAGATTGCTTGTTGACTAAGACGCTCATATAGCTTTATTTATTTGCAGGGGCCGCAACGGGCCGAATTGGGGGCAAAACTAAGGATTATGCGTTAATTAGCACATTACTTCAATAAATCATCCATATTCCTGTTATTCTCGATCTTGCCTGCCTGTTCAAGCATTCTCATGTCTTTTGCATCTCGAAGGAACTCTGAGGCAAAGATGAAATCGTTCAAACGCTGGTTTTTGCTGAAGATGATCTCTTTGTTGTTCCCTTCCCATTCTTTATGTCCCTGGTACATATAAATGATCTTGTCACCAATCTCCATCACGCTGTTCATGTCGTGGGTATTTATTACAGTTGTGATCTGGTATTCCTCCGTAAGCTCCTTGATCAGTTTATCGATTACCAGTGATGTTTGCGGATCGAGGCCGGAGTTTGGTTCATCGCAGAACAGGTACTTGGGATTCAATACAATAGCCCTGGCGATTCCTACACGCTTTTTCATACCTCCGCTGATTTCAGCCGGAAACTTTTTGTTCGCGTCTTTCAGGTTAACCCTGGCAAGTACTTCATTTACCCGCTTCCTTTTTTCCGCTGTGGACCAGTCCGTGAACATATCCAGCGGAAACTGGATGTTTTGTTCAACGTTGAGGCTGTCGAACAGTGCCGAACCCTGGAAAAGCATCCCGATCTGTTTGCGGATCTCTTTTTTGCCGTTGTCGTCCATACTGGTGAAATCTTCACCCTGGTATACGATCTGGCCCCGGTCGGGAGTAAAGAGACCAACCAGGCATTTCATAAAGACAGTTTTTCCGCTGCCACTCGAGCCTATGATCAGGTTGCATTTGCCTGGCTCCATTACCGCGCTGACATCATTAATAACTATCTTATCTCCGAATCCCTTGACAATATTATTCACTTCGATCATAGCAGGAAGTTTTCTATAACAAAATGGCAGCGAGAATGTAATCTGCGAACAGGATCAATACACAACTCACCACAACTGACTTTGTGCTGGCCCGGCCTATCTCAAGCGCTCCACCCTGCACATAATATCCGTAAAAAGCAGGAATGCTGGAGATGATAAAGGAGAATACATAGGCCTTTACCATCGCAAAGAAGACATTATAAGGAAGGAAACTTTGCAGAAGACCTTTATCAAAATCGGTTGTGGAGAGAATCTGTGCTGCCTGGCCGGCTACCCTTCCTCCCCAGATACCAAGTGCTGCAGATATCACGACCAACATCGGGATTACCAGCATGGCGGCAAGGATCTTTGGCATCACGAGGTATGTCTTGGTGTTAATACCCATAATCTCAAGAGCATCTATCTGTTCACTTACACGCATATTACCCAGCTCACTTGCAATTTTACTGCCTACCACACCCGCAAGTACAATACACACAAGGGTAGGCGCAAACTCCAGTAACACCGTATCACGCACAATCTGGGCAATACTTGATTTGGGAATAACCGGGCTTACCAGCTGGTAAGCTGTTTGCAATGTCGACACTGCCCCCATGAAAACGGAAATGATGACTACAATACCCAATGATCCTATACCTATATCATTGCACTGGTGCATGAACTCTTTCCAATACACTTTCTTGTTCTCCGGTTTGGAAAACATGCCTTTCAGCATCAGTATGTAGCGTCCGAACTCGGTAATAAATTTCATGCTTAACTGCTTGCTGCGTAAAATACAAATTATTTGCCTGCCTGCCGTTTACATATCCTTTGCAACCTTCCTGAACCTTTTCCACCATTTTGATTTGGTGACTATATCGGCAGTAAGGTTCTTGTTACATTTGATCTGTGCATCAATTACGGCAACAAGCGCCATATTGAAGATGCTGCGAACAGAACTTCCCAGTTGCAATACATGCACCGGCTTCTTGAGACCAAGCAGGATAGGTCCGATGGCATCTGCGCCTCCGACCTCTTTCAACAGGTTGTACGCCACGTTACCTGCAGCCAGGTTTGGAAAGATCAGGGTATTCACATCCTGGTCAACCAGTTCACTGAAAGGATAGTTCTCTTTCATGATCTCCTTATTAAAGGCGATACTTGCCTGCATTTCGCCATCAACAATTAGTGACGGGTTTCTCTCCTTGACAATTTTCCTTGCTTCTGCTACCAGTTTTGCTTCAGGAGAAGCGCTGCTGCCAAAGTTGGAATAACTTAACATCGCAATCCTGGGAACAAGGTTGAAGTAACGGACTTCCTTGGCAACCATCAGCGTAATCTCTGCCAGCTCTTCAGCAGTAGGATTGAAGTTCACCGTGGTATCGGCAAGGAACAGCGGGCCTTTCTTTGTCAGAAGCAGGTACATTCCCGCTATCTTTTTCACACCTTCTTCCGTGCCAATGACCTGGATTGCCGGGCGGATGGTTTCATCATAGTTTCTTGTCAGCCCCGAGATCATCGCGTCAGCATCGCCTGTTTCGACCATCATACAACCGAAATAGTTACGGTCTTTCATGATCTTGAACGACTCATATTTGTTCATGCCCTTGCGCTGACGCTTCTGGAAGAAAAGCTGGCCGTAAAATCTCCGTTTCTCTTCCTGTTCGTCACTGCGCGGATCTATTATAGGCAGGCTTTCAATATCAAGGTTGTTTCGGCTGGCTATATCCCTGATCTTTTTCTCGTCTCCTAACAGGATAGGATATGCGACACCTTCTTCAAATGCGATCTGAGCCGCCTTCAGGATCTTCAGGTTATCAGCTTCCGCAAAAACCACTCGCTTCGGATCCCGCCGTGCTTTGTTACCGATGACACGCATAAGCTGGTTGTCAAGCCCCAGTCGCCTGTTCAGGGACAGTGCATACGCATCCCAGTTGGTAATATTGGTTTTAGCGACCCCACTTTCCATCGCGGCTTTAGCAACTGCAGGAGCTACGGTCGATAACAATCGCGGATCGAGCGGTTTCGGAATAATGTAGTTAGGTCCGAATACGATATTGCTTTCATTATAAGCAAGGTTAACTATGTCCGGCACTGGGGTCTTCGCCAGGTTGGCCAGTGCATGCACCGCAGCCAGTTTCATCGCTTCATTGATCTGCCTGGCACGCACATCGAGGGCTCCCCGGAAAATAAATGGAAAGCCCAGGACATTGTTCACCTGGTTGGGATAATCACTCCGGCCGGTAGCCATAATGATGTCTTTACGCGCGGCCACCGCGGTTTCATATGCGATTTCCGGATCGGGATTCGCCATAGCAAACACGATCGGGTTTTTTGCCATTGACTGCACCATCTCCGTAGTTACTACGTTCCCGACACTCAATCCCAGGAATACATCTGCATCTTTCATCGCTTTTGCCAGCGTGCAGTCGTTGTTTTTAATGGCAAATGGAAGCTTATCCTCAACCAGGTCAGTACGCCCCCTGTGGATTACCCCGTCTTTGTCAAAAAGGATAAAGTTCTCATGACGTGCACCCAGTGATACATATAATTTCACGCAAGCCATGGCCGCAGCCCCGGCGCCATTCACCACAAACCTGACCTTTTCAATTTTTTTCTTCTGTAGCTCAAGTGCATTTAACAGGGCGGCGGCACTGATAATAGCTGTACCATGCTGGTCATCGTGCATGACCGGGATGTTAAGCTTGTTTTTCAGTTCCTCTTCAATATAAAAACATTCCGGCGCCTTAATATCTTCCAGGTTGATGCCGCCAAAAGTCGGTTCCAGCGCTTTTACAATCTCTACAAATTTTGCCGGATCCTTTTCATTCACCTCGATATCAAATACATCGATATCAGCAAAAATTTTAAATAGTACTCCTTTGCCTTCCATAACCGGCTTGCTGGCCTCAGGACCGATGTCACCGAGTCCAAGTACCGCAGTGCCATTGCTGATTACGGCAACCAGGTTGCCCTTTGCGGTATATTTATATACGTTTTCTGTGTCTTGGGCGATTTCTTTGCAGGGCTCGGCAACACCAGGACTATAAGCCAGTGACAAGTCTCGCTGTGTTTTGGCCTCTTTGGTGGGAATTACTTCAATTTTCCCCGGTCTCCCCTTTGAATGGTACTCAAGTGCTTGTGTACGTCGGGTTTCTTTGCTCATTTGTTTCTTTTAAGCGGTAGAGTGCGGAAATAGCGTGCAAATTACGAAAAGCGACCTCCACAAAATTAATTTGGTGAATTGGAACGGTAGATTATTTTTGTACTGTATTAGTACGATAGTACACTAAAACATTAGCTTATGATCCAGATTCAGTCGCTTCACTTTGGATATGGCAGGAAGAAAGTGTTCAACGGCTTGTCGCTCTCCCTTCAGCCCGGTCATATTTATGGCCTCCTGGGAAAAAACGGTACCGGCAAATCCACCTTGTTACGGATAATGTCCGGCCTTCTCTTCCCGACCAATGGTAAAACCGAGATCCTCGGATTCAACCCGGCCCGTCGCAACCCGGATTTTCTGCGGCAGGTTTTCATGGTACCGGAGGAATTCTATTTTCCCAATGTCCGCATCCCGGCTTTTGTAAAGAGCAACGCACCCTTTTATCCGAAGTTCAGCCCTAAGCAGTTCGAGGCTTACCTTAAAGAGTTTCATATTCCGCAGGACAACCTGCTGCAGGAAATGAGTTATGGACAGAAGAAAAAGGTGCTGATCAGCTTCGCCCTTGCCTGCAATACGCCCGTGCTGCTCATGGATGAGCCCACAAACGGACTGGATATCATGAGCAAGAGCCAGTTCCGGAAAGTTATGGCCGGAGTGGTTTCTGCAGATAAATGTGTCCTGATAAGTACTCACCAGGTTAAGGATCTCGAAAACCTTATCGACCGTATCACCATTATTGATGAGGGGGAAATCCTTTTCGATCAGAAGGTCGATGATATCATGAATCGCCTTCAATTCAAGATATCCTTCGATAGTGAAGAGGTAAAACAGGCAATATATTTCGAATCGTCCCTGAAAGGGAATGCTGTCATTCTTGCAAATTCTGATGGCGAAGAAGGAAGGCTGGACCTGGAGATGTTATACAAGGCTATTGTCAATAATAAGGAAGGAGTACAGTCTGCATTTAAATAACCTAACTGCTTAAATCATATTTATGAACTCGAAGTTCAATTTCAATCGTCTCATGTTGCTTGTTAGCAAACAGGCAAGAGAAATGGGGAAGTTCTATGTGCTAGCCGCATTAGCCATGCTTGGTATGATCATTCTGTCATTTATATTTTTCTTCATCTTACTGGACGGGCCCCATTACCGCGAACAAACTATTTATAACATTTACGCCACAGGTTTGCTTGTTGGCGGGGCATTGTTTGGCAGCATTGCGTTTACCCAGCTGGCTGAAAAAGAAAAAGGAATGTACTGGCTTTCATTTCCGGCCAGCCATGCAGAAAAAATGGCCACAACGATCTTATATACTTCAATTGGCTTCCTCCTTGTTTATACAGCGTCTTTTATGTTAATCAAATGGATTGCAGTAGGCTTTGTGAAAACATACCTGGTGGGAAATAGCGGCAGAACCTACCAGGAAGCCATCTGGCACCCCCAGCAAACTAGTTTAGTATTCCAGGTGATGTTCGCCGCATATTTCGGGATTCAGGCACTGTTTGTCCTTGGTTCAGTTTATTTCGGTAAGTATTCTTTTATCAAAACAATTATTGCTTCGGTTGTATTTGCGGGAGTTTTCATATACGTGATGTACAAATCCTATTCAGTTTTTTTACCTGAGGAGTACAGCTGGAGTGTTATCGAAATGAAGCGTTTTTTCGGGCCGGACAACATAAAATATGAATATTATTCAGTGAGCAAGGGATTACGCGAGTCCCTGATATTCCTTGTAAAATGGGCATGGGCTCCGATCTTCTGGTTCATCACCTGGACCCGGCTGAAGGAAAAGCAAATCTAACGAACACTCAAAACAGACAATTATGCAATTTAATAATAACGGGCAGGCCATCTATCTCCAGATCGTGGACTATATCTGCGAGAAGATGTTGCTGGGCGAATATCGTGAGGAAGAGAAGATCCCAAGTGTTCGCGAGCTGGCTGTACAATTAGAAGTGAATCCTAACACGGTAGCCAGGGCATATGATTTCTTAAAGCAGCAGCAAATCATATTCGACAAGCGCGGCATCGGGTATTTCATTGGACCGGATTCAAAGGAAATTGCTTTGGAGTACCGCAAAAAAGAATTTTCTGAAAAAGAGTTACCGGCTCTGTTTCGCACGATGCACATGCTCGGTTTAAGTTTACCCGAACTGGAACCGGCTTTTGAATCCTATAAAAACAAATACGCAGCCGCTTAAAATATTTTACATGAAAACAAGTAACAAACTTTTGGTAGGACTGGCGGCTATACTCTATGCTGTGCCCTTAATGCTGATGTATAGCTTCAGTAATAAAATAAAGAACAAGGATTTTATTGTCAAAGAATCCGGTTGGGCAGACAGTCACAAATCACTCGCCATCAGCAACGCACCAGTGGTTGTCGTGAGTTCACCTGGCCAGAGGTTCATCGATTGCACTATTCACCAGTCGGACAGTGTCTATTATGAATATTATAATACAAGCGACAGTGACAGTCTTTTCGTGGGGAATAAAAGTGATTCACTCGTCTTCCGGCTGACGGAAAAGGGAAAGCCGCTTGATGAACGAACAGGCTCCAACCTTCACTTGTATCTTCCCCTGAAGGGAAAACTGGTGCTCGACGGGGCGACACTTTCATTTGGAAAAGGGCAGTCACCTGACCTTTCTGATATCATCATGATCAACAATGCGAGGCTATATCTGGGTACTAACGAAGCTAACTTTGAAGGCAGATCTGACTACAAACTGATCAGCATTTCTGCCTTGAACAGTAAAGTTCAGATACACCCGAAGACACATATTTCGAAGTTAAACCTCAGGATGGAAGGGCATTCTTCGCTGGAAATAGACCCGGCTGCGGGAATTGATTCCCTTAGTGGTTCTGTTTCATCCGAGTCGATCCTGAATGGTCCGGCCAGTTACCTGCATCAGCTGATCAGGTAAGGCTGTTGGTGGAAGCGCCCAGCCAGGCCATCATTCCCATCCCGGTTTCGATGGCACGTTCGTCGATATTGAAAGTGGGGGTGTGTACACCCGATGTAATGCCTTTTGCCACATTCATGACACCGAGGCGGAAAAAGCATCCTGGGATCTGCTGGGAATAATACCCAAAATCTTCAGCGCCCATTCGAAGTTCAGTCTCCTCAACATGTGGCTTACCCATATATGCGATAGCAAGGTCCTTTGCCTGGTGGTGAAGGACCTCATTATTATATACCGTAGGATAACCGATGTCAATATGAAGGTCAATTTCTGCGCCCATGCTTTTTGCCGTGCCTTCCACAATTTCGCGAATAAGTTCATGAGCCCGGAAACGCCAGGTTTCATTCATCGCCCTGAATGTACCCATCAACTTTACCTCGCTGGGGATCACATTCGTGGTATGACCACCCTGGAAGGAAGTAATGGACAGAACAGAAGGCTGGTGAGGATCACGGTTCCTGCTGATCACCTGCTGCAGGGCAACTACAATATGTGAGGCCACCAGGATGGTATCGGCGGTCAGGTGTGGGGCGGCTGCATGGCCACCTTTGCTCCTTACCGTTATATAGATCTCATCTGCGCTGGCCATCACCATTCCTTCACGAAAACTCACCTGCCCGATATTGAGCTGGGGATGGACGTGAAGGCCGAATATGGCGGCAGGCTTTGGATTTTCCAGCACGCCGTCACGGATCATCAGGCTGGCTCCACCCGGGTTCTTTTCTTCGCCGGGCTGAAATATAAGTTTAATGGTTCCCTTCCATTGGTCACGGGTTTCCTGCAGGATCTTTGCAGCCCCGAGCAGGCAGCTGGTATGAACATCGTGGCCGCAGGCATGCATAATACCCGGACGTGTCGATTTATAATCAATGTCGTTAGCTTCCAGGATCGGCAGTGCGTCCATGTCTGCCCGCAGAGCCACCACTCGCGACGACGGTTCCTGCCCTTCAATTATTCCCACTACACCTGTGGTTGCCATCACAGAATAGGGGACGCCGAGCACTTTCAGGTGTTCCTGCACGTAAGCGCTGGTTTCAAATTCCTGGTAACTTAACTCGGGATGTGCATGCAGGTACCTGCGAACATTTATGAATTCATCGGCATAGCGGGATGCCAGCTGCCGGATTTTTTCGGATAGAGACATGAAGGAAATTAAAAAGGCAAAAGTAGATATTAAAATCTCAACTCTTGCATAGCTCACTCGACCCCAAACTATTCACTTATTCATCCATTCACTTATTGACCAGTCCAAGGCTCGAAGACAGTTCGATTAGTACTAGGAATTGCTCTTATCCGGGTTTACTTCGATAACATCGTTTACGATGTATACATTTTTTTTGAATTCTTTGGAAAGCTGGCGTTGGTAGGCCTCAGCTTCCTTGCGCGATTCGAAATTTCCAACACGAAGGCGAAAGTAAGGTGATTGGTATAAAAGGTAGGCCTTCAGTTCGGGGAAAAGCCTGTATACCGTGGTCTTGGCTTCAATGGCCTGGTTGCGGTCCGTGGTATTGATTACCTGGATCCGGAATCCGGGAATATTTCTTCTCGATTCGCGGGTTGTATACTCATTGATTTCGATCTGCTTGCGGATGAGGTGGTCGATCCGGGGATCTTTGCGAACTACAAGAGTGCCTGAATCGATCTGAGCCTGGGTGGAAACAGCTAAACAGGTAAGGGAAAGAAGTAATATGAAAGATTTCATAGAAATATAAAATCAAATTTGCGGCCAGATTTTATTAATAATTTCCCAACTGGTGATCTGGGGCGCCGGTTACTATCGCCACACTTGCACTGGCTCCCAGGCGCGACGCTCCTGCATCGATAAGGGTTTTGGCAAACGAAAAATCCCTGATGCCCCCTGAAGCCTTGATCCTCACACCCACGGGCAAATGTTTTTTCATGAGTTTTACTGCTTCCACTGTCGCTCCTTTTTCTGCATAACCCGTCGAGGTTTTCATAAAATCTATACCCAATGAGCCAAGTTTAGTACAGCAATCGATAATTTCTTTCTCCTCCAGGATACCCGATTCAATGATCACTTTCAGCAACCTGCCTTTGTTATGGCAGACTTCCCTAATCAGGCTTACTTCTTTCTGGAGATAATTCCAGTCGGATTGCCTCAGGGCGATGAGGTTGATCACCATGTCAACTTCCTGCGCACCATCCACCACTGCGAGAACAGTTTCTGCCACCTTAGCCTCAGTTGCCGAATAACCGAAAGGGAAACCTACAACTGTCGCTACCTTAACATCGGTAGGGGCGAGTATGGCAGCCGTTCGTTTAACAAAAGATGGGGGGATACAAACCGCAGCAAATCCGTATTCGACTGCTTCCCGGCAACACTTTTCAATATCCCCGATAGTCGAGGTCGGTTTAAGGACGGTGTGATCAATGTAGCCGGCTATGTTCATGATGAGAGCGCCGTTGATAAAATTCGGTGACCGAAGTTATGACATTTAGTTAAATTCGGCATTCACGTAAACAAAACTTCACATTCATGAGAAAGCACCAACTGTCCCCACCCGGGCGACGGCTCCCGGCACTTCTCGCCGGAATTTTCCTTGCTACCCTCGTTCATGCACAACCGACATTTCCAGTGAACGGTATAGGCGACGACAGGCAAAACACTTATGCATTCACGAATGCCACAATTGTTACCAATGAAAAGACAACCCTAACATCGGCAACGCTGGTGGTAAAGGATGGAAAGATTATCTCGGTAGGTACCAATGTAGCAATTCCGAAAGAAGCCATGGTACTTGACTGTAAAGGCAAGTATATCTATCCTTCCTTCATTGATATTTACAGCGAATATGGTCTGCCGGCAATTGAGCGGCAAACCCGCGGATTCAATTTTTCTGCTCCAGCACAGCTTACATCAAATCAGAAAGGAGCTTTTGGCTGGAACCAGGCCATGAAAACTGATGTTGCAGCCGGCTCCATGTTCGTTGCAGACGATAGCAAAGCGAAAAGCCTTCGTGAGCAGGGCTTCGGTACTGTGCTGACTCACAACAAAGACGGCATTGCACGGGGGACCGGCGCACTTGTTACCCTGGCGAATGAAAAGGAAAATAAAGTGGTATTGAAAGACCGCGCATCTGCGCACTATTCTTTCAGTAAAGGAACTTCCACACAAAGTTACCCAGGCAGCCTGATGGGTTCAATTGCCCTATTACGCCAGACATTCATCGATGCTGCGTGGTATAAGTCAAACACCCAGCGCGAGGGACTGAACCTCAGCCTGCGTTCATGGAATGAAAACCAGCAGCTGCCCCAGATCTTTGAAGCGAATGATAAGTGGAACGTATTGCGTGCTGACAAAGTGGGTGATGAATTCGGTGTCCAGTACATTATCAAAGCCGGTGGTAACGAATACCAGCGACTGCAGGATATGGCGGCAACAAAGGCCAGCTTTATCCTCCCGCTTAGTTTTCCACAGGCAATGGACGTTGAAGATCCCAACGATGCGCGCTTTATTTCACTGTCTGATATGAAACATTGGGAAATGGCGCCTGCAAACCCCGCGATGTTTGAAAAAGCCAATATTCCCTTCTGTCTCACCGCAGCTGACCTGAAAGAAGCCAAACAGTTCCTGGCAGCTGTCCGCAAAGCCATTGAATACGGGCTGAGCGAATCAAAAGCGCTCGAAGCACTGACACGTACACCGGCAGGCCTGCTCGGTGTTTACGACGAAGTTGGAAGCATTACCACAGGGAAATGGGCCAACTTCATCATTACATCAGGTCCGGTATTCCAGGAAAAGACCGTGATCTTCCAGAATTGGATCCAGGGACAGAAATATAGCATCACTGAAAGCGGCTGGGCAGCAGCGACGGGGCAATACCAGCTTGCGCTGATTTCCGACAAAGGGACCACAAACTACACACTTGAGGTTAAGTCCTCCAGTGCAAACGTAATCGGGAAAGATACGCTTGCCGCTAAGTTCAATTTCGACGGCAAAATGATCAAACTCAGTTTTCCCGAAAGCAAACAGTCAAAAAAGACCATTCGTCTCGGTGGGGTAAACAACGATGGCTACTGGCAGGGTAGCGGAGAGGATGCATCAGGAAATAGATTATTGTGGACGGCCACACTTTCAAAGGCTACTCCTGGCAAAGAAGACAGCGTTAAAAAGAAGACTGTACCAGAATACGGCCAGGTGCAGTATCCATTCAATGGTTATGGATGGGAAACCGCGCCGGCGCAACAGACCATTCTGATCCGGAATGCAACGGTGTGGACAAACGAAAAGGACGGGAAGCTCGAAGGAGCTGATGTGCTCGTCAAAAACGGGAAGATTTCTGCTGTAGGCAAAAATCTTTCTACCGCAGGCGCCCAGGTAATTGATGGCACCGGAAAACATGTTACTGCCGGTATCATCGACGAACATTCACATATTGCTGCAGCCAGCATCAATGAAGGTGGCCAGTCGGTTACTTCTGAAGTACGCATCGCGGACAACCTGAACCCCGACGATATTAATATTTACCGCCAGCTAAGCGGTGGCGTTACCTCTTCTCATATCTTACACGGTTCGGCAAATACAATAGGGGGCCAGACACAGCTTATCAAATTACGCTGGGGCGCCAATGCAGAAGGCCTTAAGTTCGCCAACTGGGATCCTTTCATCAAGTTTGCCCTGGGTGAGAACGTGAAAAGAACTGGTTCAACCCAGAACAATCGTTTCCCCGATTCACGGATGGGCGTGGAAGAAGTCCTGATGGACGCGTTCACCCGTGCGCGCGATTATGAAAATGCCCTTAAGGATGCTGCTGAATCGGCCAAGGCCAAAAAGGCCTTCGGCGCTAATCCTTACAGTACCGTTCGTCGCGACCTTGAGCTTGATGCCCTGGTGGAAATCATGAATAAGAAGCGCTTTATTACCTGCCATTCATACGTGCAGAGTGAGATCACCTCGGCAATGAGGGTAGGCGAGAAGTTCGGTTTCACTTTCAACACTTTTACGCATATTCTTGAAGGATACAAAGTTGCTGACAAAATGAAAGCTCACGGTGCAAATGCTTCCACATTCAGTGACTGGTGGAATTATAAGATGGAAGTAGTGGATGCTATTCCCTATAATGCCACAATTATGCATCGTGTGGGACTTAATGTTGCAATCAACTCCGATGATGCGGAAATGGCACGCCGACTTAACCAGGAAGCTGCAAAAAGCGTGAAGTATGGAGGAATGAGCGAAGAGGATGCCCTGAAAATGGTAACCCTTAACCCTGCGAAAATGCTACATGTAGACGACAGGGTTGGAAGCCTAAAGGCCGGCAAGGACGCTGATCTTGTAATCTGGAGTGACCACCCGCTGAGCATCTATGCAAAAGCAGAAAAGACTATTGTGGATGGAACTATATTTTTCGATCGCGAAAAGGACAAGGAGCTGAGGACAAAAATCACAACAGAACGCAGCAGGATCTCCCAGAAAATGATGGGGGAGAAGAAAGCCGGTGCACCAGTTGCTCCTGCACATGCAAGCATGGAAGTGATGCACACCTGCAGCGATCACAGTCATAGCCACGGACTGCTTGTGGTAGATGCAGATGAAATCAACGGAAACAACTAAACTGAACCAATCAATGAAAAAGACATTCTTCAAAATAATGTGTGGCTTATTGTTGTCCGGCGCAGCCATGTCGCAGGAAACAGTATATCCCGCAAAAGAATTTAAAGGGCGTTTGTACCTGAAAGGTGCGACTGTTCATATCGGTAACGGGCAGGTGCTGGAAAATGCATCCATACTCATCAATAATGGAAAGATTGAAAAGATCGGAAAGGACGTGGCTCCGGGTGACGCTAAAGTGATTGATATCACCGGAAAGCAGGTTTATCCTGGTCTGATACTGAGCAGTTCACTCCTTGGCCTGGTTGAAGTAAACAGTGTACGTGCGACCGTTGACCACACCGAACTGGGTGAGATCAATCCTTCGATCCGTTCAGTTGTTGCATACAACACCGATTCCAAAGTGACCAATACGCTGAAGAGCAATGGGATCCTGTTGGCGAATGTAGTACCACAGGGAGGACTGATAAGTGGTTCCTCTTCTGTTGTGCAGCTGGATGCCTGGAACTATGAAGATGCGGCATATAAGATGGAGAATGGTATTCACTTCAGAATGCCGAGCCTGCTCAATCGTTCAAGCTCCTTCTTTGGAGCGCCTTCCACACAGCCGCCGGTTGATGTGGTAAAACGTGGACTGGAACAGGTAGAGAAAGCTAAGTCATTTTTCCGCGAAGCGATGGCATATGCAAATGAATCGAAACATGCTGCCACAAACCTGAAATATGAAGCGGTTAAAGGACTTTTCAATAAATCACAGAAGCTGTTCATTCACTGCGACATCGTGAAGGAAATGCTGGTGGCCGTTGATTTCGTGAAAGAATTCGGAATGGACGTTGTGATAGTTGGCGGAAGTGAAAGCTACCAGATCGCGCCACTCCTGAAAACCAACAATATCGCGGTGATCATCAACCAGCCGCATTCATTACCAACACTTCCGGATGATGATGTTGACCAGCCTTATAAAACTGCTGCTGCCCTGCAACAGGCTGGGGTATTGTTCGCGATCAATGATGAAGACGGCCAGACCCGCGGACGTAACCTGCCATTCAATGCCGGAACGGCAGTGGCGTATGGACTGACTAAAGAACAAGCTTTGCAGGCCATTACGTTGAATGCTGCAACTATCCTCGGAGTTGGAGATCGCACCGGTTCACTGGAAGCAGGTAAGGATGCCAACATTGTAGTCAGTGAAGGCGATATCCTTGATATGCGAACAAGCATCATCACGCATGCATTTATTCAGGGACGCCAGGTTGACCTCACAGATAAACACAAACAACTCTACGAACGCTACAAGCATAAGTACGAGATCAACTAAATAGAAAGGCCGCCCCAGGGCGGCCTTTCTATTTATTGACAATTCGTGGGACCGTCAATTTTGTATTTGAACTTTTGATTTTTTATTTTTATATTGCAATAAGTTCTTATTTGATTTGCTTGCCGGCTAACGGGCTGCCATACAAGAAGCATTCTTAAACTTTAAAATGTTATTGTATGAAAAGGCAAATGTTCACTTCAGCCGTATTGAGGCTGTTACTTAGTTCCACTCTCTTCAGTATTGCTTTGACTGCTTCGGCAGAATCTTCAGGTTTACCAGCTGAGAAAATGTTGTTAATACAAGACAGCATCCCGCCGGGACAGCCACTTGTAACCTACGTCGGCAGCGACGAAGAATACTTTTATTTCCGGATCCAGATCGATAACCGCACGGGTGCGAAGTATGAAATTGTGATCCGCGACAGGGAGAACGGAACTGTACTTTATAATGACCAGTTTCAAGACCTTGCTTTTATGAAAAAAATCGCGGTTCCGCGGGACATAACCCGGATGAAATGGGATGTTAATGTAAAAGCAGGTAAGTATGGGGGGCACCGGAATTCTTATTCAGTATCGACAGATGTGATGTTGAGGGAAGACGTTTATGTAACGCGGCTGTAACTGGTCCGGCAGTTTTTTATTAAATTGAAGCAAATACGCTTTAATGATTGCGAAAACTGCCACAGTTCCACCTCTCGACGAGCCATATCAATTGACGGAGGAACAAAAGGTTTCTTTCCGGAACAACGGTCACATTTTACTTCCCGGAGTGTTGAAACGGGAAGAGGTGGAGACATACCGGCCGTTGATATTGCAGGCGGCTCAGAAAATGAATACTGAAAAAAGAAAGCTGGAGGAGCGCGATACCTACGGTAAAGCCTTCCTCCAGATCATGAACCTTTGGATCCAGGATCAGCAGGTGCGTAATTTCACACTGGCGAAGCGTTTTGGCAGGATTGCTGCGGATTTAATGGGCGTCAGTAATGTTCGTATTTACCATGACCAGGCTTTATTCAAAGAACCCGGCGGGGGGCCGACGCCATGGCACCAGGATCAGTTTTACTGGCCTATTGACACGCACAATACCATCACTATGTGGATGCCCCTCGTGGATATTGACATCGCGATGGGAATGTTGACATTTGCATCAGGCTCCCATAGTAAAGGGTATGTGTTTGACTTTGAAATTTCTGATGAATCTGACCAGGCTTACGAAGACTATGTGAGGAGCAATGGATTCCCTGTAACAAGGGCAGAAAAGATGCAGGCGGGAGATGCCACTTTCCATTATGGATTTACCATGCATAATGCTCCCGGGAATCTGTCCGCCCTGATGCGGGAAGTAATGACAATTATTTACGTCGCTGACGGTGCAACTATTACAGCACCGAAACACAAGTGGCAGGAAAATGACCACAAGACCTGGTTGCGCGGTTTGCCCGTTGGCTCGCAGGTAAATTCAGACCTAAATCCTCTGGTCCTTTAAAACGCCCTTAAACTTCTGACGATGCCCCAGCCCGCCGTTCGCGTTGCAGCGATAGATCAACTCCGTGCACTTACCATGTTGCTCATGATCATCGTAAATGACCTCTGGTCTTTGAAAGGAATTCCTGGCTGGCTTGAACATGTGCCGGCGGATGCAGATGGAATGGGACTGGCTGATGTGGTTTTTCCGGGTTTTCTTTTTATTGTCGGAATGTCGGTTCCTTTTGCCGTTGGAAACCGCCGGCAGAAAGGCGAAAACCGCTGGCAGATCAGCTACCATATTGCAGAAAGAGGAGTAGCCCTCCTGGTAATGGGATTGTTCCTCGTTAACGGAGAGTATATAAATGAACTAGCGACGGGTTTTCAGCGGGGATGGTGGAATATCCTGGCGTGCACAGGTTTTATTCTCATCTGGAACAAATATCCTTCAACCTGGTCGCGCCCCCTGGTCTATACGCTTAAGATTGCCGGTGCGTTAACCCTGCTCACACTCGCAATCTGTTACCGCGGCGGTGAAGATAACGCGATCTCCTATTTCAACACCTGGTGGTGGGGTATACTTGGACTGATCGGTTGGGCATACCTGTTATCTTCTTTGCTTTATGTTTGGTGCAACGGAAATCCTGCATGGCTATTTGCGGGCTGGCTTGCAAGCATACTGCTTTGTGCTGCCAACCATTCGGGATTCCTGCCAGGCGAAGCCTGGTGGCGTAAGTTTATTTCACCAATCGGTGAAGGTGCGATGACTGGATTTACAATTGGCGGAGCATTTGCAGCTGAAATATTCCGCAGGCGATCGGCTTCCGCCAAAAACTGGTATGCATCTTTTGCGGGTGCCGCAATTGTTCTGCTGGCAATCGGCTTTGCCACAAGGCCGCTTTGGGGAATTTCAAAGATCCGTGCCACACCGTCCTGGGTAATGATCTGTTCTGCGATCATGCTGCTGGCGTTTATTTTCATGTATCGCCTTGCGGAAAACAGGAGATCCGGCTGGTATGAAATCATTCGCCCTGCCGGCACGGAGACACTGCTCTGTTACCTTATTCCCTATTATTGTTATGGTATTGTTCAGCTGGCTCAATGGTGGCTTCCGGATCCTCTGCTGACTGGCTGGATCGGCATCTTTAAATCTGTTTTATTTGCCATCATAGTGATCCAGGCGGCCGGCCTGCTGTCTAAGAAACTGATCCGCCTGCGTCTCTAGGTTCATTAGAACTTGTATCCTACCTGTAATCCTGCATTTCTTCCCGGTTCGCTTACACCGATTGACTTGATAAGTGATGTGTGACTATAGTATTTTTTGTTGAAGAGATTGTTGCAGAATAATACCAATTGCCACCGGTGACCTTTACCCATTGGCGGTTGAACGCCAAAATAAAGATCAGTCAGGCAATAACCTGCTGTAGATGATTCGAAGGCTGCAACATCATCCTGGCTTCCATAGGCACTGAACTGGAAAGTCGAATAGAAGTCGCGCCATTTTTCATTGCCGGCATGATAAGTGATACCCGTAATAAGTTTTGTGGCCGGAATATAGGGTAGGCTGCCATTATCATCCCGAAGTTCTCCACGCAGTGCTCCTGCATTGGCAAACCATTCAACCTGCTTTAAAAAATCAGGTCTGACACTGAACTCAAATTCAATTCCGTTAATGGTTGCATCATGCTGCGACCATTGATATACTTTAAGGTCCTTTACACTGTCTGAAGTCGGTGCAAGAAAAATATAGTTGTCGATCCTGTTGCTGTAAGCCCGCAATTCAGCCTTTACGTTATTCTTCCTGTAGGCGAGGCCGAGATCTGCCTCAAGATTTTGCGACATATCCAGGTTATTGTCGCCAATCTCAAAACGATATGTTCCTTCATGCCTGCCGAAAGATGTCAGCTGTGCATAGTTCGGTGAGGCATAACCGGTAGCCAGGTTTGCCTTGACCGACAATGGGTCAGTCAGGTGATATACAGCACCGAGGTTAAAGGAGAAAGGAATGAACCGCCTGCTGACTGCCTGTGCCGGCTCCGGAAATGAAGCATTGAAAGTATCCGGTTGGGGAATATCAGTTACATAGGTCTGTACATGGTGACCATCCAGCCGCGCTCCAGCCAAGAGGTTGAACTTGCCCGGATTCCAGTGAAACAGGCCGTATGCACCCACCGTTTGGATCCTGGCGTCCGGAACCAACACCCAATTTCCAAAGTTCTCATTGTGCTGCCCAAAGGCCTGTGCGCCAAGAATTACTCCAGCCTTTTTTTGCGGATTTGATTGCCATTGCAGGTCGGCAGTTACTGTTTGAAGGTCAAGCGCTACAGCCAGGAATTTACTTTTCGGGCCGGTTCCCGCCGGTTCAAATTCTTTCCGCTTGTTGAACTGGTAAGCAGCATTGAATGTTATAAAGGATCTGCCGGCCTCGAACCGGTTCTCCAGGCTGATCACATGCGTTTGTACATCCTGGTAAGGCGCTTCCATTTCATAATCGCGCTCTGCTTTTTTGCCTGGGTTATTGATCGCCTCGAGGTTTTCATCCTCGATAATCCCCAGCAATTGTTTATAATAACTGTAGTTGACCTGGTGCGTACGTTTCTTTTTCCGGATGCCAGCCATTCCCTTGAATGCAGCATTGGTGAACTTACTGTTGAACGCCATTGGCCGTTCTCCGTCTACTTTGCTTCCTCCCTGCAGGTAGTTGGTATGGGATTGAAGACCGGTATTCACCGAGAAGTAATGTTCCTTTCCTGCGCCGCGCAGTCCGGCATCGAGGTTTACTCCGATGCTGTTGGAAAAGATGCCTGTGTTTACATAGCCATTTGTTTTTTCACCTGCGGCGGGCGCTTTCTCGTGAAAAACCAATGCGCCACCCATAGTTCCGGGACCATACAATACTGATGCAGGTCCGTTGATGACCTGGATATCCGTATTGCCGGCAGCCGGGATCCCGATATCGTGACGGTCATCCCACGACTGATTGTCCATTCGGGTGCCCATAGCTGAAAGTGTTACCTGGTTGAAGGATAGTCCCCGGATAATCGGCTTGTTGATACCACCGCCGGCACTTATCGCGCTCACGGAAGGCAGGAGGGAGAGCTGCTGCATTAACTGGGTGCGGGGATTCCTGCCCGCCACTGTAAGGTTCAACTCACTTAGACTAAAAGGAATATTGCCGGATTTGCCGTTGAGTGCCCTGATGTAAACAGTGTCGAAGGTGAGGGGCTCCGGGATTACCAGCGTGTCGCCTGTTTGTTGATGAGCGGATGATTGGAGCCAGGAACAGGCCAGTACAATCGCACATGCAATTTTCATGGAAAGAATAAATTTTAAGTAGGGTAATGTTATCAGCCTGGACTAAAGAACATACTCTGGAGGGTGTTCGGCGCTTAGCCGGTACCGTTGGAGCTGAAGGTTCGAATTCTGGTGATGCAGGATCAGCCTGAGGTTGCCAGGAATCCTGGAAAGCAGGGGTAGAAAAAATAAACCGGTAATAAATGCCAATGGTGAGGCGATTTGCCTGGCTGGCTTTGCCGTATCAGCCTTAAATGCAGAAGCGATTGCTGGCTTTAAGTCAGAATTCAAAGTGGTGGCACTCACACTGACCTCATTTCTCCTGGCGGAACGGATATTGCGTTGGTTGCTTAATCGTAAATTAGGGGTATAGTGACTTGCAACGCCCAGCAGCATTGCAACATTAAGGAGAGAAGCGATCAGCAGGAAATAATATGCCGGTCTTTTGCTGGCCATACAACTAAAGTAAATAAAAAAGGAAGGAGTCGGGCTCCTTCCTTTTTTATATTTTGTCATCAATTATCAAAGATTGCTGCCGTGGCAGTTCTTGAATTTTTTTCCGCTTCCGCATGGACATGGATCATTACGTCCCACTTTTGGGCCAACGCGGATGGGTTCCTGTACTACAGGACCGGCTGATGGATCAAAATAATCGTTGCGGTTAGCTGCATAGTCTTCGCCACGAGCATCTACTTCATCTTTATTGGCCTGTAAACGGCTCATGTCGGTCTTTTCCTCATGGCCTTCACGGATTATTTCTGCCGGTTGCTGCTGTTCCATCGGAATTCCGCTGTGGCACAGGAAGGAAACGATCTCACGATTTACTTCACCATCCATCTTACGGAAAAGCTCAAACGCTTCTACTTTGTAGATTACCAAAGGATCCTTCTGCTCAAGATATGCGGTCTGCACACTTTGCTTCAGGTCGTCCATTGATCGCAGATGTTCTTTCCAGGAATCGTCAATCAATGTAAGTGTAATTGTGCGTTCAACTGAATTGACAAGTTCCCGTCCATCCGTATCGAGGGTTTTAGCCATATTGCTCAATACATTGATGCCTTTTCTTCCGTCGGTGAATGGCACAACTACGTTTTCTATATGTTGTCCCTGGGTTGCACGGATATTACTGAATACCGGAACCGCCTGCTCACGGAGAGCATCCATTTTTCGCTGGTAGTTTTCTGTAGCTTCATTATAAAGCCTGTCTGCCAGCTGCTGGATATTTGTTGACTTGAATTCACTTTCGGCGATAGAAGTGTCGATGCCGAAGTTCACGATCACTGCAAGTTTGAATCCGTCAAAGTCTTCCTGTTCGCGGAATGAACTGATCAGGCCTTCCGCAACGCCATAAAATGCATTGTCAAGATCGAGGGCGAGACGTTCACCAAACAATGCGTGCTGACGTTTCTTGTAAACGACATTACGTTGTTTGTTCATTACGTCATCATATTCAAGGAGGCGCTTACGGATGCCGAAGTTGTTTTCTTCTACTTTTTTCTGCGCCCTTTCAATGCTCTTGGTGATCATGCTGTGCTGGATCACTTCACCTTCCTTATAACCCATGCGGTCCATCAGTGAGGCAATACGATCACTACCAAACATGCGCATCAGGTCGTCCTCCATTGACACATAGAACTGCGAAGTTCCCGGGTCACCCTGGCGACCTGCACGACCGCGGAGCTGGCGATCGACACGGCGACTTTCGTGCCTTTCTGTGCCTATGATGGCAAGACCACCGGCATCTTTGACACCAGGGCCAAGTTTGATATCCGTACCACGACCCGCCATGTTTGTGGCGATAGTAACTGCACCGGCCAGTCCCGCTTCGGCGACAACCTGTGCTTCACGGGCGTGTTGTTTTGCGTTCAGTACGTTATGCTGGATCTTCTTAACCTGTAGCATCCGGCTAAGCAATTCACTTACTTCAACTGAGGTTGTACCAACCAGTACCGGCCTGCCCGCATTGCGGAGCCTTTCAATATCTTCAATAACAGCGGCGTATTTTTCACGCTTCGTCTTATATACAAGATCCTGTTCGTCTTTCCGGATCACCTGAACGTTGGTCGGGATAGAAACGACGTCGAGTTTGTAAATGTCCCACAGCTCTGCAGCTTCTGTTTCTGCAGTTCCGGTCATACCGGCCAGCTTATGGTACATCCGGAAATAGTTCTGCAGGGTAATGGTCGCATATGTTTGCGTAGCTGCTTCGATCTTTACGTTTTCTTTCGCTTCAATGGCCTGGTGCAATCCATCGGAATAACGGCGACCATCAAGGATACGACCGGTTTGTTCATCAACGATCTTAACCTGGCCTTCCATTACCACATACTCAACGTCCTTGTCGAACAAAGTGTATGCTTTCAGCAATTGGTGAATAGTGTGGATGCGGTCTGCTTTCAGTGTATATTCATTAAGCAACGCTTCCTTAAGATGAAGTTTATCTTCTGCCTCTGCTGCGCTGTTCTCGATCTCGCCGAGCTTTACGCTGATATCGGGTAGAACAAAGAACTCAGGATCTTCGCCTGACCGGGTAATCATCTGGATACCTTTGTCTGTAAGATCAACTGAATTATTTTTTTCATCTATGTAGAAATAGAGCTCTGCGTCGACCCTGGGCATTTCTTTCTGCTGGTCAGCCAGGTAATAGTTCTCAGATTTCTGAAGTTTTACTTTTACCCCCGGTTCACTAAGGTATTTGATCAAAGCACTGCTTTTTGGCAGACCACGGTATGCACGCATCAGGGCGAGACCGCCATCCTTTGCGTCGTCATTTCCTTCAGCAATCTTTTTGCGGGCTTCATTGAGGAATTTGTTAACCACCTGTTTCTGTGCTTCCACAAGTTGGAGAACACGTGGTTTCAAGGCGTGATATTGTTGCTCGTCGCCACGGGGAACAGGTCCGGAAATGATCAGTGGAGTACGTGCATCGTCGATCAGAACTGAGTCAACCTCATCCACCATCGCAAAGTGGTGTTTACGTTGTACCATTTCATCCGGGCTGTGTACCATGTTGTCACGCAGGTAATCGAAGCCGAATTCGTTATTCGTTCCATAAGTAATGTCTGCATGGTAAGCCTTCCGACGTTCTTCACTGTTCGGCTGGTGTTTGTCGATACAATCTACCGTCAGTCCAAGCCATTCGAAGATGGGACCGTTCCACTCCGAGTCACGGCGTGCAAGGTAGTCGTTCACGGTAACGATATGTACGCCTTCGCCTGCGAGGGCGTTCAGGTACGCAGGAAGCGTGGATACCAGGGTTTTACCTTCACCGGTTGCCATTTCAGCGATCTTACCGGTGTGAAGTACATAACCACCAATCAGCTGAACATCGTAATGCACCATGTTCCAAGTGATATTTCCGCCGCCGGCTGTCCAGGTGTTATTGAAATTAGCGTTATCGCCATCAATAGTGATGTAGTCTTTCTTTACTGCAAGTTGGCGGTCGAGTTCAGTGGCAGTTGCTGTCACTACCGGGTTCTCCTTGAAGCGACGACCGGTTTCTTTCACAACGGCAAAAGCTTCTGGCGCAATCTCTTTCAGGATTTCTTCGATCTGCTCGTTACGCTTTTTCTTCAGTTTGTCAACTTCTACGTAGATCGCCTCTTTTCCGGTGAAATCGCTGAAAGGCAGGGCTTCCGCAGCTGCGGCCAGCTCTGCGATCTCCCCGTTGATCGAGGTAAGGTGCTGCTGGATCCGCTGTTTGAATTCGTATGATTTATTGCGAAGCTCATCATTCGTAAGTGACTGATAAGCAGCGAAATATTCGCTTATTTTAGCTACTGTTGGCTGGACGCTTTTGACATCTTTTTCTGATTTGCTTCCGCCGAATAACTTCTGTATGAGACCTAACATGTTTTGGGTATTGTCTGGATAATGTTGCGTTTAGGCTATAATCCTGTCAATTTCAATGCTAATTACCAAGTTTCGCCAAATTGGCAGGGAAGCAAAGGTAAGGAAAAGCCTGTTGGTGTACTGTTTCTTTGCATTCGTGTACTCGTGGACACTTTTGCTTATTTTATTACCTTATTCTATTACCTTTGCGGCAAATTTCGAGTATTTAATATGTCAGGAGCACTGAAAGAGGTCCGCAACCGGATCAAATCCGTTCAAAGTACCCAGCAGATCACCAAAGCGATGAAAATGGTAAGTGCAGCGAAGCTGCGCCGGGCTCAGGATGCCATCATCCAGATGCGTCCCTATGCAAACAAGCTGCAGGAAATGCTGAGCAATATCGTGAGCAATTCCGAAGGTGAGGTGGGAGGTGTACTGGCTACAGAAAGACCAGTTGAAAAGGTGCTCTTGATTGTGATTACAAGCGACCGTGGACTTGCGGGTGCATACAACGCCAATCTGGTCAAAGCTGCCAAGGCGACAATCAGCGAGCGTTACAGCCGCCAGTTTGCCAACGGAAATGTAACCATCTGGAATATAGGTAAAAAAGGATGGGAAGCGCTTTTGAAGGCTAACTATAAAACGGATGCCACCTATAAAGATATATTCCTGAATCTTCGCTTTGAAACTGTACAAGCTTGTGCCCAGGCTGCAGTGAAAGGTTTTGAAGACAGGCAATTTGATGTAGTAGAGATCGTTTACAGCCAGTTCAAGAATGCTGCAACGCAGCGTTTCGTAGTAGAGCGTTTCCTGCCGATCCCTAAAGTGGTGGCCGGACCTAATGCTAAGAAGAGCGACTTTATTTTTGAACCAAACAGGGAAGAACTGATCGCCGAACTGATGCCGAAGATCCTGAATACGCAACTGTTCAAGGCTGTTCTCGATGCAAATGCTTCAGAGCATGGTGCTCGTATGACGGCTATGGATAAAGCCTCCGATAATGCGAATGAACTTCTTCGTTCACTCAAGATATCCTATAACCGCGCCCGCCAGGCTGCAATTACGACCGAGCTTACGGAAATTGTGAGTGGTGCAGCAGCGTTGCAGGGGTAATTGAAAGGTGAAAAGCAAAAAATGAAAAATAGAAAGCCTCCGTAATGGGGGCTTTTTTTATTGAACGGCCGCAAAGGATGGGTATTGAAACGAGGCAACTGCTTAGGGGCTGCAGACTAACAGCAGCCTGCCAAGCCCTTAGCACCCCCTTAGCAGACCCTTTGCAGGCCCTTTGCAGACCCCGGCTTTTCCACATTGTGTATAAAGTGATTTCCCCGTTTTCGGATTTTCAACCAGCTTGCGGCATGTTGCTTGTAGCAATATCTAAAATGACGACTATGGAAATCGGAACAATCATACCTCATATTGAAGCCCTGATCTTTGCCAGCGAGAAGCCACTTGGCGCCCTTGAACTGACTGACCTGATCAACCAGGCCTTTGGTTTTATGGAAGACAAGATTACTCTCGAGCAGATCGAAGCCGGAATTGAAGGGGTTGTGGAGAAATACCAGTCCGAATTTTATCCCTTCGAATTGCGGTTCAGTGGTGGTGGATGGCAGTTTCTCACCAAGAAGGAATACCACAAGACTGTTGCGCAGCTTAACGGTGACAAATTCCTGAAAAGGCTTAGTCCCGCTGCAATGGAAACCCTGGCCATCATTGCCTACAAGCAACCCATCACCAAGTCAGAGATTGAAGCGATCCGCGGCGTAAGCGCGGATTACAGCATCCAGAAGCTTCTTGAAAAAGAGCTTATTATTATCAGTGGCCGCAACGAAGAAATGCCGGGTAAACCCCTCGTATATACGACATCCAGAGGATTTATGGATTACTTTGGTCTGAATGGTCCGGAGGATCTTCCGCGCATCAAGGAAGTGCTGGCCGACCAGATAGTAGAGCCCACGCTGCTTGGCGGACAACAGCATGTAGCGAACGGCGACGACGAAACCGTTACTGATACACTCGTTGACACGGAAACCCTTGAGGCTCCGAATTCCCACCTGCTGGTTGATGAGAGTGGTGAGTTGCTGGAATCGCTGTTTACGGAAGAAGAAATAGACAGCGACACATCCGGGCAGGACTCTGCCAAGGAAACGGAAAATCCGGACACACAACCAGGTGCGGATGAGGATGAAAGCAACGATGAAGATGCTGAGCCGGGCGAAAAAGAAGAGTGATTGACGTATATTCGCTGCTATTCGCAAGCAAAAGAATTTATGTCGTATCTACCGAATGATCAATTGGTGCAGCTGGCGCAGGAGTTTGGCACACCTCTATATGTTTATAATGCCGGCCAGATTAGTGAGCAGTATAATAAGCTTCAGACAGCCTTCAGCAAGGTTGATGCCCGCTTTTTCTATGCCTGTAAGGCACTCAGCAATATTAATATTCTTAAATATGTAGAATCCCTTGGTGCTTCACTTGATTGCGTGAGCATCAATGAAGTGAAGCTCGGTCTTAAAGCCGGCTTTACCCCTGACCGGATTTTGTTCACTCCCAATTGTGTTGACTTCTGCGAAATCGAAGAAGGGCGCAAGTTGGGTGTCAACCTGAACATAGATAATATTTCCATTCTTGAGCAATTCGGTACAAAGTATGGCGGCAGCTATCCGATTTGTATTCGTTTCAATCCGCACATTATGGGCGGCGGAAACTACAAGATCTCTACCGGGCATATCGACAGCAAATTCGGCATTTCCATCCACCAGCTGCGGCATATTGAAAGAGTGGTGAAATCAACCGGTCTCAATATCGCAGGAATTCATATGCATACGGGCAGTGATATCAAGGACGTGAATGTGTTCCTGCAGGGACTAGATGTAATGTTCGAACTTGCTACACATTTCCCTTCGCTCCAGTTCATCGACCTTGGCAGCGGCTTTAAGGTTCCTTACCAGGACGGCGATGTTCAGACTGATATTGCCTTGCTGGGTGAAAAAGTCGCCGAAGCATTTGCCGAGTATGAAAGGGAGACAGGCAGGCAGCTTCAGGTATGGTTTGAACCTGGAAAATTCCTCGTTAGCGAGTGCGGCTACCTGATCGTTAAAACGAATGTAATCAAGCAAACAACGGCTACCGTGTTTGTAGGTGTGAACAGCGGTTTCAATCACCTGATCCGGCCAATGTTCTACGATGCTTACCATCGCATAAAGAATATTTCCAATTCTTACGGTAATGAAAGAATTTATACGGTAGTTGGAAATATCTGTGAAACGGACACTTTTGCCTGGGATCGTACACTTAATGAAGTTCGTGAAGGCGATTTTCTTGTATTCTACAATGCCGGGGCTTATGGATTTGAGATGTCTTCCAACTTCAACTCCCGCCTGAAACCGGCAGAAGTACTTCTGCTTGACGGCAAGGCACACCTGATCCGCCGGCGTGATGAGTTTGAAGACCTCCTTCGCAACCAGATCGAAGTGTTGTGATGAGGTAATTCACTATCTTAAAGTATGCAAACTGGTTCCCCTGCATTCTTCCGATTGTTGGCCAATCCTGTTAAATTCAGGTTGTTCCTGCTTTCGAAGCTGCCGAGCGCCTATTTTTCGGGTATCAGGGTCCTGAATGCGAATACATCGGGCTGCAGTGTTTCCGTCCCCTTCAAATGGTTTACCCGGAACCCATTCCGTTCTACCTATTTCGCCTGCCTGGCAATGGCGGCTGAAATGAGCACGGGAGTGCTTGCTATGGCACAGGTATATGGCAGGAAGCCATCTGTATCCATGCTGGTTACCGGCCTGGAAGCACGTTACTATAAAAAAGCAACCGGCGTTACAGTGTTCACTTGTGAAGATGGTGATGGTATAAGAAATGCAGTAGAAACAGCGGTTTCTACCGGTGAAGGGCAGACGATTAGAGCCCGTTCTACAGGTCGGGATGTTAATGGCGAAACAGTAGCTGAATTTTTTGTTACCTGGTCATTTAAAAGCAAACGATCATGAAAATTGCATTCCATGGCGCAGCGCGCACCGTTACGGGTTCAAAGCACCTGCTCACCTTAAAAAACGGAAGGAAAATCCTGTTCGACTGTGGCATGTTCCAGGGAATGGGAAAGGAGACTGATGCGCTTAACAGGACCTGGGGCTTTGACCCTGCAGAAGTGGATATACTGGTTCTTTCGCACGCGCACATTGATCATAGTGGCCTAATTCCCAAACTTGTGCGCGACGGTTTCAACGGGCCGATTTTCTGCACACCGGCTACACGAAGCCTTACCGCTATTTTACTGGAAGATTCTGCAGACATCCAGGAAGAAGATGCTAAATATGCCAATAAGCGCAGGGCAGCAACGGGTCAGCCATACATAAAGCCTTTATACACGCTCGAGGATGCCAAAAAAGCAATTCCCATGTTCCGTGAAGTGGAATATGGAAATTGGTTCCGCATAGACGAAAGCATTGAACTGCTTTTTACCGATGCGGGTCATATCATCGGCAGTGCAGCAGTACACCTGCGGGTTACGGAAAACAATAAAACGGAACAAATTACTTTCAGTGGCGACGTAGGTCGTTACCGCGATATAATACTGAGATCACCCGAGACATTTCCACAGGCTGACTACCTGTTAATCGAATCTACTTATGGAAACAGCCTGCATAGCCTGCAGACTACCACACCTGACCAACTCCTTGAATGGATCGACAGGGTATGCGTTCGCCGGCGGGGCAAACTGATCATTCCCGCCTTCAGCGTGGGCCGCACACAGGAGATCCTGTATTCACTGAACCAGCTTGAGGTGGAGCGGCGGCTGCCGCAGATCGACTACTTTGTTGACAGTCCCCTTAGCATCGAAGCGACCGAAGTCGTGAAAAGCTACCCCCAGTATTTCAATAAAACCATCCAACGCTTACTGCAAACCGATAGTGATCCGTTCCGGTTCAGCGGGTTGAGATACATAAAAACGGTTGAAGAATCGAAGCAGTTAAATTTCAGGAATGAGCCATGTGTAATCATTTCGGCCAGCGGAATGGCAGACGCTGGCCGGGTGAAACACCATATCAGCAACAATATTGAAAACACCCGGAATGGAATCCTGCTGGTGGGATATTGTGAACCGAATTCACTTGGTGGCAGGCTTGCAGCAGGAAAGAAAGTGGTGTCCATATTCGGGATGGAGCATGAAGTGCATGCGGAGGTGGGATCGGTTCGCAGTATGAGCGCCCATGGAGACTATGAAGACCTTTGCCAGTTCCTGTCGAGCCAGGACCCCCGGGCTGTGAAAAAGATGTTTCTTGTTCACGGCGAATACGATGTGCAGGTGCAATTCAGACAAAGACTGATCAATAAGGGCTTCCTGGATGTAGACATTCCGGAAAGGCACTATGAGATTGGCCTGTCTTGATCAGAACTATGCTGGCAGTTTCGGGACCAATCGACAAATCTTCATTTTTTACCACATTTTTGGGTTCCCTTATCCTATAGTCATCCTATAGCCATCTTATAGCTAGCCTATACCTAAGGCATTCCTGCGCTGCAGGACAATCACCGGTAATTTTCAAAGGCAAAAATCCCAGTTTATTTTTCTAGGGATAATCGGGCAATTCAGCACTTTTCCAACGCCTGCAGAATATCATTCAGAATATCATCCCTGTTTTCCAGTCCCACTGAGATGCGGATCAGTCCCGCACAGATTCCCACCGCATTTCTTTCTGCATCGGTAAGCTTGGCATGCGTCGTACTTGCCGGGTGGGAAGCGATACTGCGTGTATCTCCGAGGTTTGCTGTGAGGGTCAGCATCTTAAGGGCATCAAGGAATTTCCTTCCGCTTTCAATTCCGCCTTTCAACTCGAAACATACCAGGCCACCGCCGTTAACCATCTGCTTTATTGCAACAGCATGTTGTGGGTGGGATGGCAGGAAAGGGTATCTGACATTGTTGATCTGCGGATGATTCTCGAGTTTCCCGGCAATGTATAAGGCACTCGATGAATGCCTGTCCATCCGCACTTCCAGGGTCTCGAGACTCCTGCTAAGGATCCAGGCGTTAAATGGAGAAAGAGAAGGGCCGGTGCTCCTGCAGAATAAATATACCTCATGAATCAACGCTTTCTTTCCAAGTACAATTCCACCCAGTACCCGGCCCTGGCCATCGAGCCATTTTGTGCCGGAGTGGATGATGAGATCAGCACCAAATTCAATCGGGCGCTGGCCAATAGGTGTGGCAAAACAATTGTCTACATTCAACAACAGGTTGTGTTTCTTCGACAATGCACCTACAGCTTCCAGGTCGATGACCTCAAGCGCCGGGTTGGTAGGCGTTTCCAGGTAAATCATCTTTGTATTCGGCTGGATATGCTGCTCCCACGAAGCGATGTCGGCTGCATCTACATAAGTATGCGTAATGCCGTATTTGGGAAGGTATTTGGTAATGACCGTGTGTGTGCTTCCAAAGATGCTCCGGCAGCAAAGCAGGTGATCGCCCTGCTTCAGGAATGCCATGAACGATGCGAATATGGCACTCATACCGGAAGCGGTGGCAAAACCGGATTCAGTACCCTCCAGAGCGCACATCCTGTCAACAAACTCCTGCACGTTCGGATTGCTGAATCGGCTGTAGATGTTGTCATCCGATTCATCTGCAAATGCCGCGCGCATTTCTTCCACATTATCGAAACAGAAACTACTGGTAAGGAACATAGGCTGGGAATGTTCCATTTCGTTTGTCCGGTCAATTTGTGTCCGGATAGCCTTGGAAACAGGATGCATGATTCAAATTCAAAAGGTAAAAAATCAAAATTCAAAACCGCAGTGGGGCACCCGGGTAAACAACAGTACATGAACGCATTTATTCACTTATTGACTTATTCACATATCGACAAACCTGGGGTCAAGCACTTACTTTATTCTCACTTCCCAGGTTATTTCAGTCCCGGCACGGCGGAGCGTTTCTGCTACGGAACAGTACTTGTCCATTGACAATTGGGCCGCGCGTTGGGCTTTGTCTTCGTCGATTTTTCCGCTGAGTGTGAAGACAATACGGGCAGATTTCCAGAGTGCGGGTTCCTTGCCGGTCTCACGTTCCGCTTCGATATGCATGGAAAAATCAGTGATCTCCTGGCGTTGTTTCTTTAAAATGCTAACAACATCGATGCCGCTGCATCCGCCAAGTCCCATTAACATGACCTGCATAGGGCGGACACCAAAATTATTGCCCCCGGTTTCGGGACTGGTATCCATTCTGATTACATGACCATTAGCATCTGTTGCTTCAAATCCGAATTCGCCTGACCGGCGGACAATATCAACTGTTACCATAATCGCTGGGTAATTTTTTCAAATTAGGTACAAAGGTAACGGTGGGAGGGTTTATTTTGCAGTCATGTTGCATCGATTTGTATCCCGGGGGGCCTTTGAGCTGGAAAATGGCTCCGTTATCAATGATCTCGAAATCGCATATCACACCTATGGAACCCTTGCGCCAGACGGCTCAAACGTAGTATGGGTTTGCCATGCGCTGACTGCAAGCTCCGACGCAACAGCCTGGTGGCCGGGTGTGGTGGGCACAGGTGGTGCCATAGACCCGGAAAGATATTTTATCGTATGTGCAAACATTACCGGCTCCTGTTACGGAAGCAGTGGTCCGCATTCAATAGATCCCCAGACAGGTGAACCTTATTTTTCGGCCTTCCCCTTCATAACCATCCGCGATATGGTTAAAGCGCATATACTGCTCCGGAAGCACTTGGGAATCAGCTCTGTCCGCTTATGTATGGGAGGAAGTATGGGAGGTTACCAGGTCCTGGAATGGGCGCTGGCGGAACCGGAAGTGATCACGCGAATGTTCCTGATAGCCACTTCACCAACAGAAAGCGCCTGGGGGGTAGCCGTTCATGAAGCACAGCGGCTGGCAATTGAAGCGGATTCTACCTGGATGGATAAAGATCTCCTGGCCGGAGCACGGGGATTAAAAGCTGCCCGGGCAATTGGCATGCTTACCTACAGGAACTACCAGGCAATGGTGGAAAGACAGCAGGATTCCGATGCTGAAAAAACAGACAATTTCAAAGCTGCAAGTTATATCCGGTACCAGGGAGATAAATTAGTGAACCGGTTCAACGCCCAGTCATACTGGCTGCTTACCAAGAGTATGGATAGCCATAACATTTCAAGGGGAAGGGGCGGCGACGTGGTAAAGGTGCTGTCGGGTTTACCTCAACCCACTCTTGTAATGGGAATCACTAGCGATTTACTGTGCCCGACCAGTGAACAGCAAAAGATTGCTTCTGCAATGCAAAATGCGGTTTATAAAGAAATCGATTCTATCTACGGACACGATGGATTTCTTGTTGAAGCACCACTTATCAGTGCGGCATTGGAAGAATTCCTTAAATGATTTTAAGCCTGCTCATCACCATTGTACGGTTTGCCTTGCTGATTGGAATCTGTGTTCCTTTAATATATAACATGTTCTCCCTGATATCGGAAATTTTATTCATGTTGATGATATAGGAACGGTGAACTTTACAAAATACAGACGGGTTTATTTTCGCCGTGAGGTTTTTAATGGTGTTGTGAGTTATGATCTTCTTCTCATTGGTGATGAACTTTACATAGTCACCCATGCTTTCGATATATAATATATCATCATTTTCCAGACGGATCAGTTTGCCATCACTTTTAATATAGATATGTGACATTTCCTCTGCTTCGTCCTTTCTCGAAATATCTTCCTTCAGTTTGCCCAGGGAATCCATGAATCGCTGGTAGGTAAACGGCTTTTTGAGGAAGTCAGTAACGCTGTATTCGAATGCGTTGTAAGCATATTCCGTTTTGGAAGTTGTCAGGATCACCTGGGGAGAGTAGGAAAGTTTGTCGAGCAGGTCAAATCCGTTTGCACCGGGCATTTCCACATCCAGGAAAAGCAGGTCGACGATATTTTCCGACAGGAAAGGCAAGGCGTCTTCGACAGATGAAAAACTTTCGATTACATTGATTTTGCCGCTTTTCTGACAATATTTCTGCAACACTTCAGCAGCAATGCTCAGGTCTTCAACGATTACAGCAGTAGTTTTCATGATGCGGGTTGTTTTAGGTATTCCTGGATCCTGACTACTTCAGCGGTAATCAGGGATAATCCTTCGACAATACAGGGATGTTCGGACTGCAGGCGAGCCCGGATTACCTCAGCAGGTGGGTTCTCACCCAAAAACTGTTCCATGTGCTGGTATTTCATCTGCATCTCAGGTAAACCGCAATAACCCCAAAGGGGCTTTACCAGGTGTATGCGACGCTTTAGTTCACTGCAGTCGCCTTTTTCCGCAAGAATCAGGTACCGGTCGAGTTCTTCCGATATCTGTTGCGAAGCCGTAACCAGTATAGCCGAAATGGCTGCCAGGTCATTATCATGCATTTCCATTAGAAATGTTGCATCAAAAGCACTGTTCAGCTGGAAAGCTCTTTGAGTTGCGGCATGCATAGGATACAATTTTGTTTTCCCGGATTCGTTTAATCTGCAGCCATATGAACGGCGCAGCCCCATGAAAACGAAAAAAGGTACCAATATATTATCTATGGTGCTGGGTTATTGGGAAAAACTGGCTGAGGACTATTACCTCCGGCAGGTCCAGGCTCCCCAATCACCCCTAAAATCCCTCACGGAAATCGGTATTGTAGTTTCCGGCATCAACATGATCCTCTGCACGGTCATGAAGGAATACGGTGCTGCCGTAGCCTGCCTGACTGCCTGCAGTGCATTGCTCGCGGCCCATTTTCTCAGGCTCTATCGCCATGAGACAATTGCCAAATGGCTGGTAATTATCAGCTTCAACATGGGGGTCATGATCGTGTGTTATTTTGTCGGACTGCGATCGGGTGTCTATATGTATTTTTTCCCCGTGATCTTTGCGATGATCTTCCTGATAGATACCAGGATCAGTAAAGACCTCATCATTATCGAGATCGCCACCATGATCTGTTTCGGCTTCACATTCATCATTGCCCCTTATGGTAAGCCTGTATCAGCAGATGGCGAGCTGCATTACATATACAATTTCCGGATCAACCTGGCCATGTCGCTGATACTGACAGGCCTGGTTGCCTACTCGATCCTGAATACGCTGAACAAAAAAGAAAATGACATTCTCGGCGAAAAGAGCCTCGGTGATACCCTGTTCAATACATCACTGGATGCTATTTTCATCATCAACCTCGAAACGCTCGAGATCTCCGATTGCAACAAAAGGGCGCTCGAATTATTCATTCTGGAAAGTAAGGAAGATGTATTCGGGCCTGTGGCCGACATGCTGGGGGAAGAAGCTAATTTCCGGTTGAAGGCATTTAGTAATGAAAATTACACGTTGCATTCTCCCTGGTTCGGCAATATGGAGTGCTCAAACTCGGAAGGCACACCGATTTACGCATATGCGAGCATCGTAATTTTTGAACACCAGCGTGGCCGCTATGCGAAGATCAGTATCCTGGATATAACCGAAGTCAAAATTGCCGAAGTGGAGACCCTGCAGGCAAAGGAGCGTGCCGAAAGGGCCGCCCGGGTTAAATCCAGGTTTCTCAGTAACATGAGCCACGAGCTTCGCACCCCATTGAATGCCATTATCGGAACCACGAACATACTGCACCAGGAAGACCACCTCGAAAGCCAGAAGCAAATGCTCGATGTACTGAAGAACTCTTCCGAACACATGCTTGAGCTCGTAAATGATATTCTCGATTACAGTAAGCTGGAAGCCGACAAAATGGAATTGAGCAATGCTCCGTTCAACCTTGCAGAACTGATGCAAAAAGTTACCGGCTCCTTCCGCAACCAGATCGCAGTGAAAGGTCTTTCAATGCATTGTGACCTTGATGCGGTTCAGGGGTTGGTTGTAATGGGTGATGAAATGCGTCTGCACCAGGTATTAAACAACCTGCTGTCAAATGCAAACAAATTCACCCAACTGGGTATGATCAGGCTGGAGGTCAAGACACTGATGAAGCGCAGTAATAACATCACGCTCCGGTTCTCCGTAACTGATACCGGCATTGGCATTTCAAAAGAAAAACAACACCGGATCTTCGATAAGTTTTATCAGACTGATGCGGAAACAACACGGAAGTACGGTGGCTCCGGGCTTGGTTTGGCGATCAGCCAGTACATCGTACAGAAAATGGGTGGGGAATTACGGGTAGACAGTGCACTTGGAGAAGGAAGCACATTTTATTTCACTATTACCCTGCCGGTGGAGGCAGTGCGATATAGTTATATCGAAGAAAAAGGAGAGTCCAAATTCGAGGATCTAAGCGGTGTACGCATCCTCGTTGCTGAAGACAATCCTATTAACATGATGGTGGTGAAGAGATTCCTGTCGAAGTGGAATGCTGTAGTTACAGAAGCTGTAAACGGGCTGGAAGCCGTTAAAAGTTTTGAAGAAAGTGAGTTTGACCTGTTACTTGTTGACCTGGAAATGCCTGAGCTTGACGGGGCGGGAGTAGTAGCACATATCCGTAAATCCTCACCAAACATTCCCATCATTGCTTTTACGGCTGCCGTGTATGATCATATGCAGGCGGACCTTATTTATAAGGGTTTCAACGATTTTATTCCGAAGCCGTTCCGCCCGGATGACCTGCGACAGAAAATCATCCATTATGTAGCGATGTCACTGCGTGCATAGAGATCTGCCTTTGTAAACTATTCTCCAGATCCTGCCTTTTTCCGTATCTGAAATATACAGTAATCCATCAGGGCCCTGAGCAAGTCCCATTGGTCTGTATTGTGCCTCATCCGGTTGAGTAATCACATCAACTCCGGGGAATCCTGACGCGAAAGTTTCCCAATCACCTGTAACCTGGAAATTCGACCGCTATGCCATGCATTAAATGCGGCAAGTAATATGATGTACGCGCGGGATTATGGATATAACTAACAAGGATAACCGAAAATGCTAAAGCGGAATGCGGCTGGCATTTTCACTTAGCCACTGGTTGAACGATTTTAATTCGGGGTTGAGGTTTCGACTGGTGTTTACATCTCTTACTTTATTCACATCCTTCTCAAAATCACGGTAAAACTGGAACATATTCCCAAGATCGTCAGCGCCAGGGAATCCGAATCCTCGATAGGCCTCAGGCGTTACATTGTTGTATTTAATGGAAATGCCGATTGCCTTTGACATTTCTGCTGCCATTTCAATGCCTGTGAGATGTTCTCCTGCTACACCAACCGTTTTCCCGATCATTGCAGGTCCTGCTTTGAAAATACCGTAGGCACATTTGCCGATATCTTCAGACGCTATACCTGCCATTTTTTTCTCGTCGAGTGGGAAGGTGAGATAATAGTTGCCGTCATCTCCTTTTTTGGGTCCGCTGCCGAAATGGATAAAATTATCCCAGTAAAAAGAAGCGCGAAGGAAAGTTGTGGGTACACCCAGGTCGGTAAAGACCTGGTCTGCTTCGCCTTTTGCATCGAAGTGAGGCACCTTGTATTTTTCCATTAATGTAGGCATGCGGTCATCGTTAATCGGAACCCATTTACGGGTGTCCTCAAGGGTTGACCATATAACATGTTTCAGTCCTGCTTCCTTTGCTGCTTCTGCCATGCTCTTTGCTTCACCATATTCTTTCTGCGGTGAAAAGTGAGCCCAGTAAAATGTTACGAAATATGCGCCATAAGCGCCCTCCAGCGCCTTCAGCAATGATGCCTTGTTGTCTATGTCCGCTTCCACAACTTCTGCTCCAAGGGCAGCCAGCTCCTTTGCTTTTTCCGTGGATGCGTCACGTGTGAGTGCACGGACGGAGAATTCCGAAGCTTTGTCATTCAGGATTGCGTGCGCGAGGCCGCCACCTTGTGCGCCTGTTGCGCCGAATACAGCGATGAGTTTCCTGGCCATAACATAATTTTTTGATCAGTCTTTTAGAGAGGAAGCTAAAATCAGGCTTTATGACAGGTTTCCGGGGAATGAAAAGGTAAGGCTATATCTTAAAATAAAAAACGGTCTTTGAAAGTTTTCAAAGACCGTTTGAGTCGTACCGCGTACGGGAATCGAACCCGTCATTCATCCGTGAAAGGGATGCGTCTTAACCGATTGACCAACGCGGCATTTTCCGTTTGGGAGTGCAAAGATAGGGAGCAGCGCATTCAAACCAAAAATTTTTTCAGAAAATTTTTATCACCTACCCGCATGCCTTAACTTAGCGACTCATTTTATTTCTTCACCAAATTTCAAATTGACATTATGAGCACTGTAAAAGTTGCCATTAACGGTTTCGGCAGGATCGGACGACTGGTTTACCGCCAGATATATAACATGAAGGGTATCGACGTTGTGGCAATCAATGATCTTACCTCTCCGAAGGTTCTCGCTCACCTCCTGAAATATGATAGCGCGCAGGGCCGTTTCGACGCCAATGTCACTGCAACGGAAGACTCCATCGTTGTCAATGGCGACACGGTTAAAATATATGCACAGAAAGATCCATCACAGATTCCCTGGGGTTCACATGGTGTGGATGTCGTGATCGAAAGCACCGGATTTTTCACAGACAAGGATAAAGCTGCCGCTCACCTGAAAGCAGGTGCCAAAAGGGTAGTAATTTCTGCACCGGCAACCGGCGATCTTAAAACAGTTGTATTCAACGTGAACCACGATGTACTTGATGGTTCCGAAGAAATTATCTCCTGTGCATCATGCACCACAAACTGTCTGGCCCCGATGGCAAAAGTTCTGGATGATACATTCGGTATCACACTTGGCCAGATGACAACAGTTCACGCGTACACCAACGACCAGAATACACTTGATGCTCCGCATGCAAAAGGTGACCTTCGCCGCGCACGTGCAGCCGCAGCGAACATTGTGCCGAACAGCACCGGAGCTGCAAAAGCGATCGGCCTTGTTCTCCCGAAACTCAAAGGCAAACTTGACGGTGGTGCACAACGCATCCCTGTGATCACAGGATCCCTGACGGAGCTTACAGTTGTGCTCGGCAAAAAAGTTACGCTAGAAGAAGTTAATGCTGCAATGAAATCAGCAAGCAATGAAAGCTTCGGCTACACTGAAGATGAAATTGTGAGCAGCGATATCATTGGTATGACCTATGGCTCACTGTTCGATGCCACACAGACAAAGGTGGTTACAGCAGGTGATCTTCAGATGGTCAAGACTGTAAGCTGGTATGATAATGAAATGAGCTACGTAAGCCAGCTCGTTCGTACCGTTCACTACTTTGCAGGACTTATCTCCAAATAAATTTTCAAAAGCGGGTTATACCCGCTTTTATTTTTCCTTTGCTAAACCTGATGCTATATGAGTAAATTCACCGAATATAATTTTGCCGGGCAGAAAGCACTCATCCGCGTCGATTTTAATGTACCGCTGAACGCGGCATTTGAGATCACCGACGATACACGGATAACAGCTGCCCTTCCGACTATAAAGAAGATCCTGAAAGATGGCGGTAAAGTAATCCTGATGAGCCATCTTGGCCGGCCGAAAGATGGTCCGACCGACAAATACTCCCTCCGGCATCTGGTACCTCATTTAACGAAGTTGCTTGATGGTGTTAATGTCCTTTTTGCCAATGATTGCATTGGCCAGGAAGCAACAGACAAGGCTGCGGCGATGAAGCCTGGTGAAGTGCTGTTACTGGAAAATCTCCGCTTTTACAAAGAAGAAGAAAAGGGAGATGAAGGATTTGCCAAAAAGCTCGCCGGACTTGGTGATGTTTATATAAACGATGCTTTTGGTACAGCACACCGTGCGCATGCCTCTACAGCTGTGATTGCCAAATTCTTTTCGCCTGAAAAGAGGATGTTCGGCCTGCTGATGGAAGGCGAGGTGAGCAGTGCTGAGAAAGTGCTGAATGAATCAGAGAAACCTTTCACTGCCATCATCGGAGGCGCTAAGGTGTCAGACAAGATTCTGATCATTGAAAATCTGCTTGAGCGCGCCACAGATATCATAATTGGTGGTGGAATGGCATATACATTTATGAAAGCCCAGGGCGGAAAGATCGGCACTTCGCTTTGTGAAGAAGATCGCCTCCAGATGGCTAATGACCTGTTGCAGAAAGCTGCCGATAAAGGTGTAAGGATCCATCTGCCCTCCGATTCCGTAATTGCAGATAAGTTTGATGCCAATGCGCAGACTTCAGCGGCTCCAAGCAACGCGATTCCTGACGGTTGGATGGGGCTTGATATCGGGCCTTCGGCCTGCGACCAATTTGCAAATGTGATCAAACGTTCCAAAACAATCCTTTGGAATGGTCCGATGGGTGTGTTTGAAATGAGTAAATTCCAGCATGGCACAAAAGCCATTGCAGATGCGGTTGCAGAAGCGACGATGGATGGCGCGTTCTCCCTCGTTGGTGGTGGTGATTCCGTTGCTGCGGTTAACCAATTTGGTTATACTGACAAAGTAAGTTATGTTTCCACGGGTGGCGGAGCAATGCTCGAATTTTTCGAGGGAAAGGATCTTCCCGGTATTGCGGCCGTGAAATCCTGAGTCTTCCAATAATTATTTTAAGGGTCATCCAACCGGGTGACCCTTTTTTGTGTCTGGTTTATTGTACTTTTAAATATTATCTAAAACTTATCTGCAATGAACTCTAAGAACCTGATCATTATCATTATTGTAGGTGCTATTCTTCTTCTCGGCGGTTGTGCCTGCAGTGGTTACAACAGCATGGTTAAACTGGATGAAAACGTAAAGAATAAATGGGCAAACGTTCAAAGTGACTACCAGCGCAGGAGTGACCTCATTCCAAACCTCGTAAATACTGTAAAGGGGGCTGCAAATTTTGAACAGGAAACGCTTACCCGGGTGATGGAGGCAAGAGCAAAAGCTACCCAGGTAACGGTGGATCCGACTAATCTTACCCCGGAGAGGATTGCACAGTTCCAGCAAGCCCAGGCCGGTGTTAGCAGTGCCCTTGGAAGATTGCTGGCCGTAGTGGAAAACTATCCTGATCTTAAGGCGAATGCGAACTACCGTGATCTCCAGGCGCAATTGGAGGGAACCGAAAACCGGATCAAGGTATCACGAAATGATTTTAACGCTTCGGTTCAGCAATACAACAGTACAGTCAGGACTTTTCCTAATAACATCTTTGCCGGAATGTTTGGATTCACTGCGAAACAGGCATTTACTGCAGACGCCGGCGCAGAAAAGGCACCAACTGTTGATTTCTCAAAATAACCCGCATGGCATTTTTCTCCTTCCTGAAAAAGAACCGGTTCTTCACCCATGAAGAAGCCGAAAAGGTAGTTGGCGCCATCAGGGACGCCGAAACGAAAACCAGCGGAGAGATCCGGGTCTTTGTGGAGAGTCATTGCCGCCTCGTAAACCCGGTTGACAGGGCAGCGGAAGTTTTCTGGAACCTGAAAATGGACCATACGGTGGAAAGGAACGGTGTGCTGGTGTATGTTGCCTCGAAGGACCACCAGGTTGCGATCTGGGGTGACGAAGGAATTCACCGTATTGTTGGTTCTGAATTCTGGACTGAAGAAATTAAGAAGCTGATGCATCACTTCAGGCAGAATGCGTATGCTGATGGCCTGGTACTGGTGATAAATGATGTAGCGGGCATATTGGAGACACATTTTCCCTACCGGGCGACAACCGACAAGAATGAACTTCCCGATGATATTGTATTCGGAAATTAAGTATCAGAAGAATCATATGAAGCGTGTCATAGTTTGTTTCATTTTGGTGCTGATCAGCCTTCCCATGCTGGCGCAAAGGGTGCTTCCGAAACCCAATCCTCCGCGACTGGTGAATGATGTCGCTGACCTGCTTACCACAGACCAGGAGTCTGCGCTGGAACATAAGCTGGTGGCTTATGATGACAGCACATCTAACCAGATCGCTGTAGTGATCGTGCCGACTCTGAACGGACTGGAGCCCAACGACTATGCAACCGAACTGGGCCGAGAGTGGGGCGTAGGCGGTACTGAGTTCAATAACGGGATCATCATCCTGATCTCTACCGGTACGGGTGAAGGGGAGAAACGAAAAGTATACATCGCACCGGGATATGGACTGGAAGGTGCCATCCCGGACATCACGGCGAAACAGATCATTGAAACGGAGATGGTGCCCAACCTGCGAGCCGGGAATTATTACCGGGCACTGGATGAAGCAACTTCCGCAATCATTAAGGCTGCAGCAGGTGAATACAAAGCCCCGGAAGGCTATGGTAAACGTGACAAGCAAAAGAGTATGCCGGTCGGATTAATCATTATGATCCTGGTCGTAATATTTATTATTGCACGCAGGGGCGGTGGTGGGCGAGGTGGCGGTGGAATGATGAGCCGGAGAGGTTACAGGGGATGGAATAGCGGACCTCCGATCATTTTCTTCCCAGGTGGCAGTGGTGGCGGTGGCGGTTGGTCCGGCGGAGGTGGCGGTGGAGGCGGGTTCGGTGGCTTTGGCGGCGGAAGTTTCGGTGGCGGAGGTGCAGGCGGAGACTGGTAGGAATCTGGAAAATGCCCTGGTGATTCGTCGGTAAGGGAATAGGTGAATCAAGTTCATAGAAATATAAAAAAGGTCGCTCTTCGAAGAGCGACCTTTTTTATATTTCTAGAACAAATTCTCTATTCTTAGAATGCTTTCTTTTCGGGGGTAGTGCGTTTTACTTTGATATATTCAACAAGTTCCAGGCTCGCAGGCGTATTTTCTTTCTGCTTGGCGTTCTGGATACCCTGCAGCACCATATTGTTAATGTAGCCGTCTGTCTGTGCCCTGTAAGCTGTCGGAATTGATTCACGGAAATCTGTGATCAGGTCTATACCCTGTTTAACTTTCTCCGGAGATTTCATTTTGCTTATCAGCATAGCAAGAGGCTGCAGCATTTCGAATTTTGTCTGTGTCAATGGCATTGAACCGAATGTTGCAGCAATAGTCGGGAATGCTTCTTCGAGACCGTTCTTTGCAGCCACACTGGTGATGGCACCAAGGAGCTGGCCTTTGGCCGGTTGAGCCGAAAGCTGCTTGACTGCTTCCACTGCTGCTTCATTATTTACTTCAGCCAGTGATTCGAGTGATGCACCTGCAACGGCGTATGAAGAGTCTCTGATTCCGGTTTTGAAGATATCAGCGTAAGTGGCATTGGCATAACTACCCAGCAGGTCGATCGCTTTTGCACGAACTGTGGATTTTGGGTCAGCTTTTGCCAGATCCTCAATGGCTTTTTCTGCGGCAGTCTTGACGGTTGATTTCTTCATGTCAAGTTTGCCCAGCGTAAAGGTGCGGAGACCTTCATACGGATCTTTCAAAGCCTGTAGCAAAAGGGCCTGAGCTGCGGCGTCATCCTGTTTTTTAGCACAGAATTCGATGGCTTCACGACGGTCGAGATAGTTACCTGCATTTTTATACTGGTACACATATTGTTCAAGGGACTTGTTGTCAATTTTCTCGCACAGGAGTATTTTTTCAGCATCCACATTTACGAGGTCGGGATGTTTTTTAAAGGGGAAGCTGAATGTATCCGCCTTTGAATTCAGCTCGACCTTGTAACGGTTCTTTTTACCGCTTTCATATACGTCAACGGCAATAGGTAAACGAAATGCATCCCCTTCCTGGGTCTGTTGAACAAATACATTTACCACGCCTTTGCTGTCGTCATACTTATATTCAATGTTCAACTTGGGGTGGCCGGCGCCGAAATACCATTGGTTGAAGAACCAGTTAAGGTCACGTCCGGTTACCTCTTCAAAAGCAAGGCGGAGCTGATGTGCTTCGGCAGCTTTGAATTTATTGGTGGTGAGATAATTGTTAAGTGCTTTGAAGAATGCGCTGTCGCCAACGATATTGCGAAGCATGTGCAGGATGCGGCCGCCTTTCTGGTAGCTTACAGCATCGAACATATCCTCCTTGTCGTTATAATAAAAGCGGGCAAGGTGTTTTTGCGCATTGTCAGGATTCGAGAGATACCCCTGCATAGCCGAGTAGCTCGTTGCATCACCTGCATCCTTGCCGTATTTATATTCATTCCAAAGAGTTTCGCTATAGTCGGCGAAAGATTCATTCAGGGTCAGGTTGCTCCAGCTTTCTGCAGTAACATAGTCACCGAACCAGTGGTGGAACAATTCATGGGCAATTACATCTTCCCAGCGGTTTTCATCCACTAGTTCGCGGGCATCCTGCTGCGCGCTTTCCTGGTGAAGGGTTGCTGTGGTATTTTCCATCGCACCGCTGACATAGTCGCGGCCTACGATCTGGGAATACTTCACCCAGGGATATTCTACTCCGGTGATTTTACCAAAGAATGCCATCATCTCCGGTGTATTGCCAAAAATTCGGCGGGCCACGGGCTCAAATTCTTTCTCTACATAATAGCTGACCTCTTTTCCTTTGTAGCTGTCTTTTACTACAGCATAATCACCCACTCCCATAAAAAACAGGTAAGGTGAGTGAGGCATTTCCATTTTCCAATGGTCGGTACGGGTGCCGTCGTTATTCTTTTTCTGGCTTGCGAGTTTGCCATTGCTGAGAGTCACATATTTAGCAGGTACCGTCATCAGGATTTCCTGGGTGGTCTTCTGTCCGGGCTTATCAATAGTTGGGCACCATACAGAAGTTGCTTCAGTTTCGCCCTGGGTCCAGATCTGGGTAGGTTTATTTTTTTCCTCCCCTTTGGGGTTAATGAAATATAATCCCTTTGCATCGGTAATAGCGGCGCTGCCTTTTACTTTGAGTTCATTCGGCTTGGCAGTATAGTCAATATAAACTGTGTAAGTTTCACCGCCTTTATAAGGCTTGTTAAGCCTGATATTCAGGAGGTAACCGTCGTAGGAATATTTCAGTGGAGAAAGTTTTCCGTCATTGGAAAGGGACACATTTTTGATCTCCATCCCCTTTGCGTCAAGCACAAGTGAGTCGGTGGTATAGAAATGTGGTTTCAGTGTTATCCATGCTTTGCCATATAACCATGACTTGTCATAATCGAAGCGTGCATCAAGTTTGGTGTGTACAAGATCGTTAACGATAGTTGGAGTTTCCCGGTAAATCTTAGGTACTTCACTGCTTTCATGTTCCTGGCCAAAAACTGCCAGGGCTGAGATAACCAGCAGTGAGCTGATAATTCCTTTTTTCATACATGTGTTTTAACCGGGTAAATTTATTCCTTACCGCCTGATTTGCAGCATAAAATAGTATGAAAGGTTGCATGATGGGTTTTGATCAGGGATGTTCATTAATTTAGGGGGTTACATGAAAAGAGTTTTGCTGATAGTGATTATGTGTTGCAGCTTTCTGGGTCTTACCGCCCAGGATGGTGGTTTTATTTATATAGAAACTGAGCCCTCGCGCCCGTTTTTCGTGAGGACACGCGATAGTATTTATCGTTCTTCGGAAGGAAATTTTCTTCTGCTTGCGCCGCTGGCAAAGAATGTGGGGGAGATTGTGCTGGGATTTCCCGGGTCAAAGCGGGGCGTGCTGTCATTTAAACTGACGGATACGACAAGTGTGCAGGGACTTATATTGAAAGAACAGCCGGGAGATGGTTGGAGGCTTGTGGATGGGGCGAACGGGGCTCCTTTAGCGACCCGTAGATTATCGCGGGAAGAGGACGACCTGGCAGGGATGAATAAAAGGTCGGATTCATTTGCCATCCGGCTGTCACAGGTAATGAATGACAGCACGGTCCTTTTCTACAGAAGTAGCGGTATTGCGACACCGGTAGCACCGCGGAAAGGTAGCTGGATAGGCCAGGTGCCGGCGGTTAAACTGATCAGCAAAAAGGACATGGGTACTTTTTGGCAATTGGAATATGAAGTGCGGGAAGGGGAGGAGAAAGAGATAATTACTATCGAGATAGATAAACCTGAGCCTGAAAAGCCAGGCGAAGCTGTTGAGGTTGGGCCTGTTTCGGCGATCAGGCGCAGAGCAGTACATTCGCAGGATGACCAGGTATTTTATAGAAGTAGCTTACCGGGGCGGTAATTATGCCGGCTTTCAGAGACAAGAAAACGCGCATACGGTCCAGCAGGAGCTGGAGCAGGTGATTTTTACAGTGACTCGTAGCCAGTTAAAGCTAACCGGTTCAAGCCGGACAGATGCCGGGGTGCACGCCCGACAGAATTACTTTCATTTTGATGTGGAGAGCCCGTTGCGGGCCGGGATTGAGTATAACCTGAACGCTATGCTGCCGGACGACCTTTCTGTCCGCAGGATAGTTGAAGTCGGGGAGGCTCATCATAGCCGGTTTGATGCCGTGAGTCGGGAATACCGTTATCATATCTACCGTCAGAAAGATCCGTTCCTGTCGGGGCGGGCTTTTTATTTTCCGTATACCCTTGATTTTGAGATACTTCAGCAGGCGGCGGGAGTGTTGAAGGAGTACGGTGATTTCACGAGTTTCAGTAAGCGGAACACGCAGGTTAAGACCTTTCGTTGCCAGTTGATAGAGAGCCGGTGGGAGGAGACGCCTGAAGGGTATTCATATTATGTTAAGGGAAACCGGTTTTTACGGGGCATGGTGCGGGCGTTAACGGCTACAATGCTGCGGGCCGGCAGGAGCAAGCTGGACATAGCGGGGTTACGAAAGATCATTGAGATGAGGGATTGTACGAAAGCTGATTTTGCGGTGCCGGCGCATGGTTTATATCTGGAGAGAGTGAATTATCCGTTGGGTCATCCGGCGTGTGATGACGGATACTGATTAAAAAAATGTAACCGCTGAAACTCAGTCTGGGTAAGGGTTTGGAGAGGCTGTAGAAAACCAGGGAGCAAAAAAAGTTTGGCAGGTGTTGAATCGCTCTTATCTTTGCGCCCCGCTGATGAGATAAAAGGCACGGCGGTAGATCTTCGAAAAAATGTAGCGAAAAAATCTTCAAAAAAAGATTTGGTGAATTGAGAAAAACACTGCTACCTTTGCACCCCGCTTACGAGATAAGGGGGTTAGTTCTTGGAAATGTTTTGATGGTTTTTTTGATGATTTTGGGGTTCAGAAATGATCAAAAAAAGAAGAAAAAAAATCATCAAAAAAAGTTTGGTTCGAAATGAAAAAAGCGCTTACCTTTGCAACCCGAACGACGGGAAACGGAGATGAGATAAGAGATTGGAAATGAGGAGTTTGAGGCGAAAAAGAACCGGACGATAAATTAGATAAACGGCATAATAACATATACGTTTTAAGATCTTTGAAAGTTTGGAAGCAACAGTACTAAAAGACGCCGAAAGGTGTTGAATAGG
>NZ_JSVC01000044.1 GCF_000814475.1 Flavihumibacter solisilvae | reverse complement strand
CAAGGGTTTTATTTACTAAAGGATACTTATTCCGGCAATTAATAAACCAGGTTATCTATTACCTAAACTCCAAGCGAATTAGGTTAACCTTTCATCGTCGAGGCTGGAAAGATTGATAGAAGTAAACTTAAAAGTTAAAAGCAAATTGCTTTAGTACTTGTTAAAATATATATTGAAGATTCATGGCAAGGCTTAGAATGTTGTAAGTAATAGATTGGCGAAATGAAATATGGCGTCTTTGCACATTTTTACCTAGCTTTATGTTTGGCTAAGATTAGTGAATGATTCATTGAGTTATTTGAATTTGCGAATTATAATAGATTGGTAACTAATAAGTTGTAGGGTAGGTTCGACTCCCTCCAGCTCCACTTCGCCCACCTACGCCAAGGCTACGGTGGGCAAACGTTCAGAAACTCCACCCTCGCCCAACGAAGCTTTAGCGTAGTTGGGCCGCCCACCTACGCTAAAGCTTCGGTGGGCAAAGCCCGTAAGACAGTTTGTTTTGCGGGCTTTTTTGTTTTTATTCCCTGGTAAATTCTGCCCTGCAAAGATTCAATCCCGTAGTAGCTCCAGGTTAATCTGGTCGTTCGTTGAGTCGTATGTTAGTTTGTATGTATACCGACCACTTTTTAACGGGTTCTCACCTACATAATCAATAGGCTGGATAGTGTAAGTCTGGTTATTCATTGTGAGGCTGATGGCTGCGTAGGAATACAATATACTGAATTGTCTATAGTGGGTCTTTGCATCTGCCTCTACTGGTCCAAAGTTATGAGTATTGGCTCCAGGGTTATCTTGTTGCGTGCCAGGTAGTTTAACGGTACAATCATAAAATGTCCAGGGAGTGGCGTTGAAAACCCGCAACAGGCCGTTTGTCGCAGGGGAATTGTCTTTTTTACATCCTGTAATAGCAGTTAGTCCTGCCATAAGGCAGATGATATAGTATGTTTTTCTCATGTTTTGCCTGACATGCATGTCTACAGAATAGTTGCTTGGGGCAATCCGTCTCTTTTTCCGTAGCTGCTTACTCGCTCCGCAAACTACTGACCGGGTTCGCCAATGCTGCTTTTATGGTATGGAAGATGACCGTAAGCAGGGTAATACTTAATACTGCCAGCAGCGACAAAACAAACGGGCTGATTCCCAACCCAGTATTGTAAGGGAAGATCTTCAGCCACTTCGACATAAAATAGGCTGCAACCGGGAATGCGATGATACATGACAAACCAACCAGCAGGACAAAGTTTTTTGTAACCAAAGGAATAATCTCTCCGACACTTGCTCCCAATACCTTCCGGATACTGATTTCTTTTTGCCGCTGTTCGGTGGTGAATGCAATCAGTCCCAACAGCCCGAGACAGGTAATCAGGATGGTTAATACAGAGAATGCAGTAAATATTTTTCCGCGCTTCTGGTCAGCAGCATACTGGCTGTCAAAATCCTGATCGAGAAATGTATACTGGAATGGTATATCCGGGAATGTATTTTTCCAGGTGGTTTCGATGCCGGCGATGGCAGAGGATATATCTCCGCCACGTAATTTAAGCTGGATAAGGTTGCTGTTCGGACTGTATACGAGGATCAGTGGGGCAATTTCATTGTAAAGGGACTTCTGGTTGAAATCGCGTACCACGCCAATAACCTCGAGGAAATTACCGGAAGTGTCGCCGGGGAATTTTACCCGTTTCCCGAGAGAGTTCTCACCCCAGCCAAACTCTTTGGCCAGTTTTTCATTTACCAGAATGCTGTGCAATGTATCGGCCAGACCTGAGAAGTTTCTTCCTTTTACAATTTTGATTCCAAGTGTTTTCAGGTAATCTTCATCTGCGCTATATACGTCAACGCCTTTGTCAACATACCCGTCTTTTGTTTCAACCGAAAATAAATTGAAGCTGATTCCCGAACCTGGTACACCATTGGAAGTGCTGGCAGAAATTACATTCGGATTTTTTCGCATCTCGTTCTTGAATGAGAGAACGGAGCTTCGGATGTTCCTGTCTGTTATGGCAGATGCGGTTAACACATGCGACTTATCAAACCCCAGGTCTTTATTTCTCAGGTAATTAAGTTGGCCATATACAACCCAGGTACAGATCAGCATTATCATTGAAATAGAAAACTGAATCACTACCAGTGTCCGTCTTAAGTTCACATTGCTTGAACCCTTGGATAAGCTGCCTTTTAAAACACTGACCGGGTTAAACTTCGATAAATAGAATGCAGGGTAACTGCCGCCAACTAGTCCAACAAAAAGAACTACGGCCAGTAATATCAGGATGGTATCCGGTTTGAATAAAGTCCAGAACGAAATAAACTTCCCGGCTATATTGTTGAACATAGGCAGGAAGATAGCTATTAGCCCAATGCTGATCAACAGCGCTACAAAAGCCGTAAGCGTGGATTCTATCAGGAATTGAAGTACCAGTTGCGTTTTGTTTGAGCCGGTCACTTTCCTGATACCTATTTCTTTTGCTCTCCTCGCAGACCTGGCTGTTGTGAGATTCATATAATTGATGCAGGCGATCAGCAGCATGAAAAACGCGACGGCCGAAAATATATAGATGTATGACATGCTGCCGACTTCTTCAGGTTCGTTGACAGTTGTAGAATGAAGATGGATGGATGTGATCGGTTGCGCTTCGAACCTGATTTTTATATTGTACTGCGTAAATATCGAAGCGAGATATTTATCATACATCGGTTTCATCTTATTGGTAAAAGCTGCCGCCGATGTGCCAGGCTTCAACAAAACGTAAGTGTAGAAATCAAAACTACCCCAGTTATTCCCGAAATCAGCCGGCAACGTATTCCTTGAAGCAAGTATGTTGAAAAGGAAATGGGAGTTTTTGGGTATGTCTTTTATGACGCCCGTTACTTTGTACAATTTACCATTTACGTTCTCCAGCGTTTTGCCGAGATATTTCTTATTATTCCCGAAAAACTTGATGGCTGATGATTCGGAGAGCACTAACGTGTTCGGTTCCTGCAAAGCGGTTTGGGGGTTGCCTTCTATAAACCTACATTGAAAAACACGGAAAACATTACTGTCGGCAAAGAATACTTTCTCTTCGTAAAGTCTTGTGCCCCCGTTTTTAAACATGGTCCGCCCGCTGTTCACAAACCTGACAGCTTCTTCCACTTCGGGGTAATCGTTTGCCAGTGCTGGTCCTGCCGGGAACGGGGCTATTGCCCACCGCATGGTATCCCTGTCTGCTTCCTTGATGATGGAATTTATCCGGAAAATCCTTTCAGCGTTCGGAAAGTGTTTATCGAAGCTTAATTCATCTTTTATATAAAAAATCAGGAACATCCCAAAGGTTATTCCAATGGTCAGTCCCAGGATATTCAGGAGACTATACCATTTGTCTTTTTTGAAATTGCGGAGTGCAACAAGCAAAAGATTCTTTACCATACAAATTGTACCACAGGTTTGGTTTCTACCAGGTAGTATAATAAAAATATCCAATTAAATGAAATTTAAAGGGGCCATTCATCATAATTAGCGTTCACAAGAGCCAACATGGAAACTTGGTCAGCCGGCTTAAAAATTATTAACTTCATGAACTAACGAAGAGCCATGCCTATTTACATGGATGTACACAATGTTCCCGGCGTAAAAGCGAGGGATGTCGCTGAAGCTCATCAGAAAGATCTCCTTCACCAGGAAGAATATGGCTGTAAAGCCATGACCTACTGGATAGACGAAAAGCGGGAAACTATATTTTGCCTAATTGAAGCTCCGGACCGCCAGTCCGTGGAGGAAATGCACAACAAAGCCCATGGGCTCATCCCGAATAAAATCATTGAAGTAAGAAGTGAATTGGTAGAATCCTTTTTAGGCAGGATCTATGATCCGGAAGATGCAGGAGCTTCTGAAGAAGGCCTGAAAGTTTTCAGGGATCCTTCGTTTCGCATTCTCGTGGTAACAAAAACCGCTGACCCGGTATTGTTGCAACATAAATACGGCATTGAAAAGGCAAATGAGCTGTTAACCCTGCATGATAACATTATAAGGAAAAACATTGCACAATATAACGGCCGTGAAGTCGAGCATGGTGGAATCGGGTTTATAATTTCCTTTGCTTCAGCAGGCAAAGCAGTTTCTTGTTCGCTGGCGATTCAAAAGGAAATGCAGGATGCCGATGCGGAGTCTCTTGAATTCAGGATTGGTATTAATGCTGGTGAACCTGTTGAAAAGAGTAACAAATTATTTGGTGATACAATACAATTGGCGGGCACCATGTGTGCAATCGCCAGGAACTTCCGGATATCTGTTACCTCACCAGTTAAGGAACTCATGTCAAGGGATTATTTTCAAGACAAAGACAGGAATTTTTTGAGCCTGGCGCCCCAGGACGAAGCCTTGCTCGAAGTATTATTCAATAAATTGGAGGAAAACTGGCAGGATCCTGATTTTGATATTCCAGAT
>NZ_JSVC01000043.1 GCF_000814475.1 Flavihumibacter solisilvae | reverse complement strand
ACTTCGCCGGTACAGACAACTGCTACTGCATCTAATCTTATCGCTGGAACCTATACGGTAACTGTTACCGATGCAATGGGTTGTATCACTACGGCTACGGTAACGATCACCGAACCGCCATTGCTTGCCGCAAGCACTACCACAAACAACGCATCCTGCTTCGGTACGGCCACCGGATCAGCAACTGTAAATGTTACAGGTGGAACCGCACCATACACTTATTCCTGGAATACCCTGCCGGTACAAACTGGTGCAACAGCAACAGGCCTTACTGCCGGCACTTACACCGTTACCGTGACCGATGCTGCAGGTTGTATTACAACTACTATGGTTACCATCACCGAACCACCAGTCCTGAACGCCAGTGCTTCCTTCATTAACGCTTCGTGCTTCGGTACTGCAACAGGATCTGCAACTGTGAACGTGAGCGGCGGCAGTGCACCGTTTACCTATAGCTGGAACACTTCACCTGTACAAACTGGTGCAACAGCAACAGGCCTTACTGCCGGAACTTATACGGTTACGGTAACTGACGCTGCGGGTTGTATTACAACGACTACGGTTACCATCGCAGAACCTACACAGCTTACGGCATCAACAATAGGTAGTAATGTATCGTGCTTCGGTTCTGCGACCGGATCGGCCACCGTGAACGTAAGCGGTGGAACCTTACCATACACTTACTCCTGGAACACCCTGCCAGTACAATCCAGTGCAACTGCAACAGGCCTGGCTGCCGGAACCTATACCGTTACGGTAACTGATGCTGCAGGTTGTATCACAACCACTACGGTTACCATTACAGAACCTACACAGCTTACGGCAACAACAATAGGTAACAATACATCGTGCTTCGGTACTGCGACCGGATCAGCAACTGTAAATGTTACAGGTGGAACCGCACCATACACTTATTCCTGGAGCACGCTACCGGTACAAACTGGCGCAACTGCAACCGACCTAACAGCAGGAACTTATACTGTAACGGTAACTGATGCTTCAGGTTGTAGTACCACCACAATAGTTACCATTACCCAGCCAGCATCAATATTGCCTGCCTTTGATATTGTTGGTGAGTTATGTCAGAATACAATTGCTCCATCTTTACCTACAACATCAGACAATGGCATTACCGGCATTTGGACACCTTCTATCATTAATACGTCTATTTCGGGGTCAACGGTATATACATTTATACCTAATCCTGATCAGTGTGGTTTAGCCACAACATTGGTCATAGTAATTAATCCCATAAAAGTTAGCACTACCAATGTCACCATCTGCGCGAGCCAGTTACCCTATAGCTGGAATGGCGAGACCTATACCACCACCGGCACTTATGAAAGGACATTTGTAAGTGCAACTGGTTGTGATTCCATTGCTACCCTTAACCTGGTGGTAAATGAGATCCTGACCAGCACAACCAATGCCACCATCTGCGCGAGCCAGTTACCCTATAGCTGGAATGGCGAGACCTATACCACCACCGGCACTTATGAAAGGACATTTGTAAG
>NZ_JSVC01000042.1 GCF_000814475.1 Flavihumibacter solisilvae | reverse complement strand
CGAAATGGTGTCGTTAGTTCCTTCATACCTGTAGCAGGTTTCAGCCGAAGCTTTGTTTTCTCCCGAATTACATGAAATAAATAAGCAAACTCCAATATAAAGCGGGAATAAAGTCAGTCGCATATGTGGATATTTAAATTACAAAGTCAATCTACCCCATCTTCTTCGAAAAAATCTGTTTGAGCTGGTTCACTTCATCAGTGTAAATAGTTTTCTTCCGTGTTCCGAAGTACAGCGTATTCTCAATTACGTTGTTCCCTTCCCAAAGTAATTTAAGCTCACCGGAACGGATCTCGTCGCGGCAGAGAAAATCGGGGATCACGGATACGCCTTCCCCGTTCCGCAGACAGCGTACAATGGAACTTATATTGGGCACAATGTAGTTCGGTTTGAAGTCGATATGGTACTTGAAGTTCAACTGCCAGAATCTTTTCAGGTGTTCCATATCTGCCGCCGTACTGTACCAGGTCTGCTGCTTCAGCCAGTCCGCGGCTTCTTTAATCTTGCCTTTGCTGACAAAACCCAGGAATGGTTTGTCATCCAGCTTCGAACCGCTCACCAGAACGATCTTCTCTTTTGAAAATGGCTGGTACTCGAGGTTTTTCTGCTCACCCTTCTGCGGCGTCACGATCAGGTCCAGCACGCCCTTGTCGAGGTCATGCTGCATCTCAGGGTAATCACCAAATTTGATGATGAGGTTGAAGGGCAACTTCGAAATATGCTCCTCCAGGGTGTACTGGAAGGTCTCGAAACACATTCCCACACTTATGGTCGTTCGGTCCGCCTTTGAGCTCCGGCCGAATAATTGCTCTACCGCCTGCATTTTCTCCAATGGCTCCAGGATGAAATTATACAGCGCTTTCCCTCTTTCTGTGGGCACCATTCGCTTGGCTGACCGGTCAAAAAGCTTGTACCCCGTGAACGCTTCCAGGGAATTCAGGTGCAGGCTCACACCAGGTTGTGAGATGTACAGGGATTCCGCGGCACTGGTCAGCGTGCCCGTGTCGTAGATGGCCTTAAAGGTCCGCAGCCATTCAAGGTTAATCGTCATAGTCTATTATAATTATTATGCAAAGGTATAAGTTATGTTATTTGCCTGATGCATACGAATGGGTGAATTTTGTGTCCACAAACAGAAAAACACTCAAAATGGAATACAGGAAACCTGGAAATACTGACTTGTGGGACAACCATTCACTAAAAAAATATAACATGTTGTTTGAACAATTTGCAAAAGGCGGGTTCACACTCGCCAACAGGATAGTTATGGCCCCAATGACAAGGGCACGCAATCCGAACGGCGTTCCCAATAGCATGAATGCTACATATTATCGCCAGCGCAGCGGATCAAACGGTGCAGGACTGGTAGTTACGGAGGGCGTTGCCATTTCCCCGACTTCTGCAGGGGTACTGCACATTCCCGGTCTTTATACCAGCGAACAGGTTGATGGATGGCGGAAAGTAACCGAAGCCGTGCACGCAGCAGGCAGCAGGATCTTTGCCCAGCTCTGGCATGTAGGACGGGTGTCACATATCAGCATCCAGCCCGATGGCATTCAGCCGGTCGGTCCTTCAGAGATCCAGGCAGCCAATTCTTTCGCCTGGGGCTATGATGAAGAAGGCAAGGAAAGTTTTGTTACCGCCTCAAAACCCCGCGCCCTGGCAACAGGGGAAGTCGGTGAAATAGCCCGTGATTTCGCTATCGCTGCGGGGAACGCCATTAAAGCTGGATTTGACGGTGTCGAATTGCACGGCGCCAATGGGTATCTCATAGAGCAGTTCCTCAATCCAGTTATTAACACGCGGACTGATCAATATGGCGGCAGCATCGAAAACAGGAGTCGCTTTCTGCTGGAGATCGTTGATGCCGCTATCGAAACCATCGGTGCCGATAAAGTGGCAATCAGGCTAACCCCTTATGGCGGACTCCATGAATTGCCGCATTATGAGGAGATCGAGCCGACATATCAATACCTGGCTACTGAACTGGCCAAAAGAAAGATCGCCTACATCCACATCATGGACCAGCAATCACGCGGCAGCTATGCATTGCCCGATGGATTCCTCGCCAGGTTCAGGACATGGTATGACGGTATTATCATCCTGGCCGGTGGAATGAGCAAGGAAAAAGCAAACACTTACTTACGGGAAGGGATAGTTGACCTGGTCGGTTTCGGCGAACCGTTTATTGCCAACCCCGACCTGGTCGTCCGCCTGCAAAACAACTGGCCCTTAACCATTCCCGACCGCAGCCTGCATTACGGTGGCGGTGAGAAGGGATATATCGATTACGAAGTCTACAGTAAAAATTAAAATCATGAACACTTTAACCATAACGGGACGAAGATCCCTAAGCCTGCCTGCGGCTTTGTGGGCACTCACCATAAGCGCCTTTGCCATAGGCACAACCGAATTTGTGATCGTGGGTTTACTGCCAACGGTAGCGAGCGATATGGCAATCTCCATTCCTTCAGCGGGGCTGCTCGTCAGCCTCTATGCCATCGGTGTTGCCATCGGCGCACCTATACTGACCGCGTTAACAGCCAGGATCCCGCGGAAGCAGCTGCTGGTTTCCCTGATGGCTTTATTTATTGTTGGAAACGGGCTTGCATCAGTTGCACCGGGTTTTGCGACACTTGTTTTTGCGAGGATCATCACGGGGTTTGCACACGGCGTATTTTTCTCCATCGGGTCAACGATTGCTGCAGCCCTGGTGCCGGCGGAAAAACGGGCCTCTGCTATTTCCATCATGTTTGCGGGACTGACTGTCGCCATTGTTACCGGTGTACCGCTTGGCACGTTCATTGGCCAGCACTTCGGCTGGCGAGCAACCTTTATCGGGGTGTCATTACTGGGCGTTGTCGGTCTGGTGGCCAGTACCATACTGGTGCCAGCCAACCTGAAGAACGACGCGACCACCTCCCTGAAATCACTGCAGAAAGTGGTTTCCAACAAACGACTGTTACTGGCTTTCCTGATGACGGCGCTCGGCTATGGCGGTACTTTTGTTGCCTTCACCTACCTGTCGCCGATCCTTGAACAGGTGACCGGCCTTTCACAGTCACTAGTAAGCGTAATCCTTTTGCTGTATGGCATTGCTATAGCCATCGGGAATCTTGTAGGCGGTAAGGTTTCCAATCGTAATCCACTCAAGGCACTGTTATGGATGTTCGCGCTGCAGGCTGTTGTGCTCCTGATCTTTACCTATACCGCTCACTATGTTGCAGCGGGGATCATCACACTTTTTGTGATGGGCGCGCTGTCGTTTGCAAACGTCCCGGGGCTCCAGCTCTTCGTGGTACAGACCGCTGAAAAGCACCTGCCCGGTACGGAAGACGTTGCTTCTGCATTCAACATCGCGGCCTTTAACCTGGGTATTGCCATAGGAGCTTATGTGGGCGGACTCACCGTTGTGTCCCCGCTCGGTATCGGAGCAACTCCATGGGTGGGCGCGCTGTTTGTTTTACTCGCCATCCTGGTAACGCTGTTCAGCGCCCGTATCAGCCGGAAAGGCTGATGGGCACTTACCAGCCTTTCACCGCTCCGCCTTTAAAGGCCTTTTCGGCTGCTTTTTCAACGGCTTCTGATTGATAGGCTTCAACGAATTTTTTCACTTTTTCCAGGTCCTTATTGTCTTCCCTTGCCACAATTACATTCACATAAGGCGATTCTTTGTCTTCTTTCAAAACGCCCTGTTCATCTGCGTTTAATCCCGCCTGTGCCGCAAAATTGTTGTTGATAATGGCAATGGCTACCTGCTTGTCGTCCAATACCGCCGGTAATTGCGGCGCTTCTATCTCAAGGATTTTCAGCTGCCTGGGATTTTCAAGGATGTCGGTTACTTTGGGCAATAAACCGACATTGCTTTTCAGCTTGAGCAAACCGTTTTTCTCCAGCAGCAGTAAAGAACGTCCGCCATTGGTCGGGTCGTTGGGAATTACAATCGTGCTGCCGTCTTTGAGTTCGGATATACTTTTAATTTTTTTAGAATACGCTACAATAGGGTACACGAAAGTATTTCCGACCACTGCCAGTTTATACCCTCTTTGCCTGGATTGTTCCTGCAAATACGGAACATGCTGAAAAGCGTTGACATCAATTTCGCCATTATTCAGGGCTTCGTTCGGAATTACATAATCATTGAACGAAACCAATTCCACTTCAAGGCTATACTTTTCTTTCGCTTCCTTTTTGGCAGCTTCAGCTATTTCCTGTTCCAGTCCCGCAGCAATCCCAACCCTGAGGTAGTTCGGATCATTTTTCCTGGAATTTCCACATGCGCCGAGGAATAACCCGGCAGCAACTAAACCTAAGAGTCCTATTTTCATTTTTCAGTTTGTTTTACCTGTGATTAAATTTCTTCGAAAGCCTGTCGCCCAAAAACTGGATCAGGAACACCAAGGCAATCAATAAGATCAAAACCGTATTCATGATAAAAGCATTGTAACCGACATAGCCGTATTGATAGCCTACCTGTCCCAGTCCACCTGCACCAACTGCCCCGCCCATTGCAGAATAACCGACCAGGGTTATCAGGGTAATGCTAGCATTATTGATAAGTGAAGGCAGGGCTTCGGGAAGTAATACTTTCCTGGTAACCTGAATTGGGCCAGCACCCAATGCCCTTGCCGTTTCTACCAGGCCGGCAGGCACTTCTAGCAAGCTGTTTTCTACCAGCCGGGCAATGAACGGCGCGGAACCAATACTCAGCGGAACCAGTGCCGCATTTACGCCAATGGAAGTGCCTACCATCGCCCTGGTAAATGGGATCAGCCAAACGATCAGGATGATAAACGGAATGGAACGGAATACATTTACCAGCACCGATAAACTGCGGTTGTAAGAACGGTTCTCCAGGAGTTGCCCTTTCCTGGTGAGAAACAAAACTATTCCCACCGGCAGGCCCAATAGAAAACCAAAGAACCCCGAAACGAAGGTCATATAAACTGTTTCGCCAAGTCCTTTAAAAAGCAATGAAACTGTTGATTCGTCAAGCATACCCTTTTATCGTGTTTTGAATGTTATTCTTATTAAAATACCGGATGGCTTTTTCGTTTTCGACCGGACTGCCCTGCAGGTGCAACAGCAGTTTCCCGAAACTGGCTTTGCCCAGGTACTCCACATCTGCCGTGATGAGTTTGTACGGAATTTTGTAATCGCTGTATATCACCGACAATAGCTTTTCGAATAAAATATTCCCGTTTAGTTCTACTTCCACCAGCGGAAATAATCCTGCCTCGGGTTCCCGTTTTAGCGTGCTGCTTATTGATTGCGGAATGTTCACTGTTTTAGAAATTGAAAATTGTTTAATGATAGGGTGCTCGCGGTCGGAAAGGACCTCTTCCAGGCTGCCTTTCACCACAAGTCTCCCTTTGTCTATTACGGCAACATGATTGCAGATTGCCTTTATTACGTCCATTTCGTGGGTTATCAGCAAAATGGTTATGCCCAGTCTTTGATTGATGTCCTTCAGCAGTTGTAAAATCGACTGCGTTGTAACGGGGTCCAATGCACTCGTTGCTTCATCGCAAAGCAAGAGGTAAGGATCGTTTGCCAGGGCCCGGGCAATGGCTACACGCTGTTTTTGTCCGCCCGAAAGACTTTTCGGGTATTCGTTTGCTTTATCCTCCAGCCCGACGACTTTCAAAAGTTCATTTACTTTTTTACTGATCTCTGCTTTGCCTGCGTTGTCCAGTTCCAATGGCAAAGCCACATTGTCGAAAACTGTTCTTGAGGAAAGCAAATTGAAGTGCTGGAAAATCATCCCTATTTTCTTGCGTTCTTTCGCTAATTCGCTGCTGCTTAATTTCGCCAGGTCTTTCCCGTTTACGATAATTTGTCCCTCATCAGGTTTCTCAAGGAGATTTACAGAACGTATCAATGTGCTTTTTCCTGCTCCCGAAAAGCCAATAATGCCTACAATATCGCCCTGCTCTATTTCCAGGCTCACATCATCAAGAGCCTTGAAAACTTTCTTTTCCTGGCGAAATGTTTTCGAGATGTTCTTTATAGCTATCATTTGGTTTGAATTGAATAGGTTAAGCCCCTTACGGTTCGTCTTATTTTTACCTTGGAACGGTTTGACAGTTTGAAATACCTGGTTACGTTGGTCAGGAATACACCAGCCAGGATGATAAACAGCCCGAGCAGCTGGTTGCGGTTTATGACTTCATTGCCAATAACCAGTCCCGCAATAACCGTTACGATCGGGTTGATGTACGTATGGGTGCTGACCAATGCCGCAGGCCTCACTGAAAGCAACCAGATATAAGAAATATAAGCAATCACAGAGCCGAAGAAAACAAGGAACAATAGTCCTAACCAGGCAGATGCCGGAATGTTAGTAAAGGAAAAACCGCTCCACTCATTTCTCAAAAGAGCAACCAGGAACGAAGCCACTCCAGCCGCAATGAGCTGTTGTGAAATGTTCATGAATGTCGAATGACCTGCAGGATTGTTTTTTGAATACAGTGAACCCAAAACCCAGGCAACCGAGGTCAACGCCAGCACGATAAAAGCGACAACTCGTAAAGAAGGAGGTGTTGCATTATGGCTGTTGTGAGAAGTAACGCTTCCTCCCAAAAACAGGATCAATCCTAAAAATCCCAGCAGAAGTCCTATCGGGATCCATTTGTCGGAAAAGTATTTTCTCCAGTTTTTCCTGTCAAGGGCAATGAACCAGAAAGGCCCTGTTGCAATGGCAATAGCCGCTTCGGACGCGGTGACGTATTGTTCTCCCCAGCCTACAAGCCCGGTACCGGCGGTCAGGATCAATATTCCTGCAACTGCGTTCTTACGCCAGTTTAGCAGCGAATTGGCCCTTTCACCCTTCACCAGCAGGTAACCGAACATCAATAAACCTGCTGCAAAAAACCGGAAGCCTGCAAGTATGAAAGGCGGAAATCCATGTAAGCCAAATGAAATGGCTATAAAGGTCAATCCCCAGATTACATAGATGTTGAAAAATGCGAGTGGAACCAGCCAGCTACTGTTTTTAATACTACCCATTGTTTCCTGTTTTTAAGCTTGTGTTTAAAAAAAAAGTCCACCGACATGTATCGGTGGACTTTTTCAGATTCTGTTTAATATTCCTGACGCTACCAGATACTACTTATGCCTAAGGACATATGCATGCAACAAGACATCTTATTTGAAGCCTTGCTGATGATGTAGTATTTGTTAGAATTAATATTCATTGGGTGCGAATGTAGCACATATTTTCAATTCCCTAGATAAATAGTAGAGTTAATGAAAGCTTAATGTAGTGCGGGCATGTGCTATTATTCCGATCTTTCGGTAACCGGGTCCGGCTTTTCACCTAAGAATTCAATCCAGTGTTTCTTCATGCATGGATAATGACTGGCGGCTTCCACGAGGTTCATGAAATCCGACAGGTTATCTTCAAACATCTTTTCCAGTTTTTCATCGGCCAAACGTCCCGCTTCATTAAAAGCATGGTGGGCACTTGCCAGGGAAAACATGTCTGGAAAAACACGGGCGCCCAATCTTTCCAGTGGAATTCTTAATGACCACAAGCCTCGATTACCGCCAACCATCGAGGGTGATGCAGACATGAGCAAAGCATGTTTTTCATTGAATGGCTGTGGCCGGAAGCGTGATACCCAATCGATCGCATTTTTCAGCAGTCCGGGCATCGAACCATTATACTCAGGCGAAGAAATGATAAAGGCATGGCATGCCTCAAGTCGCTTTTTAAATTCCTGTGCTCCTCCGGGCATACCAGATTCTGCTTCCTCATCCTGGTTGTAGGACGGGCAGTCAAAATCATTCATGGTAGCATGGTCCACCACGCCGCCAGCTTTCTCGATAATGCTGCCGGCTAGTTTTACCAGGCTTGTATTCAGCGACTCTTTTCGTAGTGAAGCGGAAAACATCAAAAAGCGAATAGGCTCTCCGTGTGACATCTGGTCAGGTTGTGGCATATTACTGGAATTATTGGTTTAAAAATCTGCATCGAGGACGATTCTGTAAGTTGATTTGCCGGCTTCAAAATTAGAAATGGCTTCGTTAACCTTGCTCATCGGCCAATGTTCCGTTATTGGACTAATACCATGAAGTGCAGCAAAGCGGAGCATTTTATCCAGGACAGGCCGGGAGCCACCGGGCGATGATGACACCGAGGCTTGCGGTATCAGCAGGGAAAGAACTGAAACCGGGATGGGCTCAGGAATTATGCCAACGAAATGCAACCTGCCATTCGGTGCCAGCAGTGAAATGATTTTATCCCATTCCATCGAAGCAGTAACAGTAACCAGGATAAAATCAAGCTTTCCTTTCAGCTTGCCCCACTGCGATGAGTCACGGCTGGAGACAATATCATCAGCACCCAACTTTTTAATGTCATCATACTTGGACGTGCTGGACGAAAAGGCGGTGACACGGGCTCCCCAGGCACTGGCAAACTTTACTGCGAGGTGGCCCAAACCACCAATACCTATAATGCCAATGTGGTCGGTGGGCCTGACTCCGAATTCCAGCAGGGGAGCAAAAACTGTAATACCGGCACACATTAAAGGTCCCGCATCGCGTGCGTCCAATTCGCCAGGAATGGGAATGGCCCAGATCCAATGAGTCCTCACCCGTTCTGCCCAACCTCCATGGTTACCCAGGATGGTGCCCTGGATTGAAGTACAAAGGTTTTGTTGACCCTGCAGGCAGGGATCACAATGTCCGCAGCTGAATTTGAACCAGCCAAGTCCCACTTTTTGTCCAATGCGCAATCCTTTATTCGCGGCGATGCTTCCCAGTGCCGCTATACGCCCTGTTACTTCATGCCCCGGGACAAGTGGATAGGTCGTGAACCCAAGTTCATTCCTGATCACGCCGAGGTCGGAATAACAGATTCCGCAATGTTCCACTTCTATTTCTACTTCCTCATCGGTAATGGGCGGCAGGTCAAATGTGAATGGTTCCAGTTTGCCATTCTTTTCAAAAGCAGCCCAGGCTTTGACGATTGACATACAGGTGATTTTTGACAAAGGTATAGCATGCATCAAAGACTGTGATGTCCCCATTCCCCGCCAAAAAATGGTAACTTTAATTGACAATTTCCACTGCGTGTTTAACTATTTCGAAAGAGTAAAATCCCGCCCGGAAATTTATAACCAGCTTACTTGCCGGGAGCTCCTGTTTGTTCATTATAAATGTCCAATGGAGGTAAACAAACAGGATAGTTGGTCTCAGCATAATTTTATCCAGTATATCTTAAGTGGGAAAAAAGCATTTCACACTCCCGGTCATTCATGGCTGATGCGCAGCGGCGATGCTTTTTTTGTAAAGAAAGGTGCCTGCATCGTCGAAAAGTTTTTTGAAGAACCACTCTGCATCATGACTTTTTTTCTACCTGATTCTTACCTGCAGACTTTTATGCAGGAAAATAATACATTGAGCCATGCCCGTTGGACAGAGCCGCCAAAAAATGAATTGCTGATCCCACTGCAGGTCACCAGCATCATGACCGCTTTCTTTGATTCACTCATTCCCTATTTCTATTCGGATACAAAACCTTCTGAAAATCTGCTTGAACTAAAATTCCGTGAATTATTATTGAACATCCTGGATAATCCAGAGAACGGAGAGTTGAAAAACTATCTCACCCATCTTCTATCACCGCAGTACGAATCCTTTCAGCAAGTGATGGAAGCTAACTGTCTTTATAATCTTTCCCTGCAGGATTATGCAAAACTGCTCAACCTCAGTTTATCTTCTTTTAAACGACATTTTATCCTGTTGTATAAAATCACACCGGGCCACTGGCTGCAGGAGCATAAACTGAATCATGCATACCATCTTCTTATCAGTACCGACAAACCGGTAAATGATATTTCTTTTGAAAGCGGGTTTGAAAACAGCACACATTTCAGTCATCTATTTAAGAAGCGTTTTGGCCTTTCTCCATTAAAATACCGCAAGGAAAATGAAGTCTCCCGGCCATCATGAGATTGAACTTTTCTGACAGTAAATTGAACTTTATAAACAGGCCTCTGGGAAGGAATGAATTTAATTTTATTAAAAACCTTTGTGGCCGGTCATAAATTGATTTCATCATTGAAAACCCTGTTTATGAAAAAGCAAATTTTGTCTGCAGTTTTATTGTTCATTGCCCTGGTTCCTGTTTTTTCAGTACAGGCTCAAACCCGGAGCAAAGTAAGTAGCTCGTTTCCGGCTGATGCATATACGTCGGATGTAGTCACAAGGTGGATCGACATGCAACTTGAACTGATGCGTACCAGTTCGCCTTTTATCGGCGGACTGCCCCCGTCACGGCCTTTTGCCTATACCGGCATCGCATTGTATGAAGCGGTGGTACCCGGGATGCCTGCTTATATTTCATTGTATGGACAACTAACTGATATGCCTGCAATGCCCCGAACAGTTCCGGGTTTGGCCTATCACTGGCCGACCTGTGCGAATGCGGCATTAGCGGCGATGAACCGCGACTTTTTCCCAAATGCTTCTGAGGTCAATAATGCGGCGATGGATTCGCTGGAAAACAAGCTGAATGTGGTGTATAAAATGGAAGCAGGCGAGGAAGTATTTCAACGCTCCATCCAATATGGCAGAGCGGTTGCGCAATTGATATTCGCCTGGTCAAAAACAGATGGGGCTGACAGCGCCAATGCAGCATTTATTCCGACCAAGGGTCCCGGTCTCTGGGCACCTACGCCTCCTGCTTTTGCGCCGGCTTTCGGGCCTTATTGGGGAAACAACCGGTTATTCGTTGCAGGCAGTTTAGATGGTACTGTCCCGGATGCTCCGCCGGAGTATTCCACCGACCCTACTTCGAAGTATTACCGGATGGCAAAAGAGGTATATGAGATTTCACAAAATCTAACTGCTGATCAAACTGCACTGGCATTATTTTATCGTGATAAGCCTGGCTTCGGCGATGGGCATTATTTGTCGATCTTAAAACAGGTACTGGAACAGGAGAAACCGAAACTTGATTTTGCCGCAATCGTTTTTGCAAAGACCGGTATTGCCTGTGTAGATGCAGGCATTGGATGCTGGCGCGCAAAATTCCAACACAACCAGCAGCGGCCCATAATGTATATAAGGGAGGTATTGGGTCATCCCGAATGGAATACTTTGTTCGACACGCCGCCATTTCCTGATTTCCCTTCCGGACATTCCACCATTGCCGGATCGTTTACAGAAGTACTCAAAGGTTTTTTCGGAAACAATTATCATTTTACCGATCACACTTATGACTATCTCGGCATGGCGCCACGTTCTTATAATTCTTTTGATGAGTTGGCAAAAGAGATCGGTGATTCCCGCGTGTATGCCGGCATTCATTACCGCTATTCCTGTGAAAAGGGCTGCGAGCAGGGAGTGAAGATTGGAAAGAACATCACGAAGAAGCTGCGGTTTAAAAAATAAGGCCCTTACCGGGTGAACAATGGTTCAAAAACAGAATCGACCTGGAAACAATCCACTCCGGCAGCTATCAGTGATTCCACCTGTGCCCGGGCTTTCGCCATTACGTCACCGTCGCGGAAAGACCAGGCGTTAACGACGCCAATGGCCAGGATGCCGTGACCACGAGCCCATATAGATTCATCCTTTGTGATATTCCCGGAAAAAAGATAATAATTCGCAGGCTTGTAGCCAGGTTTACGCATGTTGTCTTCAAGCTGCTGCCGGGTACAGCTCAGCCTGATTTTTCCGGTGAAGTAACCAGTTGACTCATCCGTGCCGATCATCAAAGCTGAATCATACAGTTCGTATTTTTTCAGCAACGTGATCAGCCGCGCCCAAATCGCTGTATCATTCCCCCGGATCTTATTGTCGATCATAACACCCAGTTTACCTTTACAGAACTTCAGCACTTCTTCGAGGAGCAGCACGCGGTATCCTTTCGCATTCCTCAACTTACTGATACCCGACCAGTTCATGGAGGACACTGAAGAATCAACACCAAAAGAGCGTTTGAACGTATTGTCGTGATGCGTGATCAACGTACCATCCTTTGTCAGGCGGACATCGATTTCCACCATCCAGTACCCGTGGGCGGCAGCTTTTTCAAGCGCCTGCATGCTGTTCTCCTCAGCAGTGCTATCTACCACTCCGCCGCGGTGGGCTATCAACCGGAAGTCTTTTATCGGGTCCGACTGCTGTGCCGATGACAGCTGTGCATGCAGCAGGAGTACACATGCAGCAAGAATAAATGTCGAATAACTTTTCATAAGCAAGTACATGTAGTTAAATTTATGCGGAATTATACGGATGGAAAAACTACACTCACTTTACTATTTCCTGGAACTGGCAGGTTGTTTTGCATTTGCAATAAGCGGGGCTGTCGCAGCCAGGCAACGCGGCCTTGACCTTTTTGGGATCGCGGCGCTTGCGTTTACAGTTGCCTGTGGCGGGGGCATTATCCGCGATCTTTGCATCGGGGCAATTCCGCCCGCAGGTTTAAAGAACTGGCAGTTCCTGGCGGTGTCGATGTTTGCAACCGGACTGACAGTAGGCTTATATCCTATTGTACAGCGGCTGAAGCGACCGGTACTGTTTTTCGATAATGTTGGCCTGGCCTTGTTCGCAGTAACTGGCGCACAAAAAGCACTTGCTTATGGCCACAACGGGGAAGTAGCCATTCTGCTGGGCATTACCACCGCTGTGGGCGGCGGTGTTTTGCGGGATGTCCTGCTTAACCGCGTTCCCATAATCCTGGAAAAGGAAATTTATGCATCTGCAGCATTGATAGCCGCTGTAATTGTAGTGCTGGGAGATTATTCCAACTGGATGTCAAGCGAATTGACTTCCCTCGTAGCCCTGGTTACTTGCTTTACATTACGTACACTGGCACTCAGGTATCACTGGAACCTGCCTTCACCATCACTTAAGTGAAGCATCATAAAAAAATTTATGACTGGGAAAAGCCTTTGGCCTGGCCGCAAATTCGCCATTATACTTAGACAAACTACCTGAAAGCAGCTTCTGCCAATATTCAGCGAATTCCGCTCTTGCCATCATTTCATTTGTTGCATCGGTTTCCTTGTTATAAAAAGGAAGAACAAGGGTTTTACCCGCATCATGATAATTGAATTGCAAACCGACGGTCTGAATAATTTCATTTAAGGAAACCCTGCTCCGCTTAAGCAGTGCATAGGTTTTAACGACCATGCAGCTTTTTATTTCGCGGAGGTTAACAAAATGCAGGGTTTTCCTGCTGCCATCCATCGCAAGGAATAAAAGCTTCTTCCTCGTTTTATCAAAACCTATGGCAAGCTTACCGACAATGTTTTGTTCCGTAAGCGTGAGACGGAAGCTGGCGGCAGCATTTTCGAAAGCGGACTGTAATTTTTCTGCTTTCTTCTGCTGATAAAGATTGTACAAAATGATACTGACAAGGGAC
>NZ_JSVC01000041.1 GCF_000814475.1 Flavihumibacter solisilvae | reverse complement strand
TCGTCTGGATTCTATAATCTGAAGTCAGCCTGGGTGAGACTTACTAAAAAGACTGAGCTCTCTTATGATATTAATGGAGCTAATCCGCTACAGTTGGTTACGCAGTATAATTACTCGAACCCTACACACATGCAACTTACAAGGATTGATGCTACCAACAGCAAGGGAGAGAAGGTTACTACATCGACAAAGTATCCATTGGATTATTCAGGTGTGACGGCTTCCGATAATATTAGTGCTGGTGTCAGGAATTTGCAATTGAAGAATGTTCTGAATGCTCCATTAGAAACCACTACTTACAAATCAAATTCGGATGGTACGGGGCAAAGAATGATTGCCAGTAAATTTACAGGGTATAAGTCCATCGATCCAGCGGTTGACAAGATGTATGAAATTGATAATGCTGCAGGACTTACCAACTTTGTGCAATCGAATGTTACTGCCGGGGCAATTGCCATTGATTCAAGGTATAACGCGAAACTGTCCTACAATAGCTACGAGGCATTTTATAAATTGCCCGTCGAAGTTCAGAAGGTTGAGGATAAAAAACAAAGTTTCCTTTGGGGATACAGAGGTTTATACCCCATCGCCAATGTGGATAATACCGATATTACTCAAATCGCTTATACTTCATTTGAAGGCGATGCTGCCGGTTCATGGACCATTCCGGGTAGCCCTAGGAATACGCTAAATTTCCATACCGGGGTATATTCCTACGCATTGGCAGATGGCAGTGTCAGCCGTTCGTCGCTCAGTGCATCGAAGATATATTTGCTGTCATTCTGGTTTAAGAATGATATGCCGCAGCCTGCCGTTTCGGTTTCTGCCGGTGGTAGTTCCGCAGATCAAAATAAAGATCGGGTAGTAAATGGTTGGAAGTATAAGGAGTTCCGGTTAACCAATGCAACCAGTGTGCAACTTTCCCAGGGTTCTGGTAACTGTTTGATTGATGAGGTAAGGGTGCACCCGGTTGAAGCTGTAATGCTGTCATACACTTTCGATCCCTTGGTTGGCATGACCAGTCAGACGGATGCAAACAGTCGTACGACCTATTACGAGTTTGATACATTCGGTCGTCTGGAACTTGTCCGGGATCAGTATAGGAATATTCTGAAGAAATACTGTTACAGTTATTCCGGCCAACTCGTTTCCTGTACTTATGATATTAATCCACAATGGCAGTCGACAGGTGAAACACGTTGCAAACCCTGTGATGCGAATCCCAGTTATACCAGCAATATTCTGCAGAATCGTGAGCGGGACATAAATCCTCAAAGTCCCACTTACAACACTTACCGTTGGGTTGATGCCGGTACAAGCGCTACGTGCGCCACAGCTGCATGGCAGAATACGGCAACAGCAGTTCGATGTAAGAAGAATGCAAGTAACCAAAATACCGGTGAGCAGGAGCAGGAACAACGTGACATGAATCCTTGTAGTTCGACCTATAACCAAACCCGCTGGGTGATAACTGGTACTAACACCACCGCCTGTCCGTTACCCGTTCAAACAGTGTATGCTAAAATAACATATAATAATTTGATAGATGATGGGCTGACCAGTTCCGCAAACTATTACATCAATTTTTACAGCAATTCTAATTGTACATCGCCGGTATCTGTATCCAACCTGACAGTGAATTATAAGCGTGACTGGAATTATTGTGATGGGACTAAAGGCATCACCTACAATTATTCTGTATTGTGTAATGGAAACCAGATGTCTTTAGGCAGACTTACGCAGTCTCAGCACGACGGGCAGCATTGCTGGAATTTTGTTTTTACAGTTACCGCAGGAACAGGATACCTGGTTTGCGGCATGCCAATCGAATAGTATAATTAATCCCAATTATCATAATTCATGAATAAGAATTTGCTAATGATATTTCTGACCCTTTCGAGTTTTTGCTCGGCATTTGGTCAGCAATCAGATGAACTGAAGCCCTATTTAGCACAAGCGGATAGTATTCAAATGCGCTATTTCAGGGACAGCCTTGGTCTGTCCTTAAGGCAAACACAGCAATATTTTGTTTTGCGCGATAAGTTTTTTGCTGATTCGGATATGATTGCCGGTGATACCTCTCTTACTGAGAAGGAGCAACTTGATCGCTTTAGGACACTTCGGTTAACTCATACAACGCAGTTGAAGAAGCTATTTACTCCGCCCATCTATAGTCAATTTATTGTGAGGGTAAAGTTGCGAATGTCACAATATAATATCGCAGGTCCGCCATTAACTGATGATAGTGACTATTAAATTATAATGCTTGATGATCGTTTTGATACTTTGTTCAAACCTGTTCATATGAAAATGGATCTCCGCTGTTTCTTTAAGATAACTGCTTTTGTTTGTTGCATGTTTGTCGGTAAGTCAATGTCTGCCCAGGTTGTATTGCCACCTGCATATTCACAAGGCATACCGGTCAATTACGTTCGTACCTGGGATGTAATGTCGCCGCAAACGGATCCTTTGTTATTGATGACTAAACCCGTTAAGGAAGTAAAACAAAGCACTCAATACGTTGATGGACTTGGCCGTCCTTTGCAAACCGTAGTTAAGCAAGGGTCACTCATTAGTGGTGGCAGCCCAGTCGATATGGTTCAGGCTACCTACTATGACGCCTTTGGCAGGGAAACTCTTCAATACCTTCCGTTTGCTGCGAACACAATAGATGGCAGTACATCTGTAAACGATGGTAATTTTAAAGGTCTACATCCCTTTTTACAACAACAGCACTTCTACAGTGATGCAAATGCAACCAGTCCGGTTAAAGGGCAAGGGGATACTTATTATTATAGCAAGACGGATTTAGAGTTTTCACCATTGAACCGCCCGGCAAAAACTTATGCGCCTGGCAATAGTTGGGTGGGTGCTTCCAGAAATATTGAGACCAGGTATCATTCCAATACGTCTACAGACGACGTCCGGATCTGGACGGTAACCAACAATGCTACTGCTGGCCAGTTCGGTAGTTACAGCAGCTCAGGGGCCTACGAAGCAAATGAACTTTTCAAAACGATCACTATTGATGAGCATAATAAACAGGTAATTGAATTTAAGGACAAAGAGGGGCAGGTGATATTAAAGAAAGTGCAATTGACAGCGGCGGATGATAATGGAACTGGTAGTGGACATACAGGGTGGATGTGCACCTATTATATTTATGATGACCTGAACCAACTTCGAGCCGTTATTCAACCGAATGCAGTCGACATATTAAGATCTAACGGTTGGGATCTTACAAATGCAACGCTGCTATTGGAACAGACTTTCCGGTATGAATACGACTCCAGGAACCGGATGATCGCAAAGCAGGTGCCTGGAGCTTTACCGGTTTACATGGTGTATGACAAATGGGATCGGTTGGTACTGACACAGAACGGCGGCCAACGGGGGGGGCGGCAATGGATATATCACAAATATGATCAACTCAATCGGTTAATTGTCCTGGGAATCTATATTCATGCCACCATCATTGATCAACCCACGATGCAAGCGGTGGTGGATGGTTCTACTGTTGAACGATATGAGCTCTTTACCCCGCGTACCACTCAGCCACAGTATACATTGGATCGAACTTTTCCCACTGTAGCTGTCAGTACTGTATATACGGCAAATTATTATGATAGCTATGACTGGACAACCAACCTGAATGCTAGCTTTAAGTTTAGGATTACCACCTGGGATAACGACTTGCAATCCCAGAATCTCGCGTCTTACCCGGAACCATTGACCCAGTCGTTGCAGACAACGGGGCTTCAAACAGGTGTATGGAATAATGTGTTGACATATTCTTCTTATATCTACGACGATAAGGGACGGGTGATCCAGACCCAGACCAAAACGCTTGCCGGAACGGATGTGAGTACCACGCTCTATTGTTTTAACGGAAGTATGGCTGTCTCGGTACTTCAGCAACAGAACACCCGCAACCCTCAGACCCATGAAATCTGGACCCGCCAGACTTATGATGACCTTTGGCGTGTAACAAAAACAGAAAAGCGCCTACGCAGTACGTTGGTAAATGCCAATGCCTACGGTGACTGGAAGACCACCGTCCAAAATACTTATAATGCATTAGGGCAACTTGAGACTAAACAGGTTGGCACAAAATCTACCGGTGGGGCTTTAGCCAAATCCGATAATGTTTACAATATCCGCGGCTGGTTATTATCTGTCAACAAGAAATTTATAACCAACGAAGACAATACGGATCGATACTTCGGCATGGAACTGGGTTACGATAAATCCGGCAGCCAGTCCTTTAATAGCGCCCAATTCAATGGGAATATCGCTGGCGCTATCTGGAAATCCAAAGGTGACCAGGCGGTTCGCAAATACGATTATGGCTATGATGTAGCCAATCGCCTTCTCAAGGCCGACTTCAGTGATCCCAGTGGGGGTATGAACTTCAATGTGAGTCTCGGTAATGGATCTGATCCTAACCAGGCTTACGATTACAATGGCAACATTAAAAAGATGAAGCAGCAGGGCTGGTATGCAGGCAACCCAAGTGCTGTAATTGACGACCTTACTTACAGTTACCTCTCCTATAGTAACCGGTTATATAAGGTGGTTGACGCAGTGACCAATGATAACAAACTTGGCGATTTTACCGATAGGTTTTCGGGGACTGACTATAACTATGATGGCAATGGCAATCTCACCGCAGATCGCAATAAATTAATCGTTCCTATACAATATAATTTTCTGAATCTGCCTACTTCGATTATCGTAAAAAAGGACGCTAGTCTGCTTGTTAACAAGGGAATCATCACTTTTACCTATGAGGCGAATGGTACTAAGCTCAAAAAAGTTGTTACTGAAGAAGACGTACAGGTTAAACATAATGGGGTCGACTATGTAACCGATATTGTCACTACCACTTCCTATTTATCCGGCGCGGTATATGAAAGCAAGGACTATGTGAGTGGACCGAATGAACTGGATTACCCGGATAAGCTTTTATATCTCGTCCATGAAGAAGGAAGAATTCGTTTGGAGGAAGCTACTACATCCACTTGCCCTGAGCAAACCGATCGATTTGTGTTTGATTATTTTCTCAAAGATCACCTAGGCGGTACCCGCGCTGTACTATCAGAACAAACTGAAAATATTTGCTATCCAGGTGCTACCATGGAAACGGCAACAGTGGCCGCAGAAAAACAGGTCTTTTCAATAGAAGACGCTCGGATCCGCGACAAGTCTGTAGTGAATGGGGCCTCCTCGTACCCTCAGTTCCAAGAGAAACTCTATGAGGTGCATGGAGGATTAACTAATCAGAAGACAGGTTTAGCCGTAATCTTAAAAGTGATGGCAGGGGATAAGGTTCAATTCAAAGTTTCATCCATCTATACTTTGCCGGCGGGCGGCAATACCGGTGGTCCGCTCACCGTTGGCTTGACAGAATTACTTACGAGTCTTGCAGGTAGTACGCTGGCAGGGGGTAAAGGAATGTCACAATCTATACTTGAATCGCTCAATCCAATGGGAACATTGAGTTCACTCAACAACCAGCGAAGCCAGACAACTACTCGTCCGCAAGCCTATCTGAACTATATGTTTTTCGACGACCAGTTCAAATACACCCAGGGCGCGGTCGCTCCTGTGAATGCTGGCAGTGGAACAACACCTGTTTATACCGAGATCAACAACTTCTTCAACAGTCCAGTTACAGCACAAAAAAATGGATATATCTATATATTTGTAAGTAATGAGAGCAATATTCCTGTGTTCTTTGATAACCTCCTGGTAACTCATACTCCAGGGCCCATTCTTGAAGAAACCCATTACTATCCATTCGGGCTGGCAATGGAGGGCATCAATTCGAAAGCCATAGAGAAACTAGAGAACAAGATAAAGTATAACGGGATAGAATTTGACAATGATTTATCATTAGAGGTTTATACAGCTTTCTTTAGAAACTTGGATCCTCAGATAGGAAAATGGTGGCAAGTTGATCCAAAGATTGAAAACATGGAGGGTTGGTCGCCGTATGCTTCCAATTTTGACAATCCCATCTTATTTAGCGATCGGCTTGGTGATGAGCCTGATGGTAGTAATCCACCGAGTGGAACTTGCTGTGGTGTTGGCGTTGGAACTCTCGTTAAAATTTTTGAAACGACTGAAAAAGCGGCTAATAATGCGCTTGAATCGGTAAGAAAGGGATTAGTATCAGCAGGCGGAGTTTTAAGTGGATATGTTGGTCTACCAACCGATATGTATTCACAGTTTACGGGTGAAAATACTTTGACAGAAAGTGATCAGGAAATCAATAGCTCTTCACATCGTATGGGCCAGACCGCTGCATTGCTAAATCCCTTTTTGGTAAATACGTCTTCTCCAGGTGTGCAATTGGTAAACGGTCCGAAAATAACTTTACCTTTATTACTTCCAGTTCCTTTAGTGCCAATAACACTAGTCAGCGCAAACAAAAAATCATATGGATCGGCAGGTGGCTCAGAACATACAAGAGGCGCGAGAGCAAGTACTAAGAAAAAACACCAAGACGGTATGGCTCGTAAAGCGAAAGATAGAAACGGGTCTAAAGGAATGAAACGACCGCCACTTCGTAGACCAAAAGGGCATTCCGGTCCTTGGCCGCCAAGGTAAAAAAAAAGATATGAACAGAGGTGACAAATATTTAGCAAGTGCGAGGAACGAAATGGTAAAGAAAAATGCAGACTTTTCCAAAGCCTTTCAGCTACTGGAGAAATCTGCGAGTTTCCAGAATCCAGAAGCTATATACGCAATTGGAACTTGGTACCTATTCGGGCGCTATGTTAAAAAGAGTTATGTTCAAGCTGTTAAATACTTAAAAAAAGCTGCTTTACTAAACTTTCGTGAGGCTTTCTATGATTTGGCCGTTTGTTATGAGCTTGGAGAAGGTGTAAAGAAAAATGAAAAAAAAGCGTTTGAATATTATTTGAAGGCAGCTTTAATGGGTAATAAAACAGCAATTCATGAAGTCGGGAGATGTTATTATTATGGAATTGGGATAGAGAAAAATCGAGCTATTAGTAAAATTTGGATAAAACAATCTGAGACGGATTGATTGACCTAACTGTTAGTCGGAAATTCAGGTTTTCTTTATTCTTCGTGACAGAAACTGAATGGCGGGAGCCGCCACTGAATATAAATGAACTTAGGTCGTTTTTATGATCCACTTAGTTTTTCGTTCGACTATAGCAAACGGAGGGCTGGACTCAATACATTTATCTGTTCCTGACTTTGTAAATCCCTCAATACTAGAACGGATGCGCAATATTACCGCTTTTCGAGTGATACGTTGATCCTCTCCATGCAGGATAACAGTGCTAGCAGGTGTTATTAGTTTTAGTTGTGAAACAACGCCGATTGAAGAGATAATCGAATGGACATCTGAAGTTACTTTGGCAATTAAAAAAAGGCTGTTCAAAGTAATTTGTCAATTATTCCATATAATAAAATATGAAGCGATGAAACCGTAGTAAATAATTCAGATTTAGCTACTTTTTTATCAATAGAATATGGGCAAAAGAAAAGCGAAAGTAATACTTTGCCTGCTCTGGTATCAAGTTACAATATTCCACCACGTGGTTAATCAATTAGAGATTTTATGAAGTTCTCATTGTTACAGCTTCCACGTTCTGCAA
>NZ_JSVC01000040.1 GCF_000814475.1 Flavihumibacter solisilvae | reverse complement strand
GGTTAATCAATTAGAGATTTTATGAAGTTCTCATTGTTACAGCTTCCACGTTCTGCAACCCTTTCCACCATCCGAAATGCTCTCTCAAAAACTCCAGGCTTTCGGCGGCTTAGGTCGCAGAACAGGTCGAACAATTGACTATTTACGTTGCTTTCGCGCAACCAGTCATCAATTCCGTCAGCTTTCTCATCAGGCATTTCGGGATTTAGGAAAAACTCCTTGATTGTTGCAGCCACGATAGGAGATATTTGTGTATATGCCAACGTGTCTTTTATCTGAAGGCGCAAGGTCGCATCATTTATTTGTCTGCGCTTTTCCACAGGCCAATGGAAGGGTGATTCTCCTGCAGATTCGGAGGAAGGTTTATGGACGAAGTGTTTGTACACATTAGTTTTAAAGCGATTCCACAAGGCAGCCGCATTTACTCGCTTTTTGATCTTGCGCGTAGTTAAAAAATGTTCATCCCGGTCACGGGAGAGACAAATAAGACCAAACAGGAATTCACGGGCAGGGTCCTCAGCCATCCATTCAGTAAATTCATTTTCTTCTTTAGTGGTCATGATATCCAGGAAGCGGCGATGGTAAAGATCTGCTTCCTCCGGCGTTAGCTTGGTATGTGCCAAGGTGTGTTTGATCATTCTTTTAATAGAGATCATAAAGCTTATTTAACTGTTTTTGCATGTTGAGTTTCCTAACTATTTTCCCCAAACAATAAACGCATAATTTTTTTCGCCCGGCTTTCTGTGCCTGCCTGCCTGTTAGCTATTTTTCTGAGCATCGGGATTATTGCTGACAGTGATCCGTCGCGGTTTTCATCAATCATCAGGTCAAATAGTTGATCGTGTTCCAGGCATTCGTGCATCCAGTCATCAAGCTCCTTGATTTCTTCATCCCTGGCTATTTTGAGAAAAAATCGCTCAAGTATTGTGACCATTCTGGGGCTAATGGTGCAGTACCCCATAATGTCTTTAATTTTTTGTTTGTTCGAATCCATTAATTAAGTTTTATAAGTTGAAAAGTTCCCCCGGCGCCAACAGCCGGGGGAAAACCATCACAACACAACTTCCAGCGTTGTCTTATTTTTCGCCAGGTCTTCTGCAGTCACCCTTATTAATGTGCCCTTCAACGAACGGTTGTTTACCAGGGTGATGTACACCCAGTCAACTCCGTTTATGTCGGGCAACGCCTCACCTGTCTCCATGAAGCTGCCATTTGGCGCCAACAGCGCAAACTGTACCCTGGTTACCATGAAGTTATCCGTCGCACGCACTATGAGTGGCTGGCCGGCTAATCCGTGGTATTCGGAAGTTCGAAGGTCGGAGAGGACCGGAGCCTTGAAGTAGTCACGGATTGCTATGTGGTATGGCTTCTGGTTGCCACGGCATGCGGCGGCATAAATTTCGTTGCGCCCGGGGTCCTTCAGTGCGAAATGTGCATACTTCGAAGCTGCGCGGAATCTTTCCTGTCGCTTTGTTGTCGCCGGGTCTGACCTTGATTTACGTCTGGTGGGCGCCGCAGCAATAACTGTCTTGCCGCCGCATTGCCTGACGACTAATGAGTTGCCTATTTTGCCACTGACATTTTTCAGCAGCTTATTTTTTGAAATGGCCATTTGATGATTTTTTTAATGGTTTAAATAAATGGATAGGATAGGATTCACCGGTTCCTGGCGGTCAACTTCCTGATTAGCGCGGGGCGAAACCTTTTCGAGATTGGAAGACCCTTTGTTCCTACATCAACTTCCTGCTTTCCTACGAATTTGATATGTTCAATTCCTACCAGGTAACTATGATGGATACGTGCAAACTGTGTTTCGGGCAAACGCGATTCCATCGATCGCAATGAAGAAGTGATAAAATATTCAGTGTCATTCGTTACGATCCGACAGCGCTTGTTGTTGACCTCGATGTACCGGATCATCGAGATGGGAACACGATCACGCCTTGTACCGTTGGGTAATATGAGTTCTGTAACTGGCATAAGGGAAACGTTTTAGTTTATTGTTGTTTGTCTTGTACTGTGATGTTTCCACCTTCTGCCAGCAGCGTAACAACTCCCTCATGAATCTCCAGCCCCAGGTTGCCGGAAATAGTTCCTACCCAAAGCGGTTTTTTTTCTTTGTGAACATAAAACTTCGCGCTGCCCGTAAGCCTAACCCTTCGAGGTTTTTTGGGAAAGTCGTTTGGGTACTCCAGTTTCGAGTGTGGCAATAGTTCAATTCGCGTACTGTCAAACAACCAAACTGTCTTTGTTGTATCGCCAGTTTCAGCAGTGAGGTCAATAAAACTGGTTTCCATCGAACCCATAAAAAGGGTCGACAATGGACGCGAAGGGATAAAAGTTTCAATCCAGAATATGCCAAACGATCCCAGGAGAATGAACAATATCCAGGAACCCACTCCGAACCTCCGTTTTACCTTCGGCTTCTTTGTCACCTTATTGAGCAGGCGCAGGTAGGCGGCACCGGTACCATCTTTATTGAATTCCAGCATCAGGTCGAAAAGCTGGTCGTTGGCCGGGCTCTCATGCATCCAATCGTCCAGTTCCTGGCTCTCTTCGTCGGTTGTTACCTTCAGGAAGAACCTCCCCAGCAGATCTGCGGCCCTGGGCGTCAGGTTGGCATGCTTTGCCACTTCCTTGATTTGTTCTTTGAGCGTACTCATGGTTTATATTTTTTTCGCCAGGCGGCTGGATTTAATTTGGTTACTTCAGAGAAATTCCTTCGAAAAGTATCGTCGGTGAGAAAGCCGCAGCTTAGCTGGATCTCCACCAGGCTCATGTCTGTATGCAGTATCAGGTGCGTTGCGTGTTCAACCCGCAGCAGGTTCTGGTATTTGGCCATCCCCATGTTGTAATATTTCGAGAATGCCCGCTTAAGACCGTTATCATACAGGCCAACAAGCTTTGCGATTTGATCAGTCGTCAGGTTTTCCGGCAGGTGCTGCCTGATAACTCTATCTGCAGCCAGTACATAGTCGAACATGGTCTTCCCGTTCTTTTGCCCGGACCCGATATTGATGCGTAAATCGCTTAGCAGGTTGATAAGCTGGATCGCGAGCCAGTCTTCCGGCGAACCTGGGCACATGAAGGGTTGTACCATGGCGTGCAGGTAAGCATGCATGCTGGCGTTCAGGTCAAACCGTCCTTCGGGAAACTGGCTCCATTCCATACGTGTCGTCAGTTTGTCCATCCGGAACAGCAGGTAACTCACTTTGCTGTTCTCCGGAAGTACGATTGAATAGTCATCCGCCTTCATCAGGAAAAGCCTTCCCTGGGTCATGCTGACCTTATTGGTATCAATTAATTGCAAAACCATACTGCCTTCCACCATGATCAGCAGTTTCAGTCCGGGTACCTTATGTCGCTTCCTGAGTGTAACCGTTGGTTGCAACTCATAACTGAAGAGTTGAACCGGGTCGGCAAATGTGTTGAATTCCAGCATGCGGATATTGCCCAGGAAAGCCTGTGCCTCGTAAACAGCACGCAGGCTTAGGCTGGTCTCCGGGTGATCTTCTTTGGCCAGTTGCCGCAGGTTGATCTTGCCGATCCGTTCATGTGAAATTTGTACCGACACTTTGCTTGTTTTGAAAATGTTTAATGAACCCCCGGCCAGGAATAGCCGGGGGGATGGATATGGCTAAAACACTATGCAACTAACTGTGATACCTGTTCGATAACCGTTTAATACGCAGCCAGACCTGTTCTCTTTTATCCATGCAGCTGCGCACCCTTTCCATCAGGCTTTTGAATGCCGCGAACGATTGTTTCCCGATACCGGGCGACAAAAGTTCGTTGACCGGCGCAATGCAACCTTGCAATTCCTTCAGGGCATTGTTGGCCTTGTGGATCAGGATCAGGCTACGGTCTGGTACGTCTTTCACCTGCAGGTGGTAGCGATGTCGTTCGCTGAAACGAAGAACCAGTTGATACAGGCCCTCGGGGATGCAGGATTTAAGTCGCACGTTACCGCGCCATGGCAGCTCGATGGTAAAGCAGAGAAACCGTTCTTCGCAGCTCAGGATACCATTCGTGCCCGACGAGTGGTATTCGCGTTCCAGTAGCAGTTCCATCGGTCAACCTTTTACGGCCACCTGTGCCACGGCGCTGGCCACCGAAGCAGCCACGCCCAGGTAACTGGCGATGGTGGATACAATTGCCGGGAGTGCTACCGGCGAAGCCAGAAGGGCGGCGCTTATGGCCGCAAGTCCAAGGCCCACGTTGCGCAGCTTCACGAAGAAAGGCGGTGTTTCTGCCGCGGCCCTTTCGGTCAGGCTCATTCGATCAATTTCATATTGTTTCATGATGAAATAGTTTTTAAAAGATGATGAAATAATGTTTCCATAGGTATTGGATTCAAAACGGGTTACAGGACTTTCTCCAGCGAAGTTTGATTTTCCGGGAGGTCCAATGCTATTACCTTCAGGATGGTACCTGGCACGCTCGGGTTTTGAACCTGGGCGGTGTATGTCCAGTCAACACCATTCTGGTTCAGCACGGCCTCACCCTCTTCGAGTTTGGTACCGTCAGGGGAACGCAGGATGAATTTTACAGCCTTTATTTTGAAGTTGTCAGTTGCCCGTACAACGATCTTTTGACCGGGTTGGCCGTCATAATCGTCGAGCCTGAGATCCTTCACTTTCGGGGCTTTCATCCAATCCATGAAAGCGATATGGTACGGTGTCTGGTTCGGACGACGTGCTGCCTCGTACAGAGGCTTCAGTTCTTCGTCCACCATAGCTCTCTTTGCGTAGATCGTACCATTTTTAAAGTTCTCCTGTATCGCCTCCTGGGTTAGTTCCGAATCAACGGTCTTTGCCTTTCTACGGGGCTTGGGCTTGGCAGCCATAATGGACTTACCTGCCTTGTTCCTGAACACAAACTGATCACCAACCTTACCCTGGTAACCATGGGTGAGCAAATTGATGCTTGATGTTGCCATCTGAAATAGATTTTTACGTTAAGAATGGATTTTACTTGTTGACTCCCGGAGTCCTGTAAAAGCGGTGAAACTCTACCGTTGGAGCAATCAGAACCTGTCGTTCGTGCATACATGTCCGTGTCGTTCGTGCACTGTTCTTCGTGCTTTCTCGTGCTTCCTCCGTGCTTTTCTCGTGCTTTTACTGTGCTCGGACTGTGCTTTTGTAGTTCTTATCTGCTCTGTTTCTTGTCTTAGTCGGCTCTTTCACGGCTCTTAGAGGGCTGCCCCGGGAATCTCTTATCTGAATTGGCAGTTTACTTTTTACAGCTTACCAGGCATTCCGGAAGGCGATGCAGGGTCACGTCTCCCACAATGCCACGTGACAGTCCGGCCGGCCTGGTGCTGCAGTTCGCAAACTGCCGCTAATCAGGTCGTATTCACGAACAGGCCACGTACTTCTTTGTAGTAAGCACGGCCAACTGGAATGCGGTGGATATGGATAAATAGTTCGTCGCGGCTGTATGCGGTTACCATTTGCATATTTACTGCAAAGGAGCGATGCACCTGGGTGAGGTACCTGCGCGAAGGGCCATTGAGCAAATCCATAAAGCTGCATCTTACTGAGTACATAATGGTACTTGTATGCACGTCGCAGGAATGGCGATTCGCACTAACATAGAGAATGGATTCACATGCTACCCGGTGCACGTATCGACCGTCTTTGATGATGATATAGTTATCTGTCATAAAAATTTATTTAGGATAACTATAAACACCGACAATGAAATTTCCAAGCACCTGGCACAGACAACCAAAAAAACGGCGAAACCGGGCTTAAAAAGTTCGTAAGTGGTCTTTCAGGGAAGGATTAATCAGGTGAGCGTTACTGCGGGTCCTCAAAACTCGGTTTCAAAACACGCCCAAAATGCGGGATTTTTCGCCCAAAATGCGGGTTTTGCAAAATCAGGACATCAGTTTCCTCGCCGCGTTTACTCACGCTTTTGCAGTTCCTGCAGTTGTTTTTCAATTACCCACTGTGGACCAATTTTCGTGAGCCGGAATACAAAGGCGAGCTTTTGGAGCTGCCTGTCTGTTAGCGGTTTCCTGCCCTTGATTGCCCTGCTGATGGCACCTCTTGGAAAGGCGCAATAATAGTCCAGTTTGGAAAGGTTAAAAACCTGGGCATCACACACAAACTGGAGGATTGGTGGAAGTGGTTGTATCATAAAAGCAAGATAGAAACGGGCTTCAATATCCGCAACCCGTGTTTTCACGGTATTTTGACACAGATGTGTACTCGATATACGGGATGAATTATTCGAAGTCATAATAGCCCCGAGGTTTCTGTGAGTCTGAAAACATTTTCTTGTTGGTGATCCAGCAGATCAGGTAGCCTATTGTGAATGTAGCCAGGGCAACACTGCAATTAAACCATAGCATTGGCTGAGCCATAAATTCATGAAGATTTTCCCACCACCTCCTTGGTTTTAACATCACTACTACCACCGTTGCCCAAAACACTCCATTGACTTGAAGCGAGAAGAAGAATGATGTGGTTACCAGGTTGAATCCATTTCGAAGGTGTTCCGGGATTTTTTCACTCGCAAGCCATAGTCCAACTACGTATGCCGCGATAAGTGGCACGATAGGTCTTGAATATAAAATAGTTTCCAGTAAGGAGTCACCCAATCCCCTGTAAACATCTGTTGGCCCCAGCCAAAGGATGACCGCCAGTCCGATGGGCAATCCCACAGCAAAGGCCACTTTTGTGGCCGTGCTGTACATAGTAGAATGTTTGTGTAGCATATGTTGTTAAGTTGAAAACAAAAATCTTCCATGCTAACGCGACAAGCCTGGTTGCACTGCTGTATTCAGGGGTAGGGATGTTTTCTTTAGGAGGTTATCATTCACCAGCCATTTGCTACACGGATTCTGTCCGTCCGGGGAGGTAAGCTTTCTTATTCGAAGAATTCGGTTAAACTAGTAAGTGATTTTGATTTCTGCAATCGGGGTTTACACTTAATTTTTACACAAATGTGTACATGTGTGCATAAGTGTGAGTATGAAGGAATGAACCGGGATTTTTCCCGTTGACAATGTTGAAGCCATTGGTTACATTCCTTCCAAACCTTGTTGTTATATCCGGCAGGTATATTTATTGATCAACGGTAATGATCAATTGATTTTCGTTGGCTTGGACCGATACCATTTTACCACACCTGAAACCAAGTTCCTGTAGCCATTTTCCAATGAATTCAGGCCTATGGAAGTTGAATCTTAAAGCATTTAATAACATTACCTACTGATAATCCCACAGTCGGAGAATCAACTTTTATAGTCGTCTAAAGGCGACTTATTGTGATGTTAGTATTGAAATAGCCATTAAGCAATGGTATATTCAGGGGGCAAGCCAGAATAATAATTAAGATACCCAGGTAACCGAATAAAGGCTGTACTTGCAGAGAAATGGATATACAACAAGGTGCTTGCCAAAGCGATGGATGTGACCGAAGGTGCAGTTTCTAGCTGGGGTGCCGCAACTACAAGCAGCCAATTTTGAAACCCTGTTCGTAATTGCGAAGCATCTCCGGCTGAGAGCCAGCTGATCTGATTAATTCAATATGGGGAGCGGGAGGCTATATCTGAATAATTGGAATGAAATAAGTGCGTCTAGAAAATATGCAAGTGATGTGTTTTCAAGTGCGAATTAACGGGTCACAATATCATTTGTTATACTTTGAAATAGAAATTATTGTAGTTATCGGTGTTTTAATTGACAAGACTAATTTCGTTTTTATATTTTTATCGATATACTTAGTATGTATTGTTGCTTCTCCCCCTATTTAATGTATTTATCAACTTTTAAGATTAAGAGATATAAGGCTGTCCTAGCCCCCTAAATGACTGGACTGAATTTTCAAATCAGTTACAGTGGACAACAGGGGCGTAAACCCTCTACCCATACTGTGATGCAGGACGGGACTGTGGTGGCCAATAACAGCGTTGTCATTGCCATCAAGTTTTATCTGGGCATTGAGTTTGTGGATTACGGCTATCAGAAGATGACTGCAAGTTTGCGGTTCGAAGGTTTTATCATCAATGAAAAAAAGGTTTACCGCCTGATGACGGAAAGTGGTTTGTTGTACAGCAGCAAATTTACCAGCAAGACTACAGGGCGCAAATTTGTACAGTTCTACACTCAACAGGCAGATGCACCGATGAAGCAACTCTGTATGGATATCAAGTACCTGCATATCCACGGAGCTGGCCGCAACGCCCTGGTGCTAACAGTGCTGGACGTATACAGTCGTCGTAAACTGGGCCAACTGCTCTGGTGGCGCATGCGCAAACACCAGGTGAATTGGCTTTTGAGCCAGATCCTCGCCAAACACCGGGTGGAGGGCATTACTTTACGAAAAGACAATGGCAGCCAGTTTATCGCACATCTGATACGGGAGTTTCTCCAGGAACAAGGCATTAACCAGGAGTTTACACGCGTGGCCACACCGGAAGAGAACGCATTTATCGAAGCTTATCATTCTCTGCTGGAACGCAGCGTGGAGCAGCGCTATGAGTTTGAATCCATCTACGAAGCAGGCCTGGCGCTGAACCGCTGGAAAAAGTTTTACAATGAACAACGTCTGCATGGCAGCCTGGGTAATAAAACCCCGATGCAGGTATGGGATGAGCATTACCGTTCAGTTGAACCGCTTGGGCCACCATTAGCCGCAAAGCCGGAAGAAAAGTCAAGGCCGGCGATCTTGGAACATGTAGGGCATGCCATCGCCGCTCCGTATAGCCTTTACTTTTCTGGAGGCGGGGCTACCTTTGCCACCAGCGGTGAAACACACAAAAACTATCTAACCAATATCGACCTTTTGTCCAGTTTTTAGGGGTTTAAGACACGGGGAAGTTTGACCAGGAAGGGTTTCATGGAAATGCTCAACTATTACAAGTTTGAAGAGGTGAAGATAATTGGGGAATCGACAAATAAAAATAACTGATCAGTTGCACTACTGCGGTAGAACAATTACTTTCGCCAGTATTAAAATTTACGGACCTAACCTTATTCGCAATAGTAGAAACAATTTAATATGACTGTTACCAAAAGACTGGCTATCCTCCTTATGGTCATCTTCATGGCCTCATGCCAAAAATCACAAGATGAACCTGAGACTCCCCCTCTGACACCTCCAGTTGAAGAACCAGCTAAGGCTGATTCAATGTTTCTTCTGACAAGTATTAACGGCGAATTTTCAGAAGGTCAGGAGTTCAATTTTGAATATGACAGTAGCCATAAACTCATCAAATTCTACAGACCTTCTACGTGGGGACGAACAACACCTTGCTATGTGATATACAAAAATGACGTTATGAGCTATGTTATTTCAGAATACAAGGATGTTAATGGTTCTATCCGAAGAGCTTCAATGATATTTGAATACGGCTCAAACCGGCAATGCTCCAGGATATTTTACAAAAGTTCGCCTAACAAATACCGTGAAAACAACGATCCGTATTTCAGTGATTTGACAGATGGCAACGTAGAAAGAAAATACGACTCGTTGGTCTACTCGTCTACAAATCAACTTCAACAAATTTATCATTTACAATACGGCGGAAATCCAAAAGACAATGTCCTTATAAAGCTTTTTTACGAAGATGCTAGCGATACGATGCTCAACAAGCTTGAAGAATATCATTTCGATAATAATAGCAATCCCACACTCTATGATCAACTATTGCTAAAAACTACTACAATCAACAATCCAATCAGGAAACTTTTGTGGTATTTCCCTTTTGTTTTTAAACTTACCTACATCCATGGTGGTAGCAATGTGATGTTTTTGCCCATATTATATGACCGCCCCTCTACCTACCTTAGTTTATACACTCCTTTTGTATCTAAATGCATTATCAATTATCAGGTGTATAACAATTGGGGATCCTATAATTACACAGGTACAATATTTGACTATAGCTACACTTCTGATTCATTACAGCTAAAAACCGTGAAACGTGGAGACCGATGGAGCTTTGTAACCTATAACTTTACAAGGGTGAAGAAATAAACGCCGCAATCCCCTCTCAATTGCGTGAAGACAGGATCTTCGAAAAAACTGAGTGGACTGATCAAAATCCAACCAATTTTCACCTCAATACCATTCTTTGCAGTTGAAGTACATGTTTTATTGTTGGTTTCGGCTTTTTGCCATATTCCGTTAAATTTAGTAGAACCCAAGTGTAAGTGTCCCTAAATAACAGACAGTTTAAAATTGGAGAATTCTATTAATTTTAAACTGTTCAAGATGAAAAAGACAAGATTTACAGAAACACAGATTTTTGCAATCCTTAAGAAACAGGAAAGCGGGATTCCTACCCGGGAGATTTGCAGAGCATGGTATTTCCGAGGCCACTTTTTATAACTGGAAAAGCAAGTATGGCGGCATGGAAGTCAGTGACGTCAAGCGTATGAAGGACCTGGAGGAAGAGAATGCCAGGTTGAAAAAGATGTTTGCCGACCTTGCCCTCGATAACCAGATACTCAAAGACCTTTTCACAAAAAAAGGCTGGGCCCTGCCACAAAAAGGCAGGTGACAGAAGAAATCGTGCGCGAGCAGGGTATTTCTGTGACCAGGGCCTGTAAGATTGTTTCATTTCCACGTTCCCAGTTTTATTATTCAAGCAAAATGGATGATCAGGACGTAGTCGATGCATTGCAGGAACTTGCCTTTAAACATCCTTCATACGGCTTCCGTAAACTGTTTGCCTATTTGCGAAGGGCTGGACATACCTGGAACCACAAGAAGGTTTACCGGGTATACAAGCTTTTAAAGCTGAACAAACGCAGGAAAGGCAAAAGACGACTACCTGCCCGGGTGAAGCAACCATTGCAGAAGCAACAGGCTGTAAACGCCACCTGGAGCATGGACTTCATGAGCGACAGCATGGTGGGTAACCGACGGTTCAGAACCTTCAACGTCATCGATGATTGTTCCCGTGAGGTATTGGCCATCGAGATAGATACGTCCCTGTCTGCCCTACGAGTAATACGGACCTCGAAAGGATAATATCCCAAAGAGGTAAATCTGTAACCATCCGGGTAGACAACGGCCCGGAATTCACTTCAACTTACTTCGTCCTATGGTGCAAAGAAAATGGAATCAACATACAGTATATACAGCCAGGAAAACCTATGCAGAATGGTTACATTGAACGCTTCAACCGTCTATACCGGGAAGCGATTTTAGATGCTTATATATTCTTTGACCTGGAACAAATCCGGGACCTGACATCCGAATGGATTGAAGAATACAATAACCGAAGACCACATGAGTCATTAAATAACCTTACTCCTACAGAATGGAGAATGATGACAACTAAGAGCGATTTGCTCTACCAAAAAGCTGTCTGATATATGGGGTACTTACAATGGCCTAGTTTTAAGGGAAGCTTACAGGGGAGCTTACAGGATTCCTGTAACCGATCGGGGTTAATTTCCTCTGGAAGTATATCCAGTATCCACTATTTTTTGAGATTATTTATAATAGTTATTGCTGCACCACAGACATCTTCAAGATCTTCATATTCAGCATATTTGTCGGAAGAGTTAGTTTTTGACTTATAGTCTCCTAATCGTCCTTTTTTTAATGCCTGAAAATCGGAATAAGTATCTGGAAATCGCGATTTGTGTTTTTCAAGGAATGTTTGACAGGCTAATATAATACCAAGTCGTTCCCCCTTAGTAATAAACTTGATTTCTTCAAGCTTTGGCCAGTTGGTAGATATTACTGCTGCCTCCGTTTTTATTTCCTTAATTTCAGTTAGCTGAAAGTATTGATAAATTGCAATTAGAGAAAGTAGTATGAAGACAATGGGATATGCAAGTTTGCTTCGATTGAATTTGGAATTATTTAATTCTTCGCGTATCCATAGGAATATTGAAAGGAGAGAACTTAGAGTCGATAAGATAAGCCAGATCATGTTAATATTTTAGCATATGGGAGAGCGTACGCTCATAAGAATGGAAAGCCCAGGATTAGTCCTTTTGCTTTATTTACCGATATTTATTTTTGTGAGCGTTAATATCTTCGATCAGTTTCCCTGAATGTTCACGACATCTGTATTTTTTCATAAATTAATTTTCGGAAGACAGACTTCGGTGAAGTCGCCCTCTAATAATTAGATATATAGTAATCTCGAAGAGCTACAAACAGATATGGAACTTTGGATTGTTATCAAGATCATTTATTCTACAATGACTTACAGTGTTATTTATCA
>NZ_JSVC01000004.1 GCF_000814475.1 Flavihumibacter solisilvae | reverse complement strand
GCTCTCCGTGATCACTAGTATCTTTCTTTTCATCCTTGAATAATTAAGTTTGATTAACTCAATCTTTCAATAGGAGCGCAATTGGAACGAATTCGGCTTTCAATGGGTATAACGGACAACGATACTTACCTGGCAATACAATAACCAGATTATTTTTAAAGCAAACTACTAATTGGAGGTGTTCTTAGGATCTGTGGAAGAAATCAGAGATAGTAGAGGCGGTTCGTGGGGTAAAAATAGTATTAATTTCCATTCCCGGAAATGAATCCTGAATTAATTTTTAATAGTGGGGAAAACTACCCGAACGCCCCTAAAAGCGTTTAAACCTTAATTAACGGGAATGGTTAAGCGGTTCGCTTTTTCCCAGGCGCCTGACTGCTTTTTCCGGAGAAACCGGTAAAACCCGGTGAAGACCGACCAGTTCATAAACAGGAAGTAATAGGGGATGTAAACAAGGGGGAGTTTTCGGTTATTTCTTGCACCGATCCAGCCCGCAAGGGCGGCCGAATAAGCTATAACCTGCAGAACCAGTGTAAACCGGTACCAGCTTCCCGCATCGTTAATGACTAATATAACATTGGTAAATAATATAAGGATAAGGGATACAGGTGCAAATGTCCACCGGAACACCCGGTGCGATATATATTGAAAAGTAAGCATGGGATGCTTTGAGAATTCGAATAAACCTGGCATTCTTTTAATCGCCTGGAATCCGCCCGCGCAGATCCTGATTTTTCGCTTTTCTTCCTCCGGTATAGAAATGGAACCTGTTTCCAGTGCAGATGCCGCCGGTTCATAAGCTACCCTGTAACCTTTCAGGCAGATCCGCAGCGACAAAACAAAATCGTCCAGGATCGTATCCTCCTCGAGTGGTTCAAATAACTTCGCCCGAAAGGAAAATAATTCTCCCGCGGCACCCACAATAGTCCCCGCCCTGGCATCGAGCTTTTTCAGCAGGGATTCATATTTCCAGTAGAGGCCTTCCCCTTCGCTGCTCAGGTCCGACGCATCGGAAGAAACAACTTTTTTCTCGCCGGACACGCCCCCCACCTTTTCATCCCGGTAATGGGCCGACAGTAAGCGCAGGCTTTCGGGATCGATTAGTGTATTGGCATCGGTTAAAACCACCAGTTCTGAGTCAACCGCTGTCATCGCCCGGTTTATTGCGGCGGCTTTTCCTTTCCGTATCGGGTCATGCATTACCGTAACCTGGGGGAAGGCAGCGGCTATCTGATCTGTACCGTCCGTGGATCCGTCTGTAATAACCAGGACCTGGAACAGCTGTCTTGGATAATTCAACTGCAGGGTATTCCTGATTTTGGCGCCAATTACAGGGGCTTCATTGAATGCGGGTATGACAACCGTTAGCGGTAGGTGGTAGCCGGACTCATTATCCGGCTTTACCAGCTTTCGCCTGGATGCGGCGATCAATGCCATAATGAATCCATACCCAGCATAGGTGTAAACGATGATCACCAAACTGGCCCAATAGAAGAAATGCGAAACCGAACTCATACTGCAAAATAGTTAATGCGGGTCATAGCTAAGCCACAAGCGCAGCTGCACCAAAAACGCCGGCACTGTCGCCAAGTTCAGGCTTTACCACCTGCACGTCGAGCCTGTTATTGAAAATGTATTTCCTGAGGGAGTCGATTCCCTGGGTATAGATTGAATCGATGTTCCCGACCCCGCCGCCCACCACAATCACATCCGGGTCAAGCAGGTTGGTAACAATTGAAACCGCTTTTCCGAAAAACAGGTGCAACCGGTCAAGTGTAAGGTGGCCGGCCGCATCATCTGACTGCAATGACCGTTCGACTATCTGGCGCAGGTTAAGGTCGTTCCCGCTTGCCTGCCGGTAATAACGCTGAAGCGCAGGTCCGCTCAGGATTGTTTCCACACATCCGGATTTCCCGCAATAACACGGGCCTCCCGACTGGTCGAGGTAGATATGTCCCCACTCTCCTGCTATACCCTGGCGACCTTCCCAGATTTTTCCATCCATCACGATCCCGCCACCGACGCCCGTTCCCATAATTATCCCAAACACCATCCTTGCCCCGGGGAATTTTCTTTTTACGACACCCCAATGGTTTTCCGACAGCGCGAAACAATTGGCATCGTTGGCCAGTACTACAGGTATGCCGAGAGCTTCTTCAAGATCTTTCTTCAACGGCCGGCCATTCAATGCCGTACTGTTGCAATTCTTCATGGTTTGCAGCACAGGGTCAAGCACGCCCGGTGTTCCAAAACCAATTTTTGCCGGACTAAGCCCGGTTCGCGATTTCATTTCGTCTACCAGCTGCCCTATCCGGGTTATGATATGATCGTAACCTTTTGCCGATTCCGTATGCACCCTGGTACGTACCAATGGCTCCTGTTCATCGAGGGAAGGCAATATTACCCCTTCGATCTTCGTCCCTCCCAGGTCGATGCCCCAGATTGGCTCACTCATGTATTCAACTTTAGTTTGAATTGTTTTTTTATTCTATGCCCAGTTCCTTCTGTATCCGTTCAAGTGATTTCCCTTTTGTTTCGGGCAGGAACTTCCAGACGAACAGCAGGTGCAAAACCATCATTACGCAATAGAAAAGGAAGGAATAGTATCCACCCCGCTCCGACCCTTCCACAATAACGGGGAAAGTCCATGAAATGATGGCCGCCATGATCCAATGTGTGAAGCTGCCCAAGGCTCCGCCCTGTGAGCGGACAGAGTTCGGAAAAATCTCGGAAATAAATACCCAGATCACTGCACCCTGTGAAAAGGCGAAGAAGGCAATGAAGCCGATGAGATAATACAGCACGTTGGTATTGCCAGTGGCACTTTCCCTGAATGCAAGTGCGGTTAGGCCGAGAAACAGGATCATCCCGAATGAGCCGATGATCAGCAGGGTCTTTCTTCCAAACCTGTCTATAAGCGACATAGCCAGCAGGGTGAACAGCAGGTTGGCAGCCCCGATATAAACGGGCTGAAGAAATGCCTTTTCCTGCCCGAAGCCCGCCATTTCAAAGATGCGCGGAGCGTAATACAATATTGCATTGATGCCAGCCAGCTGGTTGAACATAGCCAACAACACAGCGAACATAATCGGTTTCCGGTATCGCCCATTGAACAGGCTTTCTTTTGTGCCGCCTGCAGCAAGGGTATGCTCTTCCATAATATTGTTCATAGCCTCTGTGTCGCCAGTCCGTTCAAAGATCTTCCGGGCTTCTTCATCCCGGTTATTGAGAACAAGCCATCGCGGACTTTCCGGGATTGTCCTTAGAAGGATGGCAAAAAGCGCTGCCGGCAGCACCATAACGCCAAGCATCCAGCGCCACGAATCGTCGCCTAATCCCAGGAACAGGAAATTGGAGGTATATGCGACAAAAATGCCAAAAACAATATTCAGCTGGAAAGAGCCGGCCAGCCTGCCACGCATCGGGGCAGGCGCGATTTCGGCAATATACATGGGGCCTACAACAGATGAAGCTCCCACAGCAAGTCCACCAATGAACCTGGAAATCACGAACAGGATCCACTTACCGGTCAGTGCACACCCGATGGCTGAGACAAGGTAGAGCATGGCTATCCCCATCAGTGTTTTCTTCCTGCCAAATCGTTGAGCGGGATATCCGGCAAGCAGTGAACCTATGACTGTTCCTATAAGGCTTGAGGCAACGGTGAATCCCTGCCAGCCGGAACTCAGGCTCCACAGCTTCTGGATGGTTTTTTCGGCACCGGAGATCACAGCGGTTTCAAACCCGAACAGGAATCCTCCCAATGCAGCGATCAGGGAAATGCGCAGGGCATACATCGAAAACTTTCCGTAGGACAATTGTTGCTCCGAACGGGAGCTGGTTTCGGTTACAAGCATATCGTTATTTAAGGGATGGGGAACATCATTCTTGCTTCTCCTAATATAAGAAATGCCCCTTACAATCAATAGATTTGCCGGCACAACCTCTATCATCTTGGCGTTCAGTTTACCAGTTATCATTGAGCGTGTATCATTGTCGTCGCATACCGTGCAACTGGTGGTACCGGACCAGGATGCAATTAAAGACCGGTATCAGCGCGAGATGGCTGCGGGAAGCTCACCGCAGTTTCCATACTGGTCACGGATATGGCCATCTGCTGTGGCAATGGCTTTGCACCTTGAAGAAAATCTCCAGCTTGTTCGCAACATGAAGGTGCTTGAACTGGCGGCCGGCCTTGGATTACCGTCCGTTTTTGCAGCAAGGTATGCAAGGGAAATTGTTTGCAGCGATTACAACGAGGAGGCAACAGACGTCATCCGGATGTCTGCAGAACTGAATGGACTGGCCGGCCTTCATACAGCGGTGATCGACTGGAACTGTCTTTCATTCGATTATGATCCGGATCTTCTCCTGCTTAGCGATGTCAATTATGAGCCTGCGTCCTTTCCCGCTTTATCCAGCCTGGTGTTGCACTTTCTTGAACGAGGCAAAACGATTGTGCTGACAACTCCGCAACGGCTGATGGCCAAAACATTTATTGAAACCGTATCCCGTTGGTGTGTGCATCAATCTGAGATCCTGGTCAAAGACACAAATGGCATCATTACACCGATTTCGGTAATGGAACTGGGCGCCGGCTGATCAGCAATACTGGTCACGGATCGATTCAATTTCCTTCGCTGTATCCGGCAGGTATTTACCGAGACGGTGATACCCCTCGTCAGTCACGAGGAAGTTGTTTTCGATCCGGATCCCGGTGAAATCACGGAATTGCTCAACAGCTTCATAATTGATGAAATCGGGCAGCTTATTTTCCGCCTTCCACCTGTCGATCAGTTCAGGGATCATATAAATACCAGGCTCAACTGTCAGTACAAATCCCGACTCAAGTTCCCGGCCAAGGCGAAGTGATTTCCAGCCGAAATCGGTTCTCTTTTTTAGTTGCTCACTGTAGCCGACATATTCCTCACCAAGGTCTTCCATATCATGGACGTCCAGGCCCATCATATGACCCAGTCCGCACTGAAAAAATAAAGTATGTGCACCTGCCTGAACAGCTTCTGCCGGATCTCCTTTAACCAGGCCCACAGACTTTAACCCCTGCAGCAGTTTCTCACAGGCAGCAGCATGGATGTCGATGAACTTTACACCCGGTTTCAGCATCGCCGTAGCAGATTCGAGGGCGTTGAGCACCACGTCATACATTTCATGCTGGCGAGTCGAGAATTTCCTGCCGACCGGGAATGTCCTTGTCAGGTCACCCGCATAATGCATCTGCTGTTCTGCACCGGCATCAACAAGCACCATCTGGCCATCCTGCATGGTATTACCATGGTAATGGTTGTGCAACACCTGGCCGTTAACCGTGAGAATGATCGGGTACGACAATGAACCACCGGCAGTATATGCTACCTGCTGAACCTTTGCAGCGAGTTCATACTCTTTCATTCCGGGCGCTGCTCTGTGCATAGCTTCGAAATGCATGTCAGCCGAAGTTGACACCGCTGACTCGATGGCTTCTACCTCAAATTTATCTTTTATGGAACGTTGTGAAACGATGGCTTTGATCAGCTCTACGGATTTAAGCGTCTGTACGGCACTTACCGGAACCTGCAGCCAGGTGGCAATTTTAATGGCATTTTCAGCCCGGTATGGTGGAAGAAAATGGATCCGGCGGCCATCTGCAGACTGGTTAATAATCAGCTTCCCGAGTTCGGCATACGGTTTCGTATTTTTTATTCCCACATGAACTGCCATTTCCCTGATCGAAGGAAGGGCACCCGTCCACACGATATCATCCATGCTCAGTTCGTTACCGAAGATGATCTCATCACCGGAATCCGCATCGATCACGGCTCCCAGCCCTGCAACATCGAGCCCGAAATAATAAAGGAATGTACTGTCCTGCCGGAAGTGATAAGTATTGTCCTTATAGTTCATTCCGGTCTCTTCATTACCCATCAGCAGGATAAGTCCTGACCCGACCTTATTTTTCAGTTCGCGCCTTCTTTCTATATAAACACTCGCTGGGAATACCTGGAAATGCATGATTATTCAGATTGATTCAACAATATTGACGGCGCGAAATTAGTTGTAATAATTTTATTGAAATGATATAGCTTACCGGTAAAGTAATTTTCTTCTATGCGCCGTTCACTGCTCTTCCTCTGTATATTACTGCTTTTCGTATTTGAGATCGCAAGGGTGTACCTGATCATGCCATTTCCCGGCAGCCAGAAAATAAATACGGTTGGAATAGCATACTGGCTGCATCACAATATAACGTGGATAAGATTGTTCCTCCTGGTATCCCTGGCAATACTCTCATGGGTTGTATGGCGGAAGTACGGGAAGCCGGCAAGAATTCTAACTATATTTTCCCTGGTAGCCTACGTGGTCCTGTTTTACTTTTTCAATTACCGGTTCCAGGCCGATACGATGTTTCATCAGCCCTCGACATTGTCAATGGTAAAATCAGGAAGCAATAAGATCGCGGCAGACAGGCTTGTCATTGGCGTTTCCATGAATGGCGAAGCAAAAGCATACCCGGTTCAGCTGATAGGTTACCATCACCAGGTCAGGGATACGATCGGGAATGTTCCCGTCATGATAACCTATTGTACCGTGTGCCGTACAGGAAGAGTATTTAGTCCCGAGATCAATGGCCGGCCGGAATCTTTCCGCCTGGTTGGCATGGATCATTTTAATGCCATGTTTGAAGACGGAACGACCGGAAGCTGGTGGCAACAGGCAACCGGACGGGCTATTGCCGGGCCGCTTGCTGGTCAAAGCCTTCGCGAGATTCCCTCCCGGCAGGCGAGCCTTCAAAGCTGGCTTGCCCAGTATCCGGAAGCACTTGTAATGCAGCCCGACAGCAATTATCTCAGGCACTACAAGGATCTTGAGGCTTTTGATAAAGGCACGATAAGCAGCAGCCTCGAAAAGCGGGACAGCGGGTCATGGAAATTCAAGTCATGGGTCCTTGGTGTCAAGAACCATTCTTTCGCAAGGGCGTATGACTGGAATCTCGTGCTGCAAAAGAAACTTATAGAAGATTCTGCCGGCTCAATGCCGTTGCTGATCGTAGTTGAAAAAGACAGCGCCAGCTTCCATGCCTGGAACCGCTCACTCGAAGGACGTGCAATGCACTTCTCGTTGTCTCCCGCTGGCGATCAGCTACAGGACCTGGACACCCATTCATCCTGGAACATGGATGGCCTGTGCATAGACGGACCACTGAAGGGAAACAAGCTACAAAAATTGCAGGCTTACCAGGAATTCTGGCACAGCTGGAGAAACTTCAACCCAAATACAACCAGATACCAGGTTGAATAAGTCAGTAGGTGAATAATGGCTTAAAAGTCCGAGTATGGTGTGGCATGCATCAGCGTGATCTCGATCCTTGACACATTGTGCTGGTATTCCGGTTTGGCGGAAAGTGTTTTCCACTCTGCGTCATCAACGAAAGTTTTCCAGTGCGCATCACGGTCAGCCATACTGTTAAAGCTGGTCATGTAAAAGAAATTGGGCATTCTGGAACCTGCTATCACTTCTCCATAAAAAACTGCGTTGAACTGAAGCCGTTTGAACAATTCGATTTCTCCCCCTTCATTAAACATATGCACTTTGCTCTTGTATAACTTTTCACTTGCCGATTCATAACTGCGCAACTCATAAATGCGCTCATTCACTGTGCCTGTAAGCGAAGGCAGTGTTGGCTCCGGTGCAAATTGAAATGCCTGCATCAGGACAGTCTCGATCCTCCCTAATGAAGGCTTGTCATGCGGTGCCTGCAGGAAGGCCGCAGCCTGCTGCTGGTATGATTTGTCGGCTTCCAGCACGCTCTTCAGCTTTACTGCATCGGTACCGTTCTTATGGGCAACAAACACGAATAAGCGCTTTGTCGTGGCGGTATCATTGGCAACAGGCTTAAACACGCCAACTTTTTTCACGCCCGCACGCCGGATTGCCGGTAGGAGGTCTTTTTCCAGGTAACTATCCAGTCCCTGTTCCTGTGCAGCATTGAAGTGATATACCATCATTTGGTAAACATTCCGGTCGCGGCTTTTTTGTGCGAATGCAGGCAACAGGCAACAACACAAAAAGGCAAGGGAGAGAAATTTCATTTTCTTATGGTGATTTATTAGTTGAAGTCAATAAGTTTACTTCACTTCTTTTATCTCAGGCTGCCAGTCATCCGTACGGAATGGAACTATCGGTAAACCCTCCACGCTCGACACATTGCCGATGATTGTGTTACCAAATCCATACCGGACAAACCGGGCAGTTTTCACGTCCGGGCTCCAGACAATGATCTTATCTTTCTCCACCTTTGCCTTTGCCGGGAACCAGGCCTCGGATTCACCGGAAATGTAAAACCCGGTAACCTCGCCGCCATTCACTTTAAATCCCCCGGGTGCATTTTTAAACCGCAGGATTATCCTGCCTTTCTCCTGGACTGCAGAGGCTAATTCCGGGCTTCTGTAAGCCAGGCCTGCTTTGCCATAGGTAGCTCCAAGCGCCCAACCCGCCAGTCTTTCACCAACCGGGCGTTTACGGGAAGGATGTATGTCATTTACATTGTCCACAAGGTCGGTGATCACAACCATTCCGGTATTGGGATGGGCCATGGACCTGGTCTGGGACTCCTGCAGCAATGCACCAATATTCGTCTGGCCATACTTGTATGGAGCAATCTGCACATAATAAAACGGGAGGTCCTTATGGAAAGCTTTCCGCCATGAATCGATCATAGTAGTAAACAGGTGTCTGTAACTGGACCAGGTACCGGTATTACTTTCACCCTGGTACCAGATGGCGCCGGCAATCCGGTATTTGGTGAGGGGTGCAATCATTCCGTTGAAGGCCTGGCCCGGAAGACTGGGCCACCAGGGAAAGGGCTTTTGTTCTGCGGAAGCTGACCGCAATACAGGGTCGTGCAATACTAAATCTTCAGGAGTCCAGGTCTCCGCCGGGGTACCACCCCAGGATGCATTGATCAGGCCGATAGGAACGTTGAGGTCCTGCTGGAGCCTGCGGCCGAAAAAATAGCCTACCGAGCTGAATGATCTGATATTGACAGAGTCACAAACTGCCCATGATGCTTTCAAATCATCCTGCGGACGGTCCGCCCCTGTCTTTGGAACATGAAAAAACCTGAGGTTCCGGTTATTAGCCTGGGGAAACTCGGATGCAATATCTGACGTACCGCTCAGGTAACTCCATTCCATATTTGATTGACCGGAACATATCCATACCTCCCCGATCATTACATCATCAAGCTGGATGGTGTTATGGCTCCTGATCCTGATGTTGTAAGGTCCGCCTGCCGAAGGAGTCATCACCTTAAGGTTCCATGCAGCGAGATTTGTGGTGATAGTGGAATCGGTGCGGTTATCCCACCCCGTAGTTACATATACTTTTTCACCGGGACCCGCCCACCCCCAGAGGGATACCGAATCTTTTTGCTGAAGAACCATCCCCGAAGAAATGATGGCTGGTAAACGAAGTTGTGCGTTTGTGATAGCGTACGCAAGAGTAAAGATTACAGCTAACAGTGCTTTAACAGGTTTCATATGGCTAAAAATAATGCTTTCCTGTCAGCAATAAAAAAAGCGCCGACACTGCATGAATACAATGCCGGCGCTATCACAAAAACAATATAACCACTGCGTTTCGCGTCTCTATACCGCGGCGAATTTAGAGTTTAGAGATCACCACATTTTCAACAACCTGGCGGCTCCTGTTTACCTGGAACACTTCAGTATAGCTCTTCTTCTTTGAAGAAATAGTGAGCTTAATCTGGATGTTGTCAGAACCCTGGTTATCAAACTGGAATTTTTTAGAGATCTTTTTCTCGTTGAAATTGCCGGAGTACAGTACGTTTCCGTCCATATCCTTAAGCGTTACAGACAGGTCTTCAGCATTTGCGTTATCGAGGCTGATCTCGAGAACCGGTTGCTGATTCAGGCTTCCAACATATTTAACTTCAACGGGGATACGATCTTCAACAGACTTAGGCTTCTCATTGTTAGCCTTTGCAGTTCCTGCATTCAGTACGAGAACAGCTACGAGAGCTACTGCAGAAAGGATAGATTTTACGGTTGCATTTACGCTTTTCATAACATTAACTTTTAGGTTAAAAACTTTAATTTAAATTCTTCGATGGAGCAGTCGTTGGACACTTTCAAATGGATGGGCAACCGTGAGATTGATGCTGCCTGGAAGAGATTCCTGAAGCAACTGTGGCGATGTGTATCATCAAATCTGACACAAAACTAATATGCGCTTTTTGCGCCTGCAACACAAGTTTTACGTGTTTCGTTTACTGCAAACGCCTTAAAGAAAACTTAAAACCGTTAACCAGTAAGGGTTTCAGCAATTTTCCATCATGACGTCCAAGCTGTTTAAAGCCCGCATTCCACTTGCGCACTTACGTTAAAAAAAGAACCTTCTCCAGCTTCATTTTTCCTTTTGCATTTTTACTTCTACCTTCCTTACATGAGATATTTGTCATATTTAATTTTATTGTTATTTGCGTTGCATAAAGGAGCCAATGCTCAATCGCCCGCTGCCAGTGATTTTCCTATCAGGGCATTTGCGATTGCATCGCCCGTCAGCAGAAATCTCGATTCCTTTATCGTATTCATGCAGAAAGAACTGGTGCCGCGGAAAGTCAACACACTGATCCTGCGCATCGATTACCACTATGCATATAAAAGCCATCCTGAGCTGGTTGATACAAGTTTCCTGACCAGGGAAGAGGCCCGCCAGCTGTCAGGCGCTGCAACAGCGGCAGGCATAATGATCATTCCGCAGATCAATTTGCTCGGGCACCAGAGCTGGGCAGGATATACGGGCAAGCTGCTACAGGTATATCCGCAACTTGACGAAACTCCGTGGGTAAAAATGCCGGTCAAATATGAGTGGCCGAATGCGGACAGCCTGTATTGCAAGAGCTATTGCCCGCTCCACCCCGATGTTCACAAGATTGTGTTTGCATTGGTAGATGAAATCTGTGACGCCTTTAATGCCACCGCCTTTCATGCAGGCATGGACGAAGTCTTTTATCTCGGCGATGCAAAATGCCCCAGGTGCAAAGGCCGGGATAAATCACAGCTCTTCGCCGGCGAGGTTCAGAAGATCAGGGATCATCTGGCTGCAAAGAACAGGAAGCTCTGGATCTGGGGCGACAGGCTTATCGATGGCAAAACAACAGGTATTGGCGGCTGGGAGGCAAGCTTCAACGATACACATCGCGCCATCGATATGATTCCCCGCGACGTCGTGATCTGCGACTGGCATTACGAGCGGCCGGACAAGACTGCAGTCTATTTTGCCACAAAAGGACTGCAAGTGATCACCTGCACCTGGAATCGCCCTGCTGTTGCAGTTGAACAGGTACGCGATATGGCCAGGTTCAGAAACCAGTCTACTCCCGAAATGCGCGACAGGTTCCTTGGCGTTATGCAAACTGTCTGGTCACCAGCATCACAGTACCTGAAGAACTATTCGAAAGACTCCACATTTAAAGCATTGTTTGAAGAAATAAATAAATGAATAGCATAGGAAATCCATTTGTGATTTCCATATGCAGTGAATAGGTGAATTGCCCCGGCCGTTCAACCTCATACATAAGACAGCCACCACTTTTTATGGCTTAACTTGTATTCGCTGTATCGCTTACAGGGCCGGTATAAAACCATAACCACGCAGAACCAGACGAGATACACTACCGGAAGGCTATAACCGAAGTTGGCGGGCCTGAACAAAAACGGGGAATTCGGATCACTGGCCTGGCTGAGGGTGTGACCGGTTGCAAAGAAAAACACCATGCAAAGCAGGTGGATCAGGTAGAAGTGAAAAACAAAATAGAATAACGGTACCCGACCGTAAACGCTGACAACATTTGTCCAGGCGGCCCGGACATTCTCCGGCAATCCCAAAACGAGGATTCCAGGCCCAATGGTCATGCAGAGATACATCAGTGAAGGCGGATACTTTGTTGTGTTCAGGAAGGAAAGGATCGTTCTCGTGGTATCGGGATAAATTTTGCGAGGCACAGGATCTCCATAATGATTGACCATCCGGAGCACAATAAAGAGCAATACCAGGCCGCCACCAAGCAACAGCAGGATCTGCCTCCTCTTTGCTGATGTAAAATCGAGAGCGTAGATATTACCGAATGCATAGCCGGCAAACATCGCACCCGTCCAGGGAAGTATCGCATAGAATACGCCGATGAAATGCTGGTCATCTATCCGCAGAATAGTGCCACTGGCTGTGAGCAGGATCTTTAGCAGGTTCGCCGCCGGACCTTTCGGTTGGTAGCGGTAAATGGTTCGTGAGATTGTGACCGAAAAACAGCAGGAGCCCGGTGATGAGAATGGCCCGGTAAGAAAAACGAAGGAACAACCCTAACAGAACCATGCTCCATCCAATTGCCCATATAACCTGGAAGAAGATGAAATTATAGAAAGGATTAAAAGTCAGGCCGAAAGTAATGACCGTAATTTCAATGAATACCAGCCAAAGCCCTCTTTTTATCAGGAAGGCGCTGGCAGCTTCTTTGGATTTATTCCGTGATGACAGGAAGGCCGATGTACCAGAAAGAAATAGAAACACCGGGGCACAGAAATGCGTGATCCACCGCGTGAAGTAAAGCGGTATGGTTGTCGTCTCCAGGTTTAGTGGATCGTCCGTAAATGCTGTAATATGGAAGAAATCACGGGTATGGTCGAGTGCCATGATGATCATGACAATACCCCGTAAAACATCAATGGCATTTATTCTGGATGCCGGATAAGCAGTCATGTCCCTAATTTAATCACTTTCGGGACTATTTACTATTATTTGAGTCGTATGTTGATGGTTTCAGCATGGTCGCCCACTTCGAAGCTGGCTTCCTGGAATGTAGCTGCCCGGGTTGCAGGGTAAATATTGTTGGAGAAGCCATAGTTTTCCTTTGGGATGCCGAACATTCCCTTATCCAGTTTACCATTCCCGTTTGCATCAATGAAAACCGCAATTGCATAGATTCCCGCCCGGATGTCGGAAAATGGGATCTTCAGCTCTGAAGCGCCATTAATGTCTACGATTTTTCGCAGAAAATATCTGGATTCATCCATGAAAAGGCTATCGGTCTTGTACCAGGCGACATACGCCTGCCCTTTCTTATTGGCAATGTTCGAGAGTACCACTGTATGGGAAGCTGACTGGGCCAGGCTGCAAACTGTGGCAAAGACAGAAAGACAAAAAAGGAGGATGACCTTTCGCATACTGATGATGTTATAAACTAAAGATACTGATTGTGGCAGGTGCTTTGTTGTGAATCTCATATGCACACCAAAAATGAAATCATGACAACACAACAAATTGCAGACCGGTTGGTTGAGTTATGCCGGAAAGGCGATTTTGAAACCGCGCAGAAAGAGCTTTATGATGAAAGCATTGTAACTATTGAACCGGTCGAAACGGAAAACTTTGAGAAGGAAACCAGGGGACTGCCAGCGATTCTCTCAAAGGGGAAAAAATTCTATAACATGGTCGAGACTGTGTACGCCATTACCGTTTCCGACCCCATTGTCGCCTCGCATGCAATAGCATTCGTACTTAGCATGGACCTGAAAATGAAAGAAAAAGACAGGATCAACATGGCAGAACTTTGCGTTTACGAAACGCGTGACGGCAAGGTCATATATGAACATTTTTTCATGTAATTTTAGCTTTCCACCAAAGGCATACAGCATGAAACAGCTCTCCCGCCGGCAGATTATCAGGGATCTTTCCATTGCTGGCAGCGCCATACTGCTTAGCAGGTCAGGACTATTTGCACTTCCCCGTCGCAAGAAAGACAGGCTCGGGGTGGCGTTGGTAGGACTCGGGTATTACAGCACAGACCTGCTGGCCCCAGCACTTCAAAAGACGGAATTCTGTTATCTCGCGGGCATAGTTACAGGAACACCTGAAAAAGCAGAGAAATGGAAAAAGCAGTACAACATCCCGGACAAAAACATTTATAATTACCAGACTTTCGACAGCATCGCCAATAATCCCGATATCGACGTGGTATATATTGTTCTACCCCCGTCAATGCACAGGGAATACGTGATCCGGGCCGCAAATGCGGGCAAACACGTTTGGTGCGAAAAACCGATGGCCATAACAGAGCAGGAATGCTCGGACATGATTGAAGCCTGCAGTAATAACAAGCGGACACTTGCGATCGGATACCGGCTTCACCATGAGCCCAACACAATGCAATACCGGAAAATCATCAGGGAACAGCAATTGGGAAAAGTAAAATCGGTACAGGCTGCCGCGGGTTATCGCGATAACCGGACTGATCACTGGAAACAGAAAAAGGAAATGGGCGGCGGCGCCCTGCTTGACATGGGTGTATACGCCATCCAGGGAGCCCGTCTCGGTTCCGGCATGGAGCCTGTTGCAGTTGTTTCTGCTACCACATCCACCACCCGTCCGGAAATTTATAAAAATGGCCTGGACGAAACGGTTGTAGCGAAACTTGAATTTCCAGGTGGAGTAATTGCGGACATAAAAACAAGTTTCGGCGAGCATATCAATTTCCTGGACATAAACTGTGCAAAAGGAACCCTTAAGATGTCGCCCTATTCAGCTTATTCAGGTCTCAGCGGCAACAGTCCATTGGGCCGGATCCATCACCCCTACGAAATCCCCTGGCAACAGACCAGGCAGATGGATGATGATGCCAAAGCAATTATGGAAAACAAGCCACTTCTAGTACCGGGAGATGAAGGTCGCCGGGATATCAGGATCGTCCAGGCCATTTACGCATCAGCCCAAAGCGGTGGCAAAGTGCCATTGTAATGTTTAAATTGCCGAATGGATACACGAAGATCGTTTCTGAAGAAAGCTTCATTTATCGGCGGCGCAGCTGGCATTAATATTCTGCCTGCTTCCATTCAACAGGCACTCGCAATAGATCCTGCTCAGGGAAGCACCTGGAAGGATGCCGAACATATCGTTTTCCTGATGCAGGAAAACCGTTCTTTCGACCACACATACGGAACATTGCAGGGCGTTCGTGGTTACAATGACCCACGCGCGATCCGGCTGCCTGACGACAATCCTGTCTGGCTTCAATCGGACAAGGATGGTAATACCTATGCACCTTTCCGTCTCAACATAAAAGACACGAAAGCGACATGGATGAGCTCGCTGCCACACTCCTGGTCTGACCAGGTCGATGCCCGCAATAACGGCAAATACGACAAGTGGCTGCACTTCAAGCCGTCATGGATTGATGAATACAAAGGAATGCCACTTACTTTAGGCTACTATTCACGCGAAGACATCCCCTTCTACTATGCGCTTGCAGATGCGTTCACCGTCTGCGATCAGAACTTCTGTTCATCCCTCACCGGCACCACGCCAAACAGGCTGCACTTCTGGACGGGAACGATCCGGAAGGAACAAAGCGGTGAAGCAAAAGCGAATGTATGGAATGAAGATGCAGATCATCAAACAATGGTGGACTGGACCAGTTACCCCGAGCGGCTTCAAGACGCAGGAATCAGTTGGAAAATATACCAGAACGAACTCTATGTAAATGTTGGTTTTGAAGGAGAAGAAGAACCCTGGCTGTCAAACTTCGGTGACAACCCGTTGGAATACCTGAAGCAATACCGGGTTAAGATGTCGCCAGAATATATCCGGCAACTCCCCAGGGCTGCGGAAAAACTTGTTGCGGAAATCACGGAAAGCGAACAGAAACTTAAATCGGTAGCGGCAGGCACAGAAGATGAAAAAAAATTGCAGCAACGGATCGGACAACTCAAAAATGCGCTGGCTGCAAATAAAGAAGACCAGAAGAATTACACGAGCCTGAAGTTTGAGAACTTGCCTGCCCGGGAAAAAGCAATACATGAAAAAGCATTCACAACAAACAGGAATGATCCGGACTACCACGAACTCGATGATCTGAAGTACAGGGATGGGGATATTGAACGCACCATGAAAATGCCAAAGGGAGATATATTATTTCAGTTCAGGGAAGATGTGAAGAATGACAATTTACCAACGGTATCGTGGCTTGTTGCACCCGAAAACTTTTCTGATCATCCCAGTGCGGCATGGTATGGCGCCTGGTACATCAGCGAAGTGATGGACATTCTCACAAAGAACCCTGAAGTCTGGAAGAAAACGATCTTTGTTTTGACTTACGACGAAAATGATGGCTACTTCGACCATGTGCCACCATTTGTCGCCCCCGATCCGGACGATCCTTCTACGGGGCGGACAACTGGTATACATACCGGGGATGAATTTGTACGCAGGGACAAACAAACCTATCCCGATTATGCGCGGGTAAGCCCGATAGGCCTGGGATACCGGGTTCCCCTTGTCATAGCTTCCCCGTGGACACGTGGAGGCTGGGTATGCTCGGAAGTATTTGACCATACTTCTTCACTCCGCTTTCTCGAAACATTCCTTGAAGCAAAAACCGGGAAGAAAATTCCCGAGTCGAATATCAGCACCTGGCGAAAGACAATTTGTGGCAATCTCACCTCGGCCTTCCGCCAGTGGAACGGCGAAAAAACCGACGCACCTCAGCCTGTTGTACGCGAACCTTTCCTGGAAAGCATTCACAACGCAAAATTCAAACCTGTCCCTTCCAATTTCAGGAAGCTTGGCAACGACGAAATTTCCGGGATCAGGAAAGATCCTGGTGGATCGGAATTACTGCCGAAGCAGGAACCAGGGATCCGTTCTTCATGTGCCCTTTCATACGAACTATATGCAAATGGGAAAACCAGCGCAGATAAAAAAAACGTAGAGATCGAAATGAGTGCCGGCTCAGAAGTATTCGGTGACGCATCCTGTGGCTCCCCCTTCAGCATCTATGCATACCGTGCATACAAGAACGAAAAAGGAAGAAACTGGTCCTATACAGTAAGCGCAGGGAATTCATTAAAGGAACAATGGCCGGTGGCAGATTTCGCAGAAGGAAAATACCACCTTGCAGTTTATGGTCCCAATGGCTTCCACCGTGAATTCAGGGGAAGTGCCGACGACCCTTCGTTCGAAGTTCTTTTACAATATGAACGGCAAAAAGGCAAGCCGGCCCAGCTCACCGGGAACGTGGTTATTTCGCTGCGTAATACAGGAAACAAAGCCCTGGTAGTTGAAATAACTGACAATGCTTATGGCGGTGCGGCCAGGACCATTAACATCTCCGCGTCCGGGCAGAAAGGTGCTGAGGCCGCCATAGTAATTTCGCTTGCGTCGTCACATAACTGGTACGATCTTTCGGTCCGCCAGCGCGGTAACCGTGATTTTGAAAAACGATTCACGGGACGCGTAGAAAACGGCAAACCGGGCAAAACTGATCCATTTATGGGTAAAGTGGTATCGTAATAATCCTTATGTTTGAATTTTTCCATTAACGACCGTCAATGAAAGCAAGTCACGCCCTGCTGCTCTTAGCCATGAACAGTGCAGCTATCTGTTATGCCCAACCGAAAGCAAATGTTACTCCTGTCGCAAAGGAAGAGAAGGTTCAGCCTTCCAGCCAGGTTTTCAACCCCGACTCCTTCATCACTTCCAATCATGAGGTGAACATCAAGGGCCAGCGGGTTCCTTATAAGGCGGTTGCAGGTACGCTGCCTGTGTGGGATGAGGAGGGAAAGACAATTGCCGGACTATTCTACACTTACTACGAACGGACTGACGTGAAAGACCGGGGTGCCCGGCCGCTTGTCATTTCATTTAATGGTGGCCCGGGTTCTGCATCTGTCTGGATGCACCTTGCCTATACAGGCCCGCGAATTCTCAAAATTGATGATGAAGGTTACCCTGTGCAGCCCTATGGCTTCAAGGATAATCCCTATTCTATCCTGGATGTTGCTGACATCGTTTATGTTGACCCGGTTAATACCGGTTTCTCAAGGATAACGAACAAGGAAACACCACGGAGCCGGTTCTTTGGTGTGAATGCTGATATCAAATACCTCGCGGAGTGGATCAATACTTTTGTTTCCCGCAATAACAGGTGGTCATCCCCCAAGTACCTGGTTGGGGAAAGCTATGGAACGACAAGGGTTAGTGGCCTCGCCCTGGAACTCCAGGAGTCACAATGGATGTACCTGAATGGCGTGGTCCTGGTTTCCCCTACAGAACTGGGAATCGAACGTGACGGTGCAACCGAAGCTGCCCTTCGGCTCCCCTACTTTGCTGCAACCGCCTGGTTCCATAAAATGCAGCCTGCAGATCTTCAGCAAAAAGACCTTAACGCAATGCTTCCGGAAGTGGAAGATTTTACTATGAATGTGCTGATGCCGGCAATGCATAAGGGACACCTTCTTACAGATGCTGAAAAGAAGCAGCTTGCCGCACGTATGGCACGATATTCCGGAATTTCCGAAAAGGTGATCCTCCAGTATAATCTCAATGTACCGGTTAACTTTTTCTGGAAGGAACTGCTTCGCGAAAAAGGCCAAACTGTTGGCCGGCTTGACTCAAGGTATATCGGGATTGATAAAATGGACGCCGGTGAAAGGCCGGATTTCAATGCGGAACTTACTTCCTGGCTGCACTCCTTCACTCCCCCGATCAATATGTACCTCAGGGAAGAGCTGAATTATAAGACCGACCTGAAGTATAATATGTTCGGGCCTGTTCATCCGTGGGACAGGACAAATGACCAAACCGGTGAGGCGTTACGCAGGGCCATGGCCGAAAATCCCTACCTGCATGTGCTGGTGCAATCCGGTTATTATGATGGCGCCTGCGATTACTTTAACGCAAAATACAATATGTGGCAAATGGACCCCGGGGGCAAACTGAAAAACAGGATGAGCTGGGAGGGTTACAGGAGCGGGCACATGATGTACCTGCGCAAAGAAGACCTGATTAACAGTAATGAACATATCCGCCAGTTTATCCTGAAATCAACGCCCAAACCTGGTCAGCCAGCCAAATATTAACCTGGCTGAAGGCCCAAAGTCTGTAATTTTACAGTTCGATGAAAACCAGTTTTAAGATACTCTATATTGAAGACGACCAGGATGACATTGAGTTGTTGCAGGACGCGCTGAAAGAGCAGGAGGTTACCTGCCAAATGGACGTCATTACCGATGGCCAGCATGCAGTTGAGCACCTGTCGAAGATCAACACCCATCCGGATATCATTATACTTGATCTTAATCTCCCAAAGGTTCATGGTCGCGATGTTCTCAAATACATCAAGAATAATGAAGCGATCCAGCATTTGCCGGTATTAATCCTGACCACATCCAATCACCTTTCGGACATAACTGAGGCCTATAAGAACGGTGCTGTAAAATATCTTCCCAAGCCTTCATCTGTTACAGCGATCCGCAATACTGTTGAGACCATTATTCACCTCGTGAATTCCGCTACAGCCGTCTCCTGATTACCCGCTGTCCAAGCAGCACCATAGGAACAACCAGAAGTAGAGTTGCAATCCACATCCAGAGGGGTGATGGGATCATGAAGAGATTTGCGATACAAACCAGCAGGAAGATGCCTCCGGTGATCGAAGAATTTCTTCTGCCGTTGGGCTGGTCGATCAGGGTTGTAACCATACCGCCGGCAAACGCGCCGGCCAGCCAGCCGACCAATACCAGAATTATTACGGAAAGAGGCAGTTTGCTGATATAATTTTCCAGTTCTTCGCGACTCTCCATCTGGAAATCCGGTGGCAGCGGGTTCACCTTCTGGCCGATTGTTTCCACGATGAACACCACAATGCCAGCGGCAACAAGTCCGCCCACAACTGATAGAATACTTCTTATCATAAAAGCCCCTGGTTTTATCACCTTGAATTTAGTGAAAAAACCAGGGGCTTCATCTCACCCGTCGGGTGCCACCCGACGGGTGAATATTGGTCAAATGGGTGAAATCACTTCCAGCCACCGCCGAGGGCACGGTACAGGTCAACCACAGCGCTCACCTGCTGCCGCTGAACCTGGGCCAGGTTCAGTTCTGCGAGAAGTGCACTGCCCTGGGCATTCAGCACCTCGAGATAGTTGGCCATATCGCTCCGGAAAAGTAACTGGGCATTGTCGACAGCCCGGTTAAGCGTGTCCGTTTGTGCGCCTGCAATAAGTCGCTGCTCTTTCAGCTTATCCACCCTTACGAGTGCATCACTTACTTCCGTCGTGGCAACCAGAACTGTCTGCCTGAACCGTAACACGGCCTGTTCCCTTTCGAGTTTGGCAACCTCGTATGCAGTCTTTAACGCCCTGCGTTGAAACACCGGTTGCGCAATTGTACCTGCCGCGATACCAAACAGTGAACCCGGCATATTGAACCAGTTGCTGGCTTTAAATGATTCCAGTCCACCGCCTGCTGAAATATTCAGCGCGGGGTACATATTAGCCTGTGCAATCCCGACCTGGGAGTTGGCTACAACAAGCGCCATTTCTTCTGCACGCACATCCGGCCTCCTGCTTACGAGGGCAACCGGCAAACCGGCGGAAAGATCAATAGAAAGGTCAAATGAGTTCAGCGATGCATTTCGTGAAACAGCGCCCGGATATTGCCCGGTCAGTACCTGCAATGCATTCTCCTGCAGTGCGATATCCTGTTCCAATACGGGAATCAGCAACTCTGCACTCTGTTTTTGTGACTCTGCCTGTTGCACCGCAAGTGTAGTAGTTACACCTGCGTTCCGCAGTAGTTTCGTCGCTACCAGAAATGAATCGCGGATGCGGATGTTCCGCATCGTTATATCTTTTTGCAGATCAAGCATGAGCAGGTTGTAGTAGCCCTGCGCAATGCCCGCCACCAATTGGGTCTGTATGGCTTTCGCTGCTTCATTAGTACGCACGTACTCAGCCAGTGCAGCCTCTTTCTGCCTGCTGATCTTTCCCCAGATATCGATCTCCCACGACAGGTTTACAGCGACGAGGTAATTTTCGATATGACTTTTACCAAGAAAGCTGTTGGCACTTACCCCGTTCAAACTGTTCTTTGACGGATGATTATACTGGCCTGTCACCTGCAGGTTTACTTCAGGATACCAAAGTGCTTTCGATTGCCTCACCTGCTGTTGGGCAACGTCGATCCTCCTGAGTGCGATGAGCAGGTCATTGTTGTACCTGAGCCCCTTGTCGATCAGCGACACTAACACCGTGTCCGAAAAAAATCGTTTCCATTCAAGATTTGCTATACTGCTTGTGTCAGAAAAACTTTTTCCGGCAGTATCTGACAACCGGCTGTCTGAAAAGCTTTCCGGCAATTTCAGATCTGGCTGGCTATAATTCTGTCCCACTTTACATGCTGAAATGAACAGCACAGCAAGCATTATCAGGTTTATCTTTCTATTTATGAATCTGATTAACATACATTCTGATTATTGACCATTACTAATTACTGGTTTTCCACTAACCTTTTCCTGCAGGTACTGGAAGATGATGAACAATACCGGGATAATGAATATACCCAGGACAACCCCCGTGAACATTCCTCCCAATGCCCCGGTACCGATTGACCTGTTACCCAGTGCTGACCCACCTGATGCCCATGTAAGGGGAAGCAGGCCTACAATGAAGGCGAACGATGTCATAAGGATTGGCCTTAACCTCAGCTGTGCAGCTTCCAGTGCGGCGGCAACAAGTGTGAGTCCGTTTCTCCTGCGCTGAAGCGCGTACTCTACGATCAGGATCGCATTCTTAGCCAGCAATCCGACGAGCATTATCAATCCCACCTGCACATAGATATTGTTTTCAATTCCAGCCAGATTGATGAATGCAAACACTCCAAGCATGCCTGTCGGAATAGTAAGAATCACCGAGAGCGGCAGGATATAACTTTCATATTGTGCAGCAAGCAGGAAGTAAACAAACAAGATACTCAGCAGGAAAATGAAGATCGTTTGCGATCCCGCACCAATTTCTTCTCTTGTCATACCAGCCCATTCGTAAGTATATCCCCGCGGCAGGAATTCTGCGGTAACCTCTTCGATCGCCTTGATGGCATCACCTGAACTATATCCCGGTTTGGGCATACCATTGATTGTAACTGCATTGAACAGGTTGTTGCGGTTAACGGTCTCCGGACCAAATACCCTTTGCAGGCTAACCAGGTTATTCACAGGCACCATTTGCCCCAAGTTGTTCTTTACATAAATGTTATTAAGTGAAGTTGGCTCGGCACGGTAAGGGATATCAGCCTGCACTATAACCCGGTAGTATTTACCAAACCGGTTGAAGTCGGATACAAGGCTGCTTCCGTAATACACCTGTAATGTCTGCATGAGCTCACTTATTGAAACACCCAGCTGCTTTGCCTTGGCTTCATTTATGTCGAGCATATACTGCGGATTACCGGTATTGAAGGTGGTAAACGCATAGGCGATTTCCGGACGTTGCATTAATGCACCGATCAGTCCATATGCCGTATTTGCAAGCTTATCCAGCTGTCCGCCCGTCCTGTCCTGCAGGATGAATTCAAAGCCGCTTGTATTACCAAATCCCTGGATTGTCGGATAAACGAAGAGGAATATACTTGCCTCTTTGATCACACTGAATTTCTGGTTAAGCACTCCAATGATCTCATTGATATCTTTTACGGGGCCGCGTTCCTTTACTGGTTTCATCCTGATAAATCCTACGCCGTATGCTGAACTGTTTGCGTTTGCAACGATATTCAACCCGTTTACAGCACCCCGCCGCTCAACTGCCTCCACCTGTTGCAGGAGACTGTCCACTTTCGCCATCACCTTTTCCGTTCTGTCGAGCGAAGCTCCGGGCGGAAGGTTAACTGAATAGATCACAAAGCCCTGGTCTTCCGTAGGTATAAAACCTGATGGTGTGGTCCGCATCAACCAGAAGCTGGAAAGGGTTACCACGATCAATCCGCCAATGGCAACCCACTTGTGCCGGAACAGGAATTGGAGGCTTCGTTTATACTTATCTGTTGTTGCCTTGAAACCGGCATTGAATGCTTTAAAGAATCGGGCACCAAAACCATTCTGCACAACAGTATGGCCCTCGTCATGTGAATGATTGTTTTTCAGGAGCAGCGCTGAAAGTGCAGGACTAAGCGTCAGTGCATTCAGGGCTGAGATCAGGATAGCTATCGCAAGCGTGAATGCGAACTGCTTATAAAATACACCGGCAGGTCCCTGAATGAATCCAACCGGTACAAATACTGCGGTCATTACCAGTGTAATGGAAATGATGGCACCCGAAATCTCACTCATTGATTCCACCGTGGCCTGTCGCGCCGACTGTTTCGTTCGCTCCATTTTGGAATGCACAGCCTCCACCACCACGATGGCATCATCCACAACGATACCAATGGCAAGTACCAGTGCAAAGAGAGTAAGCAGGTTGATTGTAAATCCAAACAGCTGCATGAAGAAGAAAGTGCCGATGATCGCGACCGGTACTGCAATGGCAGGGATCAGCGTCGAGCGAAAGTCCTGCAGGAAAATGAACACTACCAGGAATACGAGTATAAACGCTTCAATCAGGGTCTCCTTTACCTGGTCTATCGACGCATCAAGAAATTCCTTGGCATTGTACATATTGAAGTATTCGATGCCTTTCGGAAATGACTGTGACGCCTTCTTCATCACCTTATCTACTTCTGTGAGGATATCGTTGGCATTTGATCCGGCAGTCTGGAATACCGCAATCCCGATACCAGGCTTGCCGGCTATCATCGTATTTGCACTGTAGGAAAATGCGCCGAATTCAATCCGTGCAACGTCTTTAAGTTTTACTACGGAACCATCGGGATCAGCCTTGAGAATGATCTCTTCATATTCCTGGTTCTTAGACAATTTGCCTTTGTACTTCAGGATGTATTCGAATGATTCTTTACTGCTCTGGCCAAACCGGCCCGGTGCTGCCTCGATATTCTGTTCCCTGATCGCATTCAATACGTCCTGGGTACTCAGGTTGTTGGCCGTGAGCCTGTCAGGTTTAAGCCAGATCCGCATTGAATAATCCTTGGCGCCGAATACCATTGCCTGGCCCACACCAGGTACCCGTTGGATTTCCGGGATGATATTGATCTTGGAATAGTTCTGCAGGAATGTTTCGTCGTAAGAACTGTCTGTACTGAAAACCAACGGCACGAAGATCATACTGTTCTGCTGCTTCTGTGTGGAGATCCCGGCCTGCACAACTTCCACAGGCACCTGGCTGACCGCTTTTGATACGCGGTTCTGCACGTTCACTGAAGCCAGGTCGGGATCAGTACCCAACTTGAAAAAAACGTTCAGGGTCATGGTGCCGTCGTTGCTTGAGGTGGAAGTCATATAAGTCATGTTCTCCACGCCATTAATGGCTTCTTCAAGCGGAGTGGCTACAGCCCTCGCAACAACTTCTGCATTTGCACCTGGATATGTAGCCGTGACCTGTACGGTTGGCGGCGCAATATCCGGGAACAAGGTAATGGGCAGGGAATAGAGTGATAACAAACCCAGCAATGTGAGTATGATAGACACGACGGTAGATAATACCGGTCGTTCAATAAATGTCTTTAACATCCGGAATTAGTTTGAATAATAAATAGTAGTGTGCTGATGCGCTTACAATGGCCTGCTGCGCAACAGACTGTCCATGGAAATGGGTTCCGGAACAATAGCAACACCTTCTCTCAGCCTGTCGAGGCCCATGTAAACAATCTTGTCACCTGCCTGCAGCCCGTTACCCACGAGGTAATAATTGCCACTGCTTGCTGTGATGGTGATGGGCTTACTGGAGACTTTATTGCTGTCTGCGACCACAAAGACGAATACCTTGTCCTGCAGCTCATAAGTAGCTTCCTGTGGAACCACGAGGGCCGACTGGATACTGCGTGGTATCCGTACCCTGCCGGTGTTGCCTGAACGAAGTAGTCCCTCGGTATTTTCAAATGCCGCCCTGAATGTGATCGATCCCATGCTGCTGTTAAATTGTCCTGATGCTATCTCCACTTTTCCTTTGCGGGGATAAACACTATTGTCGGCCAGCACCAGGTCTACCTGGGGCATCTTACTTATCTTCTCCTCAATGGAACTGCCTTCATACTGGTTCTTGAACAACATAAAATCCTGTTCGCTCAGTGAAAAGTAGGCATATACTTCCCTTACTTCCGAAAGAACGGTGAGTGGCTCAATGGTTGCTGAACCTACAAGGCTCCCTGTTTTGAACGGGATCCGACCGATGTATCCGTCGACCGGTGCTTCGATTGTGGTGTAACCCAGTCTTATTGAAGCGTTTTGCACCATGGCTGCGGCCTGCTCTACTGAAGCTTTTGCTGCATTCTTTGATGCTGTTGCTGCTTTCAGCTGAACGTCGGATACAACATTGTTCTCTACTAGCGGTGTAAGTTTTCCCACGTTGATCTCTGCGTTTGCGAGATTGGCTTCTGCTGCTGCCAATATGGCCTTAGCATTATTCAGCTCCTCACGGTAACGCTGTTCATTGATCTTAAAGAGAACGGTTCCCTTCTTTACATGTGCGCCTTCATCTACATAGATCCGGTCGATATATCCTTCGACCTGGGGCCTGATTTCAATATCCTTCGTGCCTTCGATGGAGGCAGAAAAATCCTGGTACGTGGTAGCCGGGATCCTGGCAACAGTCAGCACGGGAAGTGCAGGCGCCTGCGCCGCTGCAATCGGAGTGCTGCCTGATGTGGAATTACAGGAGTATGCAACGATGGTGAGTACTAACACTGCAGCTACAACCAACCTGTTCTTCGGTGACAAAAGAATCTTCACTAGGTTTCTGTTTAATCTGGTTAAGTTTTGCATAACGTTGTTTTTAGCCTTAAAAGGCTCTTTGCGTTTGATAATTGATCAGTGAGGCATTTGTAACACTATTACTTTTCCTAACAGTGTTAAATAATGTCGAAAAAAATTTTATTGCCGGAGGTTTTTGATGAATCCTTCAATTGCATCATCAAGCACCATCTTATTCAGGTCAGGTTCCACCGATGTGTTCATCAGCTTGATGGAAATCAGTCCGTGCATTACCGACCAGAAAGTGTGGTATTTCAGGCAGACGTTGACGTTGCGCGGATCGTTTTCCGATTTCGTTATGGCAATAATGGGACTCATCACAATGTCGCGGAAGGCAGATTTCTCCGCGATGCATTTGTCCGCTTCACAGCACGCTATACCAAGCCCAAACATCAGCTGGTAATATTCCTTGTGCTGGAACGCGAAATTCCAGTATGCATCGGCAATCGCTTTGAGTTGTTCAGCGGGGTCTTTGGATTTGCGGCTGGCCTGCTGCAGCTTTTTGGCAAGTAATTCAAATCCCTGTTTGCCAAATTCCAGCAGAATGGCCTCTTTATTTTCGAAGTGGTCGTAAATGACCGGGACGCTGTACTCGATGGCATCGGCAATTTTCCGGATGGAAAGGGACTGCCAGCCCTCCTCCAGCACCAGCTTCCAGGCCGTCGCCAGGATGTTGGAGCGGATTTCCTCCTTTTGCCGTAACCTTCTTTCCGTTATTCCCATGTTGTCATTTTTCCTAACACCGTTAGCAAATATAGCAACGTTTTAAAATCCCTGCCAAAAAAAATTTTGTTAAAGGCTGAAAACTCTCACCCGTCGGGTGCCACCCGACGGGTGAAACGGACCGCTGAACATAAATGGAGGAACCTGTTGGAAGGAGGCCGTTAACTTGGCGGCTTATAACCATGAAAACCATAACCATACTACTAGCTTTAATTTGCTATGCATTCGTTTTGCGCGCGCAACCGGGATTGTCGTCGAGCGGCCGGATCGAGATCGTGGTTAGTAGCCCGCAGCAGCAGCTTTCCTTTGTTACCGTTGAACTGGTAACGTCCCGCGACTCTGCCCGTGTTGCGGTAACCACAACAGATTCTACCGGAAAGGCTTTTTTTACCAGCATCCCCGCAGGCTTTTACCTCTTACGTTTGACCAGGGTGAACTTCACCGGCCGGATCATTGAGCTGAATCACAATCCACAGGGTGAATCAGCTGCCACAATCCGGGTAACGCTTCTGCCACTTGAAAAAGCCATGCAGGAAGTAGTGGTAAGCGGTAAGAAAAATTATGTCCGCCAGCTTGCGGATAAAACTGTTATCAATGTTGACGCAGCTATCAATAATACCGGCACGACGGCGCTGGAAGTCCTGGAAAGGTCGCCCGGAGTAACCGTAGACAAGGATGGGAACATCAGTCTTAAAGGCCGCCCTAATGTAATGGTTATGATAGACAACAAGCCGTCCTATGTGTCAGGCGGAGAACTGGCAACACTGCTGGGTGGAATGAGCAGCAACCAGATCGAATCAATTGAACTGATTGATAACCCTTCAGCCAAATATGACGCGGCAGGCAATGCGGGCATTATCAATATCATTACAAAGAAGAACAGGCAGCGTGGATTCAATGGCAATGCGAGCCTTTCGTATGGCCAGGGCCGTTATTACAAAAACAACAATAGCCTTGGACTGAATTACCGGGAAGGGGCATTCAATTTCTTCCTGAATTACAGCATGAACCTGAACCGGAACTATCTCGATATGTATGCCCTGCGAAAGTATTATAAGGACGATGGCCGACTCGAGTCCCAAATGGAACAGCCCACTTATATGAGATTCAAAGGGCAAAACCATACGATCCGGACAGGTGTCGATTACTTTGCCGGCAAAAAGACCACTATCGGCCTGGCATTGGTTGGAACTAACCTGAACCGCACAAGTGAAGGTGAAGGAGATGCGCTGTGGATGGACGCGTCGGGACTACCTGATTCCTCAATCAGTACTGAAAGCGCAAATAAAACACATTGGCAGAATGCCGGACTCAACCTGAACCTGCGCCACGCGTTCAACGCCACATCTGAACTTACTGTGGACCTGGACCTGCTCGGCTACCGTATTGCCGGATCCCAGGCATTCAGCAACCAGGTGGATAGCAACAACAGTGAAATAGAAACCTTTGTGGGCGATTTGCCATCCAATATCAATATCCTTTCTGCAAAAGCAGACTATTCCACTTCGATCGGCAATGACCTGAAGCTTGAAACAGGTATTAAAACTTCCGGAATATCCACAGACAATGAAGCGTCCTACTTTATCATGAAAGATGACAAGTGGGAACCAGACCCGGGTAAGACCAATCACTTTCTTTACCGGGAAAACATTCATGCTGTTTACGGAAGTCTGCATAAGAAACTGGACAAATGGACTTTCCAATCCGGCCTGCGTTATGAATACACACGTTATGAAGCCGAGCAGCGTGGCTATAATGGCAGGAAGGATTCAACATTCTCCCGGAACTACAGCAGTCTTTTCCCATCGGCACTAATCGGGTTGCAGGCTGATTCATCTCACCAGTTCAATCTCAGCATAGGAAGAAGGATTGACCGCCCCCCTTTCCAAAAGCTAAACCCTTTTGTATTCATCATCAACAAATACACCTACCAGCGGGGCAACCCCTTCATTCTTCCACAATACACCTGGAATATCGAACTATCGCACATTTTCAAAGAAGTACTGACCACCAGCATTTCCTATAACATAACAAATGACTACTTCTCACAGATCTTTTATTCCGACACTAGCGGCATGGTCATTTATACTGAAGGCAACCTCGGAAAAATGAAGAACCTGGGGATTACGGTAAGTGGACAATTTTCGCCGGCAAACTGGTGGACCGCCTCTGCCGAAGTAACCCTGAACCACAAGAACATGGAAGGGTTTGTGTGGACTAAACAGAAAGCCACTATCACGCAAATGAATATGAACATCAATAACCAGTTCAGGTTCAAACGCGGATGGGCAGCCGAATTATCCGGATATTACATCACAAAGAGCCAGACGGACATCCAGGAAATTGTTGAACCGACAGGCCAGGTGTCGCTCGGTTTATCAAAGCAGGTTTTGAAAAACAAAGGGAGTATCAAGCTGTCATTCCGCGACATTTTCTACACCCAGGCAATGGCAGGCAATACGCAATTCCTTGACGCCACAGAATACTTCAAACTTACCCGCGACAGCAGGGTTGTAAGCATCACTTTTGCCTATCGTTTCGGCAAGCCACTGAAAACTCCAGGCAAACGTAACAGCGGCGGGGCTGGTGATGAGATCGAACGCGTTGGAACCGGCGGATAGGCCCGGAAATTGCATGAATCATTTCATGAATGAAAAGCTGGGTAAAGTCGAAGAATTTGCGAGGCAGGCGCATGGCACCCAACGGCGTAAGTATGCCGACGAACTGTATATCAATCACCCGATCAGGGTAATGACAACAGTCCAGGCATATATCAATTCATTACCTGTTTTATCGGCTGCATTACTTCACGATGTGCTCGAAGACACCGAAATAAAAAAGCATGAGATCCGTGACTTCCTGTTAACAATTATGAATACACGCGATGCGGATGAAACAATTAACCTGGTCGTCGAACTTACAGACCAGTATACAAAAGATAATTACCCGCAATGGAACAGGAGAAAGCGAAAAAAGATGGAAGCTGAAAGGCTTTCGAAGATATCTCCCGCCGCACAAACAATCAAGTATGCCGACCTGGTCGATAACAGTGAAGACATTATAGATTCTGACACGGACTTCAAGCTCACCTACCTTAACGAGGCCCGTGATCTCCTGAAGAAAATCACTGCCGGCGTGCCCGATTTATATGAGAGGGCCAACCAGACAGTGCAGGAATGTATTGATACAGTGGAGAGGATGTCAAAAACTACAGGCAAGGACCATCAAATATGATTAACTTCCCTTAAAAGTGATTTATGGGATCCCCTTCCATATCCCGGGTAAGTATAACCAAAATAAAAGCCGGTATTGCGCACCCTGAGACCGATGCGCTTGCAATTGAAGAGCCATTGCAGATAAGTATCAAAAAGGGGAATTCAACTGAGCCGGTTTCTGTGACGATGCGCACGCCTGGAAATGATGAAGAGCTTGCATCAGGCCTGTTGATTACGGAAGGAATAATCGGTCACACTGCTGTCATTACTGATTTTGAGACTCCGGCCGCAGACGAACGCAATCACATCACCGTTATACTGGACGAAAATACGACACCTGATCTCCGCAACACCTCCAGGAATTCATATTCAAGTTCAGCTTGCGGAGTGTGTGGAAAGACAACTATCGATTCAATAGAGATCAACTCCCCTTTCATTCCATTACCGGAAGGCCCATTGATCCGGCACGAAGTATTGATTGAACTGCCACGAACGCTCAGGCAACACCAGTCGCTCTTTGACTCAACCGGCGGATTACACGCTGCTGCATTGTTCGATAGTTCTGGAGAAATAAGAATACTACGTGAAGATATCGGCCGGCATAATGCGCTCGACAAATTAATTGGTGCCAGTTTTCTTGAAAAATGTTTACCTCTACGCAATTGCATCCTGCTCCTGAGCGGACGTGCCGGTTTCGAACTGATCCAGAAGGCGGCAATGGCGGGGATCCCCGTAGTAGCAGCAGTCGGCGCACCTTCAAGCCTTGCAGTGTCCCTGGCAAAATCTGCCGGCATCACCCTCGTCGGTTTCCTGAGAGAAGATCGGTTCAACATCTATTCACACGAAGAAAGAATCTACTGTTCATCTTAAAATCATTAGCGATGAAATTAAGGATAAGCTCAAATTCTGTAAGGTTGAGACTTTCCCCGGAAGAGGTGAAACGACTGGCCCTCTCCGGATATATCGAAGAATACACAGAATTCGGAAATATGCCTTTTGTATATGCGCTGCAATGCAAACATTCGGGGAATGAACTTACTGCAGACTTTGACGGGGGTAAGATAACTATTTTCATTCCTGCGGATTTTGCTGCCGCCTGGACGACCAGCGATACGAACTCTATTTCAAGCAATATGCATGTGACCGATTCTGAATCCCTTTCACTACTTGTTGAAAAAGACCTGAAACCATGAGTGAAGAGCGCATTCCTGAAGCTGAAAATCCGGAGGATTTTACCGGGCTGAAACAGGAGAATATTAAACATTCCGCCGGGGGCATCCCTGCTGTTGTTTCCGCATTGAAACATGTTTTACCAGAAGCAGGTTTCGTTCGTGGATTGAAAGCGCTTGGTAAAATCAACCAGAAAGACGGGTTTGACTGTCCGGGTTGCGCATGGCCCGACCCCGATGATGAACGAAGCGGTATAGCAGAATACTGCGAGAACGGCGCTAAAGCCATTGCGGAAGAAGCTACGCTGAAAAAACTCGATCCGGAGTTTTTTGCAACTCATTCCATAGAAGAGCTGGCTTCATGGAGTGATTACCAGATCGGCAAAAGCGGCCGCCTTTCCCAACCAATGATGCTCTCAGTCGGTGACAATCATTATCGCCCCCTGACCTGGAGCGATGCCTTTGATAAAATCGCATCAGAGCTGAATAGCCTGGATTCACCTGATGAAGCGATCTTTTATACTTCTGGACGCACCAGCAATGAAGCAGCTTTCCTGTACCAGTTGTTCGTGCGCGAATTCGGCACCAACAATTTACCTGACTGCAGCAACATGTGCCACGAAAGCAGTGGTGTAGCACTGGGTGAATCACTTGGTATCGGCAAAGGAAGTGTTACGCTGGAAGATTTTTATGATGCACAGGTAATCTTTATACTGGGACAAAATCCCGGTACAAATCACCCGAGAATGCTTACTGCGTTGCAAAAAGCGAAAAGGAACGGGGCCATGATAATCTCCGCCAATCCTTTACCTGAAGCAGGGTTAATGGCATTCAACAATCCGCAGGAACTCAAAGGGCTCCTTGATCTTGATAGTAAGTTGACCGACCTTTTCCTGCAGGTGAGGATTAATGGCGACCTTGCCATGCTGCTGGCGATCGAAAAGAAATTGCTCGAAGCCAATAGCCACCAACGGGTATTCGACGAGGAGTTTATAAACAGGAATACGATCGGCTATGACGCACTCACTGCGCATCTTTCCCATTTGGATATCGAAGAATTGTATAAAATCAGCGGCCTTTCACCGGAGCAGATCGGTGCAGCAGTAGAAATACTGAAAGACAAAGAACGCATCATTGCCTGCTGGGCGATGGGACTCACACAACATAAAAACGCGGTAAATACGATCAAAGAAATAGTGAACCTGTTATTGCTGAAAGGTAGTATCGGCAAACGCGGAGCGGGTACCTGCCCGGTACGTGGGCATAGTAATGTACAGGGCGACCGGACAATGGGAATCGTGGAAAAGCCATCAGAAAGATTCCTGCAGAAAATAAAGGACAACTTCGGCTTTATTCCCCCCTCCCAACATGGACTCGACACGGTAGAAAGCATTAAAGCCATGCATGCAGGAAAAGGAAAAGTGTTTATCGCCCTGGGTGGAAATTTTCTATCCGCCACGCCGGATACACAATTCACTGCCGCAGCCCTTCAAAAGACGAGGCTCACAGTTCATATTTCCACTAAGCTGAACAGGAGCCACCTCATTCACGGAAGGGAAGCGATCATCCTTCCAGCGCTTGGAAGAACTGACCTGGATTTCGTTAACGGCATGCAGCAATTTATTTCCTGTGAAAATTCAATGGGAGTTGTACAAGCTTCGAAGGGAACACTTAAACCGGCTTCTGAACACATGCTTAGCGAACCTGTAATAGTCTGCAGGCTCGCCAAGGCAACACTGTCAAAATCAAAGGTAAGCTGGGACAAGTACCTGCAGCATTATGACCAGATCCGTGAGGACATCGAGCGTACTATTCCCGGGTTTGAAAATTACAACGAGCGCGTAAGAAATCCTGGGGGCTTTTACCTGCCAAATGCCAATCGGGCCGGCCTGTTTGACACAGCCACAAAAAAAGCGCACTTCAATATTGCGATGCCAGGTTATATCGAAACGAAGGCAGACGAACTAACAATGATGACCATACGCAGTCATGACCAGTTCAACACAACCATTTATGGACTGAACGACAGGTACCGCGGTATCAATAATGAAAGGCGCGTGATTCTGATGAATAAAAATGACCTGCAAAAGCGCGGACTGCAAAACGGATCAATGGTTACGCTTGTGAATGAACACGATGGCACACGACGTGAAGCGCATAATTTCATCGCAATTGATTACCCGATCCCTGAAGGGAATGCAGCGACTTATTTTCCTGAAGCAAATGTGCTGGTACCTATAAGCAGTGTTGCGGAGAAAAGCAATACTCCCACTTCAAAAATGGTGATCATAAAAGTTATCCCCTCAGGTGCCAGGCTTTAGGCTGTACGAAAGCCCTGATACCGGTGTATGACAGCGTGGAACCAAACCCGGAATTTTTTCTTCCCGACCATGGCAGTCCGGCGCTGACCCGGTCACAGCAATTCCAGTAGACTGTTCCTGTATGCATAGTCTTCATTAGCTTTTCCGCCCTGTCATAATCGTCAGAGTAAACGGCAGCGGTAAGCCCGTATTCCGTATCCATCATTAGCCTGGCCGCTTCTTCATCATCACGCACTTTTTGAATGCCGATCACAGGTCCGAATGATTCGTCCTTCATGACCTTCATCGAATGATCCACATTCGACAGTACCACAGGCCGCATATAATAACCGCGCAGATCCAATGGTTCGACGCCGGTATGCTGAATTGCTCCTTTTTCCCTTGCATCATGGACCTGGTCATTAAGGACTGCCATTTGCTCCTTCCTGCTTAACGGACCAATGTCGGTAGCGGAGTCCATCGGATCACCGATGACCATATGGTTGCATTGCTCAACAAATGATTCCAGGAAAGTGTCATACACATCTTCATGCACATAGATCCTTTCAACTGCGCAACAGCTCTGACCGTTGTTATACACAACGCCTTCAAGTGCGGCAGCTGCAACCTGGTCAATGTCCACGACATCATCCATTACATACAGCGGGTCTTTACCGCCAAGCTCGAACTGGCAGGGTACCATCCGTGCAGCGACACGTTCCGCAATATGCTTTCCGGTTTTGTAGCTCCCGGTAAAATAAAATCCGTCAAATGGCAGATCAAGCAGTTGTTCCCCTGTTTCCCGCCCGCCAATCACGGCCTGGAAACAGTTTTCAGGCACACCGGACCTGTATAGCATCGAAGCGATTTTCAATCCCGTAAGACTGGCATATTCCGAAGGCTTATAACAGACTGTATTACCGCCAATGAGTGCAGGCACAAATACATTAACACCAACCAGGTATGGATAATTCCAGGCGGAAATATTAGCAATTACACCAAGTGGTTCATAAGTGATCTTTTCTCTTGTGCCACCTTCAGTGGTGATCCATTCTTCCGACAACCATCTTTCAGAGTTCTCAAGAAAAAAACGGATCCGGTTGCGCGCACCCTTAAGTTCGTTATAAGACTGGCTGACGGGCTTTCCCATTTCACTGGTAAGCGTCCTTGCGAGTTCGTCTTTTTCAGTTTCAAGAAGATCATAAAACCTGGACAGGCACTGAAGCCTTTCCTGTAGTGGCAATGCAGCCCAACCCAGCTGCGCAGCCTTAAGCGAGCGGAACTTCTCTCCTACACTTTCAACGGTGTCTTCCTGCAGGTCTTTGATTTTTTCTCCGGTAGCAGGATTGATTACTGCAAACATGTAAAACTTATTATGTATTTGAACGTGGTTCCTGTTTTCTTACTTCGGCGAGAAACCTTTCCTTGATCCTGATTGACATGGGGTTTTCTTCTCCGCCAGGGATACGTTCCGGGTGCCACTGTACGCCAAGCATAAAAGCTTTACCGGATTTATCAGCAAATTCTATCCCTTCAATGCAACCATCGGGCAGGGACCATGCATTTGGTTTCAGGTTCTTTCCCAACATTCCCTCGCCTATCGCCTGGTGGTGAGCACTGTTGACCGCACCATTGTCTGCGTCAGTAAGCTCATGAAGCAGGCTTTCATCGTTGATTGTTATCTCATGACTTTTGTCAGTATCTGCATCTTTCTTGTGGATCAGGTTCTCTTCAGCCAGGTCCTGTACAAGCGTTCCACCTTCCAATACGTTGATCAGTTGCATACCCCGGCAGATCCCGAGTACCGGCAGCGAAGCAGATTGGGCATAACGGTAGATCTCGGATTCGAAAACGTCACGCTCAGGCTGTGCATTTATATCGATGCCACCCGTCAATACAAAGCCATCACATTCCGGTATTGCCGAAACATTATTTTCCTGGAAAGAAAGTATTACCGTTTCCAGGTCATCTCCCAGGTCATGCTCAGAAAACCATTTGACATAGTTTTCAAAGTTGGTAGTAGTAAAGCTTATTCCAATTTTCTTTTTCATCACCGCATATTTATAATGCCTCCTGGTAAAGCCTACGAAAGTCCTCCCGGGTAACAGGCTTTGGATTGTTGGGATGGCAAAAATCAGCTTCTGCCAGGTCAGACAAAGCTTCTATATGCCCTTCATTCACACCGATATCCCGTAGTTTAACGGGCAACATGACTTCGTTGTTCAATTGAAACAGGTAGTCGATCAGCTTAGCGCCATCATCTTCCTCCAGGTCCATCACCTGTGCCATGCGCCTGAACTGTGGTTCAAGCCCGGCCAGGTTGAAGCGCATGCCGTAGGGAAGATTTACAGCATTTGCGAGTCCATGATGCGTATCCAGCAAAGTCGACAAAGGGTGTGCCAATGAATGCACAACCCCCAGTCCTTTCTGGAAAGCAACCGCTCCCATCAATGAGCCGAGCATCATCTTCGCCCTTGATTCCAGGTCGGGTTTGTTCACAGCAGTTACGATCGACTGGCTGATCAGCCTCATACCTTCAAGAGCAATTCCTTCACAAAGCGGGTGAAAGTTTTTCGCGACAAAGGCTTCCATATTATGGGTCAGTGCATCCATCCCGGTTGCAGCAGTTACAAATGCTGGCAAATCCATCGTAAGCATTGGATCTGCAAACACCATTTTAGCCAACAGTTTAGGGGAGAACAGGATCCGTTTCCGGTGTGAATCGTCTTCCGAAATAATGGCGCTTCTTCCCACTTCACTACCGGTTCCACTTGTAGTAGGCACGGTTACAAAATATGGAACAGAACCAGTCACATAAATATCCCCGCCGATTAGGTCATCATAGTCGAAAAGGTCGCGTCTATGGTCGACGCGCAAGGCTATGGCGCGGGCAACGTCCATCGCTGCGCCACCACCAATGCCGATGATACAATCTCGCTTCCCGTCCTGGAACTGTTCGTCACCTGCCAGCACATCTGCCTTCACCGGGTTTTTGTGAATTGATGAAAACACAACAGGAGAGATTCCTGACCGTTCGAGATGATTAAGGATCTCTTTGAAAAATCCAAGGTCTTTAACCGTTGGATCTGTTACAATCAGGGGTCTGCCGAATCCGCCGTCACGAAGGTGATCCGGAAGTTCTTTGATAACTCCGGCGCCGAAACGAACAGTTGTCGGGAAATTGAACTGTCTGATCGAATTGAAATCTGTCATTTTGTTTTTCAGATTATTTCCAGGTAACGTTGAAGTTCCCAGTCTGTTACTGCTTTACTGTATTGACGCCACTCCCATTCCCTGCTGCCAACGAAATGACGCACAAATTCTTTTCCAAAAAGTTCTTCAGCCAGTGGGGATTGTTTCATGGCTTGTGTTGCATCCCAAAGTGACGCGGGCAATACCCCGTTCTTTTTATCTGTATATCCACTTCCGGAACTGGATTTAATGGTGAGTTTCATTTTGTTCCTGATCCCATACAATCCGGAAGCCAGGCAACCTGCCATAGCCAGGTATGGATTCGAGTCCGATCCCACAACACGCGTCTCCAGCCTTGTGGATGCATGGCTTCCAGGTAAAGCACGCAGCGCGGTCGTTCGATTGTCCATGCCCCAGGTTATCGTTGTTGGTGCCCAGGCGCCTTCAACAAGTCGTTTATAGCTGTTGACAGTAGGTGCAAACATGGGAAGGATATGCGGAAGGCAATGCAGCTGACCAGCAATATAACTTTCCATGACCGCACTCATTCCTGACACCGATTTCCCATCGTAGAACAGGTTGCGCTCACCGTCTGGCGACCAGAGGCTTTGATGCACATGCCCGCTGCAGCCAGGAAGTTTGTCACTGACCTTGGCCATAAAGGTGGCGATGATACCATGACGATAGGCAATCTCTTTTACTCCAGACTTAAACAGGACTGCACGGTCTGCCGCCTCAAGTATATCATCATACAGGATCGCCGCTTCATAAACCCCGGGACCTGTCTCAGTATGAAGTCCCTCCAGCGGCACTTCGAACTTCTTCATAAAGTCAAAAATGTCGCGGAAATATTCGCTGTTCTGCGACGACCGCAAAATTGAATAACCGAACATTCCCTGGGTGATCGGCTTTAAGGCATGGAAACCTGTTGAATATAACTCATCAATATTATTGACATAATTGAACCATTCAAACTCCTGGGAAAAGGAGGTAACAAACCCTTCATCCTGTGCGATTGAAGTAATTTTTTTAAGCAGGCTGCGGGGACACACAGCAAGTGGCTTACCTTTTCCAGGCGTGAAATCAGCGAGGAAAAATGGCGTATCACTTTCCCAGGGCACCTGGCGGAATGTGTTAACGTCTATATACGCTTTAGCATCGGGATAGCCCGTATGCCAGCCTGTGAACGCGGCATTATCATATGCCTGATCACCTGAATCCCAACCGAAAACCACATCACAAAAACCAAAGCCATTCTCGGCTACGGATCGGAATTTATCGAAACTGATGACCTTTCCCCGTAAAACTCCGTCCAGGTCTGTTATGGCGAGCTTTACTTTTTCTTCGTTCTGGTCAACCAGTTGCTGCAGGATCTCTTCTAAGGATTTTTTCCTGACCATCAGATTTTCTTTTTACAAAAAGATGAAACCATACATAGGATACTACCAATATACCAAAATATATCAGGGATAATTTCTTGTAAAGCGTGCACATTGCGATCATACAAATTACTGACAATACCAGGGCAACGATTGGGAAAACAGGGTACAATGGCACTTTGAAGGGCCTATCAAGCTGTGGCTCCTTTTTGCGCAACAATAATACGGAGATCATTGAAAGGAGGTAAAGGGTTACGGCACCGAAGCATGCGAGTGTGATAATCTCAGCGGTTTTGCCGGTCAGCAGCGCCAGAATGCCTATGATCATATTCGCCACCAGTGCGTTTGCAGGAGTCCGGAACCGCGCATTTACTTTTCCCAGTGCGGATGGAATATATTTCACGCGACCGAATTCAAACGTTGCCCGACCTGCAGCTAGAATGATGCCATGAAACGATGCCACAAGGCCCATCAGGCCAATTGAGATCAGGAGATGGTAAAACAACCCACTGTTACCGGTTATCTCAGACATGGCCAGCGGCAGTGGCGAGTCCGACGGCGTGGCTCCCCGTGATGGATAAACGATAGCCTCCCAGCCTGCAACACCTATTGATGAGATGAAAACAAGGATACATAAAATTACCAGTGTAATCAATGCAGAGCTGAATCCTTTAAGGATTGTTTTCTGTGGGTTGATTGTTTCCTCAGCAACATTGGCTACCCCTTCCAGCCCCAGGAAAAACCAGATTGCAAATGGGATTGATGCCCATACGCCTGTCCACCCATTAGGAAACGCATTCTGCCTGAGGTTAGCAATTTCAAAATGTGGCAACGTTATACCTGCGAACAGCAGCAGTTCAAATACTGCAAACAGGGTGATCACCAATTCGAATGTTGCGGCAGCCCTGACCCCGGCTATATTGAGGATTGTAAAAACAAAATATGCAGATACGGCAATAACATGTACGGGTACCTGCGGAAAGAAGATGTGGAAATATGCTCCGATAGCTGCAGCGATTGCAGGAGGAGCAAATACAAATTCGATGATCTGGGCCATGCCGGCAACAAATCCAAGATCACGTCCCAGGGCTCTTGTAGCGTAATCAAAAACACCGCCGGCGCGAGGGATGGAGCAGGCCAGTTCCGTGTAAGAAAAGATAAACGTGACATACAGTAAAATGATCATCAGTGTGGCGATGGCGAGACCCAGTGTACCACCTTCTGCAAGCCCGAGGTTCCACCCGAAATACATTCCTGAAATCACATAGCCTACTCCTAGTCCCCAAAGCATAAGAGGCCCTAGGGAACGGGATAAATGAGGAGAAGATTCGTTGGCTTGTGATCCGGGCATGAAAAAATTTGAAATGGAATATAACACAAAATTCTAATAACCATATTGGTTATATTTGATCAGACAAACTGAAGCTTATGTCGACACCAAAACGCTGTTTTGTGGTAATGGGCTTTGGAATTAAAACTGATCTGGCTACCGGACGCAAGCTCAACCTTGATAAATCATACCAGGCCCTCATCAAACCTGTCGTTGAAGCAAAAGGCATGACCTGCATCCGGGCAGATGAGATAAAACACTCGGGCCCGATCGACCTGCAGATGTTCCAGCAATTATTTTCAGCAGACCTTGTGATTGCAGATCTCTCCACATCAAACCTGAATGCCTTTTATGAATTGGGAATACGTCATGCGCTGAAACCCCACACGACCATTATTATCTCTGAAGCACAAATGGCTTATCCTTTCAACATTCAGAATCTCACAATCAAAAATTACACACACCTTGGCGACAGCATCGACTATTTTGAAGTGTTGCGTTTCCAGCAGTTGCTGGGTGAAACAATCGACCAGGTAGTCAACCAGGCCAATACTGACAGTCCCGTATATACGCTGCTGAACGGTCTTGTACCTCCATCATTGCAGGAGCAGGCAAGAATGGTTGTGGAAGAGATCGATGCGGCGATTACTGCCGGTTCTGACGTCGAAGAGACAGCGAACGATAGCAGCAACAGCTCGCTGGCAACTTTGACCAGGGAAGGTGAACTTGCATTGAAACAAAAAGATTTCGATGCCGCTAAATCATTCTTCGACACCGCCCTTCGATTGTCGGATAAAGAAATTGACTTAAATGAGAATTCTCATAACACCTACCTGATCCAACGGCTTGCACTTGCCACTTACAAAGCTGCAAGGCCGGATTATATCAGTGCGTTGAAAGCTGCACTGAACCTTCTCAGCAAAATAGACCTGGGTCGCACCAATGACCCGGAAACGGTTGCCATGGCAGGGTCTATAGAAAAACACCTGTATGAAGAAGGACAGGGTGACGCGCACCTTGAAAATGCCATCCTTTACTATCAACGGGGATATTACCTGCTGCACAACCGGCATAATGGGGTTAACCTCGCATACCTTTTGCACTGCCGTTCTCTTTCGTCTACACTTGACCCTTCACGTGAGGAACAGATTGCAGACCTTGTATGGGCAAACCGCTTTCGCCGGGATGTATTGATGCTATGTGACAGAGATGCCGCAAACAACCTAAAAAGGGAAACAATGGCCAGCGGCGCCGATACTGTCAGTAAAGAACAAGGCGAATTGTTAAATGAACAAAAATTCTGGATACTTGTAAATAAGGCGGAAGCACATTACGGACTTGGGGAAATGCCTGAATATGAAGCAGCTGCAATGGCAGCGTCAAAGGTTCTGCATGAAGACTGGATGATGGAGAGCTTCACCAGGCAACTTCAGAAGCTCGGCAAATTGCTTGAAAAGCCTAACTTGCACCCCCAGTAAAAAATTCAATATGCTTAAACGCGTGGTAATAACCGGCATGGGCGTCTTGTCCCCTACCGGCAGTGATATCAGGACATTCTGGAACAATACTGTAAACGGTGTACGCACCGCATCAACCATCACTAGGTTTGACGCTTCTCTCTTCAGGACACAATTTGCAAATCAGCTTCAAAACTTTGATGCTGCTGCATATCTCGATAAAACAACCATTAAAAGGACCGACCTGTTTACGCAATATGCACTGATTGCCTCTGACCAGGCAATCAAAGATTCAGGTTTCGACTTCCCGTCGATGAACCCTTTTGATGTGGGAGTTATCTGGGGTTCCGGTCAGGGCGGAATGGATACATTTGAAGAACAGGTTAAGGAATATGTGCTGGGCAACGGTCAGCCGAGGTTTAGTCCGTTTCTGATCCCGAAGTTCATCCCGAATATGTCATCTGGAATGATCTCAATCCGCAATGGCTACATGGGAATCAACTACACCACCATTTCTGCTTGCGCAACTTCCAATACGGCCATTATGGATGCGTTCAACTATATCAGGCTTGGCAAGGCAAAGATCATCGTAACCGGTGGTTCTGAAGCGCCTATCACACCAGCTTCATTTGGTGGCTTCAGCGCAATGAAAGCTATGTCTCACCGGAACGATGATCCCGGGCATGCATCCAGGCCCTTTGATTTACATCGTGATGGTTTCGTGATGGCCGAGGGCGCGGGCGCACTGGTGCTTGAAGATTATGATCACGCAGTAAAACGTGGCGCAAAAATTTATGGAGAGGTCGTTGGTGCTTCTATGACCTCCGATGCATATCACATGACGGCTACGCATCCCGAAGGATTGGGCGCCATCCAGGCGATGAAGTTCGCGCTCGAAGAAGCCGGTCTAACCATCAGTGATGTCAACTACCTGAACCCCCATGCCACATCGACTCCGGTTGGTGATCTGTCTGAAACAAAAGCCATCACGACATTGACAGGGGATCAGAAAAACGGGATGTTTATCAGCGCAACGAAATCGATAACAGGACATTTACTTGGTGCGGCCGGAGCGGTTGAAGCCATCATTGCACTCATGGCCATGCAGGAAAACACCATTCCACCGACGATCAATACCGAGGAAATTGATCCCGCTATCTCCGGCAACCTGAACATAGTAATCAATGAAGCAGTTCAGGCGCCTGTTTCAGTAGCTATGAGCAACACCTTCGGATTCGGTGGTCATAACGGAACGGTAGTGTTCAGGAAATTGTGATCTCCGGATCACTCTTTCACTACCAGGTCGCGTCGTACGATAGTTTTTGTGGCGAGTTCAAAGTTCCGGCTTGCCTGGAACTTTCCGTCAGTAACAGACACCTCGTAGTTACCGTCTTCCACATCGGACATAATATACCGGCAACGGAATACCGGGCTGCAGATCATTGTATCAACTACCGGTCCGGTTCCACTGTGCCGGATAGTGAGCCAGAGTCTTTTCTTTGCGGGATTTTCCACCTGCAGGATAAAAGCCTCATTGGATTCAGCCTTTACCTGCAGGGTGAAAGACGCCGGTTCACTAAATGCTGCCGCAACAACAGCGACGATAACAACTAATGCGGACAATGCAATTTTCATAACAAAGGTTTTAGGATGATTTGATGTCGCAAAGCTCAAATCACACTGTTACCCAGTTGTTACCGCAATAAGAATGAATGATTAATCTTTAGGAAGCTGTATTAGGAATCCACTGTTCCCACCCGCAACAGTTGTAGGAACCTGTCCTGACCATTTCTGAATTTTGACGTATTCAATGTAAAGTGGTGTCAATGAAAGCTGCTCACGCTTGATCGCCTCAGCACGACCAGATGCCTGGATCACCGCCTGCGCTGAGTCACCCCTTGCTTCCGCAATCTTTCGTTCAGCTTCTGCAATAGCGACCTGTCGTTGGTTCTCGGCCACCTGTACTTCCTGGATTGCACGCGTTTTCGCCACAATACTTTCGGAAATTTCCTTGGGAGGAATGATGTTCGTTCTTAATTGAGAAACATTGAACCATTGGGATACGCGCTTATTACATTCCTTAACTATTGATGCCTCAAATTCTTCCCGGTGATTAAAGATCGAGTCAACAGTATACCTGTTCGCCACATCATTAACCGAACCTATAATGGCATTCTTCAGCCAGCCCAGCTCCATCTCCTTCACACCCACGCGAAGGTTCTGGAACATATCCGCAACATTACCCGCATTAATGGAATAGTTGAATGATGGTTTGATCGTTGCCCTGAAACCACCCCTGGTTACGATATCCGCTTCTTCAAAATCGATGTGCTGCTGGTGAATTGGAAACTCATAAATACGCGAAATCCACGCGTTATAAAAAACCCAACCTGTAACGTATTCCGTTTTACCTACACCACGATTGTCACCAATATTGCTCACTTTAATGCCAACATGCCCCGCATCGATCCGCTCCATGTCGATCGGATTAATTATGGTGATTAATATGGCAAGGATTAATACAACTACAGGCCGCCAGATTGAAATGGCCCGGAATTTTCCGGCATCATCAAAATACATCCGCCTGCGGAACAATTGGAATACTATACTCAAAATGAATAGAGCAAGGAGGAAAATAACAAAAGAGATCATTTGGTTTTGGTTTTGATATAATTGATGAAGGAGATAACATGGGCCATAATGGTACCGATGACCAGCAATACCAAAAATGCGAAACCAATTACGGTCAGCCAGCTTCCGGTAATGTCAAAATCCGTAAGCCAGGAAATAAAGATAAAATTGATAAGGGCGTGCAAAAACAGGAGGACTACCCTCAGGTATATGGCATCAGGTTGCATTTTTCAAGCAGTTGTCTATGTATGAATAGATGTAAACTGCCGATGCGCGGTTGCATGTAGCCGATAGAAAATATTTATTAAACTGAAACACAGGCATGTTTCAGTGACTCCAGCCATGCCGATAACGGCCGGGATCGCTCCGATAAGCTGTCGGCCAGTGAATCAGTAAGGAATTCAAAATGTTCAAGTTCTGAAGTCTTCTGCCCTTTTGATCCTGCATTCTGCCACACTTTCATGTACGCATTCATGACATCGTCGAATGATTGGACCGGGTTCATTAAAAGCAGGCTTAGCCTAAGGTTGGCTTCATTGGACATTTCCCAGTAATTCATATTGCCTTCGAATCCAGATGCCAGGAGTTCCAGCTTCTTTTCAATTCCGGCAACAGCATCCGACAACGCCGGCAACCGATAGCTGCCTGTTGTGAAAAGGACCTCATCGCCCCATTTCCGTTTATCATGCAGGACAAGCAGTGACTCCATCTGCAGCCAGTTGCTCAGGGCATAAAGTGATTGATATTTGCCATTGCTCGCTGTATAATAATAGTATGCAGCTTTAGAACAGGCATCCAGCCTTTCATCCATATTCCCAAGGATTGCCTTGCGCTTGTAGGCACTGCCGAGCACACTAAGCCTTTCCGAAGTCTCGCCATAACTGAGAAGATTTTCAAGATCACGGATAACTTTATCGATCTGGACTTTAAGCTCATCAATCTGCGCACCGCCTTTCCTGAATCTTGCTACTACCTGCCGTGCCCGCATATTGCAATACTTCTCCATTGCAGAGAAACTGAAGGATGCATTTTCCATAGGCAGGAGACTTTCATATCTGGAAATAGCTTTGTCATAGTCGCCGAGTGAGTAGTAAATGAGCGCTTCCCTTTCTGTAATTATGCCGTTGCGGATTCCTGAGCGGTCTACCGCTTCAGTAATTATTTCCAGTTCCTTTTCCAGCATCTCGGGAGAATAACCAGGTATTTCTGTTTTATTCAACAGATTATTCAATTCAATCTCAGCTTCGATCGCAATTACATAATCCTTCTTTTTCTGCCTCCTCGCTTTTCGTTGCAGCTGGTAATACTGATCCCCGTAACACTGGTAAGCCCCCCAGGTATTCGTCCTGGGATATTTATTGTAGACAACTTCCCTGGCCCTCTGCACTGCCTTGCCAAATGGATAACCATCAAACATGCATTCATAAAATACCTCAGTGAATTCCAGCGCAGCCTGGTCGTCCACAGCCCATCCCGCAACAATCACGGCCTTTACTCCATTTTCGATCAGCTGTGTCCCGATATTTGCCGCAAGCCTGTATCGCTTCTGGTAAAACTCTTCCGCTATGGTGTTCATTTGCCCGAGATAACAGCAGTTGACGAATACCAATTCAGGCAAGGTGCTCATCTGCGCGACATCACGGGTTTTTAGAAAGACGTTTTTGCCGATTACCATGCCTGACCTATCAGGTTCTTTTTCATTGAACACACCATGCCCTGCCAGGTGAATGATCTTATACTCATTGCTGAACAATCCCTGGATGATCTCACTGTGGTGACCCCGAAGTATGCTTGTAGTCTCAAATCCATTCTCTTTCAGAATCACGCCCACCTTTTCGCCTTCCTTCAGCGCCCCCGGGAGTTGCCCCACAAATCCACCGAGTTCGGGATCGGCGATAACAAGTGCATTGTTCTTTGCAACGATAGTGCTGCTTATCCTGTAGTCCTGTGTGGCAAGTTGCCTAACCATGCCAGCGTTAATGGATAGTGGCCTGGCATTATTGAGGCTGTCCTGCAACAGCTCCCACGGATATGATGCGGTGTCTTTGTCAACGATCCACGCGATGTTGCTTTTCTTTTTCAGCTGCTCCTTGAAATCATTCGGAACCAGCAACTCAAAAATAGTTTTCGCAAGTTTCACCGTCCATCGGTTGTTGATTGAAAACTCCTCAACCAGTTCCTGGATGATCTCCCTGCTAGTCAGCAGGTCACGCTGTTCCTCCCTTGCCCCACCTGTCGAAATATTGAAACGAAGGCCCTGTTCCTTTGGTTGCACGTGGATCCGTGTCCACCACTCTTCATTATTGTCAGTAGGAAGGCGCCTCCTCGATCCGAAAATCGTTTTGTATTTCTTTTTGGTGGTGATGATATTAAGAGTCTGGTCCTCTTCTTTTTCGATGGCATTCAGTGCGTAAAAACAATCCAACGCTTTGTCCTCATATTGTTCCACTACTTCCACCGTATCAATAGCTGGTGCATTTTCGGCATGCAACTGTTTCATTTTATTATTTGCATTCTGGATTCCCTGCAGTACTGCCCGTAAGGAGCTCTCGACACTGAGACCGCCATAGCCGCAACCTATCGCCAGTGTTGAAAGACCGATGCCTGGCCTTGATTCCTTGCGAGTATCATTGTTCCTTAAATCGAGCAGGTATTTGAGCGTTGCCGATTCCACTGACCTTGAAAGCTGGTATGCCGTCAGTGAACCCAGGTGGCCAAGCCCGATGATAATTCCTCCCTTAAAGGTTGAATCTTTAGTAAGCAGGATTTCACAGGTGCCGATTTCACCCGGGTAGAGTCCGAGCTGATGCCTTTCTGTAAGCGCCCATTTCAGGTAATAATCGATCGCCCGTTCACCATTAAGGATTCCGTCATTCAGGAAATGACCAGCGATAACCGGGAACGAAGCAAAACCCAGGTCGCCATTGCTGACGAACACCTGCAGCGGCGTTTCCCCGATCTCCATTCTTGTTTCTTCTCCCAATCCTAGAATTGTATTTTCCAGTCCCCTTACCGAAAGATCGAAATCATACACATCGGGCGTCTTGAACACTTTAGCGTCGGTACGAACTGCAGGTCTCTTTTTGCTGAACAGGTCAGTGCTTCCCAGTTCAAGGATGTCAGCAATGCCTTTGAACAGCCGCGTATTTGCAGCAAGTGAACCATGCGATACATCCACAAAATATACCTGGCCCCGTTCTTCCATGATCTTCGGAATTCCGCTATCCCAGGTAACACTCTGGTCACCTTCGGCAGTACTCAGGAAAACAGGGCTTTCGGGATCATCCAGGTTACATCCTGATGGAGTTGACTTATCCTTTCCTGCTATATACGCAGCATTGTCAAAGTCACTGTCTTTCAATACCAGTTTTATTTTTTCGCGGTGCTCGCGGAATCGTTGCAACAGACCCGGTGATGGAACCGGCCAATCATCGTTGCCGCTTGCTTTGCATAATCGTTGCCATGTTTCAATTTGCGCAAAATCATGTTCAGCATTCAACGGCAGCAGGCTTAGCAATCCTTCCATCTGCGAAAACATCTCGACCAGTTGACGTTTATCATGGCGAAAATCGAGCAGACTGAGCTTTCGGATTATAGGATCGAGGCCAAGCAACACGTAGGGAATCCGGTAGGACCCACCGAGAGGTGCACCAAGGAATAATAAACGGAATCCCCGCGATTGGTTTAGCTTTTGCCAGGTGTCAGGATGACTTACAATAAAATCCCTTACCAGCACACCACCCATGGAATGCCCAATGATCTTGATTGGTTGATTATGTTGCAGGAGTTCAAGAACCCTGGCATTCAGCTTTTCAGCCATTGTCGAAAGTTGCTGACGCCAGTCGTAGTGCCAGGCTTCAACGTCATAGTATTGTTCCAGGAATAATTTCAATTTCTCATAAGACGTCCTCACCACTGATGTGGAGGAATAAAGATCCATGTGCTTCAGTTCGGTAAGTCCTCCCTGCACAAAGCCTGCAAAGTTGATCCAGATCAGTTCATCATCCCGGCCAATATTCGAGCCCATTATGCCTGGAAGTAACACTACAATCGGGCGTTTACCTGTGATCTGGCCTGACTTTAATTCACCGCTTTCAGGATGAAGGATTGCATTACGGGAAGCAATATCCGAAGACAGCTGCTCTGCGGATGTAAACCCGGGCACACTTGCACCCGCTCCTGCCTGTAATGCAAGCTGGATGGCATTGCCGGTCTTGCGGTTTGAAAAATAATGGAAGTGATCTACGTCGTCGGAATCATCATAAAAATATTGGATCTTTCCTTTCCTTTTCGCTCCAAGGTACATGGAGCGGCTATTCACAACCAGGTCATTGGATTCGAGAAAAAAGAGCCGGACTGCGATTATTTTTAATGCCCTCAGGCTGAAGTTCACACCACAATTTCCTGATACGACAGTCAACGCGCTCTCTACCGTGGCAGCAACAGACTGATTATTCAGGATTTTAATGAAAGGCGATTCAGGATTCATTGCCTCAATTCCACTCAATACTTCAGGATCATCTTTTGTGTCAATTACCCCTGCAATGAGATTCTTCATGGCAAGGTATACCGGTGTACCCATCAGCCCGGTCACCAGGCCCGTCAGGTTCGCTATGATATTGAAATAGATATCCAGTCTCCCTGAGGCAAGAATTGTTCCGCCGGCAGGACATGCCACCCGGATAAACTTTTCAATGATGAAATTCTTCCCGGAAAGATTTTTTTCTATTTCAGCAATGCATTGGATGTCGTCATTACGCCTGGCTTTTTTCAACACGGACAGTTCCTCCTGCGAAAATCCGCGTGACTGCACGTTGTTACCGGAAAAGCGAACGAGCACGTCTCCGATAAGTCCACCCCGTGAATGACTGATGATATGTAGTGTAATGTCGTGTGGCAGCAGGCTAATAAGGTCCCGGACATTCTGCAGCGGACTTTTCGTTATGCTTTCATGCTGGAAGGCAAGGATATTGTCGCCATACGACTGGCAGATGAATCGCCAGAGCTCTGTTCCTTTCATGCCCGCGAAAGACCCTGCTGTGGATGAAGCTGTGCCATGCAGGAACAGCAGGTATGGTTTTCCCTGGTCAAAAGGATTAAGTGACTGCAATTGGAAGTTACTGTCTACCCGGTAAAGACCGACCTTACTGTCAAGGTTCTTTTGTTCGAATTCTTCTGCAAGGCGCCGAACGCCCTTGCCAAGCTTTTTCTTCGAAAAGATCCTGACCATCGTGATAGCGATATCGGCTATTCCCCTTTGCTCACTTGTGTTTGCCAGTGTTGCAGGGATTTCAAAAGGCTCATCGGCCCGTTTTTTTATCGCGATCTCCGGAAACAGTTCTTCCAATCCTTCAGTTCCGGTCAGCCAGCTTGTTTTATCATCAAAAACAAATTCCGCCACCTTACTTTCGTCAATGCGCAGGATATGAGACTCCTCCACTCCCCGCGTCGCAGCGGAAAGCACATACACTTCCTCCAATTGCAACTGGTCAGGTGAATCTGTGACCACTGGATTCTCCAGTTTCTGGCCACGTATAACAAGGTTAGCCGGCTTCATGCTGCTACAAATTATCGTTCTTTAACGCTTGACGACAGGGTGTTTTTCCCGTTTTTCTCCCGACGGGTGGCACCCGACGGGTGGTTATTCAAGCGGCAGTTCAGCAAGGTCTTCCTGGCGCGGCTCGAGATGACGGTCCATGATGAGCCGGGCACAGGTGTTCCAGCGGAGAATGGCATCACAATTACCCTGGGGACGATGGCCTTCGGCCCTTTCGTAGTGGGACTGCGCTTCTACCAGCCACTCGTAAGCGCTAAAGGGATCATTTGTCCGCCCCATCGTGAGTGCAGCAATGCCCTGCCTTTCAGCAATTATTCCCTGGTAATAATGACGATCGTATTCGTCTTTCAACTGGTTCACGAGTTGCCTGGCTTTATTCAGGTCAAATGCAGTATTGATACCGAACTGGTCAGTGATGGCGAGAATCAGTACCACAATCGCATCTTCGTTGCCCGGCTCCACTTCGAGTACGTCGCTGCAAATACTTTCAGCCAGCCAGGGCTGGTTCAACAGGCGATAGCGTTCCGCTTTTTGTAGCGCATTAGGAATTCCATCCTTTGAAATCCGCTTGAGTTGAAACATCGTTGTCATTTGAATAAATTGAAAAGTTTCCGGATGGGATCATAGAATCTGTCGACCACTCTTTCTTTCAGTGGAATGATCGCGTTATCTGTGATCCTGATTTCTTCGGGACAAACAGCAGTACAACATTTGGTTATATTACAGAGGCCAATGCCGTTTTCTTTTTTAATGAGGGGAATACGGTCTTCCACGTCCAGCGGATGCATTTCAAGTGCAGCCAGGTAAACCATATACCTTGGACCAGAAAAGGATTCAAATTGCTGGTGATCACGAAGCACGTGACAAACATCCTGGCACAAAAAGCACTCTATGCATTTGCGGAATTCCTGTACCCGGTCAATATCTTCCTGGGCGATTCGCCAGGTTCCATCGGGTGCATCAGGCTTGCGGGGCCTGAAGGGCGGAATCTTTTTCTTCACCCTGAAATTCCAGGAAACATCGGTAACCAGGTCCCGTATCAATGGAAATGCTTTCAATGGCGCTATGGTTACCGGTTGCCCCACTGGCAGTTCACTCAGCCTCGTCATACACATCAGCTTTGGCGTTCCGTTAATCTCAGCAGAACATGATCCGCATTTACCCGCCTTGCAATTCCACCTTACTGCAAGGTCAGGTGCCTGGTTGCTCTGAATGTGATGTACCGCATCCAGGACAACCATTCCCTCCGTCGTTTCGATCGAATAAGATTCAAAGCGACCGGCAGAATCTTTGCCTCCGCGCCAGATTTGAAATTCTGCATTCATGATCATTTCATTTCATCTATCAGTTGCTGCAGATCGGGCCTTACCGGTTTCAGGGGAATGGATTCGACGTGCATCCTGCCGTCACTGCCTTTACGGATTACCTGGTTCATTTTTCCGTTAACAGGGTCGGGATCGGGATAGTCAATCCGGAAGTGAGCTCCCCGGCTCTCTTTCCGGTAAATCGCCGCAAGTGTTATCGCCTCCGACACGATTATCATGTGTTGCAGGTCGAGTGCAGTATGCCAGGCGTTGTTATACTCCCGATTGCCCTCTACCCTCACTTTCCGTGCACGCTGCCTGAACTGAATCAATGATTCTTTGGCCTGTAACAATTCGCTTTCAGTTCTGACAATGCCTGCAAAGTCCTGCATCATTTCCTGTAAAGCGGTCATCACTGCATAGGGATTCTCTCCGTCTGCCTGTCTAAAAAAACTTACTGCATCGTCTGCAAGCGACTGGATATTAACATCATCAGTTTTACCTGCCTTGTTCTGCGATGCGAATTCTGCTGCGTATAACCCGGCCCGTTTGCCGAATACCAGCAGATCGGATAGGGAATTCCCACCCAGCCTGTTTGCCCCATGCAGTCCTGCCGCACATTCACCTGCCGCAAACAAACCTGGGATTGTGCTCATTTGTGTATCTGCATCTACCATTACACCTCCCATCATGTAATGTGTTGTAGGTCCGACTTCCATGGGTTCTTTCGTGATATCGATGCCTGCCAGTTTTTTGAACTGGTGATACATCCCCGGCAGTTTCCGACGGATAAAGCCTGGGGCATCAGGCATTTTTTCTCTGATCCAGCTGATATCGAGGTATACACCTTTATGCGGACTACCCCTGCCCTCCCGGATCTCTCTCACAATGCACCTGGCTACATGATCCCGCGTAAGCAGCTCAGGCGGCCTCCTTGCATCCCTATCACCCTGTGTATAACGCCAGCCCTCTTCGGGCGAATCTGCAGTCTGGTTACGGTACAACGGCGGGATGTCGTTGAACATGAATCTTTCATTCTTATTATTCAGCAGAATCCCACCTTCGCCGCGAACACCCTCCGTCACCAGGATACCCTGCACACCTGGTGGCCAGACCATACCGGTCGGATGAAACTGCAGAAATTCCATATCTACCAGCGCTGCGCCCGCCTGGTATGCGAGCGCGTGTCCGTCACCGCTATATTCCCAACTGTTGCTCGTAATCCTGTATGCACGGCCCACACCGCCAGTGGCCAGGATAACTGCGGGGGCATGAAACAAAATGAACCCACCCCTTTGCCTGTCGTACCCAAAAGCGCCGGCGATCCGGCCCTCATCTTTCAGCAGGCTGATGATCGTGCATTCCATATGCACTTCCATCCCCATGTGAATACCATGATCCTGGAGCGTCCTTATCATTTCCAGCCCGGTACGGTCGCCTACATGGGCCAGCCTGGGATATTTATGTCCACCAAAATTCCGTTGCAGGATCCGCCCATCTTCAGTCCGGTCAAACAATGCACCCCAGGATTCAAGTTCATGTACGCATTTTGGTGCTTCACGGGCATGGAGCTCGGCCATTCGCCAGTTATTGATATACTGCCCTCCCCGCATGGTATCGGTGAAATGGACCTGCCAGTTGTCTCTCTCATCCACATTGCTCAGCGCGGCAGCAATGCCCCCTTCAGCCATTACGGTATGTGCTTTGCCCAGGAGCGACTTGCAGATCACCCCTACCCTTGCACCGGTTGCTGAAGCTTCAATTGCTGCACGCAGGCCGGCGCCACCTGCTCCAATCACCAGCACGTCATAATGCCATTCGTCATATCCGATCATAAGAGAATTTTCCAGTCAGTCAGCATGCCGGTTGCACATAACCGGACATACAGATCCGAGAATGCCACCCACACCAGGCTCAGCCATGCCCATACCATATGACGCCGGTTAAAGCAACTAACGCACATGTACATGCGCCTCCTTATTGGCCTGCCGGAAAGCCTATCCTTTATGCCCCCTGCCAGGTGCCTTAAGGAGTGGCATCCGAAAGTATAGCCGCCCAGCAGCACAACATTTACAGCCAACACAATAGTTCCAACACCCACCCCGAACCTTTCATGCCCGGTTTCGGCGTCGTTGAACCACATTGCTTTCCATACATCATACAGCAGGATCAGGAGAAAAAAAAGTGCTATGTACAGGAAATACCTGTGGAGGTTCTGTAGAACAAGTGGAAACTTCCTTTCTCCGGAATACTTTCGGGAAGGTTCACCTACTGCGCAGGACGGCGGATCGGCAGCGAATGCGCGGTAATATTGTCCGCGGTAGTAATAACAGGTAAGACGGAATAGTCCTGGCGCCCACAAAATGAAAAGGGCCGGTGATGTCGGAAGAAAAGCAGGCCAGCTTTCAGGAAGCGGACCAAACCATGCATGCGACGACTTCCCAAACAATTCGGGTGAGTATAATGGTGACAGGTACGACCCGTAATGATAATTCACGCCCTGCAAAGCAGCCCAGGTTGCATAGATCACAAAAGCGGAAAGAACGGTAAAAACAACCAAAGGCCTGACCCACCAGGCATCCCTTCGGGCTGTCTGACCAAAACGCTGAATCGTGGCCGGAACGTGGAGATCAGCCATACTACTGGTTTTGATAGGTCTGTATTAAAGTTACATCAAAGTGGCTGCATATCCACTTCCACTTTTTCTGCTTCATCAATGGAAACCTCAGGCAAGCTTCTTTCTTCCACATCTGCCTGCTGTGCTTTTGGCGCTGACTTATCGCGAACGATGAGTTCAAAATTAAAATCTACATTTCTCGTCGGATATGTCAGCTTATTGATACCCAGCTTGTCAAAATCGCCATACAGTGTCGTATAGCTGTTGATCACAGTGCCGAGTGCTTTATCCTCGACCTTCCCGAGATACTTTCCGACAATGCCGGCAACTTCCACGATGATATCGGTTACCGGGCTAAAATTCGTAGCACCTTTTGCGATGTCTTTAAGTGTACCGACCAGGCTCTTATAATCCGAATCGTTTTTGACGTCCCCAAGGATCTTCGACGCATCACGAAGGTCCTGTTTGCTTTTTATAACAGTTGTGAGTACGTGAATCTGGCTTGGTGCCACTGTACCGGTGGTTTCACCCATCTGGTAGTAAAATATCGTCTTGTTAATAGGAAGGTGTTCCTGGTCGCCGATCCTGGGAAAGCCTTTCAGATCAATATTGCCGACCAGTTGATTAGTTACATCGCTAATCACGATCGTAAGTGCATACAACCTTGCGAAGCCTGGAAAAGGCCACACTTTCGGCGTGTTATTAGCTTTTATCAGCGGAGCGAGCATGCGCAACTCGACTCCGCTGATGTCTTTTGAAGTAGTAATATCTGTAAGTCCACGTAATGTTGATTCACTGCCGTCGGTGCTTACATTTTTCATCAGTCCTTTGGAAAGAGTTGTTGTCTCTGCATCGAGGAAATTAATGGCCATAGTATTGGTTTGAATGGTTCAAAGAAATCTTCGGCAGGGGGACGAGGGCGTTTTGCAAAGGCGCGGTTGCAACTTTTAAAATAAGAAATTTCCGTCAGATCACCCGCTTCAACCTGAAATAACCATCTATTGTAACCGTACCAGTTTGCTTACCTGTTGCTACCGAGAATTTGCCGGCAGGACTCGCGGAAAATGTTCCTGTCACATATTCACCAACGTTAGCCCATTTCGTGATCTTAACGCTGCCTCCGCTCGGCACCATTTCTTCCAGGGAATTCTCATAAAACGCTGCAACTGTACTAGCGCCACCATCGGGACTATATGCAAGAGCTGTGGCGGAAACATTTGTTTCGTGATTCCAACCGAATGAGCCTTCGCCGCCAGGCCAGATAATGGCCAGTGACATATTATCTCCAGTGCCGGAAACACCTGACTGTGTCGCGTCCAGCTTAGACGCGCCTCCTTCCAGCGTAACCCACTCCCCTCCATTTATCCTGAATGTCATTCCGTCCCCAAGCACACGGATATGCGCGAGCAATAATAACTGGTGATTGTCACTGGCCATCGTTGCCGTTGCGGTAACTTCTGCATAACCATTCACTGACGCCGGGGCTGTGTAGGTTGCAAGTCCGCCGTTACCTTTCAACGTACCAACGCCAGCAAGACTCCAGCTCTTAACGAAATTATCGGGAACGGCAACACCTCTGCCGAGGGGCAGTTCACTGTTATCAGCTGACGTAAGCGGGGCCAGGAGATCATCATTTTCATTCAGCGGAAAATAGTTCAGCACCTGCAGCTGCTGCTTTTCACCAACTCCTATGATCGATGAAACCGGCTTAATCTTTAGCCAGGTTATCAGGGTCCAGTCACTGAAATGCGAGGTAGTTATACTTACTGCCTTATTGACCTTATCGATGGTTTTATTCCCGATCATCTTCCATACACCGTTGTCCGACTGGTAAGCTATACCCAGCGCATCTATAGCAGCTATGCTGTCAGTAAATGCACCATAAGAAATCTTTATTGTAACCGGCTTCAGGAATTGGGTGCCATGCGGTAGCAGCCTGAAAGTTTTGCCTAAGCCGGCAGAACAGTTGTTCGTTACCTGCTGCACCTGCAATTGAACGGGGGCGTTTACTGCACCCTGGGGAACGAGGACGGTAATTGCTCCGTCGGCAGTCTGGAGCTCTCCGCCGTTAACGTCAATGGTAACTGATTTTATCTCGCCAACGGGTTGTCCGACAGGAGTGATTTCCGGATCCTGGTTAACATGAACCGGAGCCTGGCTGTCTTTGCTACAGGCCATAAAAAGCAGGCAGAAGAATGCGACAACCAGGACTCCCGTCCGTTGCATGAAAATATTCATAGCATAAAGTTTAGGGCCGCAAGATATTTTGAAATAAGACGGGAGAGAATCACACGAACATGTGAAAATCAGAGGGGAAGGCTAAGCTTTTTTTCGCTGCGCAGTAGTTTCCTGAGTTGACCTGCGTGAATACCGTAATTGAAATTCTCTTTTGTATTGTAGCCCTTGTAGTTGATGGCAACGAGTCTGCCGAACTGGTCAAAAACGGGACTTCCGCTGCTTCCGGTAAGTGCGGGAATGGTATACAATACGCGATACTGGTCGCTCTCCTGCGACACTTCACCACGGGTGAACTGGACCTTCAGACCGGCTGCGGTTTTTGCGATTTCCGGTCCATAGTTATAACCGATCAGATATAGCGGCGTGGTCACCTTGATTGTATCAAAAAGATAGATCGGCTCAGCGATTGGCCCAGCCTCTTCCGGTACTTCGTGACCTGCGGTTTGAATCAAAGCGAGATCGATGTTTTTATCCTGGCTCAGTGCAATGACCCGGCAGGCATATGCATCCTCATTGGATGTGGCTCCGTCGAGGTAAATATCCAGGTCGGCGGTCACCAGCTCAATGGTAAAGTCCTGTGTAAGCAATGCCTTCACCAGACGGGCCTGCGATAAAATAGAATCCACGCTTACTTTCAGCCGGTTTACTGAATCGAATTTATAACCGTTGAAATGCGGCTCGAAATGTTTATGACGGGAAGTATCGAGATGAGTGGAGGAAACAGCCCGCCCGGGAAGGCTGTCATGTTTCACTGTTTTTGCAAGACGGTGGGCAGCGACACTCAGTTTGCGGTCTTCATTTTCGGACCAGTTTTTCAGGGCCCTTGACACGCTGTTTTTGAAATCCATTTCCTCGAGGAGCCTGTCGATGGGCGCCAGAACATGAAGATTGGTGGCAATCACGCCTCTTTCATTGACGAAAAAGCCTGTTCCATAATTTATTTCGGCTTCCTTCCTGATCCTGTCCTCATTTTCACTGAGGTACATATGGCCATTGCTGTTGATCTCCGTGCAATACATCCTGACACCGCCTGCGAACCTGATACGGTAATAGCTTTTATTCTGGATGAGCACAACCGATTTCCGGTACGTATCAAACAATTCCTCATTGCTCAGGGGTTGATTTGCTGACGTACGGGCAGATTTGTCCCGACAGGCGAGCAAAAGAACCAAAGAAACAACCAGGATGTACGGTTTCATACGGCTTATATAGTTAGAATAGCAGGACTGCAAATTCTTTGCCCATTTTATTCTACAAGCCGAAGTATGGTAAATTTTACATTTTTTCTACGAAAACAGTGGTCGAATTGAGCCGGTTCCGCTATTTCGGGGCAAAATCCGATCCATGACACCGGTATAACCGGTTAATAGCCTTCGTTCTGTTCCACGTTGCTGTTTACATTCAGTTCAGCCTTTGGTATCGGGTAAATTCGCCGCGGGCTGGATACAGGCAACTCAAGCGGCACGAATGGCTGGTAATTGCCGGTTGAATTGTCACGCACCACTGCACGACCGAGGCGGACAAGATCCCAGTAACGGTGCCCCTCAAACGCGAGTTCCTTACGACGTTCTGTATAGATGTCTTCCAGCAGCTGCGCGCCGGTAGATGTATAACCAGGAAAATCAAAGTCCCGCAATTGTGTAAGCTGGTTGAGTAGCGACACAGCGTTTGCTTCATCGCCAAGCCTGTACAGGGCTTCAATGAGGATGTACACTACCTCTGCAAAACGAATGACTTTTATGTTGTCCTTATCATTGGGGTTTGTAGTATTCGGATACTTGTTCACTACCCATACATCTATACCTGCACGACTCCCGGGAATGATTAACTCGCGGCGGACATCTGTTTCACTGTACAGGTTGTAGAGATCGTCTGTTGCCAGCGCATCCCCATATCCTTCCTGGGCATAGAAATACGCGAGATCATCGGTTCCATTGTTTCCGATCACGTCAAAATCGATTTCAAAAATGGTTTCCAGCCTGTTTGAAACGGAAGCAGGATTAGCCCAATAGCTTAACAGGGAGCCGCCCGGCGCAACCCCGTAATTCCCATTCTGCAGCACATCAAGCGACCAATTCAGGGCATTTTCCCAATCGCCCTTGAACTGATACATTCTTGCCAGCAGAGACGCTGCTACATACTTACTCACATATGCGGAACCCTTCTCCTGGGTCAGCAATTCATAAGCGGCAAGCAGGTCGGCTTCTATCTGGTTATACACTTCAGCAACGGTATTGCGGGCCGGTTTCAGGTTCGGATCGTATTGCAGAACAAGTGGTACACCATCGGCATTCGGATTAACCCCGTAATGAGGAGCGAAAAACTTCACGAGCTCAAAATAACAAAGGGCACGGATCGTACGCGCTTCTCCTTTCAACTGGTCAACGACCTCATTGGAAGGAATATCTGCGTTGATGATATTATTGGCCCGGAGAATAACATTATAGCCACCTGCCCACATATTATTCACCACGCCATTGGTTTCAATATAGGTATACGTGTACTCGGGAATATAACGGTTTGAATTCTGGGGCGACAGGTAAATGTTGTCTGCCAGCAGGTCTCCATCAATGGGAATCGAACGCCCGAATAAGTCTATCGCGCGAAGTCCGCTGTACATCCCGTTAACCGCGGTTTGCATACTGTTTTCATCAACTATGGCTTCGTTCAACGGAACTGCATTGGGCGGAGTCAGATCGAGGAAATCCTTGCTGCAAGCAGTAAAAAGCACGAGTACTGTCAATAGTGCCGTAACTGTCTTCTTTTGCATAATTCCAATGTTTATGGGTTAGAAATCCAGGTTCAGTCCAAATGAAAATGTGCGCTGCAACAGCATCTGAAGATCGTTAACGCCATTCACAGGCTGTTCAGGATCAAAGGTGATGTTGTCATCGAATGCGTGAGTCCAAAGGTTCGTACCGCGCAGGTAAACCCGGAGCCCTTCCATTCGCCATGATTTTACCATATTGGCTGGGAACTGGTACGATAGTGTCAGGTCACGCAACCGCAGGTAATCTCCCTTATAGAAATATCGGCTGGAAGTGAAGTTTGAATTGGTGGAATTGCCAGCAACATACTGCGGAACATTTGTCCTGTCGCCTGGCCGCTGCCAGCGCTGCTCAAATTCCTTGCGATTCTGGTTAAGCGGGAAGAAAGCTCCGTCACTTTCATTCAGGAAGCCCCAGTTATTAAGCAACTGGTTGCCATACTGGAAATTGAGCTGGGCGGAAAGGGAAATGCCTTTGTAGCTCAGCTGCGTATTGAATCCGCCAAATCCTTTTGGTGATGCAGAGCCATAAATGGCATTTTCCACCTGGGTGATATCGGATGTGGTTTCTTTTTTTGTTTCATCGGTATACCAGAGTGGACTACCTGTCTCAGCATCCACACCTGCCCAAAGGAAAGTATAAACGGTTTGAACATCCTCACCCACCCTTATAAGATTTGTTCCGTTGATGATATCTGCCCCATTGTCCAGTGCAGTCACCTTGTTCTTGTTCCAGGAAAAATTCACCCCAACATCCCAGCGGAATGACTTGTTCACGATAGGCGTGGCATTCACGGTAATTTCAAATCCCTTGTTCTCCATGGAACCGATGTTGTCCAGGTAAGATGTAAGTCCGGATGTAAGCGACAACGGCACATTTTGCAACAGTTTGTCAGTTTTCCTGATATAGTAGTCTGCTATTATCGTTACCCGGTTGTCGAGCAATCCCAGGTCAATACCCACATCGAAGGGTTTGTTCTGTTCCCAGGTCAGGTCAAGGTTGCCAACACTTGCCGGGGCGCTTCCGGGCAACTGCGTATAGTCGGCCCCGAAACCATACAGCGGTCTCCAGGCATAATTGCCGATTGCGGCGTTACCGTTTACTCCATAAGAAGCCCTGAGCTTCAGCGCGGAAACGATTTTGGTGTCAGGGAAGAACCCTTCCCTGTCTATGTTCCATGAGGCACCGACAGACCAGAATGTACCTGCACGGTTATTACTTCCGAATCGGGATGATTCATCACGACGCAGACTTCCGGAAAGAAAGTATTTGTCTTTGTAATTGAACTGCAGGTTGGAAAAAATAGATTCAAAGGAATAATCCGATCCGGATCCCTGTGCGTCTTTGGGTGAACTTGTCGGAGGCAACGTGAGGCTGGTCAGCAATGGCACCTGGGAGCCATAGGCATTGATGTTGTACTCCTTTGATTTCTGCGCTTCGTAGCCAACTTTCAGGTCTGCACTGAAATCACCGTCTTCATCAAAGTTATGGTGATAGTCAAGGGTATTGGTCCAGACCCAGTTGAACACGCGGGTGTAGTAATTGTAGAAATCACCGCCGCGGGTCACACCATCACCAAAGAAGGGGTTATAATAGGTTTTTTCTTCTATGTTAAAGTAGTCAACACCAAATTTGGTAGTAAACCTGAGGTTTTTGAGGATGTTGAATTCACCAAAGACAGACCCCAACACTTTCGTGTTATTGCTTTGCTGATCATCATAATTGACCAGGGCAACCGGGTTATAAATCTGTGGAAATTCATTGTCGTCGATATTGAAGCTGCCGTCGTCATTGTACGGATGTTGCCATGGGGTTAGAAAGTATGCAGCAATAACCGGGTTCCGGAAGTTACCCGCCTGCGACGGCGTATTCTGGTCCGAATGTGAACCGTTCAGGTTCAGGCCGATTGCGATGCGGTTACTGATGGCATGCTTGATATTGAAATTGGCACTAAACCGCCGGAAATCGGATTCGATTACCACACCTTCCTGTTTGAAGTATCCGCCGGATAAATAAAAAGTGGTCTTTTCCTGTCCACCCGAAACCGATAGGTTATACTGCTGGGTTACTCCCTTACGAGTCACTTCATCGAACCAGTCCGTATCGTAACCCTGGTCTGCTCCCATTACTGCATTCATATAACCTTCAGCCTGGCTGTCACTGAGACCGGCGTTTACCAATCCTTCTTTGGTCAGCTCGAAGAACTGGTCACTATTTAATGGCCGGGAAAGATCGTTGATGTAGGAAACATCACTTATACCGCCTTCTGCATCGAAACTTATCCTGGTTTTGCCAGCCTTCCCTTTTTTCGTAGTAATGAGTATAACACCGTTTGCCGCCCGCGAGCCATAAAGGGAAGCCGCGGATGCATCTTTCAAAACTGAGATATTATCGATATCATTTGGATTAAGGCCTGCTAGCGCGTTGGCTGTGGTGGTATTCCGGGTGAAATCACCAGAGTTTACCGGCACGCCGTCGATTACATATAAGGGAGCTGAGGAAGCGTTTATAGATCCGATGCCCCTTATTCTCACCTGTTGCAAGCCGCCCGGCTGACCTGAGACCGCCGTTGACTGCAACCCAGCAACCTTGCCCTGCAGCATCGCGTCAACAGAAGCCATCGGAACCATTTCAAATTCCTTACCGTCAACCTTCGCAACGGCACCTGTAAGTTTGCGCCGGTCCGACTGGCCATATGCTACGACGACAACTTCATCGAGCTTCTTGTCGTCCGCGGTCAGGGCAACCGCCACTTCATTACTGGCATCGACGGTTACTTCCATTTTCGCATAACCGACAAATGAAAATACCAGGATCCTGGCTCCGGAAGGAAGATCAATGCTGAACGTTCCGTCGGGCCCGGTCTGCACCGCCAGGTTTGCGCCTTTAGCCTGGACAGTAACACCCGAAAGGGGGGCGCCATCCTTGTTATCGGTGACCTTACCAGTCACTTTTGTCTGGGCCAGGGTAATGAGGGAGAAAAAGAGGATTAAAGGCAGCGTGCATAGCAATTTTTTCATAAGCAGTGTTTTAAAACTTATCTAGCTAATAACCTTTCCACGTCTATTACTTCCGCTGATAACAAATCTCTTGTTTTAGACAGGCTGTTTTTTCTAATTGCTGTTGTTTAACTTGCAGTAAAATCCTGAACCCGTAAACAGACCCCCTGAAACCGTATTTTATCTGACTCACTACTAAAACGCAGGTCATGAAAATTATCCACCTTTCGGATGACAAACCTTTTCAGCGTAACCGGGTAGTTGTTAAAAAGGGACGAGAATACCAGACTGTCCGGCTTGAGGACGTAGTTTGTTTTTATTCGGCCTACAAAATCATCTTTCTGTACGATCGCGAAAATCACAAATACATTACGGAGAAAAAAAACCTGCGCGAACTCGAACATGAACTTTCGCCGGATCTATTTTACCGGGCGAACAGGCAATACATCATAAATGTCAACTATATAAAAAGTTTCAGAAGTCTTCCGCACAGCAATATCAGTGTTGAGATGGTAGTGCACCCGGATGAAAAGATCATAATCAGCCAGGAAAATGCTGCTGCTTTTAAACGATGGATCAATGGGTAAGGATTCATTTCCCTTAAACACTATCTTCCTAGTAGAAATGTAGACGGGAATCCTTTATACTTTTGCGTTTTGAATTGAATTTTTAAGATGGAAATCGTAGGATTCTTTGCTGCAGCCCTGATCGGATTATCGCTTGGACTTATCGGCGGTGGCGGGTCAATCCTGACTGTTCCTGTTCTTGTCTATCTTTTCCATGTAGATCCTGTACTTGCAACATCATATTCATTGTTTATCGTTGGCACAACAAGCCTGGCCGGTGCGATAAAAAATTATTATCTCGGGCAGGTTCACACCAGAACAGTACTGACATTTGGAATATCGTCACTGGTTACAGTTCTTCTGGTACGCAGGTTTTTGCTCCCTTTAATCCCGGCACAGATCAATATTTCCGGCATTAGCATTTCAAAGGCATGTCTCTTTATGGTGCTGTTTGCGTTGCTCATGATCTATGCTTCTGTTTTACTTATAAATGATAAAAAAACTGCTGCGAACAGAAACCGGGAGATGCATGTTAACATGCTGGTCTTTTATGGCGCTGCGATTGGGCTAGTTACCGGGCTGCTCGGAGCTGGTGGAGGTTTTTTACTGATCCCGGCTTTGGTAATGATCCTTAAGCTGCCAGTGAAAACTGCGATCGGGACATCATTGTCCATTATCGCCATTTCTTCACTGGCGGGTTTTGCAGGAGATCTTGCAGGCAATGATTTTGACTGGAAACTGCTGATCAGCATCACCCTGCTGGCTGTATTTGGTATCATTTCCGGCAACCTGTTGTCCGCACGCATCTCCGGTGAAAGCCTCAAAAAAGGTTTTGGTTTCTTTGTTTTGTCCATGGGTATATATATCCTGGCGCATGAACTCTTTACGACACACTGATTAGTTATGATAGATTTTCTTTCTCAACCCTGGCCCTGGTATATAGCCGGCCCTCTGATCGGCTTAACCGTACCCGCCCTGCTTATTACCGGAAATAAGCGATTTGGTATTTCGTCGACACTTCGGCAGGTTTGTGCAGCCTGCGTTCCCGGCGACATCCCTTTTTTTCAATACAACTGGAAAAAAGAAATCTGGAACCTCTTTTTTGTGGCTGGCATCCTGCTTGGCGGCGTTATTGTTTCTGTTTGGTTGTCTAATAGCCACCCTGTCAGCGTAAATCCTGCCCTGGCAGCAGAGCTCAATAGCTATGGCATTACGACCAATGACACGTTGGTACCATCTCAATTATTCAACTGGCATCAGCTTCTTACGCTAAGGGGTCTCCTGATGATGGTTGGCGGTGGCTTACTTGTCGGATTCGGCACCCGTTATGCGGGCGGCTGCACTTCCGGACATTCAATTATGGGATTATCCACCCTGCAATGGCCTTCATTGGTTGCTACCGTTGCGTTCATGGCTGGCGGCATTATCATGGCTAACTTAATTCTCCCCTATATCCTCAAACTCTGATCATGAAAACTAATTTGAAATACCTGCTAATGGGCATGTTGTTCGGCATCCTGCTCGTGAAATCTGAAGTGGTCTCCTGGTACCGGATACAGGAAATGTTTCGGTTCCAGAGTTTTCACATGTTTGGAGTAATTGGCTCTGCTGTTGCCGTTGGCGCTCTATCGGTATGGCTGATCAAAAAATTCAACATCAGGACGATTGAAGGTGAATCTATCGTCATTCCAGATAAAGTATTCAATAAAGGACAGATCTATGGCGGCCTGATCTTCGGCCTTGGCTGGGCTGTAACCGGTGCCTGTCCCGGACCTCTATTTGCGCAGGTAGGTACCGGCGCTACTGTAATAATAGTCACCCTGCTGAGCGCTATAGCAGGAACATGGATTTATGGCAGGTTCCGTGAAAAGCTGCCACATTAAAATATGATGTATGAAAATCAGACAATGGGAGGACAAAGGGCTCGCGCAGTTCAGTTATGCGATCCTGAGTGAATGTGAAAACAAAATTGTTTTGGTGGACCCGTCAAGGGACCCGCAGCCTTACCTGGATTATGCAAAAGAAAATGATGCGATGATAATCGGCATCATTGAAACACATCCACATGCCGATTTTGTCAGCAGTCACCTCGAACTGCACAACCTAACGGGTGCAGCGATCTACACACATAGTCTTGTAAAACCTTTGTATCCGTTTATCGCGTTTGATGAAGGTGTGGACATTACTTTCGGCAAGATCCGGTTATATTCCCTGCATACGCCGGGTCACTCACCGGACAGCATCTGCATAGTACTTGAACATGATGGGAAACCTAATTCCGTTTTCACTGGCGACACACTGTTTATCGGCGACTGCGGCCGGCCCGACCTACGTGAATCTGCTGGCAACCTAACGGCTACGCGTGAATCGCTTGCTGTGCAGATGTACCATAGCCTGAGGACGAAACTGGCAACACTTCCTGACAATGTGATTGTGTATCCCGCCCATGGAGCCGGAACTTTGTGTGGAAAGTCGCTAAGCAACGCAACGTCCAGTACAATCGGGCAGGAAAAAGAAACCAACTGGTCATTGCAAAGCCTGTCCGAAAAAGAATTCGTTAAACAATTGCTGGCTGATCAACCCTTTGTTCCAGCATATTTTCCCTTCAGTGTGGAACAGAACCGAAATGGCCTGCCGTCATTCCGCGAGAGTGTTAATTCAGTGCCAAGAAACAGTGCCATCCGGAATCCCGCTGACATTTCGCGGCTTGATCCGCAGACCTGGATCATTGACGCAAGGGATGAAGCGAGCTACAAAATGGGCCACCTTCCTCATTCAATCAACCTGATGGAGGGTGAAAGATTTGAAACCTGGCTGGGCAGTATGATCAGTCCCGGCGAAAAATTTTATCTCGCTGCTTCTTCATCTGAACAATTGGAACGGCTGATCCAACGAGCTGCAGCAATTGGATATGAATCGCAGATCAGGGAAGCATTCCTTGTTCAGTACGGAGAAGAAACATTGCCCGAACTTGATCTCGAATCATTCAGGAAATCTGCAGATAATTATACTGTTGTTGATGTGCGGAACGAGGCAGAAGTGAAGAAGAACAGGATTTTTCCCGGCAGTATTTCGATTCCGCTTGGTGAACTGAGAAACCGCGTAGCCGAAGTGCCTACCGGCAAGCCTGTTGTGGTACATTGCGCGGGCGGATACCGGAGTGCGGCTGCAAGTTCATTCATTCATTCCTACCTCAAAGGCAGGACAAATGTGTTTGATCTGAGTGAAAGCATCCGGGAGTTTTAATCCTCCACCTAGCCCACCATAGCTTTAGCGAAGGTGGGACGTTCAGTAACCAGGAAGCTGACGGTTTTTCTCGCAGCTCGTACATGCAATAAGCTATTGTCCTTGTTCTTGATCAGCTCATCATCAACATGGTACAGATTATGTTCACACCGAAAGGACACCCTTGATGCCGGGATCGGCTCGATATCGAGTGTAAGCTCTTTGCCCATGATTTTACTGTACACGTAATTCGCAAACTTTTCCTTGTCTGTTTCTTTCATCAGCACCAAATCCAGCTTATCATCAAAAGGATCGCCGGCAGGTGACAGGAAAAGATTTGTGCCAACACACTTAATGTTCAGTGCTTCGATCAGCAGGTACTTACCGGAATGGTCCAACCCGTCGACCAGCAATTCGCAATAGTCCGGCTTATAAACGCTGATTGATTTTAGCAGTCGCTGCAGATCCACCTGCATCCGTTCCTGCGTTCCCAGGCCGTCTTCCATCGGATTTTTGATCATGTTCTGGATATGGAACGGGAAAACTCCACATCCTGCGCCTTCGAGAAGGCAATGCATCTCATGACCGGATTCCAGTGAACTGAGATGAAAGGGCATTTCTTTCGCGCTTTCCCAGGAAGCAATGATCTCCCGGGTATTTCCACAGATTCCCAGTGTCGTGGCAATATTGTTAGCTGTGCCGAGTGGCAGAATTGCAAATGGTTTTTTCAGGACTTCATGTTTCTCTTCAATCAGGTTAACAACCGCCTTGCGAACAGTACCGTCACCACCGGCTATAACGGTCAGTTCCACATCCCGGGGAATTTCCTTCCAGGACGTTTTTGTAGAAAAGTAAGCTGCTTCATAACCTGCATTTTTGAGTTCACCTGTCAGCGCTTTCTTATCATGCGCAGCGTCTCCTGCAGTGGGATTGTGGATTAATAAAACCTTTTTCATTGAACAACGTCTAAAAAAATAATACCAAGGCTATAAAACACCGGCAGCTGGCACAATAATTTGATGGCTTTTGGTATGAAAATCCTTGTAACGAACGACGATGGCATATATAGCCCAGGTCTACAGGCTCTTGCGCGTTCAGCAACTGCTTTTGGCGAGGTGACCGTAATGGCCCCAGATGTGGAGCAATCTGGTATGGGTCACGCAATCACGCATTCGCGGCCCCTTTCGTACAAGAAAGCTCCTGTTGACTTCGCTACCCCGGCCGCCTATCGGGTAAATGGCACCCCGGCTGATTGTGTTGCATTGGGAACCCACCTGCAAATGAATGTAAGCCTGGTGCTATCAGGCATTAATATGGGTTTGAATCTCGGTAATTCACTCTGGCACTCGGGAACGATGGCTGCTGCTAAACAGGCAGTGTTGCTGGGAATCAAAGGAATTGCCCTGAGCACACCGGTCGGAAGTGAGGGACCTGACTTTAACTACCTGGAGCCCTTTGTAAAGGAAGCATTACAGCTGCTTACAGAGATTCCCGGCCCCGGCCTTTTCAACGTCAATTTCCCGCCCAAGCCGACAGGAATCACCTGGACCAGGCAATCGGTACGCCATTACGATGGTACGATCATGCCGGGTATGGACCCGATGGGCAGAAAACATTACTGGTTCACCGTTATACCACTTGAACCCGCAGAGGAGGGTACCGACCGCTGGGCTATAGAACAGGGGCTCGTTTCCATAACACCTTTACGCCTGGACCTCACCGATCATGCCTTCCTGCAAAAGGCACCAGAACCAGGCATTCATTCTAAAACATCTTAACATGGGGAAGGAAAAAAAACCGGGCATTCCGACGGAAGTCCCGGAACCTGAACAAAAGCCCGAAGTGGAACAGCCTGTCCATCCTGACGATCCCGGGGCGCCGAATGTAAAGCCTGAGATCATACCTGAAGAAGAGCCGGAAATAGTACCGGAAGAAAAACCGGATGATCCTGAGCTGCCTAAGTCAGGACAGTAGAACTGGGATTCAATTTCCGCCCAGCCACTCCCTGAAAGCTGCGGCTTTTTCCCGGCTAACAATTACTTCCTCATCCAATGGGATTGACACTGATATTTTCAGTCTTCCCTTGAACCAGGAAGTCACAGACTGCACTATGTCATGAACTATGATCAACTGGCGGCTTGCCCGAAAAAACTGTCCAGGATCGAGCATCTTTTCTATCTCGTCAAGCGTATGGTCCACAACATATTTCTGTTTTTCCCGGGTGATTATAAACGTCAGCTTATTACTTGACAGGAAGTACGCAACCTGGGAAACATTGACAGGCATCATCTTCTGTCCATGTCTTACAAGAAACCGCTCACGGTAATTCATGGAAGCAGTTAGTCCGGCCTTACCGAGAAGCGACAACAAGTTTTCAGCAATAATTTCCCGGTTGTTGCCATGCAGTTCGCTGTATTTATCAATAGCTGACCGCAACTCCTCCTCCCTGACAGGTTTAAGCAGGTAATCGATGCTGTTTAATTTGAAGGCCCGCAGGGTATATTCGTCATATGCAGTCGTGAAGATCACCGGCACCTTACAATTGGTCTGGCTGAAAATTTCGAAACATTGCCCATCCGCAAGTTCGATATCCATTAGTAAAAGATCAGGCGGCTCGTTTGTTTGCAGCCAGTTTACAGTTGAACGGATACTATTGGTCCGGCCTACAACCTGGGATCGCGGGGCAACTATTCGCATCAGGTCGGCCAGCTGCTTCGCCAGCAGGTTCTCATCCTCAACGATAAGCACCTTCATACTGTTCATTTTTAATCAGTGGTACAAATACGCGAAACTTCTCTTCCGTCTCGGAAACCAGCACGTCACGCTGTTGCAGCAGCGAGTACTTGGACATTATATTTCGAAGGCCCAGCCTGCCTGTCTCTGCCGTGGTAATTTTCTTGTTCAGGTTGTTTTCAACTACAAGGGTTCCTGCTTTGTCAGCATAGATCTGGATCAGCAACGGCTCTTCGGGAAGGATAACATTATGCTTGATCGCGTTTTCCAACAACAACTGCAGTGTCAGTGGCGGCAATGAATACGACAGATATTGTTCGGGTATATCCAGCTTCAGCCCGATCGCATCATCAAACCTTGTCTTAAGCAAATGAAAATAGTGATCAATAAATGACAACTCTTCGCGCAATGTGGTGAGGTGGTTTTCATTCGACTGTAATACATATCGGTAAACTGCAGCAAGCTCACGGATAAAGACTACCGCTTTCTTCTGGTCTTCCATTACCAGCGATGACAATGAGCCCAGGCTGTTGAAAAGAAAATGCGGATTCACCTGTGCTTTAAGTGCATCCAACTGTGTTTGAAGCTGCTCGCGTTTCAAAGCTTCCGTCTCAGCAAATGTCCTCTTCCACTGGGTAAAATAGAAGACTCCTTCATATAAACCAGCGATGATCATGACATAAAGGAGGGCTATCATGATATTGTACCAATAACCTTCCGGGGGAAAAACATACCCCCAGAAAAGTGTCTCATCGTACAACCGGATATTGAGGTAACGGACCAGGATAGTAACCAGCATACATCCCAGGAAGATCCCTGTGATGCGCTGCCTCGACTGCTGCAGGGATGGGTACCGGTTATAGAAAAACAGCAGCGCAAGCCTGTTGGTCTCCCACAGCAGAATGCCTTCGACCAGCGAAATAAGGAACACCTGCCAGGACGAGAATTTCTCTTCAGCCATATGATTTTCGTTGAAGAAAATGATGTGACTCATAAAAGCAATGAAGGGAATACCCAGCAGCCGAAACCATTTGTCGTGTAGTCTGACCTTAAAGCGCATTATTTACTTTTTGTTATCAACTGCAGCGTGTATTCCATCACTGCATCGCGGCCGGCCAGCACATCATCAATACTGTTCCTCACAATGTGACCCGGAATGACGCCCCTGTCCTTGGCCGGAGCCTGCACATTCATATAAAATGCCATCAACGGGATCCCTGCAGTAAGACGCGTGTTGGGCAGGGTAACGACAGCAAATACGCCGCTATTGTTTCCCTGGTATGCGCCACCGGTCTCTTCCCCTATAAATTCGGCCCTTGTATTATTTTGAACAATGGCAGCCAGTTCGGAAGTTACTGAAAAGCTGAGACCATTCACAAGCATATAAACTTTACCACTGAACGCATTTGCCTGTGGACTTTTTACTGCCAGGTAGTCCTGCATGGGCCACAGGTACTCGCCATCTTTTACCTGGATCAATGAAAGTGCGGCATCGTACTGCGGCGGCAGCCAGGCGTACCTGCGGAAACTGAAAGTGTCTTTGCGGGCCAACCTGATCTTGCTGTAATATTGGAAATCTCGGTCAGCCAGGTAAGAATATAGATAGCCACCCCACTCTTCTATTCCACCTTCATTATTACGAAGATCGATCACAAGATCTTGCACATTCCGTTCTTTCAGCAACCGGAATGAGCTGTCAATAAACCAGAAATAATCCTGTTGACCCTTGTCCACGTAAAAATTTTCAATTGTCATTATTGCAGTGGTACTATTGTCAAATTGCAGGCGGAGCGGAAGTTCATTGGGTTTGCGATCAGTACTGTCCTTCTGCCGGATAATGGTGTAGTGAACCCCATGCAAAACCGAGCGACGCGTCTGGGCCTTATAGGTCCATGTAATTTCATATTGTGGTCCTTGGCTGATAAAGGTTGAAAAATACCCATTGAAGAACAGGTTCATTTCTTCATTCAGTGTTGATTGAACATTTGCATCCACCGGAATAAACTCCCTGAGTTTACGAATGATATCGGGAATCTTGAGTCCATTGATGGAATTAACTCTGGCTCCCCGGGGTATGCCTGATCCGGTTGCATAAAAGTCCCTAACGTATGCATTTCCATTGGAAAAATAAAGCTTCAATGGAAAGAGCTGTTTATCATGGAACGCATAACGGTCGTCCGGCCTGCCTTCGCGGTAAAATTTTGTATGCCCGCACTTTATGGCAGTGATCACCGGCATCATCAGCCGGTAAAATTCCTTTTCAGTCATAGGCTTGTCTATGGCCATGCGCGTTTGTTCAAAGAGCCTGTCCATCTGTTCCCTGGAAGTATAGCGATAAAGCCCGGCGTGCGCCTCCTTTAATGAACGGACCAAAAGTTCATGATCCTCTTTCAATTGAGATATCGTAAACTTAGTGGCCTCAGACTGACCTAAGGCAAATACCGCAAGTATAGACAGCATGCCGACCAAAATTCCTCTTTTCATACCTGTATTTTGAGAGCAAGTTCGATAAGGAAGGAAAAGTGAAGAAGCAAATCCCTGCTGAAACGGAAAATCCGGCTGATAAAAGTGAATTACATGCCGATGAAGCGCTTCGAAATGAAGGGCAATTTCCCCTTTTGATTTATAAATTCTAAATTTAAAAGAGCGCTTAATCCTTCAGTTATGAGAAATCTTATCGTATTGCTTCTGCTGGTATTTTTCTCAGCCTGTTACTCACAGGATTCGGAGAACCTGGATAAACCAGTTGATTCACGCCAACGTGAGATCGTATTCCTGTCAGTAAACGTAATTCCGATAGATAAGGAGCAGGTACTGGCTGACCAGACCGTTGTAGTCCGCGATGGGAAGATCGTTGAGATGGGAAAAACGGGCAAAGTGAAATATAACCGTGAAGCATTACTGATCGAGGCTAAGGGAAAGTATTTAATACCCGGACTTGCAGAAATGCATGCACATGTTCCACCGGTGAATGACCTGGAACCGATGAAGGATGTGCTCCTGCTTTTTGCAACGCATGGCATCACCACAATCCGGGGAATGCTCGGCCATCCCAGGCATCTTGAATTGCGGAATATGCTGGAGAAGGAAGAAATTCTCGGGCCGAGGTTTTACACATCGGGGCCTTCATTCAATGGTAACAGCATAAAATCCACAGCCGCAGCAGATAGCCTTGTCCGCCAGCAGAAACAGGCGGGATATGACTTCCTGAAATTGCATCCCGGATTATCCAGGGAAAATTTTGACGCAATGGTAAAGACAGCCAGGGAGGTAAACATCACTTTTGCCGGGCATGTTTCCTTTGATGTTGGTGTCTGGCATGCGATTGAATCAGGGTATGCTACCATAGACCACCTCGATGGGTTCGTTGAAGGTTTGGTTCCCAGCATTCAGCAAATGAATGAACAGGAAGTGGGAATCTTTGGAATGAATGTCTCGGATAAATCTGACCCCGCACAGATCCCAAAACTGGTCGACGCCTTAAAAAGTCACCATATCTGGGTCGTACCGACCCAGGCACTTGCAGAAAGATGGTTCAGCCCCTGGCGTGACGCAAACAGCTTCCGCCAGGATCCCGCCATGAAGTATATGCCGGCAGCAACATTGACGAACTGGGTAAACTCGAAAAACAACCTGGTCAGCAACGCAGCCTACGACTCCGCAAAAGCTGATGCATTTATCCGGTTCAGGCGGCGGTTGATCCTTGAGTGCCATAAGGGCGGTGTGGGAATATTATTGGGAAGCGACGCACCCCAGGTCTTCAATGTACCGGGAATTTCAACACACCAGGAGCTACAGTACCTGGTAGAATCCGGGCTGACACCTTACCAGGCATTGAGGACAGGAACATTTAACGTCGCCGAATTTTATGGGGCAAAAGACAGGGGAGTAATAAAAAAAGGCGCTGTCGCAGAACTTGTACTTCTTAAAGGTAACCCTATCGAAAACATCAGCAATACCCAAACAATTGAAGGGGTTATGCTGGTTAATAAATGGTTACCCCGAAAATACCTCGACAGCACCTTGAAAAAACTGGAGAAAAATTAGCGGGATCAGTTGGCTGAGAACGCAGGAAAATCATTCCATTCTGCATGAGAACCAGAAGAATCCAACACCAGGAAGCGCATTATCCTTTCATTCCGCTTCGTGATAAAATGTTGCCTGATATTCTGGTTCAATTCCGCAAATGACCCGCCGTTATATGTGATCATATCTGTCTCAGCCTGCAAAACGGGTAGTACTGCCGAAAGTTTCCTGACATTTATTTCCATGTCGGTCTCGTCCGCAATTACCAGGTCAAAATGCTTCGAATGTGCCATTTCAATGGCTCTCTCATCCGTGTCAGCAAATGTTATGATATAAGTATTGGAGAGGCCGCTCCACAAGGGAAACTCATTTATCCTGCTTTCCGGCCCCGCTACGATCATGATTTGTTTTGTATTCATGTGGTTGTATATACAAATATCATGCTGCGTTAATCATTTCTGCATTTCGGCATAAACGCTGCCTTTTTGACGGCAAACAAAATGTTAAAGCTATGGTGAGTTAATAGCTTCCCTGATATCTGTGATCGATCCGGTTATCTATTGGTTTCTTTAGCGGGATTTGTAGTCCGTTTGTTTCTTTCAGCCAGTTAAAAAGCTCTGTTTTTAGTTCCATGCCGATCCGGCGGCTGGCGGAATCCCTTATCAGATTGTTCATTTCGTAGGGATCATTTTCCAGGTCATACAACTCATTGATGTCCCAGACACCATGATTGTAGATGTACTTATACCGGCTTGTCCGGACAGCGAACATGGTTGGCGTTTGCGGAAAAGGAGCTTCCCAATAGTATTCATAGAAAGCCCTGTCGCGCCAGGGGGTCTTCTCCCCTTTTAATAACGGTAACATCGACTTGCCCTGCATGTCAACAGGAGTCCATATACCTGCCAGGTCCAGGATACTGGGCGCAACATCCACATTCATGATAATTTCCTGCAGAACCGATCCGGGTTTTACCATGCCTGGAGCCCAGACAAGCATTGGCACCCTCATGCTTTCCTCGTACGCATGTCTCTTGTCAATCAGGCCGTGTTCACCAAATGAAAACCCATTGTCGCCCATATATACGACCATCGTCTCCTGGTCAAGTTTATTTTCAGTCAACCACTTTATGACCTGTTCGATGCTTTCATCTACTGCCTGCAGCGTTTCAAAATACCTGCGGTAAAATTTATCGAAACTGATATAACCGTGGTACATATAGTCAACTCCATGCCAGCTGTACCGTTGGTTGCGTACCCATTTGGGTATGTCATGATAATTCACTTTACTTGCTGGCGCGGTCGCAATCCCATAATGTTTGCTGCTGTCGGTCGCAGTGAGGTACATCGAGGGTGGCGTAATTATCGGCAGGGAAGCATATTTTCCTTCGTGCCTTGCGGCAGGCTGGAACTCAGCATGCACCCCCTTGTGCGACAGGTAAACAAAGAAAGGCTTTCCTTTATCACGTCCATTCAGCCAGCGGATGCTGTGATCAGTCAGCACATCGGAAATATAATCCTGCTTTCCCAATGTTTCGTGCTTGCCGTTAATATTCAGTGTGCCTCCCAGGTATACGCCCTGCCCCAGGAAGCTTTCCCAATGATTGAAACCGGGCTGTGGCTGATCGCCCGTATTTCCCATATGCCACTTGCCGAAAAAAGCTGTCTGGTAACCGGCCTGCTGCAAGTACTGCGGAAAGAATTTCAGGTTGGGCGGCAGCGGAGCATCATTATCTACTACGGTATGAGTATGCGCGTACTGACCGGTCAGAATGGAAGCCCGGCTTGGTGAACAAAGAGCGGTTGAGACAAATGCATTTTTGAGATGAGCCCCCTCGCGCGCCATCCTGTCCATACCGGGCGTCTGGAGCCCATTTACTTTCCCCATAAAACCCATCGCATCGTACCTGTGATCATCTGCGAGGATAAAGATGACATTATACTTCTTCTTCTTTGGCTGGGATTGTGCAAGCGCCCAGCCTCCAAGGAAAAGCATTGCTGTTAACATCAGTAGAGTTACAATGTTGATAGGTCTCATATTTTTCGTTTACTCCCGCAGCAAATTACTTAACCTGCGCGGTTCGGGACTGGTGATTTTCCTGATCAGTGAGTCCATTGTGGGTACACCTGCAGATTTCATCGCCTCCGTACTGTCGTTATTGTGAAGAAGTAATATTCGTCGTTGAAGTTCCGGTTTAAATACGGGCGTATAGAAATAATTCATAATTGCCGAGGAGTGCAGTTCAGCAATTGGCTTCAGGAAGATGACCGCATCATACGCTTCCTGCATGGTCTGACCCTTTTGAACGTCCAGCATATGATTACCAACGTATGGTGTGTTCCCGAACACATTTCCTTTGATTGGAAATGCAACCGGCCTGTTGCCAGCCTGCGAAAAGGCACTATCCCATTTTCCGCCATCGATCAGGACCCAGCGGTATGACACGCGGTCCAGCCCCTCAGTTGTCCGGCTCTTCTGGTCATTCAGCTGCTTTTCAATATAAAGCGAGACATTATGCATTCGCACGGAATATATTTTGCGCGGATGGTATTGATGCAGGAAGGTGGCGGCATTCCAATACAGCCGGCCGTCGGCGTGCCGGATGGCTTTATATGCATGCCGGGTATTGGTCAGGAAAATACCTTTTTTCGAACTTTTGAAATCTTTCATCCCCGCTGCAATGACCTTATACATGAAATAATCGCGGGCTGCAAGTGACTGCTGGAAGATGTCATAATCCTGCCGGGTATGAATTCCCTCCCAATATATGGGTTGATCAACGCCGACAACTTCTATCTTCTTTCCGTCCGGCAGCTCACGGTTCGCATCCCACACAGCCGCCAATAAATCCAGGCAGGTCTGGTAACGCCAGCCATACCCACTGAAATCGTCCTGGAATACTTTCATCAAAAGTGTACTGTCTTTCACCGGAGATTGCAAAAAACGGTTGATGTGCGGCTGAGCGGCAATACTTAAAACCTCAATGAAAATGGTCGGTGAATAATCCCGGAATTTCTTATCCTGAACAAGGTCTATGTAAAATCGGAATGGTTCATCCGCGCTGTGTAATGCGTCATCGAACACTACCAGGTCCTTTTGCCCCAGCATATTGTTTACGAATTCAACAGGAGACTTTCCCCTTTGTACTACCGAGGTATATTCATGAATGGGCCGTTGGGAATAACCTGAATTAAAAACGAGGACCAGGAGGAGGGCAATGGCAAAATATCTCATCTGCAGCTGTTACATTGTTTCCTCAAATATATCTTCCTGCATACGGTTTTGCTTCAACAACAGGTAGTGATTTTTCAGGGAATGGAAAAGGGTATACTCGCGGTAAGGCAGTTCATATTCTGCTGCCCATGTTCGCAGCCGTGCTGTTATTTCGGGGTAATAAACGTGATTTATAAATGGAAAAAGATGGTGCGCAACGTGATAATTGAAACAACCCATAAAGAACCGCGTAAAGAAATTGTTATGTGAAATATCATTTGTCGTCAGCATCATATGTATCATCCAGCTGTACGGCATCTTACCGTCTTTATCCGGCTGTGGAAAAACATTGTCAGTGTTTGCGTGCGGCGTTAATAATACCAACAGGGAAAAAATGCTCGCAGTAAAAAGGAAAATAAAAAAACCGCCGAGCACCTGCAACCAGCTTAGGTGTAATACCAGCTTCGGAATGACTATCATATAAAAAAGGAAGCCGGATTTGAAAACAAACAGTCGTACAAACTCTGCCAGGGGGATTTCAACCAGTTTGTGAACCGTTCTGCTTTTCACGAAAAAATCCTTGAAATCACGGACCAGCAACCAATTCACCAAATAGAACGGGTAAAGTAACGGAAGATAGATATGCTGGTACCGGTGGAATGGTGAATAATCCCCTTCAGGAAATACCCGAAACAGCTGGCTTTGTTCAATGTCGGTATCCCAGTGATTGACGTTTGGAAACTGGTGATGAAAACGCACATGTCTCAACTGCCAGATAAAACTGTTGGCACCCATAAGGTCAAAGAGCCTGATAAAAAAGCTATTCGCCCATTTCTTCCTGAAAATAGTCCCATGTACCGCGTCATGAATGATGTTCAGGAATATAATTACCAGCAGTATGCCCATCACGAAAAACGCACTGTAATAAATGCGCGGGTCATTACCGTATCTTAATGCAAATATGTATATTAACAGGTAAAGAATCGGGAAAATAAAAGCCTTGAAGAGAATGATTTTCCTTCTCTCCGGTTCAAGCAGCTTGACAATTTCGTTAACCTCCTGCCTAAGCAGCCTGTATACTGCCTGGTCGCCAGCGTTGTTATAAACAGGTTTTGCAGGATTGGTCTTAATAATCCGTCTAACCATATTAGTATACGAGTACCGGGGGTACAAAAATAACTAAAAACCAGTCGCATTTCACCCGTTAAAATGCCGGAAATGCACCGCCGGAAAATGAATAACGGTTTTTAGGTTTGCACAATCAAAACAACAATTATATTATGAGGACACTTAAAATCACCGGCATCGTACTTGGCAGTATCATCGCCTTGCTGCTTGTCATTGCCCTATTTGTAAAAAAGGATTATAGCGTTACCCGCGAAGTGACGATCAACAAGCCAAAAGGGGAAGTGTTTAATTATGTAAAATTCGTTAAGAACCAGGATAATTTCAGCAAATGGAACCAGATGGATCCGGCAATGAAAAAATCATACAAGGGGACTGACGGTTCTGTTGGATTCATTTATGGATGGGACAGCCAGGATAAAAATGTAGGCATGGGTAGTCAGGAAATAAAAAACATTATTGAAGGAGAACGGGTTGACCTGGATATACATTTCATTAAGCCATTCGAAGGAGACGCGTCTGCAGATTTTATCACCGAAGCGGTTTCTGAAAACCAGACCAAAGTAAAATGGGAATTTAACAGCCGCATGCCATATCCCATGAACCTGATGCGTTTATTCATGGACATGGAAGGAATGATCGGTGACGATCTTCAGACCGGCCTGAACAACCTGAAATCGGTTCTCGAGAAATCTTAATCGCCGGTTACCTCCAGCCAAAATAATCCAGGGCGTTATTGTAACAGATGTCCTGGACTATTTTTCCTGTCCACTCGATATCATGCGGCAATTCGCCTCTTTCTATCTCTTCGCCAAACAGGTTGCACAGGATTCGCCGGAAATATTCATGCCGTGGAATCGAAAGGAAACTACGGCTATCCGTCAGCATTCCGATAAAACGGCTGACCAGGCCCAGGTTGCTTAGTGCATTTAATTGCGCGGTCATGCCATCTTTCTGGTCCAGGAACCACCAGGCACTTCCCCATTGAATTTTTCCCGGCATCGACCCATCATTGAAGTTCCCTGCCATAGTTGCAAAAACTTCATTGTCCGAAGGATTGATATTATAAAGAATGGTACGGGCAAGCTTATCCTGGCTATCAAGCCTGTCAAGGAAACGCGAAAGGGACCGCGCCTGCAGGTTATCCCCTATGCTGTCAAAACCGGCATCCGCGCCTAGGGATCTCATCATGCGACTACTGTTGTTCCGAAGCGGGCCGAGATGAAATTGCTGAACCCAACCTTTTTCATGATTCCATTCTGCCAGCTGCTGAAGGACGGCGCTTTTAAATTTTCGTTGTGCTGGCACTGTGGCCTGTTCGCCTGAACGGAGCTGCGAAAAAACACCTGCGACATCTGATTCAGTAAAATCGTCTGCGTACATCTCTTCCAGGCCGTGATCACTTATCGTGCAATGATTTTCTGCAAAATAATCGTGACGCTTTTTCAGCGCATGCAGGTAGTCATGGTAGGTGTTTATGGACATACCTGAGACCTCTTCCAACCTGCCGAGATAGTTATTGAACTTCTGCGGATCGCTCACGTCAATAGCCTTATCCGGGCGAAACGCCGGCAACATAACCAGCTCACCTGTTCCGGTCCTGAGCTGCCGGTGAAATGCCAGTGAGTCGGTAGGGTCGTCAGTGGTGCATACGACCTTCACATTCATTTTCCTTAACAACCCCTGAACGCTGAATGCATCCTGTTGCAGCATTTCGCCACATTGTTCATAGATCTTTTTTGAGGATTCAGGTCGCAGCAGGTCGGACACATCAAAATAGCGTCGCAATTCCAGGTGCGTCCAATGGTACAACGGGTTTCGAAGGGTATATGGAACCGTTGCCGCCCAATGGCTGAACTTTTCTTCATCTGTCGAATCTCCTGTGATGAACTTCTCTGCAACACCATTGATGCGCATAGCGCGCCACTTATAGTGATCGCCATAAAGCCAGGCTGTGGTAAGGTTGCTGAATTTGGCATCCTCCGCAATGTGTGCGGGGGACAGGTGATTGTGATAGTCAACTATCGGCATCAGCGCTGCATAGTCGTGGTACAGTCGCTCCGCTGTCGGATTATTCAGCAAAAAATCTTTGTTTAAAAAAGGTTTCATCGGGTTTCGTTTTACCTGGCTACTCCGAGTGGTGAAAAATAGCAGAATATTCCTGCAATAATCAACAACACAATCAGGGACAAGACTACATCTGTAATATTCCAGCTCGCACGACTGGCCGCCTTATCTTCCGCAACTGTGGTGGCAAAGGTAAGGCCGTGGATCTTCTCTTCCTTCGGTGGCGGAGTCATCCAGCTCACTGTCACCATAATAATGATGCTGAACAGGAAAAGATAAATGCAGAAATAAAGAAAGTTGATTGTAGCAAAGCGGTGGAGAAGCCCCCCGGCTTCAAGATTATCCTTGACCATCTGCAATGTCAGCTTGAGTAAACCAATGATAAACCCCACAACCATTGCCGCATATGCGCCCTGTGCATTGATTCTCTTAAAGAATACCCCGAGCAGAAAAACAGCTGCGATCGGTGGAGCAAGATACGACTGCACACTTTGCAGGTAATCGTACAGACCGCTTGAAATTCTACCCATTAACGGAATCCAGGCCATACCTAGCAACACAACCACAGCGGTCGCGATTCTTCCAACCCGCACCAGTTGCTTTTCCGGGGCGTCCGGATGTTGCTTTTTATAGATATCCATGGTGTATAGGGTGGAACAAGCGTTGTATACAGACGCCAGTGAACTCATCAGGGCAGCCAGCAATCCACCGGCAAGTAGTCCCCGCAGGCCAACCGGCATGATCTGCTTTACCATGGCGGGGAATGCCGCGTTGGTATCATCAAGCTGTAACCGACCCTGTGAATGCAACACCGCGGCAATGAGTCCGGGTATCAGGAAAATAAAAAACGGCAGCAGTTTAAGATAGGCGGCAAAAATGGTTCCTCTCCTTGCCTGTCTTTCATCGCGTGCGGCAAGACACCGCTGAACAATATGCTGGTCGGTACACCAATACCAGAGTCCTACGATAGGTGAGGCGATAAGTATCCCCAGCCATGGATATTCAGGATCATTGAATGGAGGGAACATATTCAGCTTTTCTTTGGGCAGTGAAGCAATCATATTATCCCACCCGCCAACTTCCCTGAGGCCGAATACCAGCAGGATAGCTGAACCTGCGAGCAACACAATTGCCTGGATGGCTTCCGTGTACATCACAGCATGCAATCCGCCGAAAATCGTGTACACACCCGTTACCAGCACCAGGATAATTGCTCCGGTCCAGAAATCAACACCAAGGAACTGGTTAAAGACCAGCGCACCGGCAAAAATAGTTACCGAGGCTTTGGTGATGACATAACTAAGCAGCTGGATTATGGAAAGGAGCCTTCTTGCCTGCGGATTGAACCTCCGTTCAAGAAATTCAGGCATAGTATATACCTGGCTGCGCATATAAAAAGGCACAAAGACCCAGCCGAGAATTAAAACGATATAACTGTGCAATTCATAATGACCCAGTACAGTGCCTGTCCGGGCTGCAGAACCAGCGAGACCGACAATATGTTCGGAGCCCACGTTTGAAGCAAGAATGGATGCGCCTACTACAAACCAGCCAAGATTCCTGTTAGCGAGGAAGTAATCTGCAGCGGAATCCTTGCTTCTGCGGATACTCCAGACAGACACTCCTGCAATGACAAGCAGGTAAAGTGTTACGAAAATCCAGTCGACAGGGCCTAAGAAATTCATAGCAGTTTATTTCCAATATATTGATTTATCGCCAATTTTTTTTTGAGAGGAGCGGACGTTATTTTTAGGACTAACATTCGGATATGAGTACACAGTCAAAAAAAGTAGCCATAGTAACCGGCGGTGGTTCCGGAATCGGTCTTGCGATCGCTCAAAAATTTGCAGCTGAAGGCATAACTACGATAATAGTAGGGCGCGACCAGGAAAAATTAAACAATGCCCTGTCGGAGATAGGTGAAAACTGCCATGCAATGACCTGTGACCTGGCCAACCTTGCTGGCATTCCGGCTTTTGTGGAAGAAATTCTTAAACTTTTTGGCCAGGTCGACATTCTCGTGAATAATGCCGGCATCAATATGAAGAAAGATTTCACAGAAGTAACGGACGAGGACTTCCTGCAGGTAATTAACACGAATGTATGTGCCGTTTTTACACTTTCACGCGAAGTAGTGAAACACATGCAGTCGCGGAAAACCGGCAGCATTATCAATATCAGTTCCATGGCAGCACAATACGGATTGCCGAGGGTCATCGCCTACAGCGCATCCAAGTCGGCGATAGACGGTATGACGCGAGCAATGGCAAGCGAACTGTCCCCCATGGGCATCCGCGTAAATGCTATAGCCCCGGGTTTTATTGAAACAGCTATGACTGCAAAAGCTTTTAACAGCGACCCGGCAAGGCGGGACAAAGCACTTGGCAGAACGCCGATGGGTTATATGGGCAAACCGGAAGACATTGGCGATGCTGCTGTCTTCCTCGCATCTGATTCTGCAAAATATATTACAGGTGTGGTGCTGCCGGTTGATGGGGGAAATTCCATTGGGTTCTGATCATGCCCGGTGCTCAACGACTTCACGATACTGCTGCAGGTTGATGGCGTTCTCGCTTTTCGCGATCACCACAGTTGCAACAGTATTCCCGATTATATTGGTGATAGCCCTTCCCTCACTCATAAAACGGTCGACCCCGATCAGCAAAGCAAGTCCTTCAACAGGTATGACCTTTAACGCAGTGAGAGTAGAAGTCAGAACCAGGAATCCGCTACCAGTTACCCCGGCTGCGCCTTTACTTGTTACCAGCAATACGGCAATTATGCTCAGTTCCTGTGTAATGGTCAGGTTGATCCCGAATACCTGGGCCAGGAAAATGGTTGCCAGGCTAAGGTAAATACTCGTACCGTCGAGGTTGAAACTGTATCCTGCAGGAATGATCAGTCCCACCACACTTTTCTCACAGCCGGCATTTTCAAGTTTCTCCATGATATTCGGCAGTACACTTTCACTGCTGCTGGCACCAAACACAATTAGCAACTCTTCTTTGATATAACCGAGCAGTTTCCAGAGGCTAAATCCAAACCAGTAGGCAATCAGGTTGAGTACGATAAAAATGAAAATGAACCCAGTCAGGTAAAATGTTCCGAGCAGTTTAGCTAACAAAGCCAGGCTCACAAATCCAAATTTCCCGATGGTATATGCCATCCCACCAAATGCACCGATGGGACTAACCCGGATGACTATATGCAGGATATTAAAGAGGATCTTGTTGACTTTTTCAAAGGCGGAGATCACCGGTCGTCCGCTTTCTCCAAGCCGGCCCAAACCTATGGCAAACAGGATCCCGAAAAACAGGATCTGGATGATATCACCCTTTGCGAATGACTCAACAACGTTTGAAGGCACTATATGTGAAAGGAATTCACCCCAGTTCATCATGGCCCCCTCAGCGACGGCGGCATTCTTCACCGGCGGAATGTGTGTCGGATCTACGCCTACTCCCGGCTTTATGAGATTGGCTGCTACCACACCAATGATGATTGCCAGTGTGGTTACCACTTCGAAATAAATAATGCCTTTCCCGCCTACCCTTCCTACTTTTTTCAGGTCACCGGCGCCGGTAATTCCCAATACGATACTGATAAAGATGACCGGCCCGATCACCATTTTTATCATATTGATAAATGTCTCACTGATGAGTTTGGCGGCCGGCGCGAAGCCCGGCCATAACGCCCCTACGATAATTCCGGCTGCAATACCAATCAGGACCTGGATATAGAGAACTTTCAGATACTTCATTCAGTCAAATATACAATCAGGCTCTTGAGCAATTCCACGGAATTTCATTAAATTAGGATACCTGCGGATGTAGCTCACCTGGTAGAGCGACAGCTTCCCAAGCTGTAGGCAGCGGGTTCGAGTCCCGTCTTCCGCTCTAGTAGGTCAATGGGTGAAGGGTGAAAATTCATTCACGTGTAATAACGAACCATTGGCCGGTTTTTTGACTTCCGGTCAACGATCCTGAAGCCTGCCCTTTCGAAGGATTTATACAAGCCGACCCAGACGAAGGAGTCGGGGAAAGAAGGTTGCGTGGGGATTGTGGGATATGCTTCAAGAATTTTAATGCCCTTTGTTCTGGCATAATTTATTACCCCCTTCAGCAGGGCAACGGAGATGCCCATACGCCGGTACTTTTTGTCGATAAAAAAACAGGGAATGGACCACACGGGTTGGTCATCAATTCGTTTGTGTACACGCGAGTTTTCCAGTTTCAGGAAATCTTCCCGCGGTGCAAGGGCGCACCAGCCAATAGCCTGACCCTCGTAAAATGCGAGGATCCCTGCCGGCCTGTCAGAAGATACCAGTTTATGCATGGCATTACGGTTCCCATTGTTGACTTTGCCTTCATTGAACGCAGACTTTGAAAGCCGGTGATACATGCACCAGCAGTTGCCGCAGGCGCCCTTTTCCCCGAAGAGGTGAGTGAATCCATTCCAGTTATCAATGGTCAGGGGTTCAAATGAGATTGCTGAAAGATCAATCGTCTTCATGGCACTAAGGTTTTAATTCAGCTTTCAACAGTTTTAACGCGCTTTAAAGACGGCTCTTAGACGGCTTCAGGCCAGTCCACCCCCAAAAGTAAGACCAGATGTAATTTTCACCACATATTGCCTATTGCCATCCTATTGCCATCCTATAGCCATCCTATTACTAAGGCCTTTTATGCAAAGCTGTCATCGGCTGGTAATTTCCACAGGTAAAAAGGAACACTTACAGGTCAGCGTGAAGCCTTTACTTTTTCTGCGAGGATCAGACCGGAATGAAACGCTGCTTCAACGGTACCTCCCTTTGGACCGTCGTAGAGGGCTTCGCCGGCGAAGTAAAGGGTTTCGTGAATGGGCGTGTTCAATAGCTCCTTTGCTTTTGCAGAGCGGGTGGTGGAAAAACTGTAGGCCCCAAGAAAGCCAGTTTGTTTTGCCCAGTTGCAGATGTAGGTGTCCGTAAGCATGGAACCCAGCACGTCTACCGGTAAACCAGTGATTTTGGAAAGCGAACCCAGGGCTGCCTGGAGCAGGTCGTCATCGGAATGGTTAATGAAAGCATCAGAAGGGGGCCCTCCCAACCAACCAGTAAGCGAGGGATCGTCGCCCGGGTACTGCGTCCACCATGTCGGAACACTCTCTTCGGTAAGAATAAACCCGGCTTCCGGATGTTGACTTTCCCAGAATGGCTCTTTGAATCGTAAAATGACCTTGATCACATTGCCAAACCCAATGTCACTGGCTGCCTCAATGTATTCCGGTATTTCGGGCGTAAAAACTATAGCATTTCCTGATGTATCCCGCAAAACACCAACCGATACCGTTATAATCACTTTAGAAGCATGAAAACTCCTGTTATCACGGGCATGCACAGTCGCCTGGTCAGCTGACCAGCTTATCCTGTCGACCCTGCATTTTGTATGGATCTCCGCTCCCTTCTTTATAGCATCGTTTTCCAGGTAGCTGATGAGCCGGCCATAGCCGCCATTTACACGGTAATTCTGCAGATCGTCGTGTGACCATTCCTGGTACAATTCCTTCACACTGGCGATGCTGGGATCTGCAACATCAAAACCCTGGACAAACCCCTCTACCTGCAACCTGAAGCGCCTGAATTTATCCGCACTGAAATACTTATCGAGAAGGGCTTTCATTGTCATGTCCTCATCTGCAGAGCGCATCAGGGGCAATAGAAGGTCCCACCCTTCAAGCATCTCGTCTTCCTCTTCCCATTTACCATCAATCACCCGGTACATCCTTCCCGTGACCTGTGTGTAGGGAATAGCTGCTTCGTTGAGCAAGGACATGGTAATCGGCAGCTCACCATGAACAAACTCAGCTCCTGATTCCATTACATGCGGGGAGGCGCCTGAAGTCAATGTGCGGACCCTGCCTCCCACCTGGTCTTCCGCCTCCAGCACCGTTACATCGTAATGGCCCGCAAGCTCCCGTGCGGCCATTAACCCTGCTGCTCCCGCGCCAATGATAATAATTTTACTGGCAGATTCACCCGTTCCGCTTACCAGCTCGCCCATTGTAAAAAAATTGTTTCACTTAAGTTATTGAAATAAATTTAATCGTCGCAATCACCCTCCTGATTGTCGTTATCACACAGCATCGCGATGATCAATTAGACGGATGTTTGTATTGAAATAAAAATCAACAAGATGTCAAAAACAATCATCACAATCGAACAAACAATCGAGGCACCTGTTTCCAAAGTGTGGGAATACTGGACAAAACCGGAGCATATAACCAAATGGAACAGTGCATCTGACGACTGGCATACCCCGCGTGCTGAAAATGATCTTCGTGCAGGCGGAACATTCTCTGCACGGATGGAAGCGAAAGACGGGAGTATGGGTTTCGATTTCGCGGGCATTTATGATGCAGTGCGAAACAATGAATACATCGAATACACCATGGGCGATGGCAGGAAAGTGACAGTAAATTTCGATGCAAAAGGCGACAGCACTTACCTGAAGGAAAGTTTTGAAGCTGAAAGCATGCACCCTGAGGAAATGCAGCGCGCCGGCTGGCAGGCCATCCTGGACAATTTCAAAAAATATACGGAAGCATCATCCTGACAAACTCGAATATTCATGGAGTCACACATCGTAAAAATCGAATCTGTTGAACCAGTTACCCATGATGTGAAGCGTTTCCGGCTGGAGAAGCCCAGCGGGTACAAATTCACACCCGGACAGGCAACAGAAGTATCGGTCAACCGGCCTGGCTGGGAAGAAGAAAGAAGGCCATTTACTTTCACTTCGCTTAACGATGACGTATGGCTGGAGTTTACGATAAAGCGGTATGCCGATCACCACGGTGTTACAGACCTGCTTCACCAGCTGGCAGCAGGCGATGAGATCATCATCCGCGATGTGTGGGGCGCTATTGAATACAAGGGACCAGGATATTTTATTGCAGGGGGTGCCGGCATCACGCCGTTTGTCGCGATATTACGGCAACTGTTCCGCGACAACCGGATCAACGGCAACTCCCTGTATTTTTCCAACAAAACTTCAAAAGACATTATTTACGAAAAAGAGTTCAGCCAGATGCTGGGAGAAAATGCACACTTTATTCTTACCAGGGAGGAACATCCGAAATATACAAAGTCAAGAATTCAAAGGGACTTCCTTGCCGGCCAGTCACTTGACTTTTCCCGGCACTTTTATGTGTGCGGTCCCGATAAGATGGTAGAAGAAATCTCCGGCCTGCTCGCTGAAATGGGAGCGGCAAGCGATGCACTGGTTTTTGAAAAGTAACAGGATCAGAACAACTTTTCCTGGGGCGGCTTAATACCTTGCAGGCGGATATATATTGTCGTCTGCCCGCGGTGATGGGTCTGGTGCTCAAATGCCTTCAGCATAAGTGCAAACATTGGCTCCTCAAATGAAAAGAATTTCCTTTTTTCTGCCCATTTACTGACATCCGAATTCTTCACTGCATTAATACAGAAATCGTAACTCGTATTCACATAGTAAACGACAGAATCCTTTTTCTGTGCACCCGCTGCATTTTCCATGTCGTGCATGATATAACCAAGCGGTTTTGTACCCGTTGCGCTTGACATCAGGAATACATTGGCCTGCGCCAGGTGCAGCATTTGCTGGGAAAAACTGCGGATGCTGTCCACAGGCCTGTATTCATACTTATCAGCCGGCATAGTATTAAGGTATTCATTTGTGTAGGCTTTTGCCCTTTCCCACTCTTTCACCATCTGGGCCCTGATATCTTCAAGCTTCATGGATTGGGAGTGGCCCTGGAGTGAGGACACGAGGACAATAAAACAGCAGCAAGTCATGTGTAGTAACAGCTTTTTCATATAGTCATCATTTTATCTTCTCAGCTACGATTTTGTAGGTAAGCGTATCGGCACTCGTGCTTATAGTACAGCCAACAAGCTTTTTACCTCCGGGTGGAATATCGTTAACCACGAGCATCTCCGTAGTAGAAGCACCTCCGGGCTTGTCTATCTTCACTTCCACAGTTACATCGTATGTGTGGGACACATCTCCATTGCGGACATATTGTTCATAGCCTGAAGAATTGCATTTTGTGTTGGAAGGAGAAATATAATTTTTGAACTCCTGGCTGGACGCCAGGGAAAATATCAATGGCCACAGGAGCGAAAACAGGAGTGTCATAAAAATCGGTTTAAAAATTATTGAATAAATTTTACCGCCACATTCGCGGAACCATCCTGTATGTACACTAAAAATAAACCTTTTCTTACTCTTAGTTGAATCCAAAAACGATGCCACCAAATAAAAAAGCCCGTATAACCTTACGGCATACGGGCAGATGCTGGTTTTTCCTTTCGACTGTTATTGCTGACCTGAGGCATTTTCGGATGCATCGACGATTACCTGGCCAACAGCTTCAGGTTGCGACATAAATACAACATGGCTGCCTTTTACCTCAGTAACCCTGGTGTTGGAACGTTTGTACATATTCCGCTGGATCTCCGGATCAATACTTTTATCTTCAGTAGCTACAACAGCATATGCAGGCTTTTCACGCCAGGCGGCCCGGGTAATCGGGGTTGCAAACCCCTTTGCATAAAATGCACCCTGGGAAGCATACATAAATTCCGCTTCTTCCCTGCTGATATCTGCCGCAAAACCTGCATGAAATTTTTCCTTATCATAATACACTATTCCTTTTTCATCCGGCGCCAACACCCCGTTCTCAGCAGCTGGCGGAGCCGTCTGCAGCCATTGCAATGCAGATTCACCGTTATCCGGCTGGAAAGCTGCAATATATACCAGTGCTGCTACTTTGGGATGGGTACCTGCCTCGGTAATGACCGCGCCTCCCCATGAGTGACCGGCTAAAATTGCGGGACCATCCTGGCGATCCAGCGCTACTTTTGTTGCGTTAACATCATCTTCAAGGGAGGTCAGCGGATTTTGCACCACCGTAACCTGGTAGCCTTTTCTGGTAAGTACCTGGTAAAGGGCTTTATATCCTGACCCGTCGGCAAATGCACCATGTACAAGTACGACATTCTTCACTTTGGAGTTTGATGTGCTCATTTTGTTGTTGTTGATTTTTTTAGCGTATCAACACCACAAAGCTACAACCTCACGAAGGCCATCATGTTGGACAGATTACCCCATAAATTGTAAATTATTCCCGCCAGCCTGCTGTCAGACAGCTTCCCTGCTATTCCTGAATTCGAGGGGCGACAACGAAGTATGTCTCTTGAAAAAATTGGAGAAATATGCCGAGTCTTCGAATCCCAGGTCGTAAGTAATTTGTTTCGCGGATTTATCCGTATACATCAGTAACCTTTTTGCTTCCAGGATTATCCTGTCCTGGATCACCTGCAGCGGAGACTTATCATTATAAAGAGCGAACAGGTTGGACAGCGTCTTGGGTGATTTGTTCAGCTGCCGGGCATAATAAGCAACTGAATGTTCAGTACGGAAATCAGCTTCCACAAGCAAGTTGAACTTCCTGATTATGTTGAACCGGTCTTCAGGTAATTTGTTGTCCGGAATATGTTCAGACCTTGCCAGTCGCGTGACAACAATAATGAGGCGTTTCAGCAACATGAGCAGCATATCGTTCTGGATATGATCAGCCGTCTTCAGTTCATCAACAAAGATGTGAAGCAGGCGCTGCAGCTTTTCCCTGGCTTCTTCATCCAGCCTGACAAACAGGTTTCCAGTGCCAAAGAGAAATCCGGCACAGCTTACCTCCGCATCATGGTCCACAATACAATAAAATTCCCGGTTAAACTGCCAGGCAACAATGTCCGTGGCCCGCTCGAAGCTGAACGACTGGTTAAACATCAGGGGAAGAATGGTGTGCGGCATGAAGGCGTGTGATGTACCGTCGACAGTGATAACCTGTTCGTCCCCGTAATTCCAGGCAATAGTAAAATACTTGTTGTCACGATCACGCCCATAATACTTTCGGTCAAAGTCCTGTTCACTTCTTAACAGCATGAGCATGCCGCCGGTTTTCGGATCTTTAACTTCCAGTTTCATGAGTGGCTAAAGTTAAATAATTAGCTTGCAACCAATTCAAACAAATAAAACCTGGAAATGGAAAACAGAAGACTGGGAAATACGGATCTTGAATTGTCGGCGATTGCATTCGGTGCATGGGCAATCGGAGGCTGGATGTGGGGCGGTGCGGAGCGGACGGACGCAATTGATGCAATCAGGACTTCGTTTGATCACGGTATCACTACTATCGATACCGCACCGGTGTATGGACAAGGTTTAAGCGAGGAAATAGTGGGTGAAGCTATCCAGGGTGTTCCCAGGGACAAAATCCAGATCCTCACGAAATTCGGCATGCGTTGGGATGAAAAGAAAGGCAACTTCGCATTCGCGAGCCGTGATAATTCAGGAAAGGAAATTGATATTTATAAATACGCAGGCAGGGAAAGTATCATCAAAGAATGTGAGGACAGCCTTCGCCGCTTGCGGACCAGCTATATTGACCTATACCAGATCCACTGGCCCGACATTACCACACCTATAGCCGAAACAATGGAAGCTGTCACGAGACTGCTGGAGCAGGGAAAAATCCGTGCGGCAGGAGTATGCAATTACAATGTGGAGCAGATGCGTGAAGCTGAAAACACAATTGTACTTGCTTCCAACCAGGTGCCTTACAGCATGCTGGAAAGAAACATTGAAAAAGAAGTTGTCCCCTATTGCCTTGAACATAAAAAATCTATCCTGGCATACAGTCCCCTGCAACGCGGGCTGCTGACCGGAAAAATAAAGCCGGGTCACCATTTCGCTGAAGGTGATCACCGGCCTGATAATGTTTTTTTCAAGGAAGCCAACATCAGGAGTGTAAATGCTTTCCTGGAAAAGATAAAGCCTGTTGCAGAGCAGAAACAGGTCACCTTATCGCAACTCGTTCTGAGATGGACCATCAGTCAGCCGGGCATTACTGTTGCACTTGCAGGCGCCCGGAATGCTGCGCAGGCAGCAGAGAACGCAGGCGCCCTGAAGGTAACCATGACTAAGGACGAATCCGGTTATATCAGCCAGCAACTGGATGCCCTGCAACTTGTGAAGTAACAACAGCACCCATCAGCGGGTCAGTCTTCCCGGGCTGGCCCGTTTCTACCCGTCCGGCAAATTGCCTGTCGAACTGGGGGAATCCTTCTACTTTAATTTCCAGGTCGTACCAGCCGAAGGATGAAGTAAGATCAAAAACCGCCGTTGCAGTTGCACCGGCTTTTTTAAGTTCTATCGTCCGCTCCCCCGTTCCATAGCTTAGGTCCCTGATGACAATGGTATAAGTACCCGCCTTACCTGTATGCCCGAATGCCAATACAAGATTGCCGGTCAGTTTTCCGGGGTTTCCTTTGACATTTTCATACATAAGTTTTATTCCCATCTCAGGATCTTTTACAGAGCCTTTAAATTTCCGGTAAAAACCATTCGGTCCATAAACACCCAAATGATACTCTCCCTTTTCAAAGTCACGCAGTTCCCATTTGTCTCTCAGCAGGTCACCAGCCCTTACAGCGTAAGCCCTTGTCCGGAACCATTCGTTCCTGCCGGGTGCATACACATTGAACGGGGCTCCCGCGGCCGAATCGCCGAAGACCTGGTTAGCAGCCTGGAACTCCAGCTCAAAGGCCGACTTACCTGTACTTAGTTTTCCGTCCACATACAATTCATATGGTATTGGGCAGGCATCACGGGTACCAGGTTCCTGCTGAGGTACAACGGGCTTTTTGCCGCCAGAAGCATAGCCTGCAGGAACATCCCTGAACTTTGCATTGTAGATCTCCTGCACAAATGGTTCTTTCTGCAGGAATTCCGGAAGGTTGATCTTTTCGCCATTATACGGCCTGAATACCGAAACCAGGTTACCTGAAACAGTTCGTCGCCAGTCGCTGATATTGGTTTCCTTAATCGATTTTCCTGTTTTTTTGTTCAGGAAATTTTCCATGAACATGAGTACTGAAGTGATATCGCATACTTCACTGTTAACCCATCCGCCCCGCGACCATGGGGAAGCGATAACAAGCGGAACACGATAACCCAATCCGACCGGACCTTCGCGCGCGTCTTCCTTACTTTTGTTCGCACGGTTCAGCTCGTCGTCCATCGTCACAAATTCTTCAGCCGTATCAATTCCCGCAGATACTTTTCCGCTTTTCGGGTCACCTGGCTTTGGGGCCACAAATGGCGGTATATGATCGAAGTAACCATCGTTTTCATCATAGGTCAGTACGAAAATGGTTTTCTTCCAGACTTCAGGATTACGGGTCAGGATATCGAGCACTTCGGACACGTACCAGGCACCAAACCAGGGCGCGCTGGGATGATCTGAAAAATTCTGCGGAGCAACCAACCATGATACAGTAGGTAACACTCCTTTATTCACATCCTCCCTGAACTGGTGAAGGATATCACCTTTGGGAAGCAGAGTACTGCGCTCTTCACCGTTTTCAGTATATGAAAACATTTCAGTGCGATGGTAGTCCGGATCGCCGCTGTTTGTTACAAATGCTTTCCGGTGAAGCGATTTCTGGAATTCAGTGAGGCGCTCAAAATTCTCGGGATTCCAGGTGACCAGGTCTTCTTTGTACTTCGAAAGCTGCTCCTTTTTCTGCTTAAGTTTTTTGGCCACCGGTTCACGCTCGTTTTGGGCCAGCCTGCTTACCTGGGATTCGAGATCTGCGATCTCACCGGGCAGTTCTTTAACACGCTTCTGCAGGAACTGGTAGTGTGCTTTGCTGAAACGGACATTGAACTGGCTGAACCATTCAAGGTTGTTGTCCGTAAAATTTGAAAGCCAGGCTTCATCTTCACCGTCCAGTTCAGTCTGAAGACTGATCTCATTCTGGTATACTTTCCAGGAAATGTCATTTTCTTCGAGACGTTCGGGAAAAGTTTTCCAGTTGCCTTCGCGGTTGAAATACAGGTCCTCATTCCGGACGCGGGCCATCCCCTCCTTCCCATCACGGGTGCTTCCTGTCCAGAAAAAACTACGGTTGGCTGTTGTTCCGGTCAGCGAAGCACAGAAATGCTGGTCACAAACGGTGAAAGAATCAGCAAGCGCGTAATAAAAGGGAATATCCTGGCGGTCATAGTAGCCCATGGTCATGGGAATATCCCGGTACTTTTTGTTACCCGGACGCTTGGCATCAATCCAGCCATCATAACGGCCATGGTTGCGCGCATCCTGCTGGTCTTCCCATGAATGCGGCAGGGAACTCATCCAGGTGGCTTTGGTGTCTTTGATATTCAATCTGAACGGTGCATAGGCCTGGCCAGATTTGTTTGGCTGAATCCAAACGGGGTTACCGTCAGGCAGCCGGATCGCACGCGGATCATTGAACCCGCGAACACCCTGCAATCGTCCGAAACAATGATCAAATGACCGGTTCTCCTGCATCAGCAATACGATATGCTCTGCATCATAAAATGTACTTCCCTTCTCAGGGTCAATCGCCAGTGCCTTTTGAATGGCAGCGGGCATTTGAGTCCAAATGCCCGCACCACCAGTGGCCAGCGAAACTTTCTTTAGAAATTCTCTTCTGCTGCTCATGGGTTAAAGATCGTTAGTCCTTCAATATCCACATTATTTCATTTACATTATCATTTCCACTGTATTGTGCTTTCAACGCATTGTCAAGATTACCGGTATTGTAATCAAGTTCGTTTGAAGGATACAACCAGCGTAAAGGAAATTGTGTATTCGGATTATTAAGATTTGTTGATGGATTCAGGACGAAATCCGGGTAGCCGGTCCGCCTGTTCTCATACCAGGCATTGTAGTTGCTGCCCTGCAGGAAGCCCGCTAGATATTTCTGCAGGATGATCTGGGAAACCTGCTGCTCTGTACTACCGGCAAGCGCCACTTCAGGGGTTGAAGGATACGCATCAATGTAGGCATCATCCATTTTCATGTTATGATGGTAGTCAGCGATATCAGGGGTATACTTTACCACAAACCGCATGGCATCCATTATGCCATTGGCATAATAGGTTTGTGCAGGTGTTCCGCCAATCCATCCTCTCACCGTTGCTTCTGCAAGAATAAATTGCAGTTGCGCATAACTGAACTGGCTTACAGGCTCGGCATTTACCAGGTTAATATATCGGTTATTAAAGTCGGAATAATCTTTTGACACCCTTAATTGCTGAAGGTTCGTAAATGAATTGGAAGGTTCTGCACCAACATAGGCATCCCAGTCAGACTGGCTTTTACCGGCTGCCAGCTGTACCGGTGAAGGCTTTGCATAGTAGAAGAGACGACGGTCCTGCAGTTCCTTAAGCGGCTCCAGCAGCGTAGTCGTAAGCATGGTGTAATTGGATTTCACATTCGGGTTTGATCCGGCAGGCACGTCGGACCAGGGGTAATTCTGATTCTGCGTCGCATTATACACCAGGGCGAAATTATCTGCATTTGAAGTCAGCAGTGGCCTGTTGCTAACGATTTCGTTGAATCGTTGAGCTACTTTCAGCTCCGCATCCCCGGTTTTCTTATGCAATTGAAGCAATACATGCAGTTGGAAACTGTTCGCCAGCCTGCGCCACTTATCAACCTTTCCTCCATAAACCGGATCTCCGCCGAAATCACCGCCGACTGCAAACAGCTGGTCGGCCTGGTCCAGTTCATTTAAGATTCCCATGAAAACCGCCTTCTGGGCGTCATATACCGGCTTGATTGTATTTTCTGTTTCTCCTTTTACAGCTTCGGCATAAGGAACATCACCTACCTGCATGGTAGTATGAAAGAATTGCCACGCACGAATAAAATGCCCCAGGGCCGTATACGAATTTTTCAGCTTCTCATCGGGGGCGAAGCCGATCATCGGATCAACATTCCGGAGAAGGGTGATGCGACTGAAACTTGTGCGACCAAATTTGTTGTATTGCAGATCTTCCTGTCCTTCCCCCCAGGTCACATATTTACCGAGCAGGTAAGGCTGCATAAACCCTTTTTGCGAACTGATATCGTTGCGGGTGATGCTTAGGATCATATTGGTGGCGAGCATTGCCGAACTCACTTCCGTAGGCCGGTTCGGGTTGGTATTGATCTCATTAAATTTCGAACATCCGGCACCCAGCATTAACAGGAGCGGCATTATGAAAATATATTTTGAATTCCTCTTAGTCATAATTCATTTGTTTTTACGCGCACAATTTGGTTAGAAGCCTAGTTTGAAGTTTACACCCACAACACGCTGCGACGGGGAGTTCAGGTTCTCATCATCCACATCGGGATCCGAGAACTTGAATTTGGTGAACAGGATCACATTCTGCGCTGTAAGTGCGATTGAGGCAGACTTTATTCCCGACTTGCCAAACACCCGGGCCGGGATGCGGTAACCTGCTGAGATCTCACGGAGTTTCACAAAAGATTTCTTTTGAACGCCATAGTCACCACCGCGGAAATTCTGCGCGTAGTCCTGGTATGACACTTCAACATCGTTTGGTGCATATTTGCGGGAGTCGCTCACGATGTTGCCATAATTATCGAACTGAACATCGCCGGAGGTCACTTTCACTCCCTTACCGACAAAATTGGTCAGGCCGTTTACAACTTCATCATAACGGTACTGGTTATCCGAGTCAGGATTCGTGCCGGTATCCCACATCTTGTCATATACGTAGTTGTACATGAGCCCTCCAATCCTGCCATCGATATTCAATCCAACCATGAACTGCCCCATTACGAAATTGTTGATGAACCCGAAGCTGAATTCAGGATCAGTATAACCATATCGCTGACGGTAGTCACTTCTCACCGGCCGGCCATTGTTGTGAATCACGTTGCCCTGCCCATCACGAAGCCAGTAATAATCGATATAGCCATCGAGGCGCTGCCCTTTTTTCGTCCATAGGTCCTTGGCTGAAAGTGCAGAATCAATATTCACAAAGTAGCGATGCTGGTTCGACCAGTTGATCATGCTCTGCCACTCAAACTTCTTCTTCTTGATCACCGTTCCGTCGACTGTTATTTCGAATCCCTTCCGCACGAAGGTTTCGTCTGTATTAACCAATGTTGTATTAAATCCTGATGAAGCAGGAATAGTGGCGGGTACCTGGCGATTGAAATAATACTTGTTAAAGTATGCCACATCGACGTGTAACCGCTTTTTGAACAGGTAAGCGGAGGTACCGACTTCCCAGGTGCGTGCAGAAGTAGGCAGCAGATCACCACCAAACAGGTTGTCGGGATAGCTCGCAGAATTCAGGTTATTCCAGGCAGATGCAGTAGTGGAATATAACCGGTTCGTTGCAAATACATCGGCCGGAGTTTTAAACGTCGCCCACGATCCCCGGATCTTCCACATATCCACGAATGCAGGCATTTTCAGGAACTCTGACAATACAACACTCGCGCCGACAGAAGGATAGAAATAGCTGCGGTTATTTTCCGGCTGGGTAGAGATCCAGTCATTACGCCCTGTAAAGTCGAGGAATACTCCATTGCGCCATCCCAGTGAAGCCCGGCCAAAGAGACTGTTCTTCTGGTAACTGCTGTAACCGGGTGTGATGGTCGCCGGTTCAACAGATCCTGCAAGCGAATAAAAAGTCGGTGAAGTGAGCCCGTTCTTTGTACTTGCATTTAAGTTCTCGTCGATATAACGGTAAATGTTTCCACCTGCCATCGCATCGATGGAGAATTTGCCGAGCTTCTTGTTATAATTCAGGATGAGATCATCATCAGTGCTCCATCCCCATGCTTTATTGATGGAATAACGGCCTCTTGCATTCCATCCGCCACGGGTTGAATAAATGTTGGATGTCGGATTACGCCAGGTCTCTGCATTGCTGTAGACATCATAACCTACGCGCAACATCAGTTTCAGGTCACGGGTAAAATGATAGTTCGCCGTTACGCTTGCATTGATCGTGTTCTGTTCGATGCCGTTCAGTTTCTCATTTGCTATCAGGTAGGGGTTGTCGTACCACGCATCGTATAACCAGTTCTGCGTTTGGTTTGGCGTTTTCCAGTAGTTGCGGTATTGACGGATATCGTACTCCGTGCCGGTCCACATGATCAGCTGGTACAAGTATCCCTGGTTGCCATAACCAGTACCCCATACCTGGGGCGCCTGCCTTTTGCTGACGCCCATACGACCTTCCAGTGCGAATTTGTCAGACGCTTTTATATCACCGCTCAGGGTGAAGTTGTACATATTCAGCTTGGCATTTGGAAACTGTCCCCTGTTGTGAACATGGTTGAAGCTTGCCCTGAAACCACCGTTCTGGCCACTCTGGGAAACATTGATATTGTTATTGGTAACGATACCCGTACGCATGAAATTCTTCAGGTTGTCCTTACCCACGGAATTAAGCGGACGATCATCCTCGAACTGCATGGTTTCCGGGTTCCAGTCGCGGGCAGTATTACCTGCATTCAGTCGGGGGCCCCATACGTAATCGTTATCTATTTGTCCATACTGGCCGCGGCCATAATTACTCTGAACTTCTGGCATGGCCAGGTATCCCAATTGGAACATCGTGTTACTGTTGATGTTCACAGACAAGCCCCTGCCCGCAGCTTTTTTGGTTGTTACCATCAGCACACCACCGCTTGCCCTGGCCCCATAAAGTGCAGACGCTGTAGGACCTTTCAGAACATCGATGCTTTCAATATCATCTGTGGGGATATCCCTGAGGGTCATGTTTCCATATGCAACACCGTCAACAACAAGCAGGGCGTTCTCGCCGCGGAGCTGGATAGTCGGACGGGCAAAAAATTCCGTAGAGTTCTTTATTACAAGTCCTGAAACCTGGCCCGTAAGAGAAGTAGCCACATCAATTCCTTTAACGGTTTGAATGGCTTCCGCCTTTACTTTCTGCACCGCATAGCCGAGTTGCTTTTCTTCTCTTTTGATACCAAGTGCAGTAACAACTACTTCATCGATTTTCTTTTCTGAAAGTTTCAGGGCAATGCTCCCGGCTCCCGCACCTGATGCAGGAAGTTCCGTTGGCTCATAGCCGACAAATGAAATAACAAGCACACCTCCTGTCTCGGGCGCCTGTAAAGTAAAATACCCGTTTACATCCGTGGTCGTACCACCCGGTGCGCCTTTTAGTTTTACTGAGGCGCCCGCGAGAGGATTTCCGTTCTCGTCGGTCACCCGTCCGCGGATCTCTACAAGTGCGGGAGAATCTTTATGCCCCGGTTCTGCAACCGGCGTATTCTTCAGCTTCAAAACAATGGTATTTCCTACAATGGAATACGTCAGCGGCTGGTTCCTGAAACAGATGTCCAGCGCCTGCTCCAGCGGCATGTCATTAGTCCGGATGGTTACCCGGTTGGCCTGCCTGAGCCAGGATTCATCAAAGAAGAAAGCGTATCCCGTCTGCGATTTAATGTCCCGGAAGATCTTATCCAGCGGGACATTGCTCCTGGAGAGTGTCACTCTCTGGGAAAAGCCATTGGCGCTTACCTGCAGGAAGCCGGCCACTAATAGTATGGCTGTAAATTTCATGATCAGCAACGTTTTGGTTGTTGCCCTTTGGGCCTTTTGCATACTTTTGTACAAGTTTTGGGTTAAACAATAGCAGTTTGTCGAACGAATTGTAAACATTGGATAACTCCGACTTTCCGCCGCCCCGGCTCTCACCCCAGGGCGGCTTTCTTTTCGCAGGACCTATCCTATTATTGATCTATTATTCTTTGTTTCTTTTTTCCTCTCATTCACTTATGATCACCTTCCTTCCATTCATCCTGAAATAAATTTTGCTTTCCTCCAATATCTTCAACACCTCCTTCAGATTGGCATCGCGGGAAATTTCGCCACCGAACTTGCGGTCAGGAATTTTACCGGCATATTCAACTTCGACATTATACCACCGGCCGATCTGCCGCATCAGTGTGGCCATGTCTGTCTTTGCAAACGAGAAGAATCCATTCTTCCAGGCAACCACCGCATCAGTATCCACATTCGGGAGTACAATTAAACGATCCTGCTGCACCTGGGCCTGTGAGCCGGGAACCAGTGTTTTCACCTGCATGCCCTTGCGGACATTTACCTTCCCCTCAATCAATGTTGTCATCGCGCTGGATTCATCTTCATAAACGTTCATATTGAAATGAGTGCCGAGCACTTCAACAACCATGTCATCACCGGCCCGCCGGACATGGAATGGCTTTGAAGCATCTTTTGCTACTTCAAAATATGCTTCACCGGTTATCTCTACATTTCGTTCATTCCCGGAAAAAGTGGCAGGGTAACGAAGCGAACTCTCACTGTTCAGCCATACCCGTGTTCCATCGCTCAGCCTGAGACTTACTACCCTGCTGCCACGGGGATTGAAAAGGGTATTGTACTGCATATCCCCCGCAGATCTCGTATCGGCATTATAAGTGATTTGCCCATCACCGGTCTTGACCACATTTACATTTCCCAGGTCAGCAAGCGTACCTGTTCCCGCACTGTCGAGGTAAATTTTTTCCCCGTTGGCCAGCGTAATGATAGCCTTGTTCCCCGTGGGAGCCTGCCCCGCATTGGGGACCGGATCCGCGGCCACTTTGACTTGTTCCGTGCTTTTGTCATTCATTACGAGGTAGGTAATGGCACTGCCGAGCATGACAAGGATGATCGCAGCAGCAGCCATCCGGAAGTACTTCCGGTAAGGGACACTTGCTTTTTCAATCTCCACTGGTGCCGACTCGTTAGCCTCATCCATCATCAGGTTGAACCTGTCATCCCACTTACTGGCGTCCACGTCAGCTTTCTCCTTCGCCGTTTCCCATTGGGCTTTAAGCGCAGACTCTAGTGATTTTGCGTCGTAGTCTTCACCGGCCATTTGCAGAAGCTGGTCCAGTTCTTCCTTCGAGATGCTGTTATTAAAATATTTTTCAACCAGTTCGTGCCAGGTTGTTTTCGAGTTTTCAGACATAGCTGCCTGACAAGACGATAAAAAATGGATGGATAACTACCCGGCCAGAAAAAAAATTTCAGATCCGGCCAATGAAGAGGATAACAGCAGCAAGGTCGAGGTTTTTTGCAAGGTAATTGCGGATGAACCGCTGTGCTTCGACTATATGGTTATTGACTGTGGCTTTGGAGATTGCAAGCTTTTCCGCGATCTGGTCATGGGTAAATTCCTGTTCACGGCTCATCTGGTAAACTTTCTTACGCTGCGGGGAAAGCATATCGATTGCTTTCCTGACTTCCTGGACATATTCTTTTTCGACAAGGAGATTGTCGGCTCGCGCAGACGAAGCGGCAGCTATTTCTTCCCACAACAGTTCCTTCAGGCGCGGATTCCTGTTTGCGGCCCGCAGGAAGTCGATCGATTTATTATGCGCAACCCGGAAGAGGAAAGCGTCCATGTTGTCGATCCGGTTCACAAGGTCCCTGCCCATCCAGATCTTCATGAAAACATCCATAACAAGCTCTTCAGCTGCCTGTTCGGATTTCACTAAGCCATAAACATAATGGAACAGCCTGTTGCGATAAGCATCGAACAGAACCTTGAAGGCTTTTTCATTACCGGCCGCCAACATCGCCAAAAGCTCTCGATCGTTAGAAAGCGTTTCCACAGGCACGCAATTTGGACGGCAATATAAACGAAACCCATAAATGTTTTTATATTACCGGCAATCGTTTGCATAATAAGAAGGAATGATATGAGAAAAATTATCCTGAACCTGGCAGTTACACTTGATTGTTATATTGAAGGACCTAACGGCGAAATCGATTGGTGTAACACTGATGACAGTGGCGATACCGATGCATTCTTTGACCGTTTCCTCCCTGATGTTGATGCAATCTTCTATGGCCGCATCAGTTATGACCTGTGGGGACAATACCAGCCACCCGCAGAAGCCACTCCCGGCGAACGAAAGATCATGGACATGATCAACAGTAAGAAAAAGTATGTTTTTTCAAGGACCCCGCGGACAGATGACAAGGCGACATTTATTACTTCAGACATTCTCCAACGGGTAAATGAGATCAGGAACGAGCCAGGAAAAAATATCTGGCTCTATGGCGGCAGTAACCTGGTTACAGAATTCATCAATGCAGACCTGGTAGATACTTACCTGCTGGCAGTCTTCCCGGTGATACTGGGCTCAGGAAAACCATTGTTCTCCGGCATAAAAGAAAGGAAAAACCTTAAACTGGAAAGTGTGGAAACTTCAAAGTCTGGTGTTATGCTGGTAAACTATTCGCGGCGGTAACCTCAGTTCGTTGCGATCAACGACATAATTGCGATGAAAAGCATGATCATCACTGCCTGGTAATAGTTCCAGGCACGACTCATGCCGTTGTCTTTGTCATAATTGTAAAGACTGACAAATACGCCTACGAGCGGAATCCAATATATGGTTTTGTTTTGCACGGCTCCTGTGCAAATGATTCCCTGTAAAGTTACGCTTTACATCTTGAACTGGAGCGTTACATAGATGTTTCGTTTATCCGCCGGCATGATACCAGGACCGGGATAACCATCAGCACGCCGGGTAAAATATTTCCTGTCCGCCAGGTTATTCACCCCGCTGTAAATGGTAAACCATCTCCAGTTATAACCCACACTCAGGTCCATTACGCTGAAAGCGGGAATGGCACCATCTACTGCGGTTGGTGTCGACTCGGCATTTGTTGCATCGGAATATTGTTTCGCCTGGTATGAGAACTGGTACGTGACATTGAAACGTGGATTGCCAAAAGACAAGCCTGACCGGAAGAGAACCGGTGGCACATTCTCAACCAGGTTATCGTCGATTGCTGTGTTCTTCGTATTTATATAGCGGGCATCGATAAGCGACAGGTTGGTATAGAATGACAGCCTGTATTTTGACGTCCCTTGCGATATTGCTTTCAGGATATCCCCTTCAAGCAATACTTCCAGTCCGAAGTTCCTGCTGTCGGATACATTGGTTCGTAGCCGGTAGGTCATAAAGCTGGTATCGCGTGTAAAGATGGATCCTATCCTGTCATTATACTTCAGGTAAAAGACACTGACGTCTGCATAAAGCCAGTTGCGGAATGTTCCGCGGAAACCAAGGTCGATATTATAACCGGTTTCATCTTTCAGGTTTGGATCCACCCGGGAATTGGTATTGACCACCCGGATATCATTAAAGTTGATGCTCCTGTAATTCTGAGAGATATTGGCATAGAATTCAGATGCTGCTCCCAGCTTCCAGGAACTTCCGATGCCAAGCAAAACGAATGACCTGGGATTGGACTTATTTTCGAAGACCTTCTCATCTTCGATGTACATGTTGTTCTTGTAGTAATACCCGTCAGCTTTTGTATTGATGTGTTCGTACCGCACACCCGGAGTGATACTCCATTTTTTGGTAACCCTGAAGATATTTTCCGCAAAGAGGGCAACATTGTTCCCGGGAAAACGGTAGGAAGATTTATTGGGTTCCGGCCCTTCAAACTCAAAGTCGGCACCGCTTCCATCGCTTCCATCGCCCTGGCTTCTTTTGGTAAGTCCCTTGTAAACCCGCACCCCGGCAAGAAATGTATTGCGCTCGTTATTCAGCAGTTTATACTGGTGAATGAACCTTAGCTCGGAACCGAAGTTGTTGTATTTATCGGACATGAAATCACGCGGGCCTCCATTGTCCGGCCGGTTGATATAGGAAAGGATGCCAATCGCATCACGGCCCCCGATCAGCGAATAGTTGCGCCAGTTGAGGCGCGTGTTTTCGTTGAACGCGTAATCAAAAGTCAGGTTGACCAGGTTCCAGTTCACCTCGAACCAGTTTCTCGCCCTTACCGAAACTGAAGGGTCTTTTTCGAATTGTTCGTCTGTTAGTCCGCCAGGCTGTTGCGCCAGGTAGTGCATGAAACTGTACTGGCCGGTAACTTTTAACCTGTCGGTTACTTTGTAAGCCAGGTGCGCGTAGGCATTATGCTGGTCATAGTGGCTGTTGGGTCGCCAGTCATCGCCACGCTTGTATTGGTAGAAGGTATAATAATTCAGTTTTTTATTTGCAACCGTGCCGCCTATGCTATTGAATGAGTTGAAGAAGCCGTATGAACCTGCCGTTTGCCTGCTGGTGATCTCAACCGGCTTATCCCGCGCTCCCTCTTTCATTACGAAATTGATCAGGCCACCGAACTGCGGACCATATTGCAGGCTGGCAGCACCGCGGATGATTTCAATCCTGTCGAGTGCTTCGGCCGACGGCGTGTAATAACTTTCGGGGTAGCCGAGTGCATCTGCACTGATATCATAACCGTTCTGCCTGATATTGAAATTAGAGGAGCGGTTCGGACTGAGACCACGGCCGCCGACGCCCAGCTGCAAACCACCACGGTCGTTCTCCCAGATGTTCAGGCCGGGTACCCGTGCATAGATCTGCCTCGTATTATTGGTAGCAAGGTTGGCATTGACATTTTTCAGGTTGATCACCTCTGTTTTTTTCCCTGCATAGATCGCGGTTCCCGAAACATCATTCAGTTTGCCGGAAACAGATTCACTCTTCAACGTCTTCACCACCACTTCGTCCAGGATAGTGGTGTCATTCTGCAGGTTAATATCGAGCACGACGCTTTTATCGTTCAGGCTCAGCGTTTGCCTGTAAGTCTGGTACCCCGTCAGTGTTACCACGAGCTCCAGGATCCCTGAATCAACATTTGCAAAACGGAAATAGCCATTGTCATTGCTCAAAAGGTTTTTCTGAACAGGTAAAAGCTTAACCGATGCGCCTGCACCCGGTTCATTTCCTATCCTGACAGTCCCGCTGACTGTCTTCCCCTTCTGGCCAACAACCAGCAGGCTTACCAAACATGCTAAAACAACAAAAATGCTCTTTCTCATCACAGTCCGACTATTTTGACTTTTAATTTTTACTTGTTTCTTTCTGCAACACCCACGCATAATGTCCCCAGCCCTGTTTCTGCGCAGCAAGGTTCACGGTCGAATCAATAAACAGCGCAGATCTCGAACCGTTTAACGACACATAAACTTCCCCATAAACTTTCGGTTCCGTAATTCCTTTTTTGGCATACTCCGCAGCCAGGTAATGTGCATACTTAAGGATCATATCGGGCTGGGTACTCATCATTTTTTCCTGCAGGGGTGTAAGAAACTCCTTATTGTTTACCGTATAGAATTCCTGCCCTGACTTATCCTTTACTGTAAAGTAGGCTGCACCCGACTTTTCCATCAGCATTACCCGCCAAGAAAACCTGTACCCCTCTTCGTTCCAGAAAAGGTGACCAGGATACAATAAAAAACGCAGCGGTATCAGCACCTGAGCAAATGCATATATTATTATTGCCGCCGTAATGAACCTGGGATACCTGTAATTGTAAGATGTCTGTAATTGCGACAGTAACCTGTTCTTATAAAATGGCAGGTACGACAACAATTTCTCATGAAATTCCCCGGAGAAGAAAATAAGGCTGCTCACGATCATTACATAAGGAAACATCCCGATACCGGGGAAGAAAACTGCCGTTGCGATGTGGAATATCAGTACAAATCCATATGCAATGGGCCGGCTTTTTTTATTGAGGAGGAAGAATACAATGAACAGGTCGTAGGCGGCACCAAACCATGAGAACAGGTACGCCACCCATTCTTCATACATAAACTGGCCTACAACCGGCAGGTGGCTCCTTGCGGGCAGCCACGTCTTCATTGGCTCAGCCCTGAGCAGCCAGTCGCTGTTCAATTTTGCAAGCCCGGCAAAGACATATACAATTGCCATCTGGAAACGCAGGATCCCGATCGTCCAGCGCGGAGTTTCCTCTCGCCTTATTTCCGGGCGACGCCAGGCATCGATCGAATAGTCACGATTGGCAGGTAGCCAGATCATGATAAATGCGACGAGGCTGATAAAGTAGTAATGGTTGAGGTAGGTAGTAACATCGATCAGCTCAACATACGTAAACCCAAGGAAAAACACCACTATGGCAACCCGGTAAAACCAGCCAAGTGCAACCAGTAAAGCAGCCAGGGTAATGACCAGGAACAGCAGGTGCATACCGGTATTTCCCAACGGCTGCACCCAATCAAAGCCCATGTAGGTGAAATGAAATTTCGGTTCCACATACACCGAGGTTACCCAGCCCCGCCACCAGAAACGCAGCAGGCTGAAAAACATCAGGAGCCCGAAGGTGATCCTGAAAGTAACCAGTGGGGCTATTCTAGTCACCGTCATTATCCATGTAAGTAATCTGTACACCTGTTGCAGAAGCAACATCCGTTTTCAACAGGGTCAGCAGCTTCTGGATCTGCTTATATGCTTCTTCCACAGTTGCCGGGCTGCCGGTAAAGGCCGCAGACAAAGGTGCAGGAATAGCTTTCAGCGCGTTGATGGCAATATCAAACTGCGCCAGCACATCCGTGTTCAATTGTTCTTTTTTCAACAAAACCAGGTAATCAGCGATGCCATCGCCGGACGCACCGGTATAGTAGTTTTTTAAAGCGGTAAGATTGGCCACTGCCAGGTCTCCCGAGATCCCTGAAAAATATGCTTCGGCTTTGTCAGCGAATACTATACCATTGGATTGCTTTCCAAATGGATACCCGATCCGCGGTCCTTTCAGCGCATCCATTTCAAAAGCCAACTGGTTTACAATGCTTCCTATGGAACTACCAACATCTGTTTTCAGGGAATTGACGAATGTAGTGCGGTAAGAACTATTCCATTGAGAAAGCGCATTTCCGCTGAGTGTGGCGATCCGGTCCATTACATCTCGCACATATTTTTTCCGATTGGCGGCATGAGTGTCAGTTGTAAATTTTTCAACCGCATTATCGGAGAAAAGGAGGTAATCAAGTGCCGGCAGTCCCTGCAGGCTGTCTGAAATTCCTGGTTGGGTAAAATTATAAGTGCCACTGGCAACGCCGGCTTCGATCTTACTTGTAGCGGGCGGAAATGTATTGACATAGCTGTTAAGCTGAAGCGCGGCAGCCGGGCCAAAATAAGGCATAGATACGTTTTCAAATGCCAGGTATGCCGTTTTGAAGGGCGCCTTTACTGCATCGCGCGTTGCAGCCGACGGATTGTCGAGGAAGGCATTAACAGCAGCTTCCAGCAGGTCCATCTTTGCGATAAAGTCGGTATAACCAGGGATGATGATGTTGTCGGCATAGTTGACCAGCATCCCCTTCTTAAACTCATCGGTGCCAGACGGGTTGTTGTCATTGGGATCATCATCGCTCTTGCTGCATGCGAAAAAAAGCACCACAGTAAGCATCAGCATAGTACTTAAGACAAATCTTTTATTGGTCATAACGGGCCTGTTTTTTAAAGCAATATGACAGCCTCTGAATGTTGATCAAAGGCTGTCAATGAAAAAGTTTCGCGAAATTAAGTCATTAAGGCTGCAACTGACCATACGCGGTAGTAAGGATAGCCTGGGCCTCTTTGAGTTTGGTATTGCTGGCGTCATCGGCCAGTACATAGAAATCAGTTTTAAGAATGTCGACCAGTTTCAGGAAGTTAGCCTCGCTAAGCTGGCTGTTGGCAGCACGATACTTCAGGGCGAGCATGAAGCCGAATCCTTCTGACAGGCTATGGAATTTAGCGCCAAGGTCGGCCTGGGTCTGCGATGAAGTTACATAGTAGTAACCGGCAGCTGCGATGGTCTTTTCCAGGTACTCCTTAATGGTCGCGATAGCTGCGTCACGGGTTACATAGTCTTTAGCTGTAATAGCTGCACGACCCTTACGGAAAGCTTCGAATACCTTTCCACCCGCCTGGATATATTTACCCCGCTCGCCAAAATATCCACCAATTGCAAGCGGACGATCAACAATCGCAGAGGTATATGCGAATGCCGTATCATAGTCTTTGGGAATTCCTACATACCCGAATGCCAGGTCCCAGTTGTGTTCCATTGCAGTTCCTGAGCCGTTAACCGGTGATGTGTTGTCGTCAGTTTTAACTTTATCAAGGATCGCATTGATATTATACAGGGCAAGGGAACCCATCATGCCTTTGGCAATTGCCTGGTTGAATTCAAGGCCGGTGTAGTTGTAAACCCGGCTGCCGTACTTACCGGCGACACCGCGGGAGGCAGGAGTATTATAATACTGGCTGATCTTTACCATCGAATCTGCCAGCACTTTAAACACTTGTGCATCTGCGGTCTTTCCTGACAGGTTGAATGCCAGTACATTCAGCGCGTCCTGGTTATAGGGCACATTTCCTGCAGTTTCAGCGGTAAATGCATTGTTGGTGTTGTTCCAGAGGTAGTTGACGCTATCCTGGCTGAGCTGGCGGGAGCTGCCCTTTCCGAGGATGCCGGTATAGCCTGCCCACATACTGATCCGGGCGGCTGATTCTGAATATTCTACGTTATCAAAATTATAGGTATCAGGAACTGTGTAAGGCTTAATAGAAGGCCCATCATCATCTTTACTACAGGAAACGAGGGAAGCGGATAAAAACAGAGCAGCAGAAAGTTGGATCAAATTGAATTTCATTCTGTTAAAGTTTGAAATGCAAAATTATCCGAGAGCTGAAAGCCGGCTTTACGAAAAGAGGAAAACGAACACCGAATTCGGGAAAAACTAAATTATTTATGGTATCGCGGTTACAAATAGCCCTTCGGTGGTTATAATTCATACGAATTGCCCCTTGTTGACCGTTATAACCCCAGACCCATGAAAACAAAGTTGCATATCTACCTGGCTGCCCTGCTCCTGCTAACGGGCTTCATTGCCTGTCATAAGTCACTGGATCCCCGTGATCCGGAAAGCCCAACCGGTCCGGTTGGTCCGGGCGCACCGGGACCAGGTACTGAAGAGCAACTGGACACCATTCCCTATCCCCAACACATTTCCCAGCGTTGTTCCGGTGCCCCGGATTATGGCGACAGCATTCTCTACATGCACCCTGGCAGCACCGATATCATCGCAATGCCCCTTAATCAGCCTGACAGTGGCGAGTACTTTTCCTGGCCTACCGGGATGGTCCTTGACCGGATTTCCGGCGCTATCAATATCAGCCGGAGTGAAGGCGGGGTTCGGTATCACCTGGGTTATGTAAAAAAAGGCACAACCGACACCTGTATCCAGACAATTATCCTCGGCGGAGCCTCGTATGCAGACAGCATTTATGTGCTTGAAGATGACCACCGGTATGCAAAGCCATTTTTTAATGCAAATACCAACCTGGTCAATGTCTGCAGCGGAAGTGGTGTTCCCGGCGGCGGGATCTGTGAGTGGGATGTGGATGGTACGGCAGAAAGAAACCGAATTAAGATCGATAACAATACCGGGGTGATCGACCTTGAGAACACCCTGAAAGACAATGCATTCGGACTCCTGGCACTGGACGGTTCAACAGTAAAGGTGACCCTCGCTTACCGGCTGAACGACAACAGCTCCATGGCGACCCAGTACTTGCCGGTCACCCTCATGTATTACCGCAATAAGTCCAGTGTCCCCTCTGACCTCAAGCTGCAGATCAACCTGAAACTGAGCCAGATCCTGACGAATGACCTGCTGCTGTTCAGCGTTGCCAAACCAAGACCACCAATTATCGTAGTTACCCGGTATAAGTAACGAAGTCCGCTCCCCGGGCAATAGCGTGCCCCACCGGAACGTTGATGGGAGAAATCCGATATCGAATGTCCCGGAGGGTTATTTGGCTGCTGTTGTTTTCGTTCGCGCTGGTGCGGGGAAATTCGGGCAAACCCGCTGATCCGGCAAACGAATGGCTGAGCACATACCTGCGGGCAGACAAATTCTTCAACTCTGCCGAACCGACTGAATCCACCGACAGCATCGCGCTGGCGGGGTTCGAGAAAGTTATCCGGCTGCTCACCACAACCGGAAGCCGGCAGAAAGACAGCATCCTCTTTGAAAGCCAGCTTAAAAAAGGTATCCTGCTGGCTGTTCAGGACCAAACAATTCTTTCCAAGGAAGCATACCTGCAGGCAGCCGCTGTGCACCGCCGCTCCGGGTCATTGAGTGACTCTGTTCTTTTCCGCTTATTCGTATATGTGGGTTCCAGTTACTATACCCTGAATAACTTTGACAGCGCCAACCATTACCTGATTAAAGCAGAAGCCCTGGGCCGGAAGTTTCCCGGTGTCACCGAAAAGGAACGGCTCTTCAATAACCTCGGCGCTTTACATTTTGCAAATGGAAACTATTACCTGAGCAAAAATTATTTTGAGAAGGCCCTCGACCTGGTCAAAAGCACGAAACCTTTTGATGCCGCGTTTGCGCGTGGACTTCAATCCAATATTGCCTCTGCCAATTATAAAGCCGGCAAATACCCCGAAGCGCTTACCATTTACCGGGAGATCATTGGCGATAACTCAGCTGATTACATTTATTACAGCATTTGCATGAACATGGGAAAGGCGTACCAGGCACTGGGAAAGTACCCCGAAGCACTTTCGAGCTTCAGGCGGATCGACCCGAATGAGTCGCCCGGCGTTTTCAACGAAATAGCTGCAGCACATTTTGAACTGGGTAACTATGATTCGACGGCATATTACCTTGGCAGGCTCGAAGCAATGCAAAAAACAAAAGAACTGAATATACTGGACGAAGGCATTTATGCCCTTTACAAGTCGGACCTGCTTATACAGAAACAGCAATACCCAGAAGCGATCAAAGACCTCCAGCTTGCCATCTGTGCGTTCAGTAGTAACTTTCGAAATACAGATATCTACTCCAACCCAATCAATTTTTCAGGAAGCTATACCTATTTCCGTCTTTATGAAGCGTTACAAAAGAAAGCGCAGGCATTTTACCTGCTCTATCGTAACAGCACAAACGAAAAATATCTTACCGGGGCGCTCGACTCCTATATGTCTGCCCTGCAACTGATCGGATACATAGAGAAGAGTTATGATACGGATGATGCCAAGCTCTTTCTGAAACAAAACAGTGGTGACGTATATGCATCCGCATTGGAAGTTTGCCTTGAACTGAATGAGTTGCACCCTGGTAATAAGTACCTCGACCAGGCCTTTCGCATCAGTGAAATGAACAAAGCTTCGATCCTGGCTTCAGGCCTGCACCAAAGGAAGATTGCAAATTATCCCGGGGCTGATTCTTCGCTCCTGCAGACCGAAAGGAATATCAGGTATAATATAGCCCGCCTGGATGTACAGAGTCAACAGGCTTCCGGCAATGATGAGCTGGAAAAACTGGCAAAGGAAAAAGCAGGCTATGAAATTGCATTAAGTCAACTGCAGAAAAACCTGGAACAGGACAACCAGTATTTCCGACGTAAATATGACCATTCCGTACATGGCGCCGACGAACTGCAAAAAGCGCTTACCCGCAACCAGGCCCTGTTCAATTTCGTGAAAACAAAAAGGGGCCCCGGAATATTTGCCCTTACCCGGAAAGAATTTAAATACATTGAACTCAGCGGGGGGGAATCTTTACAGGATGCAGCGGCAGACTGGATTCACCTACTGCAGTCGACGGGAGATGGCCGGAAATTCAATGGCAAACAAACCGGGGGTTACCTGTATTCTCACCTCGTTAAACCTATGCTTGAATTTGGCAGCCGCCAGGATGAGTGGATCATTATTGCTGATGGCAATCTCCAGCAGCTGCCATTCGAATCGCTGCCTGCTGACGAGTCGGGGAAGTACCTCCTGGAAAGTAAAACCATCAGCTACCAGTTCTCCACCCGTTTCATACTTACAGGCCAACAGGTTATAAATGAAGCTTACAAGGTACTTTCATTCGCGCCTTTTGCCTCGCCAGGCACAAGGATGGAGCAGTTACCTGCATCAAAAGAGGAAACTGAAGGTTTGGCCGGAAAGATCTACTTAAACGAACAGGCAACCAAACAGGATTTCCTCCGGGAAGCATCGCAATATCCTGTAGTACACCTGGCAACCCATGCGATTGCGGAAACCGAAAATCCTGCAGCCTCATACATTGCTTTTTATCCCAAACAGGATTCACCTGCCGAAGACAACCTCTTTCTTGAAGAAATCTACAACCTGGCTCTCGATAAATGCCAGCTTGTGATTATCAGTGCCTGCGAAACGGGCAAAGGGGAAATTGTAAGTAATGAAGGAGTAATCAGCCTGGGAAGGGCATTTGCTTATGCGGGCTGTGGCGGAACACTCAGCAGTCTCTGGAAGGCTGAGGACCGGTCAACCGCTGCAATATTAAAGGCATTTCACAAGTACCTGCAAAAAGGATATACAACAGCCGCCGCACTCAGGCAGGCGAAACTTGATTACCTGCATAGTGATGCTTTGTATAAGAATCCGGCTTTCTGGAGTCACCTTGTATTCACCGGCAACCCACAGGCTGTAACAGCAGAAGCATCATCCGTCGTACCATGGATGATGCTTCTGTTGGTTGTTGTATTGTTGATCTTGTTACGAGAGACAAAGTTGAAAAAAAGTCGGCGCAACTTGCAAATGTCGTGAGCATCAAAGCCTGCCGGTTCAGTTTAGGGTACGTCGACTTTTTTTAAGGTTCTGCTTGATCTTCATTGGATTGGATTGGATCTGGATCTGTTGAATTTTTCAGGATAATGGATCATGGACGGTTCTGGACAATTCTGGTGATTTTTCGGATACTGGATACTTCATCGGCTTTTCATTGATACATGGATATTTGGTCTTTCGGATACTGGCTGGTTCATGGATACTGGCTGGTTTCTGGATTTCGGATTCTGTGTGGCTTTTCAGGGATATTGTGTTCTGCTGTTTCATTATTTAATAACCGCTGCTAAATAAAATGTAACCGGGATTCTGGATTTTTTTTGGTTTTTTTTCGAAGGATATTGTCTGTGGTTTCAAAGAGCGCTTACATATATTAATAACCGCTGCTAACCGGTATGTAACCGGATTTCAGAAATTTTTTCAAAAAAAAACGCCCCGCCATGCGGGACGTTTAAACTTAACGTACAAGAAACGGTTATTCCTGTTTGTTCCCTTTTAAGGTCAGCACCTTCAGATCCAGTGCAGAAATGTTTTGGGCTTTGTCGTGGAAGATATGGTCTTTGTTACCACGGATATTTTTGAGAATATCCGAACCTTCTGCTCCTTTACCGGCACCCAACAGCGCCATGGCAAGGTAATATTCAGCTTCTTCCTGGTATAAAGACTCTTTTACCCCTGCGTTGATGGCCATGACAGACCGGAACCTGACCACCGCAGTTTCAAACTGTTTCAGCTCGAGACTTGCCATACCTGCAAGAAATTCTGCTTTCTGGTTTTTAGTTGCCATGCTGTTATACAGGCTGTTAACCGCTGTCCAGTTTTTATCACGATAAGCGTTCTCCAGGTCGGTCAGAGTACCTGTACCGCGGCTGGTATTGAGTTCGTACGAACTGAAGCTTTCATTATATAAGCCAGAAGCGTTTGTAGTTGTATACCGGTATGCTGCCGCCGCACCAACAAGTACTATCACCATTGCAGCTATCCGCATTACTTTGCTGAACATGGGGCGAACAATTGCCGGTTCTTTGGCTGCCTCAAATTGCCTGCGCACGTCTGCAACCTGCATCTGGAGACCCGCCTCACGGACCAGGCTAACCGAGAAAAGGTAGCTTTCATATTCTTCTGCAGCGATAGGGTCAGCCTCTAAAAGCGTTTCCACCTCCTGCCTTCCGTTCTCGTCAAGCTGGTTGTCGATGTAATCGATCAGAAGTTCATTTTGGGGCACTGACATATCAAGTTGTTTTTATTCTTCCTGCCAACAGTGGATGTTTTTTAACCATACCGGTGAATTGCTGGAGGCATTTATACTTTTTGTTACGCACCACCTGTTCATTTTCATAAGGCAGGTGGCTGACGATTTCTTTCATGGAAAGGTTCTCGTAATAAAAAAGGAGCAAAATCTTTCGGCAGGGTTCATCCAGTTTTGACAACAGCTTTTGCATCTCCTGCTTCAGCTCGCGTTCCTGGATGTGCCGGCTCGCATCTTCTTCAACCTGGTCACGGCCCCGTTCGAAGATCTTATCACGCAGATCTGAACGCTCTTTCTTGCGGACTTCATTGTACCAGATATTTTTCGCGATGGCTGCGAGAAAGGTTCCTATTTTGGCTTCGGGCCGGTAACTGCCTTTCCTGACAGTGTCAATGAACGCGACTACTGTATCCTGGAACACATCCTTCGCCTGTTCCTCACTTGCTCCGTATTTCATAATAAAAGAACTCAATTTCTCCGCATGTTGCCGGTAAAGTGCGCTGATGGCGTTGTTCAGGTGTCGATCTTCCCTAATGGCCATTATCAGCTCCTCATCGGCGTAAAACTCAACTGCTTTCATATTTAATGGTGGCTGGGGGTCAAAATGTAACCGGGTTAAATGATCTTTTTATAATGTATTAATATACAACATTTTAGAAACAGCTGGCTATTCTTTCACAACCCCAGCCTGTCTTACCCCCTGGCCCACAGTGTTTGTCAGTCCATCTCCCAACTCAGACCGATACCGGTTTGCAACCTGGATAAGTTCCCTGACAACTTCGGGATACAAGTCCTGTACATCCCTGTCCTCCCCTGGATCAGTCGACAGGTCGTACAAAGCCTGCTTTACTTCAATTGATCCGTACCGGCCCGGGTACCTATCCTTACCAAGGGTTGCAGGTGGACCATAAGTTTGTGAATTTGCAGGAAAAACAAGTTTCCATTTCCCCTTCCTGATGGCCTTCAGGCTGTTGCGATCGTAATAGTATGCAAACTCGTCGCGGGGATTGGATTTTCCCTTGCCGGTTAACAATTCAGTAAAATCAACACCATCTATTTTTTTCACGGGCATGGACAAGTGGCAGATGTTTACAAGTGTCGGAAGAAGATCCATCGCAGTTACAAGATTGCTGCGGACAAGTCCACCCCTGATTCTTCCGGGCCAGGAGACGATGAATGGCACTTTGAGGCCTCCCTCCCATGCAGTACCCTTTCCTTCCCGTAATCCACCTGTATTACCGGCATGATTGCCGAAGGTCAGCCAGGGTCCGTTGTCACTGGTAAAAATCACAATGGTATTCTGATCGAGTTTATTTTCTTTCAATGTTCTCATCACTTCACCAACCGACCAGTCGACTTCTTCCATCACGTCGCCAAACAGGCCCGCACCGCTTTTGCCTTTGAACCTGCCGGACACTCCTAATGGTACATGCACCATAGGATGCGCAAAGTATAAGAAGAAGGAACGCTTCCTGTTCCTGTTGATAAAATCAACTGCCCTTTTTGTTAAGCTGCCGGTGAGCTGGTCCTGGTCATCGAAGGTCGAAATGATTTTGGTTGTTGTATTCCCATCGATCAATGGCAGTGGCGGATACTTTGCCCGCCAGAAAGAGGTATCCTTCCAACGCTCGCCGTTATAATCATAAGCCCACATATCATTTGAATAAGGAAGACCGTAGAACTCATCAAATCCATGCTGTAAAGGAAGGAAGGGCACTTTATGTCCAAGGTGCCATTTTCCGACCATTCCGGTTGCATACCCACCGTCCCTCATCAGCTCGGCGATGGTTTGTTCGTCGGGATTCAAGGCAAATTTTGCATTATGGTCAATAGCACCACTGATACCGATCCGCGTCGGATAACAGCCGGTAAGCAGGCCACTACGTGAAGCAGTACATACAGCCTGGGCGGCATAATAGTTGGTAAAACGAATGCCTGCAGCCGCAAGCCTGTCGATATTCGGCGTTCTATAGGGACCACCACCATAACAGGCGGGGTCGCCATAACCCATATCATCCATAAGGATAACAATTACATTCGGACGCTTACCGTCCTGGCCAAACGAACCAATAGCGAATAACGTAAACAGGAAAAATATTGCGGTCATCCTTTTCATAGCTGCAATATAGGTCACCGGCAGTTTCAATTGCCTGTTGCTTAACTTTAGCATGGTTGTTGAACCGATAACCCCAAAATTGCTGCCATGCAACACACTAGCTACGGTAAAGAGTGGGCGCACGAACTACAGGCCGAAGCACCTGCCACCCGCAAATGCCTTGAAAGGATTCCCAATTCCACTTTCGGCTGGAAGCCTCATGAAAAATCAATGGAAATGGGCTACCTGGCACTGCTGGTAGCAGAGATACCAAGATGGATCAGTGCCATGATCGAACTGGGTGAGATAGATTTCGCCACATACGAACAAACGCCGTTGAATGAGGAAACCGATCTTGTCGCGCATTTTGACAAAAATTATGAAAAGGCCAAAAAAGCATTGGAATCACTGCAGGATGAAGACATTTCAAAGTCATTCTCGCTGAAAAACAATGGAACTGTATTGTACAGTTCACCGTTGAAAGAAAGCATCGGCTCCACCATTAATCACTGGGTTCATCACCGGGGCCAGCTCACCGTATATATGAGGCTGAATGAGATCCCGGTTCCATCCATTTATGGCCCGAGTGCAGATGAGAAGACGTTTTAATTTTACCTGATCTTACGGAAGATGACTCTCTCCCTTCCAGAGAATAAAAAGCCCGTTACCTTATTTTTCCGGCGAATGAATTCAACATCAATGTTTCTGGCCGGATCAATAAAAAAGAGTTGGTCACCTGCCGCTTTCAGTGGAATGGTATCGCGGCCTCCGATGGCTATAAGGCTACTGTTCTGTACAAAAAGCCTGACCGTATCATCATCGGCGCCAGCTACGTACCAGCCTTCATAGTCCTTAAGTTTTGTCTCTGGAACTTTTATTTCGCTGTACTTAAATTTCCGGTGTGCAAGGAACCAGTCATAGAGTGAGTCACTTGAATTATATGCACTGTCCCAGCTGTTGTGATTTGCCTCGGGATATAAAGTGAACCTGACTTCAGGATTATACTTCCGTGCCGCCTCAACCATTTTTATGCTTGAAGCTGGCAAAACCACATCGTCTTTTGCCCCATGAAAACACCAGATTGGAATATGCCTCAATTTCCAGATGCCGGCTGTGTCGCCACCGCCACAAACTGGTGCGATCGCAGCGAACTCATCGGGATATTTCATGGCCAGGGACCAGGTTCCGAAACCTCCCATACTGAGACCGGTCAGGTAAACCCTTGAATCATCAACCCTATAGCGCTTTTTAACATCCTGTATCAGCTGATACAGCATTTCGACATCCCATCCATTAGGTACCGCAGACTGAGGCGAAACCACGATGAAAGGGAACTGTTTTGATTTTGCAGCCAGGCTGGGAGGTCCGTGAACCTTCACTTTTTCAATATCACTTCCACTTTCACCGCTGCCATGCAGGAATAACATTAATGGCCACCGGGTACTGGTATCCGATGCATAACCCTGCGGCATTGAAAGCAGGTAGTTGGTTTCCCGCACAAACTTCTGTGAGGTTTGCTGTGCTTTGGCCAGACCAGCCACTGCGAAAATGAGGGACAGACAGGTAAATAACCTGTAAATGAACTGCATCCTACAAATTAGAAAATAAATCGTAAAAATGAAAAGTGAAAAAGGGTTTAGTTAGCAAAACCCCGGCTGGAAGAGTAGTAAATTACTGCAAACACTCAATGATGTTACGTAGTGCCATTATACTGTGTGCTGTGTTTTCTTCAGCTTTTTCACTGGCCCAGACAGTCAACTCCGAGGAATACCGGAAACAACTGAATGAGGAATATACATCCGGCCTTTTCTCCACTGATAACGCATATATGTTGGTACCGGATGATGATCCTGCTTCAGTAGGTTACTGGAATGTTTTCCAGTACTTACAGGGACGGGTACCTGGCCTCAATATCAGGAACGCTTACAGCTTCGGTTCCACAAGAGTTGCATACCGTGGAGGACGACCAGCCTTTTTCCTGGATGAAATGCGTGTTGATCAAAGCGTGATCAACAACATTAATGTTTCGGACATTGCCCTGGTTAAAATTTTCCGAGCTCCGTTCATGGGTGCAATTGGCGGAGGACCCAACGGTGCAATTGCAGTGTATACGAAAAGGGGTGATGAGGAATAAAGGCCTAACTTCGGGTGACTGGAAATTCTAACATGACAACACAAACCTTAACGCTCCAGGTTTCCCCGGAGACAGGTACTGTTTCTGCAGAGTATATCGTTCCCGAAAAACCTGCATGCATCATGACATTGGCGCATGGCGCCGGCGCCGGGATGAACCATACATTCATGGTCAATATCGCCCACTCACTGGCAGAAGCAGGGATAGGCACTTTACGATTCAATTTCCCATTTACCGAAAACAAAAAAGGAAGACCAGACACGCCTGCAGTCGCGCACCAGGCAATTGCAGCGGCACTTATGCATGCACATGATTCCTACCCCAAACTCCCGGTATTCGCGTCAGGAAAATCATTTGGCGGACGAATGAGCTCACAATACCTGGCAGCCCACCCAAAGCCTTTCGTAAAAGGGTTGATTTTTTATGGCTTTCCACTTCACCCTGCCGGCAAACCATCAACCGACAGGGCCGAACACCTGAAAGAGATAAAGATTCCCATGCTGTTCCTGCAGGGCACAAAAGATGAACTCGCAAAATGGGATCTTATCGAGCCGGTTTGTGCGTCGCTTCCCACTGCCACACTGGTAAAAATTGAAGGTGCAGACCACTCCTTTAAGGCAGGGAAAATCAACGTGATGGAACTACTTACAAATCACTCCCGCGATTGGATCAAGGCTATTATCGGCTAAACTCCGTAGCTTTACTACCCCCAATTTCTGTAACCTTATATGTTCATTCTAAAACATTCTTTATGGCACAGAAAGTTCTTGTCACAAAATTCAACTACAAGGGTTCCCGGGAAGAGTATGAAAAGATGGCAAATGAAGTTGCCCCTGCCTTTGCGGAAGTACCGGGCTGCGACTGGAAACTTTGGATCATAGACGAAGCAAAAAATGAAGCCGGCGCGGTTTATCTTTTCAGGGATGAGGCCTCTTTGAAGCAATTCCTTGACAGTCCACTTGTAGCTTCTGTTTTGTCTAATCCTGCATTGGAAAACTTCGACCTGCGGGCTTCGGATGTAATACCGGGATTAAGCGAGATCACCCACGCACCTGTTGGAACCCGTGTAACGGCATAACAATTACTGTTTTACTCCGAATTGTTCTTCGATGTACCTGGCAAGGTTATCCCCTTCCCAGCTGCCTTCGTATCGTTCACCATTAACAAAAAAAGTAGGAGTTCCGTTTACCCCGCTCCTCATGCCACCCATGAAATCATTTTCAACTTTGTCGTGCAGACTACTATCCTGCAGGTCATCCGTGAATTTCGCGATATCAAGTCCTATTGTTTCAGCATAGCTGAGGAGTGACTCAATATTGAGGTAAGCCTGATTGTCGAAAAGCATGTCATGCATTTCCCAGAATTTATCTTGTACCGCTGCCGCTTCAGCAGCGACGGCGGCAGCCATTGCCTGTGGATGAACCCTGGTCAGGGGAAAATGCCTGAACACCAGCTTTATTGAATCCTTGAAAGTATATTTCAATTCCTTCACTAACGGGTATGCACGACCGCAATGAGGACACTGGAAATCTCCATATTCAACCAACTCAATGGCCGCCTTTGAATTACCCCAGGTATGATCCAGGTTCGAAACGGGAATTGCTAATGGCATAACGAAGGATTTATATTGTTTTTTCCTTTTCCATTTTTTCCAATGCGCTCATAATTCCGTCTGCCCCGGGATTGACACCGCGGTCAGAAAGATAACTCCATTGTATAACACCGTCCTCATCCAGTACAAACAAGGCCCGTTCACTCTGACCTTCCTGGTCATTATATACCCCATATGCTTTCGACACCTTTCCTTTCGGTTCAAAATCTGCCAGCAAAGGAAAATCAAGGTTGCGTTGCTCACGATAACTGGTATGGCACCATTTACCATCAACGGAAATCCCTATCACCTGCGCGTTCAGGTTTTTGAAATAATTATTGACTTCATTATAGAGCGCAAGCTGGTCGCCACACACCGGGCTCCAGTCAGCAGGGTAAAACACGAGTATTACCCGTTTCCCTTTCCACTGTGTAAGGGTCATTTTTTCTTTTGGTCCTGAAAACAATTCAAAATCAGGAGCTGTGGTACCTGGTGACAACATGGCAAAAGGTTTTGTTAATAGCAGATATGGCAAAGTTAATGCCGGACACTAACCATTCGACATATCCTGGCTGCCGTTTTGACCATTTTCTGTTTTGGAACGCGGATTGAGCGTTTTTACAAATGATCAGATTTATACAGCAGGATGCATCCTTGCTGGATGCTTATTCCTCTACCGTATCGAATGTATTCCGCACTATGTCTCCTGCCGTGGTGCACATTCGAAACAGCGGTGCAGGGAATGGTCGCGGACGCGGGGGATCAGGATCAGGCTTTCTTATCTCGTCCGATGGCTATATCATCTCCAATCACCATGTTACAGAGGGCACAGGGCAGCTGGAAGTGTCGCTGGATGATGGAACCATACTATCAGCTGAGCGGCGGGGTTCTGATCCTTCAACTGATATCGCCGTGTTAAAAATTGATGGCCGCTCTTTCCGTTCACTTACGTTCGCGGACTCGGCGACACTCGTACCCGGACAGATAGCAATCGCAATTGGGAATCCCTATGGCCTGCAACAAACGGTAACTGCTGGTGTTGTCAGTGCAGTTGGTCGCAGTCTGCGGGCAGGTAACGGAAGATTGATAGATGATGTGATCCAGACAGATGCAGCATTGAACCCCGGTAATTCAGGCGGACCGTTACTTAATTCTGAGGGAAATGTTATAGGTGTTAACACAGCAATTATCCAGGCAGCACAGGGCATCTGCTTTGCGGTATCATCGAACCTTGCTTCATCCATCGCGGGTCAGCTCATTATGAAAGGAAGGATTAACCGGGCTTTAATTGGAATTGCTGGCCAGGCTGTCAATCTTACTTCCCGAATGAGAGAGGTAAACAGGATCCCGAATAAAACGGGTATATATGTGTTTGAAGTGATGAAGATCAACGCACTCAATCACAAAAAGATCTTTTACGGTGACATTATTGTCCAGTTCAATGGGAAACCCGTAGAATCAATTGACAGCCTGTTCAAATACCTTACTGAGGAAACAATCGGGCTACCTGTCCAGATCGGTTTGCTGCGTGAAGGCATCTTGCGACAGGTGATGATCGTTCCTGAGCCATCAGGAAACTGATCCGGGCAGTGGTTAACCGTCTCGGTTAATCACATGCCTGCAATGGATGAAATAGAGATGCTCACTGCAACCTGACAACGCCAGCGTAAGTCTATTATGTGTTTAAACGAATTACATACCCCGTTTTTAATATCCAATTCAATTATCCGGTTTTTAGGTTAGGGCTTTGTTTTTTTGAATCACCCAATCTGTACCAACTGTCCCTTCTGGGACAGTTCTTTTTTTATGCAGAACTTTAGGTCAACACTGGTTTCAACATGAACAGCGCGCGACCAACCTATTGGCTTACCCGATTCTTGATCCTAAGGCTGCTGGGAGTAGTCTATGCAGTTGCCTTTCTTGTCGCCCTTGACCAGGTCATTCCACTTATCGGATCGAACGGCTTGCTGCCGGTTGGCAATTACCTTGACGAGGTCGCGCTCTCACTGGGATCGCGCAATGCCGGCTTCTGGAGATTACCGTCAATTTTCTGGTTCGGTCATTCAGACTCTACCCTCCTGGTTGTTGCCTGGATCGGATTTGTGCTGGCCTGCATTGTGATTTGTGGCTTTGCTAACGCGCCACTCCTTTTCCTTCTTTGGATGCTGTACATGTCGTTTGTACATGTGGGTCAGGACTGGTACGGATACGGCTGGGAAATCCAGTTGCTCGAAACCGGTTTCCTGGCTATTTTTCTTTGTCCGCTCTTCGATGCAAGACCATTCCCCCGACGACCGCCACCATTCTTCATAATAGTTCTCTTAAGATGGCTGGCCTGCCGGATCATGTTAGGAGCCGGGCTGATAAAACTTCGCAATGATTCCTTGTGGCTCAATGGCACTGCTCTTTATTATCACTTCGAGACACAGCCCATCCCTGGCCCGCTGAGCCGGTGGTTTCATTTCCTGCCCCACCCAATCCTCAAAGCTGGTACCTGGTTCAATTTCCTGGCAGAGCTCGTTGCCCCTTTATTTGTTTTCTGGCCCCGGACTACCAGGCATGTTGCAGGAATTGTGATCGTTCTCTTCCAGTTTACGATTATCCTAAGCGGGAATTTATCTTTTCTCAATTGGCTAACCATTGTGCCCGCATTGGCTTGCTTTGATGATGGATTCTGGTCGAAGGTCCTGCCACGGCCGCTGGTTCAACGGGCGGAAGCAGCAATTGGTCTGTCCGAAGATTCCAGGCCAATGATCGTTACTTCATATGTAATCACCCTGGTGATTGGAAGTCTCAGCATTCTACCCGTTTTCAATATGCTCTCGTCACGCCAGGTGATGAACACATCTTTCGAGCCCTTCGACCTGGTAAACACTTACGGTGCCTTCGGCTGGGTTGGACGTGAAAGGCTGAATGTCGTTTTTGAAGGGACTTCTGATACAGTACCAGGTGACAGCGCGCACTGGAAAGAATATCCGTACAAGGGACTACCTGTTGCCCTGGACAAAAGACCACCGCAGATTGCCCCATACCATTTAAGATTCGACTGGCAGATGTGGTTCGCTGCGATGGCAGATGCCGGGGATTACCCGTGGACCTTAAGCCTTACCGATAAACTCCTGCATAACGATCCTTTAGCCATTCAACTGTTCGCGTCCAATCCTTTCCCCGGAAAGCCACCACGTTATGTCCGGGCAATACTTTACAGGTATTCTTTTTTACCATCGGCAAACAAGGAAGGCAAATGGTGGAAGCGCGAACAACTGGCGATCTGGCTTCCTGCACTTTCAGCAAATGATCCGCGACTGCCCTGACAATTTATCTTTTTGCTTCAATGCGAAGTCTCTTGTTAAAGACCAACTCTCCTCCTACATAAACTTTAACATAATAGCGCTGAGGAGGCCGATAAGACATATCATAGTTAAACACGGCTTCCTTAAGATCATTGTAAACATGCTCTTCAACAACAGTGTCTCCAGGGTCAGTTACAATTTTAACCACAACCTTTCCCGCCTTGTTACCGAAATAATCAAGCGTAGTTTTGCCGGCAGACCGAGTTGGATAAACGCCCACTGCAGGTAATGATGCTGGGGAAGTGTGCAATGTGGAATCCGCGTTTACCTCGAAACCATAGTGGATGAAATTTCCGAAATCGGATTCAAAGTTCTTAAGGAGATTTCCTTTATCATCGAGTAACCGGCAAATGCCCCGACCGCCTTTATTGTTAAACCAGAATTCCAGGCCATCACCCGCCGTATCTGTTAAAAGCAACTCATAAGCGCCAGGTTGAAGCAATAAGGTATCCCGGTAATCAGTATTTGCTTTCAGCGTTCCGGGCTTTCTTTCATATACTACCTTACCCTCAGCATTGCGGATATAATAATCATTGTGTTCCGGCTGATTATTTGTGCGCAGGTTCAGTACCAGCGCCTTGCCATGAACGGGTACCCTGGTGAACACTGTACTCATGCTGTTATCATCCATAACTGCATCTTTCCTGCCACCAGGTGATAAGAGCGTCACCCTGAAAGTATTCTGCCCTGTCTTTCCCTCTACGGCTCCGGGTAGTGTTACCACAGCCTTCCCATTGAAAGCAAGGTTGCCCCTCCAGGTGAACTGCTTTTCTGCAAAACCTATGGTACCATAACGGATGTCAACTTTTGTGAGGGGCTTCGACCCGTTGTTCCGGATCACTATTGTCGGATTAATGGATGCAGGATTTTTCCTGCCGTGAACCTGTTTGTCAGTGGGTGCAAAAATATCTTCTATAGCCACATCATTCGTCTGCAACGGACTGGAGTACTCGACAATATATGCAGTAATAAGTTCATTGGCGCTGGGCTTATCAGTTATATAAGGCTGCATGTTGATATCCACGACATTTTGTGAACCTCCTTTGACAGGTACGTCGTATATATCAGGCTGGTTTAATTCACCCGGGCACCAATAAGCGCGATCTATCACCCAGGTACCCGCCTGCGGATAGAGTGGATTATCTCCGCATTTTTTCCAGATGTCCCTTTTGTCAATCATCCGGCCGTTGTACCACACTTCCCGGTAACGGCTGCAGAATTCCCCGCAGCCATTGGCGTCCATGCCATGACCTGTCTGGTAAATAAAAATCCGCGCATGTTGCGACTTTTTACCGGCAGTAAAGGAAAACGCCTTCAGGCTATCCTCAAATGGCTTGCTGCCATCGCCATAAGCGAATACCTTGTTGTACACCTGGTGAATGGCTACAGGCTCGAGTACGGGTTTGCCTTTTACCAGTTCAAAGTCTACGGTCACTTTCCAGCCACGATCATTATTAGGTTCATAACCGGTATGAATATATTCAATCTCTACACTGTCGCGGAGAAGCATACTGAAATCTGTAATATCAGCCTGCCATTTAAAACTCCAGGTTTTTCCGAAAGCGCCACCATATGGTGTGAGCATACGACCGATCTCATAATTCAAGGCCGGTCCGTTTACACCACCTTTCCGACGAATATAAATATGATCCAGGTAATCCCAGTCAGCGCAGCGCATCCCGTCAGGGCAACCAAAAGTGATATTCAGGTTTATTTTCCTGAGCTTTTCATCTTTTGATGGAAACACAACCCAGCTTGTAAAGGATTTAGTACCCGAGGAAGGTTCGGTTGTAACCGTAATAGCTTTATGGGAAATAACATGGAGGGTGTCTGCGGCAAAGATCTGATGACTGGCGAGTATTAAGACCAGCACGATTAATTGTTTCATATTGTCAGGGCTATGCGCGCAAATTATTCATTCCTGGTTTTCGGGTATGCCTTGTTTTAACCAGCTTCCGCTATAAAATTAGCCGCCACGAGCCGCGTTTATATTCATTTGAGCTTAACGGTTTGTTAAAGACCACCTGATTAAGTCAGCGGTATAACTGGTTCCGCTGAATTAGTGAAAATCAGCCATTTCCAGAGGTTGTTGTTGCAACCTTATTGAACCGTAACAAGTCTATATTGTGTATTTCGAATGGTCCCGTTTTTATATCCAGATACTATGTCGAACCAATGTCCTTAATGACTAACCATGATCCGTACCCGCCCGGGATGGGCACAGCAAAAAAAGTAATTATCAGTCCCGTTTTTAATATCCAATTCCAATTCCAACGTTAAGGTTCTGATCTCATTTTCGCATCACACATGAGAATTTCAGTACATGAAAACCAACAGCCCTTTAACGGGGCTGTTTTTATTTAAACCTGGTTTTCCGGTCAAAATTCGATAGTCACTCCTTCTACCACATCCGCTTTCCGGTAAGTCACACTATGTACTGTATTCTGTTGACTATCGATAAGATTAATGGTAGCGCCGGAATTTGCCAGTCGTGCTGTCAGTAACCGGATTGATTTTGCCTCACCTCCGGCCAGCGTAAACAGCAAGGATTGTTTCTTGCCTTTTACTTCAATGGCCCAGCCGGAAAGATCGATGCTGTTTGCGGTAGTATTCAACAGGGATACTTTCTCATTACCAAGATCCAAAGCTTCAGGATTTACCAGCGCAGAAATGATTTTCACCCGGCTTCCCACCGTTACAGTTTGTAATTGTTTCGCCATCCTGACCGCCTTTTCAGCATTAATTCTGCCGTGACCATAAAATGGGCTGCGGCCTGAAGCATTATATGCCCCGTTCGCAGTGTCGATCTTATCACAGGTTTCGGCGATAATATCGCGGACCTGCTGCCAGGTAAGTTCCGGATTTGCCGAAAGGATCAACGCTGCAGTGCCCGCAGCACCCGGGCATGCGCTTGAAGTGCCCCCAAAAGTTTCCGTATAATCGCCCCCGGAATTGTAACCGGCTGAACCAGTTCTATCAGTTGTGAAAATTCCTGCAGTCAACGCATCCGGATGGTTAAATGGAACATGTCCAAAGTCATTGCTGGGAAATGCACACCACACCTGGTCGCCAAAATCACTATATACACTTCGACGGTCGGTGTCATTGCTGGCAGCAACGGCAGTTACATTCTGGTAACTGGCGTAGCCATCAAACTTTACATCCTCATTACCATTACCTGCAGCGAAAAATATGACACATCCTTTACCATTGCGCCCACGCGTTACGGCATCATCGATTGCCAACCTTGTACTGTCCGGAAGATCAACCTGTGTAGTATGGGTTGGATCTGTAAGGTCAGACCAGTCACCATCCTGCGGTCCCCAACTGCAGGAAATAATATCTGCGCCATGATCAACCGCCCATTTAAAAGCGTTTGCCTCGGCAATTGACCCGAGGTTGGAACTCAGGCGAATAGGCATCAGTTTAGCTTTTGGTGCAACTCCCGAAGCATTAACTCCGGCTGCCGTTGCAACTCCCGCACAGGCCGTTCCATGGTTGTCAAATGACTGCTTTGGCCTGGGATCATTGATGTTTAACGTAATATCTCTTCCATCCGCAACTTTTCCTGGCAGATTAAACTCGGGATTACTGATATCAACCCCATCATCGATGATGGCGACAACGATATTCTCTCCCTCGGTTATAGCATGTGCTGCTTCTACATTTGCATTCGCCGTTATTGCAACACCGCCGATCGTCGTTGCTTTCAGGTGCCATTGGTTTGAATTAATTACTTTAAGGCTCTTTTTCCTGATCACTTCAGGGTGACAAAGCTCCACTTCATTTCTTTTCAACAGGCTTTCCGCAATCTCGAAGACCTGCAGCCCCGTATTCTCCGGTGCAGAAACAAAATAACTGTTGACTGCAAAGTCAAGTTTCTGCTTAATAACGAGGTTATTTTCCGCCAGGATTTTCTCACAGGTATCCGCCGAAACATTGTCGTAAAACTTGATGAATATGTTTTCAGTATATACTACAGGTTTTTTTGTTTCCGCATCAACCAGGACCCTTCCGGCAAAACGCAGTTCGGGTTCATTCTTTAATACCTGCCTGGCACCGTCCCTCAAAGCCTCACCCGCACGATCGCTTTTAGCTTTAAGAATAGTGATATCCGCTTCTGGAAATTGTTCTTCAATATTGAAATCTTCTAATGTCTGCCGTCCTTCATCTGTAAAGATGGCATCGCTGAGTGGCCTGGCATTCCTGGTGCGAACGACCACACGGTCGTTGCTCTCCTGGAGAGAAACTTTCTTTCCATTTTTCCCTCCTAATGTGTAGGTAAACATGGTTCACAATTTGGGGTGATAGATATGGATGGGAGAATACCTGCTAAAGGTATCTTGTTATCTCATACAACCGCATGGGAAAATTATCAGTGCTTCTCCTGAAATTCCCGTTTGAAATCCGCCTTTTTTTTCTTATATTCTGGAAGCCGGGAGGCACGCCATATTTCAGGATTCTTTAAGCGAATCCATCCTAACCCTTACCCGGTTATAAAACGCATCGTGGCTGTCCGCACAGGGCTCGAACCTGGTGGCAAGTTCAGACAGCCGGGTATCATGATTAATGAGCCAGATATTGAACCAACGGTAACCACTAAGTATACCCTTAGCATCTTCCGGCATATTGGAATGAACCCTTTCAAAGGCATCCATAACTTCTTCGATAGATTTCAAATTGTGGATCATATAACAGAAACGTTCTAAAAATCTTTATAGTATTCAGAACGCTGAACGAATCAGTCCGCCTTCGACCCGTAAGGTTGCACCGTTGGTTGCGGAAGCGAGTGGACTCACCAGGTAAGTTACCATATTGGCCACTTCATCAACATCTGCGAAGCGGTGCAAAAGCGATGTTGGCCTGAACTCCTGGAAAAACTTCTTCTCCATTTCTGCTTCATCCAGTCGTTCCTGTTCAGATAATGCTTTGATAAAATCTTTCACTCCCCTTGAACGGGTTGGTCCAGGCAATACTGAATTGACCGTAACATTGGTCCCCTTTGTAATTTCAGCCATCCCCCTGCTGATAGCCAGCTGTGCAGTTTTTGTCATACCGTAATGGATCATCTCTTCCGGGATCATTACGGCCGATTCGCTGGAAATAAATATGATCCGGCCCCAGTTTTTGTCCAATAATTTCGGTAACACCGTTCGCGATAATCTTACCCCGCTCATGACATTTACTTCGAAGAAACGGTACCAGTCTTCATCAGGTATTTCAACAAATGGCTTCGGTTCAAATATGCCAACGTTATTAACCAGGATATCTATATCAGGTAGCGCACCCACCAGTTGATCCACCTGGCTCCTTTCACCAAAGTCCGCAGCGATGCCGGACACTTTCGCACCAGGGGAGTTCTTCTTAATGTTGGCTACTGTTTCATCCAATGACTTCTGCGACCTGCCATTAATGATAACCGCGGCTCCTTCACGCAACAACGCCTCAGCAATAGCAAGCCCGATTCCTGCCGTTGAACCGCTTACGAAAGCAGTCTTTCCATTTAGTTGAAGATCCATAAGTGAAATTTGTTATGAGCGGATGTTTGACTTAACAAGACGCAGGGCAAAAAGTTGTATATTTTAGGACAACTCACGCCACATGAAACAGTTCCTTTCAGTCACTTTGCTCTTATGCCTCCTGGGTTACAAGCTTACTGCCCAGTCCCTGCCCGATTCCACTGTAAAAAAGATCGACAGTATTTTTGCGAAGTACAGTAAAGGCAACAGTCCGGGTTGTACAGTCGGCATCGTACGCAACGATTCGATCATTTTTGCAAAGGGTTATGGACTTGCCAACCTGGAATATGAGATTCCCAACCAGCCCACCACCATCTACCATATGGCATCAGTAAGCAAACAGTTTACAGGATATGCCATCGTATTACTCGTGCGCCAGGGAAAACTAAAACTTGAAGACGATGTACGGAAATACCTGACCTGGTTTCCTGACCTCAAACATACTATCACCATCAGGCACTTATTGAACCATACCAGCGGTATTCGCGACCAGTGGCAGCTGCTGGCCATTTCCGGTACCCGGCTTACAGACGTTATAAAGCAGGAACATATCGTTAAGCTGCTCAGTAAACAACAGGCACTTAATTCTCCACCAGGTGAACAATATAATTACTCAAACAGCGGGTACACCATGCTTGCCGAAATCGTGAAAAGTGTGACGGGACAAACCTTGCGGCAGTTCACAGACAGCGCAATCTTCAAACCGCTTGGCATGACAGCTACCCATTTCCATGATGATAATACAGAGATCGTAAAAAACCGCTCATATTCATATGACCAGGTTGGGAATGACCGATACGAGAACAGCCCGCTCAATTATTCGAATGCCGGCGCAACCAGTCTCTTTACCAATATTCCTGACCTGGGCAAGTGGGTAATGAATTTTTACAGGTATAAAGTTGGTGATCAGCGGGACATCAGCCTTCTGACGACCAGGGGTAAGCTAAACAACGGCAAGGAACTCAATTACGCTCTGGGAATCTCCGTGGATACATACAAAGGATGGCGCCAGTATTCACATAGCGGTGGTGATGCCGGTTACCGGACCTATCTCGCCGTTCTTCCGGACCTGCAAATGGGCTTCATGGTTTTCGGTAATCTTGGCGACTTCGATGCTGGGGGAAGTACATACGCCATGATGGACCTCCTGGTGAAAGACACCGCCACGAAAAAAGCAGCGGCTGCCGCAAAACCCCGCGATAGCATTGCTGCAATGCTGCGGGACACGAACTCAACCCGGAAATATGTTGGCAGCTATATAGGGGATGACGGGCTTTCGCTGAGCTTCGAGATCCGGAATCGCCGATTGTACTACCAGGTATATGGTGAAACAAATTTCCTGATCAGGGAGAACCTGGATACTTTTTCCATAGCCCCCTACCCCGATATCAGGTTTGCATTTGCAGTCAATGGAAAGGACACACTCGTGGATATTATTTTTCCTGATAAACTTATGAAGCTCAAAAAGTACGTGCAGGCTTCTAAAGTTTCCGACGACATACTGAAGCAATATACTGGGCTATATTATTCGCCCGAGCTGGACTGCAAATACGGTATTTCCCTGAAAGACAACAAGCTGTTCCTCACCAACAGCAAATACAGTGATTCTGAGCTTACCCTGATCAATAGTGATCACCTGACCTCAGGCAGCTGGTACATGAATCATTTACAGGTGTTAAGGGACGCAACAAACAAGATTACCGGTTTCGAAGTGAATTCCGGCCGGATCATGCACCTGAAGTTCAACAAGATTGAGTAAAAATCAACCCTTATCTATTACGATGTATACCACAGACCTTGCTGGCAGGTTTACCCTGATACCATCACTGGTCCTGGCAGACAAGGCCTTTAGGTTGGCATAATTCGCAGGACCACCGGAAACACCGAGACTGCTTTCACCATTCACATAAACCTTTCGGGAGAATTCACCATTATCCGTTCCCCCGGTTAAAACATACCAATAGTATCGCGCACCAACCTTCCTGTCCCTCACTGTTATCCCGGCATTGATGACAGCTGCAGAAGTATTCACCAGGACAATACCACTTTGCCCGGAGCTGAATGTACTTGCATAAGCCTTTATAGCGTTGGTTTCAGCAAGACTGGTTGACACCATCCTGTCGCCAAAGAACTTCTGAAAGTAATACAAGTAATAAAATGCGGGCCTGGGATTCCATTTCGGTACTCCGTCCGGTTCATCACCGTTATTGAAAAGCCCGTGGTCATCACCGTTACTCCAGCCATTGGCCAGGTCCCAACGGGATGTCATACCATATTTGCTCTTTATTGACTCCCCGATCACCATTACCGCATGCATACCGTTCACAAATGATACCTGTTGCTTTTGTCCAACAGCGTTAATGTTCCACTCTGTCAACGCTATGGGTTTGTCTTCTACTCCAGCCGAACGCAGCGCTGACTTCACATGATTCATCACCTTGCCTGTTTCCGTAAGGGCAGAGGATAGAATATTAGCCGCATTGGTCTGTTGGTTATAAGGTGTAAAATAGTTGTGAACTATAAAGTAGTCTGCAGTGGAACCAGCCTCCGTACAAACACCAGAATTCCATGTCCGGATCGTATTTGTTTGCCATGATTGCGGTTCGGAATCATACAAAACAGCGCCGATATAAATTGTGGCTCCTTTTTCGGCTGCAGCCTTTCGCATGGAATCCGCAAATACCCTGAAATGACGGCCGTATAATTCACCACTTATGTACTCTGATTGCCCGTCTTTGTTAACTGCCCGGTCAATCCTGTATCCTGCTTCCCATTCCCCAAAGTTTTCATTACCGACTTCCCAATACCTGGTACGACCATTGTCATACCTCACCCAGTCGGCAGCGAGATGTGCAGCTGCAGCAACAGGATCGGACGCAGTTCCATAGCGGGCGAAGCCATAGTTGACCGTAATCATTCCGGTATTGTGAGTCTGCTTTAGCACCTGGTAATAGTTGTCAAGTGACAAGGTCCAGCTTTCCTGGTTTCGACCAAACCAGAAGCCTGCAATCTCACGTGTTCCGTCGGACTTAACCAATTGTGATGGCGTATAAACCGGTGGCACTCCCGGCATTGCATTCCAAAAGTATACATCACTGATGCTCCCACCGGGAAAGCGGATAATTTGTGGTTGAAGTTGTGACAGGTGAGTCACAAGGGGACTCTCCGTTACCATCTGCGTCATCCAGAGATTAGCGTTGTTACCGGCAATGGACCGGGGCACTTTTGAAATGATATCCGCGGTATTGATCGTAATATTTTCTGGCGCTTCTGCAGGAGCAGTCTTCTCTGTATAGGATGGTGGCACAAAAGTTTTGGCAGTCCAGTCATCCATAAAAAAACCTATGGTCTTTTCCGATTGAGGATCCTGGGGTACTATCACAACTGTTGTATCGCCACCGTTTCCCGGATCATTCCTTCCTTCATGATTTTTATTGCAGCCAGCTGCAATCAGGCAACCGGCTGCAATGATATATATGCGTGTGATCATTTATGGTATGATATAATGAAAGGTCAGCCATTCATCTTTCCCCGCATCATAGCTTGTTCCGAACCAAATTCCTTTTACATGGTAATCATCAAAGGCTTTTACCACTTTGATTTTAGTCGCTGTCGGATTCATCCAGCTGGCGGCATTTTGCAATAACGTATTCCCGGCAAGTGTTATCTCATTGTTTGCCTCATCTATACTGAATGTACCTGTCGTCGTCTGGCCATCCTGGAAGCGTGTATAATTCATTCCCCCATCAAATCTTATCCAGGCGTTCTTTACCGCCTCATCCCACGACTCATTCCAGCCCCAGTTGTAGGATGAAGATTTTGATGTAGTCCAGCCATTTCCCTTGGCCACCCAATCAACCGGGTTACCATTCGCATCAAGCGTCCAGAACCGTCCTGTCTGCGAGCCCCCCGTCAGCATGGTGAGCAGTTCACCTGGTTCAAAAACCGGGTTGAATCCTTCATCCGGTTTTTTTGCCGGTGGCGGCGGTGGAGTCCACGATTCACTGTAAGACTTCGAAATGTAATTCAGCACCTGGTATTCTGCTTTTGACTTATTCTTAACCGCAAGCTGCATAGTGTTTTCTGTGAGTGAGAGAATCCTCCAGCTGTAAACAGATACCACATCAGCCGGCGTATAGCCAACGCTCAGTGGCGTGGCATTGCTTGTAGTAAGCGTTAATGTATTGATATCGAGGAAATACGTACCTGACTCAGTTTCCACACCGGCGACACCTTTGTGGTCGGTTTTCAGGAATGGCCCGCCTTTAAGGCTGAAAGTCATGTAACCATAGTCACGCTTTTCTGCAGCCCAGGTATCGGTCGTATAGTCGGGACCGTATGTCCAGCAATTGGGTCCACTGGGATCTGTACAATTTTTTGTCCATTCCACTGTTTTGCCATCAGCCGATTTGCTGCCATAGGCATTGTCCTGCCCCGCAAAATATATGGGGCTCGTAAAGAATTTCTTATCTCCATTTGCATTGGCATCGAGCAGCCAGGTCTTTTCATTTCCTACTCCACCGGAGAGTAAAGTCCATAACGGATCGTTGACATAGTTCAGGTTATCTTCGGTAACAGTGATTGTTACCGGTGGCATTTCAACTAATCCTCCGGATGTAACTGCAGAATATTTGATCACATATTCTCCCTTGAACGCAAACCGGATGGTATCGCGCTGACGATTTGATTTACCTGTACCATAATCCCAGACCGGAACAGTTTCAGGTGCATTGTTTACCAGGTAAACGGTGTTACCGCCCGGATCCACATCGTAGTCCTGCAGGACTTCAAACTTCAATTCATTTTCCCCTGGCAATTTGCCCAGTTCATAGTTGTGTTTACTGCAGGAAAGGAATCCCAGCAGCGCGAGTAATATAAATATTGATAGATTTTTATAACGTCTCATACTGATGTTTTTAGTTGGGTTACCATCCTGCATTCTGAACCAGCACATTATTGGATAAAGTGATCTGCGTATACGGGATCTGCTGTAATCCTTTTGTTTCACGGACTTTATCGGCAGAGATCACTTTTGCCGTGCTTACGCCTCCATTTTCCAGGCTTGTATTTTCAGCAATGGCATTTGCAGCCACGTCTACTCCCTGGCGAAGCAGATCCCAGTAACGGATTCCCTCCAATGCAAATTCAAGTCTTCTTTCATTCATGATATTTGCCTGTGATACTGCCAATGCAGTAAAGTTGTTACCATATGCACGCTTACGAACATCATCAAAATATGCCTGGGCATTCGATGAACCCAGTTCAGCTGCCATCAACAACACATCAGAATACCGGATAGATACATAATCCTGGAACTGCCCGATCATGAAATTTACCCCGCCCATCTTTACAGCCAGGCTATTTCCTGCTTCGTCTGACATTGGTGTATATTTCTTTGCGTAGTAGCCGGTGTACTCCCGTTGGTTATTCTTTGTCTTGAAATCAATGGCTTCACCGGAAATAGAAATGATACTTGCTTCCCGCCGCGAGTCATTTGCAGCATATGCATTCCAGAGTTTTGCATTTACCGTTCCTCCACCCCAACCGTTACCATAAGGGAAAGTTGTCTGCTCCCTCAGACCAAACATGACCAGCCAATGGTTTCCATCAGTATTGCCATCATAGTTGCTGGTATAAGTATACTTAATGGAAAATATCGTTTCCAGGTTGTCTTCTCCGGCATATTCATCCACAGAAGCAGCAGGCCAGAGCTTTGCAAAATCAGGTAACAGTGCATGACCACTGTTATTGATCACATCTTCCAGATATGCCAGCGCATCCGTCTTACTTATTACTCCCGCAAGGTCCTGCTTTGAATAATACCCGGTATAATACAGGTATACCCTGCCGATCATGGCTTCAGCCGCCCATTTTGTAACGCGACCGAAAGTTGAGGCAGATTGTGACGGGCGGTTTACGGCTGGTAAATTTCCGGCAGCATATTTGAGATCTTCAGCAATTACTTTATACACTTCGTCAGGGTTAGCCTGCGGCAGGTTCTCTGAGGAAGGTTCAGTCAGCAGCGGAATGTTTCCCCACAAACGAACCATATCAAAATACAGGTATGCACGCAGGAAACGTGCTTCTGCTGTATAGGTGGTTTTGGTCACATCATCGCCCTTAAAGTCGATGCCATCGATTTTTCCCAGCAACATATTGCACCGGTAAATTGCTTTGTAGTAGGCATTCCAGTTGGCATTGAACATGTTCTGGTCAGATGGTGATCTCAGTTTATCGAATTCATCCATCATCTGGTAACCAAATCCATCTGAATAGCCAGTACCACCAAATGTATTGTCAGAAAATATTTCTGCTGCAAGGGGCAAAGCAACCCCGTCGGCCCAAACACGCTGCAGGCCATCATATGAACCTACAAGCGCTTTCCAGGCGTCATCAGGAGTTTTGTAAAAGTTTTGCTCGGTCACTGAAGTAACATCTTCTGTTTGCAGGAAACTTTTGGTACATGCGCCTAGTGAAAGCAGCGAAACTGCGATTATATAAATATTTAGTTTTTTCATGATCATAGTTTGCTTATGGTTAGAAACGAATATTGGCGCCAAGCATAAATGTGCGCGGACGTGGATAATATCCAAGGTCGACTCCTGAAGAGAATCCTTCCCCATACCCTATTTCCGGATCCATTCCATTATAGTTAGTAAATGTGTGGAGGTTCAGGACAGAAGCATACAACCTGGCTTTACCGATAAAATTTTTGTTGATCAATTTTGCGAAATCATAACCAATTGTGATGTTGTTGATACGCAGGAAATCACCATCATAAACATACAGGTCTGAAAACTGTGTCCAGTTACGGTTGTCCTCAGTTACCCTTGGCATCCTGTTTGAAGATCCTGGTCCATGCCAGCGCTCGAGTATTTCGGCGGAATAATTTGCCTTTGCGTTGGCCTGGTTGCGCCATGATTGCACCAGCTGGTTACCCGCAACGCCATATGCCAGCAGGGAAAAATCAAAGCCTTTGTACTCAGCCCCGAGATTAATCCCGAAAGTCCAGTCCGGATTCGGATCGCCGATCATCGTGCGATCCAGATCGCTGATCACGCCGTCTTTGTTGAGATCAACATAACGAACGTCGCCTGGTTGCGCAGAAGGTTGCACCAGGGTTCCACCTTTTGAATGCGCATTAACCTCATCTTCTGTCTGGAAAATGCCATCAGTTTTCAGCCCCCAGAAATAACCAACGGGGAAACCATTTTGCGCCCGGTAAAATTCAAGTGAGTTGTCGAACAGGGAGTTCGTATTACCATGTATGATCTGGTCCTGTGTCGGGATATTATCGATCCTGTTCTTATTATAAGCACCATTCAACCCGATATTATAGTTGAAGTCGCCTATATTATTCCGGTAGTTCAATGCCAGTTCCACACCGGTGTTACGAACCTTTCCGCCATTGATCACAGGCGCATCGGCGCCTGCCGTCCCCAATACAGGAGCCACAAGCAGCCAGTCCTTTGTATCCTTGATATAATAGTCGAACGTAACATTCAGTTTGCTCCTGATAGTAGCATCGAATCCAATGTTAGTCTGTTCTGAAGTCTCCCAGGTTATATCAGGGTTACCCAGCCTGCTTGGGTATGCTCCGGGAACGAGCAATCCTTCTTCCGTACCGAAAATGTAATTCGCATTACTGAAACTCACCGGAGTCAGGTACTGGTATCCCGCAATATTCTGGTTACCCACCTGTCCCCAACTTGCACGGATTTTCAGGAAGTCAAGCCATTTCGAATTATCGGCAAAACGTTCCTTCGATACCACCCAGCCTGCCGCAAATGAGGGAAAATATCCCCATTGGTTGCCAGGTGCAAACTTCGATGATCCGTCTGCCCTGTATGTTGCATTGAACAGGTACTTTTCATTGAAGTTATATTGCAGCCTGCCGAAGTAAGACATCAACGCATCTTCGTAAGGAGATCCATCGAGTGTAATATTAGTTCCATCGGTGTTGGTTGCGTTATCCAGCCACGCATGATCCAGGTCTCCAAAGATCAAATTGCGGTTTCGCCCGTACATTCCGGAACCTGTTGATCTCAGTGCTGAACTACCTGCCATTACATCAAACTGGTGCAAATCCTTAACACGGAAATTGTAACTAAGCAGGTTGTCCCACTGTAATGACCGGCCCCTGCCCATGGACTGCGACACGGTACTGTTGTCGTTGAATGCATAAATAGAAAGTTTGTATTCAGGCAGGAAAGAACGCCCTTCGGAACTCGAAAGATTCACTCCCAGGCTTGACCTGAATCGAAGTCCCTTAACCGGCTCAACAAGTACATACAGGTCACCGAATAAACGCTGGCTGTTATACCTGTTCTGGTTATTATACAGCATTAACGCATATGGATTGGCCTCGCCATTGTTCCAGGTGGAATTGCTGTTATCGAAGAAGCTACCCTCGTCGTCATACATGGGAACGAGCGGACTTGTATTGAATGCACCCCGGATCGTGTTGTTATATTGATTGCCAACCTGGATCCCGTTATTCTTCTGGTAATTGAATGTGAGGTGTTGACCAAGTTTCACGATGTTCTTATACACACCATGTTCTGTATTGATCCGGAACGTATAGCGTTCAAAGTTGGAGAGATCCTTTCCGCCTACGATTCCTTCCTGGCCAGTGTAACCAAAGGAAGTGGAGTAGATGGAAGTTCCACCTCCGCCCTGCACACCTATCACATAATTCTGTGTGGCTGCATTTTTCACGAACATCTCATCGAGCCAGTTGGTGTTGACCGGCATATTGTTTACCTGCTCATTGGTAAAGTATGGATTCTTTCCAGAGTTGATGGCCGCTTCGTTCATGATCACTGCATATTCCTTCGCATCCAGCAGCTGCGCCTTTTCCGGCACATTCTGCAATCCGTAAAATGCATCAAGCGTAACCTGGGGCTTCTGGTTGGCCCGGCCCGTTTTTGTAGTAACCAGGATAACACCATTTGCAGCCTGTGATCCATATATAGCAGCAGAGGCCGCATCCTTCAGCACGTCCAGTGATTGGATATCTGCAGGGTTCAGGTATGAGATATCGTTGGTATAAACCCCGTCAACTATATACAGCGGTGATGCGTTACCGATAGTTCCCTTCCCTCTTATCACCACACTCATGCCGGAACCGGGCTGCCCTGAAGTAGTAGTGATCTGCACACCCGGTGCCTGTCCCTGAAGGGCCTGCAATGCATCGGTAGTGTTTTGTTTCTGAAGGTCGTCACCCTTAACCTGCAGGTTGGCACCGGTTACAAGCTTTTTCTTCTGTACTCCGTATCCGATCACAACCACATCTTCCATGCGGTCCTGTGATTCGGCAAGAAGGAGATTGAGTTCGCCTGTTCCACTCACCTTGTGCTCTGTTTGCTGGTGCCCGATATAACTGATCACCAGGATATCACCCGGTGATGCATCAATGGCAAAACGGCCGTTCTCATCTGCAGTCACCGTCTTGTTGGTACCTTTTACCGAAATGGTGGCACCGGCCAGTACCGATGCGTTCTTTTTACTGGCAACCCTTCCGCTGACCCGGGCTTGCTGGGCCAGGGCGGACTGGCAACAAAGCAACAGGACAATGGCAGACCATCGCAGCAGTCGCAGTGTAGGAATCGTTTTGTTTTTTTTCATGATCGCACTTTTAAAGTTTTATTGTCAGTGGCCTTCCATCGTAAGTGACTTGTTTGAATTTGACTGAAGCGCCCGGCGCGCCTGGCTTTGCGGGACTGATTCCCGCCACGCGAAATACTCTTTTGCTGATCATACCCGGATATTTACCGGTTCTTTCACCGATCTGCAACTCGCCGGATTTGTCTGCATAACGGAAAGGGATAACTGAAAACTCACCTTTCTCATAGTGATAGTTCAGCCCGTCGTCTTCATATAATTGAAAGGCTCCGTTGCTCCCCTGGTATACATATAATGTGATGGTGTCAGCAGGTTTCTCGGAAGTGTATTGAAGGTCAGGACCCAAAGGAAGAATCGCTCCTGCCTTTACAAATACGGGCATTCGCTCATAAGGTGCCGCAGCTTCGATCTGCTGGCCGCCGGCGTACCATTTGCCCGAATAGAAATCGTACCATCCCTGTCCTGCGGGCAGGTATACGCTGCGTGACTTACTGCGATAGTTATACACCGGGTTTATAAGCAGTGATGGACCAAACATATACTCGTCGCTGATGTTCCAGGTCTTCTTGTCAGCAGCGAAATCCATCACCAGTCCCCTCATGATCGTATTGTCACTGTGATATGCGCTTCCTGCAAGGGAGTAGATATATGGCATCAGCCGGTAACGGAGCTGGTTGTAGTAAAGCATTGACTTATATGCCGGGTGGGTCTCAGGCGCAATATTGAAGATTTCACGATAGGGATACTGACCGTGAGACCGGAACAAGGGAACAAAGGCTCCGAACTGGTACCAACGGGTCATTAATTCCCGCCATTCTTCCAGGTTTTGGGCATCCGGTTTTTCAAAACGCTGCTCTACGACAAAACCACCAATATCCATTGTCCAGTATGGCAATCCCGATAAAGAGAAATTGATACCCGCGGTGATCTGTGCCTGCATATCGTGCCAGGTGGCACCGATATCACCACTCCAAATTGCTGCAGCATAACGTTGGGATCCCGCAAACCCTGAACGGGTAAGCAGAAATACCCTTTTGTCCGGATCTGTGGAACGCTGGCCTTCATAGATCCCCTTCGCATTCTGCAAAGGATAAGCGTTAAGTACTTCCGCAGCGGGACCGAGAGCTGTCCCGCTCATTTGCTGCTTCCGCTTTTCCGGAGAAACGTTCGACAGGATATCCGGTTCGCTCGCATCCATCCACCACGCATCTATTCCTTTTTTATAGATCTTTTCATGAATAAGATCCCAGAATCCTTTCCTCGCATTCTCATTGAATGCATCGTAAAATGTAGAAATGTATCCTTTACCGATCCAGTCGCGCTGGCGGTCGGCAATATTGCGTTTATACAACCAGCCCTCTTTATCGAATTGCTGATATGAACTAATGCCTTCATAAAATTTCGGCCAGACGGAAATCATCAACCGGGTATTGAACTTTTTGTGCAATACATCGATCATGCTGTCCGGTGAGGGAAACCGGGCCGGATCAAAATCCTGGCTGCCCCATTCCGCTTCTTTCCAGTAGCTCCAGTCAAGTACGATATTATCCAGCGGAATCTTTCTCTTCCTGAATTCAGCAACTACATCCAGTATTTCCTGCTGGGTTTTGTATCGTTCACGGCTTTGCCAGAATCCCAGGGCCCATTTCGGAACGATCGGTGCCTTACCAGTAAGTTTCCGGTAACCTGCGATGACTTCATCGATACCTGATCCGTGTATGAAATAATAGTCGATGCACTGTCCCGCCTCCGAAGCGAATGCGAACTGGTCGATCTCATCCCGGGATAACGGCTCCTGCCATTTTACGGCGAGATATGATTCTGAGCCTTCCGGTTTCCATTCAATGCGCAGGGCCGACTGGCGGTTATCAGCAAGATTGACCTCCACCAACGCGGGAGCAGGATTCCATGCCTTGCGCCAGCGGTCGATGAGCAAATGTCCATCTACCCAGACCCTGAGGTATCCTCCATATATAAACCGCAGTTTGTGTACACCGGAGATTTTGCTTCCTATACTTCCTTCCCATACCACGTGTCCCTTAGCCGGGTCGAACTCTGTGGGAAGGGTCTTCCTGGAATCACCGAGAAACTCCATGTTTATATCGGCCTCTGCCTTTTGAATTACCGGCCTGGATGCCGTGGCAGTATCATTAAAATATGAGGCGGTCAGCCAGCCAGGTTCACCAGCTGCCGATTGCAATGCCAAGGTAGCAAGGGGGCGGAAAGGCCGGGTATTACCTGCTGTAGTAAGCGAATAATTGTCCCAAAGGATCCCATAATTTTTTGGAGAAACAAGGAAAGGAACAGCTACTTCCGTATTGTTCTGGAAAAAATTCACCTGCTGGCCGCGGTAATTCAGAATTCCATCCTGGTGTTGACCGAGTCCATACCAGGCATCCGAACTGTCTGACTGGAAAGTCTGACTGGGTTTCCAGGAAGGCTTTCCCTCGTAGATCGCTGGTTCAAAGCTCCGGCCATGCGGATCTTTTTCCTTCAGGATCGGCTTACCTGAGACATCAAAAAAGCTGACTGCGCCGGTAGACTTCCGCACAATGGCTGTAAGCTTTTTCGTTCGTAGGGTAACATTCCCTGTATCTTCTTTTGTTTCCCACCTGAGATTGGGATCAGCAGAATAAACCGTAACCAGGCTTTGTCTTGCGAAGATTTCCGTACCTGGAACCGCTATCACCCGGATGATGTTTTCCGCCACCACTTCCAGTTTTACGGCCTGTGTTTTTCCGGTAATGGCGTGGTCAGTGTATACAATTATACCGTCTTTTGTCCTGGTGAAAGAAGGTCTCCCCGGATCAGCTTTTACAAATAAGCAGGGAATAAGAATTACTGACAGCAGTAGCCTGGCACTCAGATTCATGGCAAACATTTCGTTGTTCTGGTGAAATAATCTGCCATAAAACTACCCGACGACCCCGATTGGTAGGGGTGTCAAATGTTTCCAATTAGGGTATCATTTGTTAATAATCAATGTTTTACAGACGCCGCATACTGCGAAGGCAACACATTGAACTCTTCCTTGAAATACTTGCTGAAGTTTTTCGGATTGTTGAAGCCAACCTCCCAGGCGATCTCAGAAATACTCTTACCGCTTTTCTGCAATAACTGTGCGGCACGTTTCAGCCGGATGGACCTGATAAATTCAAGGGGTGCCTTCCCGGTCAGGGATACTATCTTTTTGTATAAGGCTACACGGCTCATGTGCATATCCCGACTAAACTCCTCAACAGAAAAATCGGGATTGTCCATATTCCTTTCTATAACTGCAAGGGCTTGCTTTATGAATTGTTCGTCCAACGGGGTAATGGTGATTTCCTCCGGGTTCACTTCCACCTGTTTCTGGAACCGCTTCTGCAATAGTTTTTGCTGGGCCAGCAGGTTCCTGATCTTCGATGCCAGGATCTCAAACGTAAATGGCTTGGTGATGTAGTCGTTCACCCCGGCCTGTAATCCTTCGAGCTGCCGTTCCTCGCTCCCCATCGCAGTAAGCAGGATGACGGGGATATGCGCTGTCGGGGTACCACCCTTGATTCTTTTTGCCAGTTCGATCCCGTCCATTCCCGGCATCATTACGTCACTCACGACCAGGTCGGGCGACAGGCTCCTGGCTTTCTCCCATCCTTCCACCCCGTTAACGGCTTCTATCACTTTGTACTGCAGCTTAAGATTATCCTTCAAATAAAATCGAAGATCGTCGTTGTCTTCTACCACCAGGATTGTCTTTACTGAGGACGAATGGCCGTTCCCCTGGCCGTCTGCTTCCAGGGTTTGGTCCGCCGTAAACTCTTCCAAACCGTCCTCAGCCTGTGGACTTTGCTGATATATTTTCCGGGCGGGTAAGCTTACCGTAAAGCATGTCCCTTTTTCGGGTTCACTCCTGACAGTAACAGTTCCGTTGTGCAGTTTAACAAACTCGCGGGTTATGGCCAGTCCAATGCCGGTGCCCTGGTTTACCATTTCTGCCGGTACTTCACTTTGGAAAAACCGCTCAAAGATCCGCTCGTGCTGGTCGGAAGGGATACCGATACCGGAATCGCTGACCTGGATATGCAGGGTGCCATGGTTCTGCCCTTCTACCGGTTCGTCGTAAGCCAGTTGAACAGCCACGCGGCCTTTACCTGGTGTATATTTAAAAGCATTTGACAAGAGGTTAAAAAGAATTTTCTCCATTTTGTCCCTGTCGAAATAAATTTCCAGGTGTTCTATATTGGTACCGAACGAAAGGTCTGTTTGTTTCTTTTCTGCAATGTCTGAGAAAGAATATGTGATGTCGCGTATAAACTGGATAATGTCTCCAATGGCCGGGTGTAACCGGATTTCCTCCACCTCCATCTTCCGGAAGTCGAGAAGCTGGTTCACGAGATTGAGAAGGCGTTTGGCGTTTCGCTGTACCAGGTGAAGTTGCTTTTTCTGGTCAGGGTTGCCGGCATTGCTGATCAGCTTCTCCAGCGGCGCTAAAATCAGGCTCAGGGGCGTGCGGAATTCATGACTGACATTGGTAAAGAATTTTGTCTTCAGCCGGTCAATTGCCTGTACGCGTTCCGCTTCCCGACGCTGCTGCTGGACTTCAAACCGCATCCTGGCCCGGTCAATGATGATACGGCGACCGAGGTATAAAGCGCCGAACACGGTTAGCACATACAGTACCATGGCAAAGGGCGTACGCCAGAATGGAGGTGCCACGTGAATGTCCAGGGATTTCGGCTGTGACCAGCTTCCGTCGGCCAGCTGCATCTTTACTTTAAGTGTGTAATTCCCGGGATCAAGGTTCGTAAAGGTCGCCCTGCGTTGTTTTCCATCAGCATACAGCCATTCATTACTGAAGCCTTCCAGCATGTACGCATACTTATCCCGGGTTGCGTGGGAATAACCCGGTGAAGCGAATTCGACGGAGAATACGTTTTCCTCGTATTTCAGTTCCAGCTTGTCCGACACCGTAAGTGAGTTGGGAAGCAGAACACGACCATTTACCTCCTGACCCGGGTCTACCGGCTGGTTAAACACCTGCAAACCGGTAAATACTATCCTGGGCGGGAACGGCGCATTGCTGATCTTCGCCGGATCAATGATGTTGAAACCTCCCGGTCCACCGAAGATCAACTCCCCTGAAGCTGTGCGAAGTGCTGCATTCTCATTAAACTCCCTTCCCTGCAGGTTATTGATCTCGTCATAATTGGTAACCGTGAGATTAATCTTTCCATCACTCCCTTTGTCAGGTTGCACTTTACATAATCCGTTTGGAGTTGTGATCCAGAGATTTTGCTGTTTGTCTTCAGTAATGGTGAGAATGGTATTATCAGGAAGACCGTTGGCCATGGTAAACACCTCGAAATTCTTACCGCTTTCGTTCCATAGATTGAGCCCCTCACGGGTTCCGACCCAGATCTGTCCATTGCTGTCCTGGAGAAACGTAATGACATTATTATTACTGAGACTGTTCTTAGTTGAGTTGTCTTGAATCAACAATGGCGACGACCTGCCTTTCTCATAAATATAGAGGCCGATCGCTGTTCCTACCCAGAGCCGGCCGGAGCGATCTTCCATCAGCGCTGATATATACGAAGTTGGAAGGTAACGACTGAAAGAATTTGTCTTCCTGTTAAACAGGTTTAGTCCACCACCGAGAGTACCCACCCACAGATTCCTGTTTTGATCTTCAAAAATTTCCCACACCCGGTCATCTGACAGGCTGGTCGTATCGGAAGGTACATTTTTGTAATGGGTGAAGGTTCTGCCGTCGAAACTGCTTAATCCACCGAAATAGGTACCGATCCAGAGTATGCCGGTGTGATCGATACAAAGGCTAACCACCACGTTGTTACCCAGGCTGTTCATATTCCCCGGCTGGTGCAGGTATTGCCTGTAGCTGTTTTTTGACCGGTCAAAGTAGATCAGCCCTCCCCCATTCGTTCCAATCCACAGGTTGCCTTTATTGTCTTCCACGAATCGGTTCACATCATCAAAGGGAAGACTCCCCGGTTGGGATTCCTGGTGATGATAATGACGGAAGCGTGCGATCTGTTCATTGAGAAAGTTGAGGCCTTTTTTATATGTTCCAATCCAGATGATGCCCTGGTCGTCTTTGTACAATGAAGTGATACTGTTCAGACTTATGCTTGCCGGATCACGGGGATCATTGGTGATATAACGGATATGATCAATCTTTTTATCGATGATATTAATTCCACCATGATCAGTCGCAACCCAGAGAAGCCCTTTGCGATCCTCGATCATACCCGTGATGAGGTTATTATTTAATTTCAAGCCCGGAGTTGATTCGTTCAGCTGGCGGATACTATTCTGCCGCACCTGGAATAATCCTTTGGGCGTGCCGGCAACCCAGATCCAGGCATCATTGTCGCTGTCTACGAAAATATTGTAATTATAGTCGCCCGGGTTAAGCTGTCCAAGCGCAGCAATCGTTTGGACTACTTTGCCACTACGGATATCAGCTTTCTCAATAAGGCCATCCCGGTAAACGATCCAAAGGTGGCCGGATACTTCTTTCACGGCAGCAACGGTTCCGTTTGCCGGGAATCGTTCGGCCTTTTTTGCCCTGTGATCATATTTATAAAGACGGGCAGAATCGTAAACGAACCAATAGCGGTCTTCATCTCCCCTGGTGATACTGATAATATTGCCAGCCGGAAGGGAAAGTGATGCCAGGTATTTATTTACATCAGGACTGAACTTTTCCGTTTGTGCATTATAAATACAGGGCGTATTTCGCGTAAGCACCCACATTTTATTATCCGGCAGTTCATAAAGTGAACTGATATAATTGTCGATGATACTACCGGCATCTGCCTGGCTGTGCCGGAACACCTTTAAGTTATGACCGTCATAACGATTGAGCCCGGACATAGTGCCAAACCACAGGAACCCCTGCTGGTCCTGCAGCAAAGCATTTACCTGGTTATGCGAGAGCCCGGAATAAATATCGAGCCGGGAAAACATCAGATCCTCTTTCTGGGCAGTCAGCTGGAAGGTGTACAGCAGCAGTAATATCAAGCAGGAAGCAAAGCGCATGAGAGCCGGGTGTTACCCTGTAAAGATAATTGAAGATGGAAACCACAGGCAAAATACCGCCCACCACAATATTCCTTAATTATTTATTGTTTTACGATAATTATTTATACATTTACAGCATATAATTAAATTTTTGCAGTCAATGACTTCCGTACGAATTCTGGCAAGGATCCTTTTTTACCTGAGCAGGGTGCTGTGCTTACTGTACTTTGGGATGGCCTTATTTTCTCTTATTGCATTTACCAGCGGGTGGGGATTGAACGTGGTGGATGAAGGCCGTCATTTCCAGGTGTATTTACCATTTTCCCAAACTCCGATGCTGCTCGGCGATTACAACCTGACGTATATCATTTTCTATTTCATGATGCCGCTCACTTTATACGGGTTGTTTTTCCTGTTGCTGGGAAATGTTTTCAGGATATTCTTCCAACCGAGATTATTTACATCGAACGCCATCAGGCACCTGCAGGTATTCTACCTCGGTAATTTCATTGTACCACTGCTCGTGATGTTGTCTACCGCGTTATTTGCGACTCTCGACGAAATGCATATTGTTCTTACTGCCCTCCATTTTGTTGTAGGCATATTCGCATATTTCCTTGCCGCCATTTTCAGGCAGGGTGTACAACTTCAGAACGAACAGGACCTATATATCTGACCCATGCCAATTATTGTAAACATAGACGTAATGCTGGCAAAGAGGAAAATGCAGAGCAAGGAACTGGCCGAGATCCTTGGCATTACCCAAGCCAATTTGTCCATCTTAAAAACAGGAAAAGCAAAAGGTATCCGCTTCGATACACTGGAGGCCATCTGCAAGGCACTTGACTGCCAGCCGGGTGACATCCTTGAATTTGTGCCGGAGAAAGAATAAATCAACAAATACATATGCTTTCGAAAAAACGCCGGTAACGGCGAAGGGAAGCCTCTTGCCTAAAGCGAACGATCATGCATACACTAACCATCAGTAATCTCACTAAAATGTACCCGAACGGGGTAAAAGCACTGGACAACATTTCCATTGAGATCAGCAACGGCATGTTCGGGCTGCTTGGCCCGAATGGTGCAGGGAAGTCAACATTAATGAAAACGATAGCGGGACTGCAACCAGCGAGTTCGGGAGAGATCTTTTTTAACGGGCAGGACATCCTCAGCGATCCCCTGTTGATAAAACGGCATCTTGGTTACCTGCCACAAGAGTTCGGCGTTTACCCGAAACTGACTGCTTACCAGTTGCTGGATCACCTGGCAGTATTGAAAGGTGTGCACCGGAGTGAACGGCAGGACCAGATCCATGCCTTATTACAGCAGGTCAATCTTTACGCCGAGCGCAACAGGGAGGTGCACCGGTTTTCAGGGGGAATGCGCCAACGTTTCGGGATAGCACAAGCCCTGCTGGGAAGCCCGCGTATCATCATTGTTGATGAACCAACAGCAGGACTCGACCCGGAAGAGCGAAACCGTTTTAATAACCTGCTCAGTGAAATTGGCGAACAGGTGATTGTGTTGCTTTCCACTCATATTGTAGATGATGTGAAGAGCCTTTGTTCCCGGATGGCCATCATCAATAAAGGCCGCATCCTGGCAGAAGGATCACCCGCAACATTCCTGGATTCAATGGAAGGAACCATCTGGAAAAAATCGATTGACAAACTCGACCTGCCTCATTATAGTAAAAATCACCAGGTGCTTTCAACGCAATTGAATGCCGGTCGCCTGCAGATCCACATTCATTCAGTGAACGCACCCGGCAATGGCTTCGAACCGGTAGTACCCGGACTTGAGGATGTCTATTTCTTTCAACTGATTAAAGAAAACGCAGCATGACCTGGACTTTATTAATATCAGAATACCGGTTCTATTTCCGGAACCGGCTGCAATACCTGCTGTTCCCATTGATGATGGTATTGGGAGTAATGGTCAGCCAGTTCGCACGGTTCTCCTTCCCCGGAGTTTATCTCAATTCACCCTGGGTAATAACTTATGTATTTGGGCTATTAACGATCAGCAATGTATTCATCATTACACTTGTCGCAGCCCAGGTACTGACCCGCGAAAGCGATGCGCTATTTGACAGGATCCTTTATGCTACACCTCTTCAAAAAAAGCATTTCCTTCCTGGCAGGTTTTTAACTGTATTCAGTATCAGTATAATTTATTCTGTGCTGTTAAACACAGGTTACATGTTTGGCCACCTTTTACGCGCACAGGGTGGCGAAGATCTGGCAGCGTTCAACATTTTATATTACGCATATCCATTCATGTGCCTGACTTTGCCAAACGCATTCTTCTGTACCGCCATAGTTACCGCGGCCGGGTGGATCTCCAGGAACAAACTTGTCATCTGCATAGCCGGGTTATTCATTTATATCCTTTACATGGTAACCGGGCTATTCTCCAATTCCCCGTTGTTCGCAAATGCATCCCCGGTTTCAGCTGAATCTGCTGCAATCATGGGCCTTGCCGATCCGTTTGGCATGGTCCCTTTTTTCGGGCAGACCAAAGACTGGTCGCCTTTATTAAGAAATACAAGGGTAATCGGGCTGGAAGGAGATTTCCTCCTGAATCGCCTGCTGACAATAGCATTCGCACTTGTCACACTGCTTCTTGGTTACAGTGCCTATCGGTTTACGCAAAAAGAAAAACGCAAAAAGGTTACCAGGACGTCAGAACCCATTGCACCTGAAACCAATGCAAGGCCGGCTCCAAAAAAGATACTTTCCCCGGGACACTACAACCTGGCAGTTTTATCCAGCTTTATCAAACTGGAACTTCGATCAGTGATCAGTGGAATTCCAATGAAACTGGTTACTATCCTCTGGATCTTTTTCCTGTCAGTTGAGATATATAGTGAAATAGATGCCGGCATCAGGTTCCCGCAACGATATGCCAGTTCAGCATTGATGATTAAAAACATCGCCAACAGCTTTTCCTTTTTTATGCTCCCGGTTTTACTGTTCTATAGTATGGAAATGATCTGGAGAAGCCGTTCGACAAGAATAGCGGATATGGAGAGCGCAAGTCCCGTTAACCCCATAGCTGTACTGGCGGCGAAATGGATCTCGCTTTCATTAATCCCTGTACTGCTTACAATACTCGCATGTCTTCTGAGTTTGGGATTACAGCTGTTTTTACAATATAACCATATTGAATGGCACGTATATGCGACACTGTTATATATTTTGATCGTTCCAACATTGTTGTATGCCGGTATTATCATTTCCATCCAGGCACTTGTAAAAAACAAATATGCCGGTTTTCTCCTGTCAGCAGTTTTCATTTTTGCGACAAGTTCATTCATGAGCAGGGCAACCGGCTATTCACATCCTTTGCTGCGGTTTGCCAACTCCTACACAGGACAATATTCTGAAATGAATGGTTATGGTGCCTACCTGAATGCATTCGGGATGAAGATGATCTTCTGGACCGCCTTCACGATCCCAGTTGCACTGGTTGCCGCACAAAAATGGAGCGCAGGGAACTACAGGCCACGGGCAATTACAAAACTGATAATGATCCTATGCCTGGCGGTTGCTGGAGTTACCGGCTTCCATATCAGCCGGATGTCTGATGTTAGAACGGGCACCCAAAAGAATCACCAGGCTCAACAGTATGAAGAAAAATACAAAGGTTACCGCACAACAGTGCAGCCCGTTATCAAATCGGTGAAAACGCAGATCGACCTTTACCCCAACTTCAACCGCTATGACATCAGGGGTGAATACACGATGGTTAATCAACATCATCAACCCATTGATAGTCTCCTGTTATATTGTCACAAGGACATGACTATAAAAACAATGGAGATCAACGGCGCAGAGCTTACCAGGGAAGACCCGGCATTTGGACACTATAGCTATCACCTGCATAAACCATTGCAACCCGGCGATTCCATTCGCATGCAATTCGAAATCGGTTACCGATGGTCACCCTATAACCGTCATGATCCATTCAACGCAATAATGGGAAACGGCTCTTTCATGCGCATCAGCCGTTATTATCCCCGTCTCGGCTACCAGTCATCGAACGAACTGGACGACGAGGCCGAACGAAAAAGACGCGGAATGCCGCCTCCCGCAGCTTTAAAAACACCGGAGCAAAAAGATACTTCGGCAAAGGCAGATGATTTCATCCGCTTCGATGCCACCATTTCAACCGATGGAGAACATACTGCTGTTGGTACAGGTGAACTGGCAGGTCGATGGAAGGCAAACGGCCGCAATTATTTCCGGTATTCTTCGCCGGCGCCTATTCCATTCCGCTTCGCGGTATCTTCGGCTGTATATGCCTGTAAGAGCTCGGCACAGGATGGAATACCTATCGAAGTGTATTACCACCCAGGGCATAGTGAGAATGTGGAGCAATTGCTCGAAAATACCCGGCAGGCACTTCGTTATTGCCGGAAGAATTTTGGCGAATATCCCTTCAAAGCGATTCGATATGCGGAAGTCTCGTCTTTTACAGAAGGATTTGCTGCCACAGCCTATCCAGGTGTGATTTACATGACTGAAAACATGACCTTCCATTCCGATCTGGGCAAACAACGGACTCGCGATGTCATCAACGAGTTAGCTGGTCATGAACTTGCACATTCCTGGTGGGGGGACACCCAGGTTAACCCGCAGGATCTTGAAGGCGCTATCATGTTAACGGAAACACTTGCTATGTACACCGAGCTGATGATCTACAAGGAAGCCCATGGCGTTAAGGCGATGAAAGATGTGGTTGAGATGCATCGTTTCATTTATGAAAATAGCGGACTTGCATTCACTGACGGTCCGCTCTACAAGGTTCATCATAAAAATGTGGCCCTTGCGTATAACAAGGGCCTTGTAACGATGTATGAACTATATGAACTTATCGGTGAACAAAAGATCAACCTGGCACTCCGGAATTTCCTCTCGAAGCATGCATACCCAAAACCACAACCCGCTTCAACAGATCTCGTTAATGCGTTCCTTGAAGTGAGCGATGAGAAACTACACGGGAAAATCAGGGCATTGTTTTATGATTGATCAGCGGGTTGCTTTTAATTTTTCCGGCGTCCCTTTAACGCGCATTTCAATTTTCAGGTCGCCACCATTTTCACCGGAAAACTTCCCGTCAAAGCTAAGCTGGTTGCTGCCATTCACCAGGGATGGCAGCGGCCCGTTCAGTCCTATGGTCTGCAGTAATTGCCACTGCCGGTCATATAATTTCACAGTTTTACCATCACAATAGAGGTGCTGGTTGTATTTAAGTGTAACGGGAATGGTAAATGCATCCTGCTGGTTGATGGTAATGACCGGGTTGCTGAAAGTGACTTCCAGGTCGCTTTCTTTTTTCGGCACCATCGTAATAATAAATGCTGCAGCCTGTGAGGCATGCGGATTTTGAAAACTGAACGTGGAAAATACAGGTTCACCCGGCTGCCTGATCTTCTGTTCATGCACAAAATGGGAATTGTGTACCGGTATCAGCTGATGGTCACCAGCGGCATTTTTTTCGAGGTGGAATTCATTCCTTGTATCCTCCATCAACAGTTTTTGTGATGCTGTGAACATTCCCTTTTGACGGGCATCTTCCCATAATTTAATGGCTGCAAGAACTTCGTTTAGCCGGCCATGCTTCTTCATTGTTTCGAGGCTTGTTGACAATCCAAACCCTGCATCGAAACCCGCACCACGGGCGAGCATCCATTCAATGTCTTCGAGACTTGTTTCTGCTTTCAGGCTGAACCATCCCAGCATTGAAGGCATCAGGTTGCGGCGGTAAAACTGTTGGTTTCTCAGGCGCAGTTGCAATTGGCTCTCCCTGAACCCTGCATACCAGGGTTCGCCCCAGTTCATACGGGTGTAGATATGCCAGAAATAGTGGCCCGGGTTGCTGGCGTCATTGATCACTTTGCCTTTAAGTGCAGGTGATAGATTGTCAAACCATGTTTTTATGAACAACTGCTTACCATAATCGCCCATCCCTTCACTCCAGCAACCTTCCAACCCATCAAATGAGATCTGCATCAGGCCCGTTTCATTGTACAGGCGCGCAATGGTTTTCGCCATTTCCTGGTCAAGTTCATAATTACCCAGGAATACCTGGTAAGGATGATCCATCAGTTTGCCTATACTATCACCAGTCTTGTGAGCCGAGGCAGTGGTACCAAAAGCACCACGCTGGCAATTCAGGAGTTTCCATGGAGCTGATGCCGATACCGAAGAATAGCGGATGATCTCGGTACCTACGACAACTGCCTTCAGCGTGTTGTTTCCGAACTGGTTAAAGAATGACGGATCGCCAATCACTACTTCATTTGCTGATGCGTTTGCGTCAGCAGCCAGTACTGAATATCCAACACGTGCGAGCCGGGCATCAGGTATTGGCGTAACATATGGATCGTTGGTAGTTATGAAATTTGAAAGTGTATGCAAACCCAGCCGCATTTGTTGCGCTTTGGCAATATCCACGCATGCTTTCATACTTGCCCAGTTGTCGGGGAACTCCTTATTATTCATCCTGAAATGACCCCACGTATCAAACGGTCCACCATGATACAGATATCTCAAACCTGCCTGCTGTGTTAAAGCCAGGGCCTCCTTGATTGTATTGACACCAAAGTCCATGATCAGGTAAGATTCCGTTGAATGCGGAGCTACTTTTCCCCACACTCCATCCAGCATGGGATGAGGCAGGTTCTCTTTCAGCTCTATAGACGAAATAACGGCAAGGACCTGTGGGGTGGCAACTCCGAAAATGGCAAGTTTACTGCCTATAACACCACCATCCTGTTTAAATGCGGGAGCAAGATAACGGGGGTGACTCCAGTTATCAATCACGCGGTCTTTATTCCTGTTACGACAATATGCCTGGATGAGGCTTCCATAAGAAGTAGCTTTTGCAACGTCACCACGAAGCAACTGTTCATTCACTTCCACGGTTGGCTGGATGTCGCTGTCTACGTCAGGGCTCCCGCCGAGGGTTTTCACATTCAGGGCCTGGATGCCGATTGCAAAATCTTTATTGCGCACTACTCCAACTACCTCCCCTATTGTATCGGCAATTGTAGTGGGAAAGGGGCCCCATTTTATCCACTCGGCAGCGGTGGCATTTGTCAGCTGTGTTAACTCTAGTGTTATATAATCCTGCTGCTGAACTACTTTAATAGCGGCCTCAACATTACCTGGATAAGAAAGCATCAGCAGACCGGGTTTTGCCTTCCATTGTAACGACACTGGTTCCAGTTCTTTGCCATCCATTTTCACGGTAAGTAAGGCATTTCTTACACCCTGTGGAAGATAATTTTTATTGGCTGTGCCGGAAGCAAGGCTGGAAAGTCGTCCGTCGTTCGTCAAACCAAGCCGGAACTGTCTGGTTGAAAAGTTTACCTGGGCATAGACGAAGTTTTGTATAAAAAGGATCAAAGGCAGCAATAACAGCATTCGTTTCATGGCAATTGTAATTGCGGCTAAATTATCCCGTCATTTAAAACGGAAGTACTTGTATTTAACCAGCTTTCTCTTCTTATTTACCCATGAAGCAAATCATGCACCGTTTGAATAGATCAAACAAGATTTATTTCAACGTCAACGTTTCCATTGATGGCTTTTGAATATGGACAAGTCTTGTGAGCTTCATTTACCAGTTCCTGTGCAACGTCGCGCTCTAATCCCGGCAGACTGACATTAAGGCGTGCCTGCAGTACATACCCGCCGCTATCCTGGGCCAGGTCAACTTCGGCATCAAGCGCTAATTCCTCAGGAAGGGTAATCCGCCTTTTACGGGCAGCTATTCCTATCGCGGATTCGAAACAGGCAGACCAACCTGCAGCGAACAACTGCTCAGGGTTGGTTCCGGCACCACCTGTACCCGGTGTTGATAGCCGGATATTAAGATTACCATCATCACTTTTCGATACACCTTGTTCCCGGCCTCCGGCGGTGTGGGTTTTTCCTGTGTATAACACTTTTCGTGTTGTTGTGGGATTTGCCATTTTCTAACATTTATTGGTGATTAAAATAAGCTGAGGTTTCTTCGATGACCGATTGCATCAGCTGTTTGGCTTTAGTATGTTTAAGCACCGGCGCAATCTGTCCGCCCCAGAATAAGATCATTTCCCATTTCTGCTGTTCAATCGCCGCTTTTCTCAAAGACGACATGAATGTTGTTTGAAGGGGAAAGGGAAGAAAGCTTTTTTCCATTCCGGAATTTTCCCTGGAAATCCTGCTGACGAGGCCACGGCCAAGCCTGCCTGTATATGCGCGGGTAAGCATTGTATACTTTGCGGCGTCGGAAAACAGCATCTGGCGATGAACCGGTAATGCATTCGATTCGTCTGTAGCCAGGAACGCAGTACCAATCTGAACTGCATCGGCTCCAAGTGTTAGTGCTGCAGCCACACCGCGGCCGTTGGCAATTCCTCCCGCTGCGATGATGGGCACCTTAACTTTTTCCCGGATCAATTGAAGCAATACAAAGGTTCCTGTAGTGGATGCTTCCGCGGGAGCCATAAATGAAGGTCGGTGACCGCCGGCTTCAAAGCCCGATGCAACAATCATCTCAACTCCTGATCGTTCAAGCTCAATTGCTTCATCGATAGTGGTGGCGGCCCCAACGGTAGTAATGCCAAGCTTGCGGAATTGTTCCAGGACATCAGGTGCGAGGGTTCCAAAAACAAAACTGAAGACCCTGGGGCGGATATCGAGTACGACCTGCAATTGATTCTCAAACCTCGATTTGAATGGAGCAGGTTTACCAGGCAAGGGTATACCTGCTTCATCAAAGTAAGGTTTGAAAAGCCTGGATGCCAGGTCATATTGGTCATCGGACACAGTTCCGTTTTTCGCGTCCGTATCGGACACCCACAGATTCAGGTTGTAAGGCTTGCCGGTTAATGACCTGATCTTCCGGTCAACTTCATAGATTTCCTGCGGACTCAGGGTATATGCTCCATACCCGCCGAGTCCGCCTGCATTTGAAACAGTTGCCACCAATTCAGGGGACGAAAGTCCACCGCCGAACGGACCTTGCATAATCGGATATTCAATGCCTAACTGAGCTGTTGTTTTAGTGTTGTACCACATGCCTGTTGATTTATGCGCTTGTATCGGTGAGCATTTTATTTACCAGGAGCCATTTACCATCGATCCTGTGAAAGGATAGGAATTCATGATAATGAAATGCATACATTTTAACCTTAACTTCTGCTACCGCAATGGAATTTACAACACTGATTTTTATGATCTCACCTTTGAATGGCTGTCCTGAATCCTTTGGACTCTGGCGGTTCTTTACACCCTCCAGGTACTGCTCCAGTGTTTTGGCATAAGGCTGGCCTTTAACATCACCGAAAAGCAATGTACCGGGATGATAGACACGACCCAGTTTTTCCAGGTCGCCCTCATAAATCCCCTGGAAATAATCTTCCTCAAGAACTGCCGCAATCGCTGCAGAGTCTGTTAATACTGTTTCCATTTTATTTTGATTAATGCTTTGGAGCCCTGTTAAATGCCAGGACACCAAAGCGATGATTATGAACTTTTTCAACTTAGTTGAGATTATGGCCGGCAGCCATTCCACCGTCAACGTGGATGATGGCTCCATTGATGAATCCACTTTTGGCGACAGCATATACAACCTGTGCCACTTCCTCTGATTCGCCCACACGATTGATCAAATGCAGGCCGGCGTTCTGGTCAGCCGTATCACCATGCATGGGGGTACGGATAACGCCAGGAGCAATAGTGTTCACCCTGATATTGTATTTACCGAATTCTGCTGCGAGCTGTAAAGTCAATGCATGAATGGCGCCCTTACTTGAAACCGGCGCACTTGCCGGCGCACCTCCCAATGCATGATTTACCAACGGAGTACCTATATTGATCACAATCCCGTCTTTTTGCAGCAGCATTTGTGGAATAAAAGCCTGTGTTGTAAAGTATGTCCCCTTTAAATTGGTATTTAAAAACCGGTCAAGATACTCTTCATCCACTTCAAGGAACGGCCGTGTTTCAAAGATCCCGGCATTGTTTACTAAAATATCGGCCGACCCAAATTTGTCAACAGCGGTTTTCACTAATAGTTCACCTGTGCGCTTCAATCTTACATCTCCCGGTACAAAAGCGAGATTTGGACCGGCACCCAGTTCAAGATAAGCCTGCAGGATCTTTTCCTCAGTTGCTGAATTGATCACTACATTATCGCCCCTGTCTAAAAAATAGCGGGCAACTTCCTTTCCGATTCCCGAAGATGCTCCGGTCACAATTACTGTTTGCTTTTTCATTTTGCTTAACTTTTTTATTTCTTATCTGCGGTGAAACCTTTTTCACGAAGGACTGATGACTGCTCACCTGCATATCCCCAGTCGTCGAGATCTACTTCCTGGATTACGACATGGGTAAGATGCGGATCTTTGTTCAGTACTTCTGTCATCAGGTCTGTAACACCTTTAATTAACTGCTGTTTCTGTTCGCGGGTGACCCCTTCGCGGGTCGTTTCAATTTTAATGAATGGCATAATTGTAGATTTATGCAAAAGCTGTTTATGCGACAGCTTTCGCGGTTAATGAAATATTTAATTCAAAATCATTGTAAATCAATGTATCGCCCAGGTTTTTGAAGAAGTTCCCGGAACGGAATTTGATCCCGTATTTGGTCCGGTCGATCACTATCCTGCCGGCAGCTGTTAACAGGTCGCCATTAACATCAACGCTGGCGTTGAAACGAACCGGGTGGGTAATGTCTTTGATCGTCAGGTTTCCTTCTACCTCGCTGTTGTTTACTGTGGTTATCACCAGGACTGCTTCGGGGAAGCGCTCAATCCCGAAAAAGTCATCGGAAGCCAGGTGACCGGCAAATTGGGCATTGGTTGCCGGATCGGTAATGTCGAGAATGTTAATGGATGTGGTATCCACGACAACACGTCCGCCGGCGAATTCGCCATCATTTACATTGATCGTTCCGGATTTAATGGAGATTGTTCCATTGTGGGCGCCGGTAACTTTCCGGCCAACCCAATCGATATTGCTCTGCGCAGATACGATTTCGAAGTTTTGCTTTTTCATGTTCTTTGTGCTTTAAATGCAACACAAAGGACGGAAGTATCCGGAACGTGGATAGGTGATGTAGATCACATTCTAATGGGCGTTGTAAAGGCGGCTCAATGTTTCCCTTGAAACACCGAGATAAGCAGCGATCAGGTGCTTGGGGACGAGGTTGTACAATTGCGGATATAATTCCAGGAGTTCTTCATAGCGCTTCTTTGCATCATTGTTCATCAGCGACAACAATCGTTTCTGTGTGGCGACATATCCCTTGTTGGTACGCCACCTGAAGAAATATTCCAGCTGGTGAATGTCCCTGCATAATTTTTCGCGGCTCGCATTGGACAGAGACAACACTTCCGCATCGGTAATGCAATCGACATTGATGCTCGCCCTGGATTTGGTATACAGGGCATTGTAATCCGACGTCCACCACGTTGGCATCGCAAACTGCAGGATGTACATTTTGATCTCATCGTTCACGAAGAATGATTTCAGGCAACCGGAGATTACAAAATATTCAGCATCTACCCGATCGCCCTCGGCAATCAAAACCTGTCCCTTTTTAAATGACTGCGGTTCGAAGTGCTCAAAGCAATAATCAAACTGCTCATCAGTTAAAGAGGCAGTTTTAGCTATGTGTTCACGAAGGATTTCCCTTGCATTCATTGGTTTCCAAAAGTAGCGAATTCAGGAAATCGGTCGTCGCCTTATAAGGAAATAAACCAGTGCAACTATTACCATATAGGGGGCGATCCAGGTAAAATAGCTTAGGTTAAAATTACCACCGGTAACCAGCCAGGCGCCCTCACTATTTTGCGAGGGGTGGCGGGGTAGTATTGACTGCAGGTAATTCCAGCCAAAATGAATTCCTGTTGCAAGATGCAGCCGGCGGGTCCTGATCACAGCAATCCCAAACAGGAATGAACCTGCGCCTGTGGTCAGCATGGTAAACAGCATTTCATTCAATGGCATGCCATAGTTGAGATGCATGCAACCGAACAGGATGGCAGTGACGAGCTGCGCGGACCACTCGCCCCACCTGTTCAGCATCAGCCGGAACGTGTAACCCCGGAATGCCAGTTCCTGTGCAAACGCAGATAAAAAAACGGTGAATGATGAAGCCAGCAAATTGTACCAGTTTACGCCATTTTTATATTCCCAGGTAAAACCAACAATCAGTTTGATAATTAACGCCGTTACCAGCAGCATTGCGATTCCAGCGATGGTACCCACAAGAAATTCCCTTCCACCATTCCGGCCCCCAGGCAAACCAGTTACTTCCACTAATGACATCCCTTCCCACTTCAGCACCAAGCGGGTAAAGGACAACAGGAAGATGCAAAGCAGCAGGTTTGTTACCATCGCACTTTTGCCGGGGAGAAATCCGGCGATCATTTGCGCCAGGAACACCAGCAGGTAGCAGGCCGCTGCATAAGCCAATACCCTTATCAATACAGGCAACCTTGCGAAGGAAATGGAAACTATACTCATAACTTCAAAAATTTATTGGGAACAAATTGGTACTTCGGGCGCATGGTTGAAAATAAGTTCTGCAAAGAGTAGTTAACCAGCTACCGGTCAGTAAAAATTGACAATGAATCCCTGGTTGCCGGAAACAGGCGTTTTGTTTGCGGGCTGACCGGTTTAATCGGTATTTTTCCGATTACATTGCCCTTTTTGGCAATTTAGAGGCATGGACATCCGCAGAACGCTATTCAGTATATATCATCACAAATACGGCAGGTGTTTCCTGCATCTTGCATTCTGGGGCTTCTTTTTCATTGCGAGGTATTACATTGGAATGATCTCCCTTAATCCCCTTAAAGTATATCCTAAAGGCATCCTGCTGGGAAGCCTGTTTGCCACGATCACTACAGCCGCGGCTTTTTACAGTCTTGTTTACCTTATATACGAACGGATCTATAAAAAGAAGTTTTATGCGACTGCCATAATTGCGTTCCTGTTGTGGCTGGTTGCCTATGCATGGCTCGACTATTATTTCGAACTTTTGCTGTTGGCGGACGACACCTGGCGACAATTGATGATGCGGCACAACCCGGAATATTTTGAATACCTGAACCGGCATACCGGGAACATCCTTCTTTCACGTGTCGCTACACTGGGCATTGTTTACCAGTTGTTCGTCTACCTTGCTTTCCCGCTGATGATAAAAATTGCGTTTGCATTTGCAAATTACCAGGTAAGAATGGCCGAATTGTCGAAACAGAACCTGCAACTGGAATTCAGCTTCCTGAAATCGCAGGTAAACCCGCATTTCCTTTTCAATAGCCTGAACAATATTTATTCGCTGATCATTCACGACAAAAAGGACAAGGCAGCAGACCTGGTGGCGCGACTAACCGGCTTTATGCGTTACAGCCTGCACGAAACGGAGGGCAGCCATATAACCAGCCAGAAAGAAATCAGCTTGATGAAAGACTATATTGAACTGGAAAGGATCCGGCTAAACCATACGCAGGTCACTTCCTGGTTTATAACAGGCGAAAAAGAACACCAGATGCCACCGCTGCTGTTCATGCCCATGATTGAAAACGCCTTTAAATTTTGTCCCGATGAAAGCGGTTCATTCATTGAAGTGACATTAAGCATCACCAATGGCCTGCTGACATTCACCTGCAGTAATCGTTTTGATGAGGAACAGTCCGGAGACCGGAACGGTGGTATCGGGCTATTGAACAGCAGGAAACGACTGCAACAGCATTATCCCGGCAAACACACCTACGAGGCAAATCACAGGGATAACATATATTCCGTTCACGTTACAATTGAACTGGAATGACAACGATCAATTGCCTTGTTGTTGATGACGAACCGCTTGCCCGGGAAATAATCGAAACATATCTTTCGAAGATCCCGGGCTGGCAGGTGGCGGCCTCCTGCATCAATGCCATCGAAGCATACGAAGCGATGATGCGTACACCGGTTGATGTCATTTTCCTCGATATCCAAATGCCCATAATTTCCGGCATAGATTTCCTGCGAACGCTGAAGCAACCACCACTCGTCGTTTTTACCACAGCATATGCAGAACATGCAGTGACGGGCTTTGACCTTCATGCTGTAGACTACCTCGTGAAGCCGATCAGTTTCGAACGTTTCTTCCAGGCGACACAAAAAGTCATGGAAAGATTGCAAATCAAAGCTCCTCCTGCCCCTCTCCCTCCTGCAGACATTCCAACTTATTTCTTCATCAAACTGGAAGGCCGGTTGGTGAAGGTCATCTATGATGAGGTGCTTTACATGGAAGCACAGCGCGATTTCACTACTATTCACCTGGCCAATAAAAAATTACTGGCAGGCATGCACCTGAAAGCCATTGAAGACATGCTTTCACCCCCTAATATCCTCCGGGTACACAGGAGTTATATAGTTAACCTCGATGCCATCCGCGCCATAAATGGGAATGTGCTGGAAATCGCCGGAATTGAGATCCCAATCGGGGATCATTATAAAGAAAGTCTGTGGAGGCAATTGGGAATAAAATGAAGTGAATAGGTTATTAAGTCTAGTCAAAAACTGGGGCCAGATTTCGATTTTCCTGCAATTCAACCATTTTTAATAGTTGGTCTTTGGTGACTCTTCTCGTTGATAATTCAGGTAGTTTTTTCACATCGAAGAATTCAACAGCACAGGTTTCTATTCCTGGTTGCGGATAACCACCAATTATTTCACATTCCATGAATAGTTGGTAAACGTCAAATGGAAAGGGTCTGTCTTGATGTTGGTTGTAGTCAATGAGCCCCAATATTCGAATCGGCTTGACGTCATAACCGGATTCTTCTTTAACTTCTTTGACTGTTATTTCACCTGGTGTCATTCCTGCTTCAGCATAACCTCCTGGCAAACTCCACTTATTGTCTGATTTTTCTTTCACAAGCAGTATCTTATTACCCTGAATTATAACTGCTCTTATAGATACTTTAGGAGTTAAATACCCTGTATCCCGATTGAAAACAAATTCCAGCTTTTGCGAATCTATGTTTGTAAGATTAGAAATGATCTGAATACTTAACTTTAATAATTCTTCATATCTCTCCTTATCAAAAGGATCTTTAGTAAATGTCAAACCCGTTTGCGCAATAGAGTTTATTCTTTTGGCAATTTCAATCCAATGTTTTGGACTTTCCTGGTGCATTCTTGTAGATTCTTTCTGTAATTAAGATAGTTTTTGAGTGCTTGAAGTGGCGTTGTCCAAAGCTAAGAAAGAACAGGTAAGACCTGCCAGAAATAACAAAGACCTGACCCAGTTCATTCTTCCCCAGTCAGATGCTACTTCTTTGAGTGTTTCTGTACCAGGAAGTTGGGCTGAAAGAAACATCACTTCATTTCTGGGATAAAAATAGGTGAAAGTTAAAATCATCGATGACACATAACACAGTAAAGCAATACTTAAAACCAATCGAATGGAAGAAGATTTCTTCCAGTATAAGATTAATGCCAATACAATCAAAAGCATATTTGTCGGATCTATCAACTTAAAGAAAGTCCCTGGATTGGCAACTACAAAAAAATCCCTGGTTGCGGTTATTGATTGAGGAATATTGCTTTCCCAGTTGGCTGCATTAACTATTGAATTGTAGATATTGGTAAAAAACAATCCGCTTGAAAACGCAACTATTGCGTACAGAACCATTTTTTTCATGTTTCGTCATTTTTATTTCTGCTAAGCTACCTTTGAGAAAAGAGGTGCGATAGTAAAAAAACGACAAAATCAAATGCTGTCCCAATCCAACTGAAACTGCAAATGTTCGCCCGATAATTCTTTTTGCACAAGCGTGGGCGTGAGCCTGGCAAATTCCTTAAAATCCTTTATAAAGTGTGTTTGGTCGTAATATCCTGCTTCATATGCCAGGTCCGTCCAGGAGATTATTGGTCTGCTTTCAAGAATTTTATATGCCTTATGAAACCTGGCTATTCGTGCGTACATCTTGGCAGGCATACCTAATCGTTCTTTACATTTACGTTCAAAATTTCGGATACTCATACAAGCCATGCCTGCAATCTGGTCTATATTAGTGTTATTGTTGGTCAACAGGAATTGCAGGGCAAAATCAATGGGCAACGGCTCTTTTACCTGGGCTAGCTTTCTGAGAAAATATGACTGTACAATACAATCCAATTCGTGTAAAGAAATAGTGTCGTGAGATTTGTCCAAAAGCTCTTCTATCTCCCTGCCCATAACTTCCCTGGCACTATAGCCATTGTCAAACAGTTCGGTCATTGGAATATTCAAAAACCGGTTCAGCCCTCCGGGCTGAAAAATAATTGTAACGGCTGTGTGGCTTTCTTCTACCAATAACTTGAAGGGAGTAATTTGTGCTCCTATCAATGTACAGGAGGTAACAGTATGGAAATTGTCTTCCCCTGATTTCCTGGACTTAAACCGGGTATAAAGATTAATGAACATTGCCTGTTCGGGAGACGGCATAAAATTACCCTCTATACTAACAGGACCATTACTGAAATCTGATTCTATAATAAAGATATGCCGTATTAGTGAGCGTAATGCGGGATGAATATTACATCGTACTGTACGAATATTTGGTATCGGGTTGTTCATCTGTTAGCACCGAATTGCTGTAGTAAAATAGTAATTCTTTTGTTGAAAATGGTGCCCAATGTCCTTTTCACCTGGCCCTTGATGTGATAGTATAGGTTGGTAGCAGTGGCTCTCTCAAATCGAGGCGGATATCGTAAACGCCTTCCTCAACGGCAATGTCCTTACCGTACATATCCAGCGTTCCATCAAGCTCATTATCGCCATAGTGGTAGCCCCAGTCGTTGTTCAGCCGGAACACGAGGAGGCCTTTCTTCAGCGACAGGTTTTTTAACGACCATATGCCCCTGCTCTCTTCCCTGAAAGGCAGGTCTGGTATGCTGTCATTCCAGCCCTTGCCTGTAGCAGTTCCAGTAATTCCCCATATCGGAAAGATACGCCGGGCACTAAGCTTAATGTCCCTTTGTTGCATGACTAACGCATTGTACGCCCCGTTTTCATCTTTAATGAACTCCAGGTACGCATTTGGTTCCTCCGCATAAAAAAGATTTTCCTTTTCCGCAAGCAGTGATGTCTTTGGATTCTTTGAAACCTGTACCGCCAGACTTCCGTCTTCAACTGTTACATAAAATGTGAAAGAGGGTTTGGCGTTATATGCGCCTGCATATTGCTTCAGCAGTTCAACAGGCAGTTCTTTACTTACAGGGACCTTATAAGGCTTGTCAAATAATATGCAGAGTACTCGTTCTGTAATCTTATCTACCACTGCATTTTCATGATTGTTCAACAGGATAATGCATATATCCTCTTCGGGAATGCTTACCAGGTTGCTTCTATAGCCAGCCGCTCCGCCGCTATGTCCCACCATTAAGTGGCCTTCAAAAGTGGAAGTGATCCAGCCATATCCATAATTGTTTTTGTAGGGAGTGTAGGCCTTTTGTAATGTTTCCTTTTTTAACAGGCTGCCGGCTTGCAAGGCCCTGTGAAACTTATACAAGTCACCAACAGTTGAATAAATCGCGCCTGCAGCATATGGAGCCGGTGGGTCATATACAATTGCATCTTTTTTTATGTGATCTGAGAAAACGGCATAACCTATTGTTTTGTTTGGATCAGCCAAATGCTTGAAATGGAAGCCACTTTGCTGCATTTTAAGAGGTTTGAACAGATAACGACCCATCGCCTCTTCGTAAGATAATCCGCTCAATTTTTCAATGATGAAACCGAGCAGCCAATATCCAGAATTGCTATAACTCCAGTTAGTACCGGGTGCAAAGTCCAGCGGCTGTTTTCCCAGGAATTCGATGAAGGAAGTTTCGGTCTGATCTTTCATGTCGTTGCCCCGGGTATAATCGTATAATCCTGACGTATGGGTCAGCAGGTGTTCAACAGTTATACTATCTCCTTTGGGAAAGGACGGATAGAACTTTGATAGTGGATCAGACAGGGACAATTTACCCTGCTCCACGAGTTGCAGAATAAGTGTCGCCGTGAACGGCTTCGTAATGGAGTATATGGAATATATACTGGAGGAGTCATTTAACAAGCCGGAGCCTGCATTTTTCAAGCCATAACCTTTTTGGAGCAGGACCTTACCTTTATGTGCGACCAGGACCGATCCATTAAATTTATTGACCTTATGATAGGCTTGCATAAGGGCATCTAACGCCTCTTCTTTAGATTGCTGGCAAAACAAGGTCATTGCTAACCCGAGGGTTAACAGCAGCAGCATAATTTTTTTCATGATGTCAGGTTATTAATTTTTCAATTTCCGGCAGGTAGAGTGCGCCCAAAGGAATGGGGATATTTGCGACCCAAACAGATTTTTTATCGATCTTTTTAATATGTTTTTTAGAGACAATGTAAGAGCGATGGACCCTTATGAAATCGCCGGCGGGCAATAAGGCTTCCGCTTCGTTCATAGTAAGCCTGGACAGGATCTTCTGATCTTCCAAAACAAAGCTTACATAGTTGCCGTTGCTTTCCAAGTATTGGATATTATCCAGGGCAACCTTTATTTGTTCATGGCCGCTTTTGATAAATATGTGGAGGGTGTCGGAGCCGGGTGCTTTAGACGATTGCAACTTGTGCAATTCATACGCCTTGTTGCAGGCTTGCAGAAAGCGGGTTAAGGAAAAGGGTTTCAACAGGTAGTCAATTGCATTTAGCTCAAACCCTGTTACGGCATGTTCGCTGTAGGCCGTTGTAAAAATAATCATCGGTGCACCTGGAAGGGAGCGCGCCAAATCAATGCCTGAAATATCGGGCATCCGGATGTCCAGGAACACAAGGTTAGTCGGATGATTGTGTAAAAAATGTATGGCCTCGGACGCCCTGGTGAAAGTACCAGTCAGCTCAATGAAAGTGACCTTCTCGCTAAATCCTTTGATCACTTCTGCCGCCAACGGTTCGTCGTCTATGACAATGGCTTTTAACACTGGCGCGTTTTTAATTAATGATCAATGTGGCTACAAATTCGGCTTCTGTTTCTGTAAGTTTTAAGGAATATTGACCCGGGTACAGGATCCGCAACCGCTCCTTCACATTTTTCAATCCAATCCCTGAGTGATCTTTTTCCATGTTGTCAGCCCTGCCGGGATGAAGGCTATTGCGCACTTCAAATACGATCCGGTCATTTTCACAATTCAGATCAATCGATACCCATGATTTCTCCTCGAACCTGATACCATGCTTGAATGCATTTTCAACAAAGGGGATAAGAAGCATAGGAGCTATTTGTCGTTGGCAGCGGGCTTCTTCGATGTTGTCTTCCACGACAATGTTGGCGTTGCCTGGAATACGCATTTTTTGCAACGCAATATAATTCCTGAGGTAGCCAAGTTCCTTTTCCATCGGTATCGCATCAAGATTGTTTTCCTGCAGCATAAAACGCATCATGTCGCCCAGCATCTGAATACCTACTGCTGTTTGCTCCGACCCTTCCTTCCATGCAGTTCCATGCAGCGTATTGAGTGCGTTAAACAGAAAATGAGGATTGATTTGTGAGCGAAGAAATTGTAAGTCGCTTGTCCGGCGGGCCAGGTCTTTTTGAAGCCCCTTGAGTTGCAGTACCCCGTCTCTCCTGTATTGATAGATAATCCAACACAGCGGCGTAAGGATCAATACCAGCAACAGCCAATACAAGGAAAAATGAAGCATCTTATTACTGCCGCCATATACCACGGTTGCGAAAAGCGATCCTACGGTGCTTGAAGTCAGCAGGCGGAGTAAACACGGCTTTTGATACCAATGGAAGTGCTCGATGTAGGGAAATAAGACGTATATATTATAAAGGAACAGGCCGAGTACGGGTGTTGTCCAGGCTATATAGTCCTGCAGATTTCCTGGCCCGGAATCAAATAAAAGTAGTGTCAGGATATAAAAAAATAAAAGGGTTGTACCGGTGTTGACGAATGAGACTCTGAATTCTCTTCGTCCGTCTTCCTTTTCAATAAGCCAAATGATGGTCTCGCGTAGTGCGGCCAATACAGTGAGAAGAGAAACAACGCCAAGAGCTCTGTCAAATCCAAAAAAGGGGTTGTTCAGTGGCTGATCATTATACCCCAGTAAGGAAAGCAGGCGATACTCCCTATAATTCACCAGGTCCGGCCTTCCATAATAAGACAGGGCATTGGTACCAATGGCAAGCAAGTAGGCAGCAACCAGGAAGCTGATCAACGGAAAGAGCAACTTCCAGGAAAGGATCTTTTCGATGTGTTGAAGACGTATTTTTTTTGCCGCAGTTATAATGACGAGATTAACGAGGAGGTATGTGCCATACATCAGGACAATGGAACCAACCTGGGGAACGATAAAATTTTTAAAGTAGTTGAAGGGGATTCCGTTTTGTCGAAATTGAGTTAAGATCTGTTCTTCAAGTCCCCTTGAAGAGAAGGCATACCGGCCTGCCAGGCTGATTACTATTTGCGCAATAGCGAGGATGCTAACGAGTATTATTTCCTGTTCCCGCCACCTGAGTTTCATCTTTTGGAATTTTCAGCAATATTAATCCCATTGTTTTTTCGGTGCTGATAAATGTGACGGAAATTAAAAAGATGTGATGAAACCCCTTGTTAACGGTAGTTAGTTTGTAAGACTGCTGTTCGTTGAAATAAATTCTGATAATCAATCACAAACCCTGCTTCATCTACCTCTAATATCGCTTCAAAATCATTGGGAACATTCTCGAAGTAATAGGTGGAATTTGAAACACAGGTGTATTTCTGACGAACAGCCTTTAGCTGTTGTTCTAAAACGTCGCAATACAGTACGTGAATTTCCTTTGGCTGATTTCGACTTAAATTGAGCCTCCTAATTGGTAATGTGTTGGTGAAAGGTGTTAAAGAGATATCAACATCAATACACCCAGTGAATTGACTGGCTATTTTACCGTCGTTTGTCCAAATACCCTTCCCGTCGCCTTCAAATCTTATTGATCTAACCTGGTCACTATGGCGACTTATAATTTCAAAAAAAACAGTTTCCCAATTCGGGTTGGTTTCAATGCGATATTCAACTTTAAAAATTTTCCCTTCATATGAGCCAATGATGGTTGAAGTTATTTCCGAGCCCGTTTCCCCGGCTTTAACCAAACAGTTTTCTAATGAGTGGTATTCAAGTCCTGTCCAAAGTAGGTTAGTCTGCATAAATCAGTTGCCAATTACCGTACACTTGATAACTTTACTCAGCAACATAAAATTTACTGAATAAAATAAACCTTTACAATTTTACCGTCCTTGATTTCATAAATGGCAATCGCTTCCAGTTTTTCCGGCTGTCTTGCACCAGTTACACTTTCGTGGTCAATAACAGTGTTTCCCTTGATAATCCTTCCTCTGATTGTGCAATGTAAATCAGGCGAACCGTCAAATAATGCAGTATATTGTTTTCGTATAATTTCTTTACCTTTTCCCAACAGTTTGTCAGGGAAAATATAGATTTCCGCATCGTCCGCATAAGGTTCTAAAAAAGCATTAATATCTCTTGCGTTGTATGCGTTGAGTTGTTGTTGCACCAGACTTTCAGGCGTTGAGACTACAACGGTTTCAGGTTTAATAGCCTTTCCATTTTTGAATACCAGGCTTACTTGGGTAAGATTGTTCAAATCCTCTATGGGATTGGCATCGAGCAAAACCAAATCGGCAATTTTTCCTATGGAAATGCTGCCCGAACTCTTTATATTATTAAAAATATTTGCTGGATTAATTGTTGCTGATTGAAGGACTTGCCAGTTGCTCAAACCGCTTGCCTTCATTACTCTCAACTCGCTGATAAAAGAAGTAGCGTGTTGAGTACCGATGTTGCCCGCATCCGTTCCCGCTGCAATAGTTACACCGCCGTCCGCTATTTTTTTCAGGTTTACAGCTTTGATGGAATCCATTCGGGAAAAATAAGCCGTGAATTTCTGTGAATGTAACAAGCTAACATATTTTTGAACAAATGAAGTGTCCGACAAATGTTTGAAATCGTAAATCGAACCGATTGTTTTAGGATTTGCGTTTTCTAAATCGTAGGCATCATAACTGATTTTATCTTCAAACGGTTTAAAATAATTATTCTGCACCGTCATTGTAGGCGAAAGCACAATGTTTTTTGATTTGAGCAATTTTACAAACTCATCAGACACCACTTCATCCTCTATATTGTGAACCAAAAAGTCGCAGCCGTTTTGTACGGCAATCTGAGCAGTAATTCGTTCTGTAGCGTGTACAGCGACTTTCAAATTATATTTATGTGCTTCTTCGATAATGGTTTTTACAATGGGTTCAAGTTTCTTTGCCGCCGCTTCCAATCCTGTACTGTCCGGCTGTACGATGTACCAAATTTTAATGAAATCGGGATGATAGAGTAGTTGTTCTGCTACTAACTTTTTGGCATCGTTAATGGTTGTAACTAATTTGAAAGGTTCGTCTTCTTCTGAACTTTTAAATACTTCGGGTTTATAAGTTGTAAGCAATGGGCCTGTCATATAAACCTTTGGAGTGTTTGTTTTTTGTGAGAGTGAATCTCGTAACGATAGGAAATTATATGTGGCCCCAACGTCAATCACGGTAGTAATTCCCGTTTTTATATACCTATTCAGAAAGTCAGACAAATTGCTCTTTGTCCAGGCAATTTCCTGTTCATAAGAAACATACTTCCTTAAATCAAACGCATCTGGTCTTGTGTAAAGTCCACCACTTTGGCTGAAATGTACGTGTGCATCGGTCATTCCGGGTATCAGGAATTTTCCTTCGCCGTTAATAACTGTTGCGTTATTGGGGATTTTTACTTTTTTAGTTGGTTTGATGTCAGAAATGGTGTTTTCGCCAATGAGTACCGTTTGTCCGGGAATAAGTTTTTGGTTTATGACATCTACTACCGTTACGTTTTGAATATATGTTTGTCCGAAATTGTCTACCGAAACAAAAATAGCGGCTAATAAGAATATTAATTTTTTCATCTTTCAAAAAATATGATATTAAATATAAGCAAGCATAAACAACAATGAAATAGTTGATTGTCAACTAATTTCGATTGCATTTTGGGATATTCCATTGGCAACAAAATCGATCCCCACCTAAATGAAAGAATCCTGAGAGGTACTGTGCGTGCTTCGGCCGAGGATCCACGTAAGGTACGGGGTAGAATGTGTTTGCCAGGGCAGCCGTCACTCTTGACAAGGAACCGTCACGCCGCAATGGTTTCCGCTGTATTCACCTGCCAATAGAAACTGTTAGCCGTCATGTAGTAAACCGGAGCTATAGAGCTATCCTGGAACCAGCAGCTTTTAGCGGGAATGTGCCGGTAGTTGCACAAAATCACGTTCAGGAATCTTTCCGCAAAAAACTTTGCAAAATCGGTGCTTTTCACGGGTTACCTTTTCGGTTGCACTGATATTAATTAGGCGCACAAATTCGTGGGGGCGGTCGCATCCGGAACCTGTGGCTAAAAATTGAATCAACCACCCCAAAATTTGAAAAATTTCGACTTTTTTCTACCTGCATTCGCCCAGAGTCCGGCCGAAGCCGGGTAAGTGCCTGGAAGGTGCCGAGTAGACCAAAGTTGGTCGAAAGCTGGACCCTAGCTGGACCCTACGTGGAAATCTAAAATATTGATTTGCAAACATATAAAAAAACACATTTTATGGCCACAATTGACGGAAACCAACTCTTCCACAAGGGCAGTGGAAAGATCGGAAACTACATTCTTCGCCAGCGTAACGGGAAAACGGTCGTGTATAGCCGACCTGTATCCGAAACCAACTGGGCACCCACCCCGCGCCAGCAAAAAAACCGGGAGAAGTTCGCGAAAGCCAATGAGTACAGCAAGAAAGTCCTGACCGATGTGCAATTGCGCAACTTTTACAGCGGCTTCCTGAAAAAGAAGCACCTGACCATCCAGACAGTTGCCGTGCGCGACTTCAGGCAACCACCTGTAGTAGAGGGCATCGAGGTACGGTACGAACAAAACCAGGCAATCATCCGTGTGGAAGCGGATGACGACACAAAGGTTACCGGGGTTGAGGTTACGGTGATTAACAGGGATGGACAGGTTATTACCCGGGGGCAGGCACAGTATGCGGAGTATTGGTATTGGGACTTCAACGCCGGCGAACTTCCCAAAATACCTGGTGGCTACCGGGTGGAAGCAATTGCTTCGGATATGCCCGGTAATACCGGCACGCTGACCACGACGCTGGATGAACAGTAAGTTGCCTGCATCAATGTGACGCAAGCTCGATGTACCGGCAAAAGGCGTTCGCGAGCCGCATCTGGGCGGGACTTTTACAATCCGGCTCAAAGAGTCTGGGACTGGCGACGAGGATACATACTCCCCTCGCGCGGGAAACGGCTACGTTCAAACGATTTAAACTATACAGGAACTCCATTCCGCGGGGCGCATCTGCCGGAGTGGAAGTTGCCATTGAAAAAATGATTACCGGGGCTTCCTGTCCCTGGAATTTATCGACCGTCCCGACCTGTATTCCTGCCGGGACGGTCGCCTTTATTTTTCCGACCTGTGCATTATAGGGTGCGATCACTTTGATATCTTCCGCTGTAAGCACATGTTGCTGCCTGTTTTCATCGACCCAATAAACATTGTTGGTAACCAGGCCGTCTATTATCGCTTTCACCTTATTGACCTCCTCCATTGATACACCCTGGTTGCCGCTGTGTTCAACAGGAACGAACCAAAGCCCGGCTCCTGCAAATGCTGTATCACCAGCAACACGCTGGTTGATAAGCTTGTCCATGGCATGCAGCCTGCCTTCGTAGAAGAGTTCCGAAACAAACGAACAGATCGATGGATGCATCCTCCAGGTGGTATCCAGGAAAATTCCTTTTTCGGGAAGAATTGTTTTGTGCCCGCCCAGTACATGTTCTAACGCGGATACCTCCGTGCCTTCGGGGTGACTGCCCTGCTGGGGTTGCTTCAATTGCTGTGGATCGCCCAGTAATACCAGGCTTGTGGCTGCCTGTGACACAGCCAACGTGTCAATGAGTGACAGTTGACCAGCTTCGTCAACGAAAAGCACGTCTACCGTGTTAAAAAAGTCTTCCCTCGCCCAAAGCCATGCGGTACCACCAACCACTTGTACCTCACCGTTATGCAATGCTGCAAGAATGTCGGCAGGTTTGGTTACTTCCTCAATACCCTTCATGGTGGCTTCAGAAATTGTTGTCACCTTCTGCATGCAGCTTAGGGCCACACCTGCTGCACTGGCCTTATCCGATGCCTTCTTCAATAAGTTCTGAATTACCTTATGACTAAGGGCGGTTACACCTACCTTCTTTCCTTCTTTCACTAATGCCAGGATCATTTGGGAAGCCGTATAACTTTTGCCCGCGCCGGGCGGCCCCTGGATGGGAAGCACACCCTGGTCTAAAGCCGTAACCCAATGGACCGCCAGGTGTTGTGAATCGATGTCTTTTAGAAATAGGCGGGATGTACGTGGCGGATGGCCCAGCAGCAGATCTCTTCCTGCCCGGCATGGCCCATCTGCATCGATCCCGTTTTCCGCGACCCAGGTGGCTATGCGGAGAATTGCGTCGGCTTTGATTGTATCCTTGATGTCATCATGGACAAACACCGTTAGCGGATGATTATCCTTAATCGATGGCCCTTTCTTAATTCGGATGGTGTTTGTAGTGAGATCGATACTGACCACTTCGCCCGCTGGGCCGCCATAGCCTGTAGATAGTAACTTATCACCGGGATGAAGATCAGTATCCTGCGGAGGAAAGCGGTACAGGTCAATAACACTTTTTTTAACGGTTTCGCGGTTGCCCGTATAGGTTAGTCCGGCCAGTCCCGCCTTTTCATCCAGCATCTCTTCATCCGACAGGTCTCTTAACCTGAACATCTCCCACCATGTGGCTTTCTTCTCCCTGCGGTACCAGTCGAGCATATTTGCCAGCAGCCATCGTCCCTGCTCTTCATCGCTACGTTCAGACCTTTCCTGCGAAATGCCGGCAGTCAACCGTTCAAACAGGTCCTTTATTTTTTGCTGGTGGGCATCCAGTTCTTCACCGGGATCGCCATTATCAAAAATTGGCCGGGGAATTTCAGCCCCCTGCATAACCAGGCCTGATCGCAAGTTTTCGAGCCAGTTCCTTAAGGCCCTGGTTGACTCACAGTCTTCGCGGTTATACTGAGCAATAGCGAGCCGCATTTCTTCCGGCAATTCATCCGTCGGACCGATCTCCAGCAATTGTTCAAAGGCACGTTTGTGCAAAGCGGCGTCACGTAATGCCAGCTTTCGTGTAAAGCCATGTATTATTTCAAGTTCTTTCAAAGAATAAGACTCGATGCCAGCCCTTAACGCCTGCCTTGTTACAGTGAAAAGATCAACAAATATTCCTGCCCTCAGCATCCGGTCTATTTCATTTTCACGCGTACCATGCTTTCCCATCAATCGTTTTAAGGCAGCAGGCTCGTAAGAAGTGTAATGGTAAATATGCAGGTCGGGATATTTTTCCCACCGCTCCATTACCCAGTCAACAAATTGCTCAAACACAGCCTTCTCCTGGTTTGCATCGAATGCCCATAAATGATGATACACTTCAATGGATTGTTCGTAACAGGTCCAGCCGAAAAGATATTCAAGTCCACCAGTACCCACAAAAGGGTCACCTTCGAAATCAAAAAAGAGATCTCCTTCCGATGGTTCTGGCAGCCTGGCCAGGCCGGCTCCTTCCTGCGGATCAAGTAACTCATACGGTGGCGTTCCAGTTTTACGTGCTGCCACCTGCAATCTTGCCTGCTCCCTGAGCCGGGTATATGTTTCAGCAGCGCCTTTTGACGGTTTCCAGGCCAATGGCAATGGCTCTCCCGACAGTTTCTCCACTGTTGAAATATTACGCTCTGTGAGTTCTTTTGTATGAGCAGTTGATAAGCCTGCTACGAGCGAAAGGTGATCGTCAATCCTGCGCCTGCCCGAACAATGCTGCCACCAGCGACAAATGGAACAATGATCAACCGGTTCAGGGTAAGTAGTAGCGATTTCACTATCCCTCTCCAATGCCAGTAGCAATCGTTTCTGAACGAGCCTTGTATAAGCACTGAAATCATCAACGCGATAAGACTCCCTTTCGAACCCGTTAACAGGTTTGACGACATGCATCAACTCCGGGCTAACGCCCTGGATAGCTGATATCATCTGTGAATACAGGCTTATTTGGAGCACGGTGCCGGCGCAGGTGTCGACGGCCAGTTTGGTATCAGCAACTTCATATGACCAGTTACCCAGCCGACTCGGTTTATCAACTTTGAGAAGGAAGTCAGCCCGACCCTGCCATTGATCCATCTTCAATGCTGCCTGGTAAATTACATCGGCGCCATTTTTCATTGCCTGGATGGTCTGGTCAACAGTCAGAGATCCATCATTGGCAGAAGGCTTCACAATGGTAAGGCCTTGACCTTTCAAATACTGAAGATAAGCGGCTTCAAAGTGCATGCCTCTTTCCTGCAGGGCCTTTAATCCCGGGTCGAAAAAAGCAGGTAATTCCAACCGGCCTTTCGCTACCTGCATGTTTAACCAGCTGAGATGTGCGCAGGCAAGGTGATTCGAAAGGTCGGCTGCAGAGAGAAGGAGTGATGTATCCAAAATTCGCATAGCCGCTTTTTTCCTAACTTAACAAAAGCGAAAATACAACCACATGCCCGTAAACTTTAACTGCAGATGAATCACCTTTCACCTGACAGGATTGAAGAAAGTGCTGCTTTGCAACAACTGGCCTCTTCGGGGAACGAATTCCTGGCACTCTTTAACCGCAATCAACTGACCGTTGAAGTTTACAGGCCCGATAAGATTGATCGCCAGCAACCGCACGACCGTGATGAGTTTTACCTTATCATTAGCGGAGAGGGTAAGTTTCAATTGCGCGACCAGGTAATGGATTTCAAAAAAGGCGACTTCCTCTATGTACCGGCACATGATGAACACCGCTTCCTGGATTTTTCCGATGACTTTGTAACCTGGGTATTCTTTGTGGGAGATAAAAAATGACTTTCGTTCCTTCTAGTTATACTGGTCAAGCTCTTTGTGAAATGACGATATCTCCTCGCTGGTAATACCCTCGCCTTCCGTTATTTTCCAGATCATCTCCTGGATCCGTTCATAGATCCGCTTCCATTGGGGCGGCTCATACTCCGGGAGGTACTGTTCATGCGGGTTGTAATGGTTCATAAGGCGCAACCCCGGCTTCCCGCCCAGGTACAACAGCAAATCCAGCAGGTTGGGGTCATCGGTAACTTTGTGCGGTTGGTAAAAGCCTTTATTGAGCGGATAGCCCGTCACGTCTTCAGTTGCATAATCTTCCCAGGGAAAGGCCCATTTTTCGTTCAAACAGGCCAGGCCAAGGTAAATAGTCGTTGTGTCCCGGCCCGGTCCAGGACCACCTTCTGCCGGCGGAACCGTCACTATTACTTCAACCGGTGAGATCCCATATTGCATCCGGTGATGGACAAACTGGACAAACGTAAGTCCGGAAGGAATTCTCACCGTTATTGGTATTGTACTGTCGTTCACAAAGCTGATATCAGTGTAAAAAGTGTTTGCAGAGCCGTACAGTTTGCTGAGGTCGGAATTAAAAGCGTGATAGGGCCTGGCCACAACGGATATTTTAGCAGGAAGTACCCAATCCGTGCCTGTTGGCAGTCCCGGATTATCGCCCAACCCGGGCCGTGAGTGTGTACCTTCAATTGGAGAAAGTTCGCCGGAAAAATTCTTCTCTTTAGTGCAGGTCGCAAAACAAAAAACCAGGGCGAGTAAGGGTACTAATAAGCATTTCATATTGCAAAACTAGTCCGCATAGATGGGTGGAAGACCCGGCATACCGCCGGAATGCCCGCATTTTATGCTGAAACAACGAATTTAAGTGGCGGACTTTCTTTACCGGATTTAATATTATATTTACTACACCTTCCCTCTGAGACTCCCTCTCCGTCCAATCACTCAAAAAACATCAACAATGAAGCGCTCTATCCTTCCAACACTTTCGGTGAGTGTAGCACTGTTCTGCCTGTTTTCATGTGGCGGCGGACAACCAGACCAGGATGCCACGGACTCGACAACAGCTGTGAGCACCGACACTACAACTGCGGCTCCGGCAACAGCTGCCCCTGTTAACACCATCATAACCACGCCACAGAACATGATGGTAGTTACTCACAAAGTGGCTGATTTTGACAAGTGGCTGGCATCTTTTGAAGCTCATGATTCTATGAAGCTTGCCCACGGCATCCACAATTATGTAATCGGCCGTGGAGTGAAAGATCCCAACATGATACTGGTTGCAACTAAGGTCGATGACATCGAAAAAGCAAAAGCATTCGGTAAATCAGCTGACCTGAAAAAGGCTATGAAAGAATCCGGTGTACAAGGAACACCTGTTATGAGCTATACGATAATGACATACCAGGATACCGGAACTATCGAGACCGATGTACGTTCCCGCGCAACATTTACAGTGAAGGACTGGACTAACTGGCAGAGATCTTTTGACAGTTCACGCCAGTTAGGGATTGACAATGGCCTCAAGCTTCGGGTATATGGACATGAAGCAGGTAACGATAAAAAAGTAACGGTTGTATCAGCAGTGCTGGACTCAGCTAAAGCACAGGCATTCTGGAAATCAGACCAGCTGAAACAATTGCGTGCAGCATCAGGAGCAATAGGTGAACCCGACAGGTTCATCTTCAGGGTTGTGAAGCGATATTGATGAAACAATATATTTTTTAAGCCCGGTAATGAAGCCGGGCTTTTTTCTGACTGCCATAAAATACAGGTTCAATGCGGGAAAAGATCCTGGCTATACCACTGTGCATATTAATTTCCCTTTTGCTGGTTAAATGCAATCAACAACCGGATAATTCCCTGGCATCGCAAAATGATAGCATGCCTGAAATTAAAACTGAACCTGTCAATTTAGAGCTTTCAAAGCTGGTCCCAGGAAACGACAACATACAAAAAGAAGAAGTCATTGTGGAATGGGATGACTACTTCGGACAAAGAAAAAAATATTCAGCATATCCACTGGTGAAAATCCTGGATACCGTGCTTCGTAATCATCACCTGGATAAAGAGAATACCATCGTAATCTTTGATTGCATTGACGGATACAAGCCCAGTCTGCCAGTTTCAGAATTATATGGAAATATCCAGGGGTACCTGGTAGATGCTTCCGGACCCGACTCCCTTCCACATAAATTTCAGCCATATTACCTTGTCTGGAAAGGTCCAATGATCGAAGTAAAAAAATATCCCTGGCCATATGGTTTGTCTGGATTACAACTTGTATCTGCAAATGAAATGTTCAAGGTTATAAAACCTGCCGGAGCCGATAAATCAACAGGCTTCCAATTATTCTACAGCAATTGCCTGAAATGCCATTCCATAAATAAAATCGGGGGAAAGATGGGACCGGAACTGAATGTGCCGAAAAATATAACTGAATACTGGACAGAACGGGATATTGTTGGTTTTTGCCGTAACCCTGCCAGTTACCGCTACAATAGCGCTATGCCTCCTATTACCAACCTGTCTGATAAAGAGCTTGCTGAAATAGTGTCCTACCTGAAATACATGAAAGGCCACAAAACACATGCGAAATAAACTGTATTTCGTTTTTGGCTTTTAATTTGCCCCTTACAAGCGTACTTTGTTGTTCCAGCTGAAACCATGTGACTATGAAAACGAATACCCTTGGTCTGACGATTCTCCCTGCTATCAACTTCGCATCGCACCAAAACCATATTCCACTGATCAGGAATATCCTCATTACCAATACCGGCAAAACCGATTGGCAGGACCTTACATTTACCATCACCGCCAACCCCGTATTTGCACTGCCCTACAGCCACTCCATCTCCGTACTGCGGCCTGGAGAAAGCTATGAACTGAAGAACAGAACCCTGCCGATCGCACCCCAATACCTCGCTGATCTCACAGAAAAAATAAGCGGCACGCTGGACTTTGCATTACACCAGGGAGATGAAATTCTCCATTCGCAACAGGTAGGCATTGACCTCCTGCCCTATGATCATTGGAGTGGCATTGGTCACCTTCCGGAAATGATCGCAGCATACAGTACGCCGAACCACCCCGAAATTCCTGTGATCATCAGGCGCGCTGCGGCTATCCTGGAAAAATGGACGGGAATCCCGTCTTTCGATGGCTACCAATCCAAAAATCCAAACCGGGTGCGCAAACAGGTGGCAGCGATTTTTGAAGCTATTGCGGAACAACAACTGGTTTACTGTTCGGTACCGGCAAGTTTTGAAGCACATGGACAACGGGTACGGCTGGCCGATGCGATCTTCCGCGACAGGCTGGCCAACTGCCTGGACATTTCGCTGCTGTATTCCGCCTGCCTGGAAACAGTTGGGATTCACCCAATCATAGTCTTTATTAAAGGACATGCATTTATTGGAGCCTGGCTGATAGAAGAATCATTTGCCGACCAGGTTAATGATGACGCGTCACTCCTCAGCAAACGCACCGCAGATGGTATCAACGAGATCGTAGTGGTGGAATCCACATGCATGAACGCCGGGCAAACCGTCGCATTCGATGAAGCGGTGCGACATGCCGATCAAAAGCTGGCCCAGGACTTCCAGTTATTTGTAGATATCAAACGTGCCCGTTTTGGGGGCATAAGGCCTTTGCCACTTCGGGTACCCTCTGCGACTGGTTGGACGATAGTCGAAGAGTCGTCAAAGCAAAGGGGCAACTTATTACCGGAGGACATCCGGATCGGACCAGGCTTAAACCATGTGAGCAAAGTTGATGTTTCCAAACAACAGATCTGGGAGCGCAAACTGCTTGACCTGAGTCTTCGCAATACTTTGTTGAATATCCGGCTGACAAAAAGCATCATCCGGTTCATCACGACCAATGTTGAGGCACTTGAAAACGAACTGGCAGAAGGAACCGAATTCCAGGTGCTGGCGCAGCCTGCTGACTGGGACCTGTCTGGCCGGGATGCCGGTCTTTACCAGGCCATTCATAAATCCGATCCATTATCTGACCTGGTTAACCATGAATTCGGACAGCGGCGATTACGTACATACCTGTCCGAACCCGAACTTGCCGGCAGTCTCACAAATATTTACCGTGCCTCGCGCCTGGCACTGGAAGAGAACGGTGCAAATACTTTGTATATCGGCCTGGGGCTTTTGAAGTGGTTCGAAACCCCGCTGAGTGAAAAACCGCGCTACGCCCCTATCCTGCTGATACCTGTGGAGATCATCCGAAAAACCAGCCACAAAGGTTTTATTATCAGGAGCCGCGAAGAAGAAACCATCATCAATATCACCCTGCTGGAAATGTTGCGGCAGGACTTTGGGATTGCAATAAGTATGGAAAGTCTTCCGCGTGATGAACAGGGCATCAACGTAAGAGGGGTTTTCAACTACATCCGGCAGGCGAGCATGGCCCAGGATCGCTGGGATGTGGAAGAACAGGCTATATTGGGAACCTTCTCTTTCAGCAAATTCATCCTCTGGAATGACATCCACAACAATGCGGAAAAACTATTACAGCACCAGTTGGTATCAAGCCTGCTTGATGGGCAACTCAGCTGGCAGCCTGCACCGGAGATTACAACAACCGATATCAAGGACGCTGTACTGAAGCCTGAAGAGCTGGCACTACCCATTGCTACGGATTCCTCACAATTACAGGCAATACTGAGCGGGGCCAAAGGCCACAGCTTTGTTCTGCATGGCCCGCCCGGCACGGGCAAGTCACAAACCATTACCAATATCATTGCTCATGCTTTGTACGCCGGTAAACGTGTGTTGTTCGTTGCTGCCAAGAAAGCGGCACTGGATGTTGTGGAACACCGGCTGGACGCAATCGGTCTTGCTCCTTTCTGCCTGGAACTGCATTCGAATAAAGCAAAGAAATCGGCTGTACTGGACCAATTGAAACAGGCTACCCAGTCTGGAATCAAACGTGCCCCGGAAGCTTTCCAGCGCGAGGCAAGCCGCCTGTTTGATTTACGTAATGACCTTCATCAATATGTTGAATTATTGCACCGCAGCCATGGATTCGGTTATTCTTTATTCGACCTTATCAGCAGGTATAGCCAGTTGCCTGGATGCGATGATACTGTGTGCTTTCCGGCAGATTCCATTTCCGCATTAACTTCCGATCAATGGGTGCTCTGGGAAGACCGGGTGGCAGAACTGGAAGCAGCAGGAAACGTGATAGGACACCCGAAAGGTCATCCATTGGCAGAATGGCCCGCCCCTAAGTACTCCAGTCAGGTAAAAGCAGATGTAACAAGTCAATTGGTCAGACTGCTCCAGGAACTGGAACGGCTGGCAGACCTCTCCCCTAAAATAAGTACGGTGTTAATCCTGGAAGGTCGGGTAGCCAAAATCAACCAGGAAGATGCAATGGCACGAATGGCAGCAGCGTTGGTACTGTTGCCTGATTGTCCGGCCAGCATGCTTTCGGCAAATGCATTTGAGCAAACTATGTCGCAGGTGCAGGCCATTATCCCTCATGGAAAAAAAAGAGATGCCCTGAGAGCAGAACTTTTACGGGACTTCCATGATGAAATTCTCAGATTCCCTGCAGCAACAACATTAACTGAATGGAAAATAGCTGGGGACAGCTGGTTTTTACCAAGGTGGACTAAACAAAACGCCTTACTGAAAAGATTGAAAAGGTTGTCGAATTCAGGCAGGGTGAACAAAGCAGATATTGAAGGCACGCTAGCAAAACTGATCGATTACCAGCAGGAACAACAGCAACTCGAATCTGCAGGGTGGCTGCATACACTTCTTGACTTTAACTGGCGAAATGGAAACCCGGACTGGATCGCACTTGAAGAAACCGTTCACGTGCTTTTGATCTTACACCGGTCCGCAGCCGATATCCTGCCACTGGAAGAACTTCAGCAATGGCGCAAAACACTGGCAACCAGATTCAGCGAGGGTAGCAAACGCTTTACCGATTATCACCGCGATGACTTCGAAGCCTATAAATCCTCCTATCGAAACATAACCATCCATTTAAATGAGTTAAAGCAACTCGTTGAACTGGATGGAGAAAGATTATTGGCTGCTTCTGCCGACTGGAGACAGGACCTCACAAGCATGACCAGTCGCTGGCTGCAGAATATCAACAAGTTTCGCGACTGGTTTAACTACCGTCAAATTCGCAGCAAATCAATTAACGATGGTCTCACACCATTGATCACCGCATATGAAAACGAGTCATTTGACACCGGTGAACTGGTACTGCATTTCCAAAAAGGCTTGTTTCGTTCCGCAGCCGAATGGATCATTGACAATTCCCCGCTGCTCAGCAGTTTCAACAGTGAACTGTTTGATCAGAAAGTGAAAAGATTCCGTGCCATCAGCCAGCAGTTCCAGCAACTGACACGCGACGAATTGCAGGCCAGGCTTGCGGCTAAAATACCTTCGTTCTCCCAGGAAGCAGCACAAAGTTCGGAGATCGGCATCCTGCAGCGTGCACTCAGGAGCAATGGCAGGGGAATATCCATCCGAAAACTGTTTGATACAATCCCAAACCTGTTGCCGCGTCTCACACCCTGTATGCTGATGAGCCCTATCTCCGTCGCCCAATATTTTGAGCTGGGAAAGTTCCAGTTCGACCTGGTGATCTTCGACGAAGCCTCCCAGCTACCAACATGCGAAGCAATAGGCGCTATTGCCCGTGCAGCACAGGTGATTGTTGTTGGCGATCCCAGGCAGATGCCACCTACGAATTTCTTCTCCACCAACCAGGTTGATGAAGACAATATTGAAAAGGAAGATCTTGAAAGCATCCTCGACGATTGTCTCGCGCTTTCAATGCCATCCCAATACCTGCTCTGGCACTACCGAAGCAGGCATGAAAGCCTCATAGCTTTCAGCAATGCAAACTATTATGAAAACAAACTGCTCACCTTTCCTTCACCGGATGATATTAACTCACGCGTTAAATATGTGCCGGTAGACGGTGTATATGACCGTTCCAATACACGTCAGAATAAGGCAGAGGCAGACGCTATCGTTAATGAAGTGGTGCGCAGGTTAAGCGACCCGCTTCTGTCGGGGCAAAGTATTGGCATCGTGACCTTTAGTGCAGTGCAGCAGATCCTTGTGGATGATTTACTTGACAAGGTTTTCTCTTCCCGCCCAGACCTGGAAAAAACCGCTCTTGAACGCGATGAACCATTGTTTGTAAAGAACCTCGAAAATGTACAGGGTGACGAACGTGATGTGATCCTGTTTTCCGTTTGTTACGGTCCGGATATTGAAGGTAAGGTGAGTATGAACTTCGGACCCATAAACCGCGATGGTGGGTGGCGGCGGTTAAACGTTGCCGTATCACGCGCCCGCATTGAAATGATCGTTTTCTCCAGCCTGCGTTCCGACCAGCTCGACCTGCGACGTACTACTTCAGAAGGTGTGGCCAATCTCAAAGCCTTCCTGGCATATGCTGAAAAAGGAAAGATGGCGCTGGCGGTGAATACCATTCATCGTATGGACGAAGAACACAGTTTTGAAGAAGTTGTTGCAGATGCACTAAGGGGAAAAGGCTATACCGTACATACACATGTTGGCAGCTCCAGTTACAAGATCGACATCGCAGTGGTGGATCCTTCAAACGAGCATCGTTACCTGCTCGGCATTCTCACGGATGGCCGCAACTATTACCAGGCCAATACTTCCCGCGACCGCGAGATCGTGCAGGTGGACGTACTTCGCCAACTTGGCTGGAACATACATAAGATCTGGAGCACCGAATGGTGGGAAAATCCCGGGCGCGTGCTAAGTCGTCTATTTGAAGTACTTGAACATGCAAAACACAACGAAAGCTATGAAATCAAAAAAATAAATGGCGGGGATGAAACCCAGCCCGTCGCCACGAATGAAGAAGCATTCCAGCAACTGGCAGTGGTAGAACCTGCTGACAAGGCAATCTCTCTTGCAAGAGATTACAGGCCTACAGTGCTAGGGGCAATAACCATATCCAGTTCCGATGAATTCCTGTCAACCGTTAACCACTCGCGAATCCTAAACCAGGTAAAACAGGTAATAGAAATGGAAGCTCCAATCAGCAAATCATTATTGACGCGACGCATCCTTGGTGTATGGGGGATCAGTCGTGCAGGATCAAGGATCACGGCTCAACTTGAACTGGCGCTCGACAAACTGGAAGTAAAGCAAGTGGATGCGGGTTACAATACTTTTCTCTGGTCAAAGGATTCAGATCAAAAAACATTTTCCTGTTACCGTGTTGCCCGAAGCGAATCCGGCAGGCGGGCTGCAGAGGACCTTGCCCCTGAAGAAATAATGGCAGCAATGAAAGAATTGCTGTCTAACCAGATCAGCCTGGCGCCTGTAGATTTGGTAAGGGAAACCGCAAAACTGTTTGGATTTACCCGTCTGGGACCAGTAGTGGAGCAGGTTATGGAATATGCATGGAAAAAGGCCGTCGCTTCAGGTTGGTTCCAGGAAAATAATGGACGGATTCTTATCTAATTTTATGTTCCATCAGTTCCGTTGGCGCATAACCGAAATGTTTTTTAAAAGCGTACGAGAAATGTGAAAGATTCTCAAAACCGACTTCAAAGTAAACATCTACCGGCTTTTTCTTTTTTTCGGAAAACTGGTAGTGAGCCAGCTCCAACCGCTTTTGGGTCAGCCATTTTTGAGGAGTGGTATTGAATGCTTTTTTGAAGTCGCGCTTGAAAGTGGTCAGGCTTCGACCAGTGAGATACCCGAACTTCTCCATCGGCATATTGAACATGAAGTTCTTTTCCATGAATCCCACGATATCAATCTTACCCGGCTCGTCAAAGTCTGCAAGGAAATCGTCAATACCTCCGTCAATTGCCCTGAGGATACTGATCGCCTCTATGATTTTCAATGAGGCAATATTTTCAGGAAAATGATCTTTCAGCTCGAAGTAAGGAACGAGGGATGCAAGGCAACTTCTCAACAATGGATGATCATTGAAGGTCCGGATCTTCGGTATTGCCGCGATCCTTGGCTTCAATTCGATATCGCTATAAAAATTCTTCAGCCTGGCTGTGGTCAGGTGCATCACAACTGCCTTATGAGGTAAGCCGTCTTTGGGATAGGTAATAATCGTAGCCAGCTGGTTCCGCGGAATCAGGAAAATATCCCCCGCCGAAAACTCGTACGTGGCTTCGGCCTGCACGATCCGTGTTCCGCCGGAAATAAACCATACCAGCATATGGTTATCAAACATCACTTCCGTCTTAAACAGCTTACTCTCAAAGCAGGAAAGCTTAATGTCCGGCGTTATATATTTCACCGCGTGCTCCATAGTCAAATTTACGTTAACCAACAGAGAATGTAATGCCCGTCATGTCCTCGCTCAGCTTCCACAATTTCTTTGCCCCGGTTTCATCAAGGGAATAAGGTTGCACTCCGCACAATGAAGAAGGTTCATCAAAAACGTGTTTAATATCACCATTGTCAAGAACGGCAACATCGGCGTCCTCACAATACACGCCACCTATATCTTTCAACAATGGACTTGTGGCACACCATACTGTGGTCGCGGCGCCCTGTGGATTTGTTTTCAGTTTCTCCGCAAATTCCGGGAATATTTTCCCATCGGCATCATGGGACCCCATTTGCTGGAAAAGTTCTATTGGCGCTTCACGCCCTAAATCAGTACCGTGTACCGATCCGGGGTGAAGGGAATATGACCGCACATTGAATTCCTTACCGCGGATATCAAACTCTACAGCAAACAAATTGTTGGCAGTTTTTGACTGCCCATAGGCAGCCAGGGTTTCATAGTCACGCCCATCAAAATTCGGGTCATCAAAATTGAACGGTGAAATCTGGTGTCCGAAGGAAGATACATTAATAACCCTGGCGCCGTTGGCCCTTTTTAAAGCCGTCCATAACCTTGCAGTGAGCTGGAAATGGCCCAAATGATTTGTTGCCAGTTGTGATTCATAACCGCGGGAATCGCGCCGTAACGGCACCCACATGATCCCTGCATTGTTGACCAGGAGGTGTAGCGGCCGGCCGGACTCAACAAACCTTGCAGCAAAGGCATCGATGGATTCCGGATTCATCAGGTCCATTGTCTCCAATTCAACGTTTGCAATTCCTTCAAGATTCTTCTTTGCCTTGCTGGCATCCCTGGCAGGAACGATAACTTTTGCCCCCGCCTGGGCAAATGTCCTGGTGGTTTCCAATCCTATGCCAGCATACCCACCGGTTACAATGGCAATTTTCCCTGTGAGATCAATTCCGCTGATCACATCATTTGCTGTAGATACAGCGTTAAAACCTGAGCCGATCGGCTTCTGTAACGCACCCTTGTAGTTGCTCTGTCCCATTTTCTTGATTGTTTTGTTAGGACAAAATTCGAGTGCGTTGAGTTTTCCCAGTTTGTTTAAAAGGCCGAATTTACTTTGTTTAAAAGTCCATATTCAAATACCCATTTCAGTTAGTTTATAAATAAAGGATCAAAAAAACCGGCAGACAGGAGACCACTAATACATGAGAGCAGCCCCTGTCGCCGGAAGAAACATCAGGCAGGTCAGAAAGGATTCCTGGGCTTCTTCACCCAATTGGCTTGGAGTGGGTGGATCTGGATATGTCGAAATGTTGTTCTTATTTTCGTAATGAATCCCGAAACCGGGTCCAGTGGGTACAAATTGATAAGAATATTTTAAACGCCTTTAGCCAGGGCACATCGAATGCGCTTCAACGCACGTTTCTTCTGTGTCTGAATGGTGTGAACTGATAATGATAATCTCCGCGCAACTTCCGCTGCCCGCAAGCCATCAATATAAGAGAGATTAAAAACCACCTGCATCTTTGCCGGCATGGATGAGATTTCCTGACGGATCTGCTGTAACACACGAATCTCCCCTTCCTCTGTCTCCAATCCGAATTGTGACAGGTAATTCCATTCTTCATGCGCCTGCTCCGCTTTCGATTTCGCCTGCAGATATTTGAAGCAGGCATGTCGGATCATCGTATAGAGATATGCCTTCAAACCTTTTATGCTCTCCATCTGTGCCCGGCGTTCCCAAAGTTTGAAGAAAGATTCAGCAATAATATCATCCGCAGCATCTGCTTCACGTGTAAGGCGCAATGCATAACTCCTTAGTCTATGTTTTAGCAACCCGTAAAGGCGGGTAAGCGCAGCTTCGCAACCACTTCGGAAAGCAGGCAGCAGGCTTTCAACATTTTCATATGGATCGTGACTTAACATTATTTACAGCAAACACTTACCTATTGGTGATTGTAACATTTATGGCAACTTTTCACCTTTACCTGCTTATAGGCAAGCGTGAAATCTAAGATCGACTTATATGTAATCAATAAAGTACGCGAGAGGCGAACAGAACTGAACGTCTCCCAGGCAGACCTTGCCAATGAACTGGGCTTGTCGGTAGGTTTTATCGGCAAAGTCGAAAGCTCCAGGTACCCCGCACACTACAACCTCAAGCACATTAATCAGCTTGCTGCCATTCTTAAATGCAGTCCACAGGACTTTATCCCACGTAAGCCTTTATAATACTGATTGGCGAATGTAATTATAATTTCCTTTACTCTCCTATAGGAAAGTATAAAAACCGAAAATTATTTCTGCGTCTTCCGGCAAAATCAGGGCACTATCGAGATAAACAGGTAAGCTGCAAACACCATCAGCAGAACAATTCCGTAGAGGATGTTCGTCTTGCCCGTTATCAGTGAAAGCATTACTGTAAATATTGATAAGACCAGCAATACAGTAGAAGCAGTGTCTATTCCCAGCAACACTGTGGTATCAGTGAATAAGGCAAATATTGCTACTGCTGGAATGGTCAGGCCGGTGCTGGCCAAAGCCGACCCAAGCGCCAGGTTCATGCTGGTCTGGAGCCTGTCTTTCCGGGCATTATGAATTGCGGCGATGCCTTCAGGCAATAGGATTATCATGGCAATAATGATTCCCACCAGCGTTTTGGGAGCGCCGATAGCTGCCACTCCTGACTCGATCGCGGGTGACAACTTTTTAGCCAGCAACACTACTGCGCCCAGGCAAAATAACAGTAACACCAGGCTGATCCATGCGGTTTGGCGTGTAGGCGGTACCGCATGCGCTTCTTCATCTACCGGACCTGCCGGTACAAAGTAATCACGATGGCGGACAGACTGGACAAATACAAACGCCAGGTACAATACGATACACGCAATTGCTACAAAACTTAACTGGCTGTTGGTGTACATCGGGCCAGGATGACTAATGGTATAATTCGGGAGTACCAGGGTTAAAATGAGGATAGCCATTAACGTTACCAGCGCCGAAGTTGCTGCATGCTTTGTAATTTCCTGCTCATGGTATTTCAGTCCACCAACAAGAAGGCACAACCCGATGATTCCGTTCAGAATGATCATACTCGCTGCAAAAATGGTATCCCGGGCGAGCGCCCGGCTTTCTTCGCCTCCGGCCGACATTAATGTAATGATGAGCGATAACTCAATAATGGTTACAGCAAGCGCAAGTATCAGGGTTCCAAACGGTTCACCTACACGGTGGGCTATGACCTCAGCAAGGTGAACTGAAGCCAGTACGGAAGCAATTAGCACGACAGACTGTACTATAGTAACAAGGAAACTGGAACCGCTGATAAAAATAGCGGCCCAGGCAATTACAGGTGAGACTAAGATCCACAATGGGAGATTAAGTTTGTTCTTCATTGGCCTCAAAATAAGCATTTTCGTCAACCTCAATTTCCGGGCGCAACCATTGTATGCTTTAAAATAGCATTAAAATATCAGCTGATCAACGCAAATTGCATCCAAATAAAATCACTATGGTGGTCCGTACTATTAGCATGTTCCTCGTCATATGGGTTGCCCTGGCCGGTTGCGCCGGAAGTCGCAGTTCATCCGGTACATTTTTCTTTATCCAGATGAGTGACACTCAATTTGGGATGTTCAACGCGGATAAGTCGTTTGAAAAAGAAACTGCACATTTTGAACAGGCCGTTGCCGCAGCCAACAAATTGAAGCCCGCTTTCGTGATTGTGACCGGCGACCTGGTTAACAAGCCTTTTGATTCAGCACAAGTCATGGAGTATAAAAGAATTGCAGCAAAGCTGAACCCAGGAATCAAGCTGTATAATGTCCCAGGCAACCATGACATAGGAAATATTCCTTCCGCTGAAGACATAGCCTCTTACAACAAGATGTTCGGTCCGGATTACTATACATTCAGCCAGGATCACATGTTAGGCATTGTATTAAATTCAATGCTGTTGCACAGTCCGCAAAAAGCGATGCAAAAAGCCAGCGCGCAGGAAGCCTGGCTGCAATCCGTGCTGGAAAACACTCAAAATGAAAAGTGGCAGCACATCGTTATTTTCCTGCATCATCCATTCTATCTCGAACAACCTGGAGAAGCTAACGGTTACTTCAACATCCCGCTTGACACCCGTAAAAAATACCTTGAACTCTTTCAAAAATATAGTATTCGTTATGTATTTGCCGGCCACTATCACCGCAATGCATATGGGCAGCCTGGCAGTCTCCTAATGGTAACGACCGGCCCTGTTGGCAAGCCATTGGGCAAGGATTCATCCGGGTTCCGGATAGTCAAAGTCACCCCGCAAGCCATTTCCCACCAGTATTACCCACTGGACTCCCTACATTAATCTGAATATTACGCAATAGGTACTATATTGGCCTGATGAACACTAAACTTGTTATGAGTGCCAGCGCGGTATTTCTTGGTGTCATTGGCATCTCGCTTAGTTTCCTGGCAGATGAGATAGCTGCATACCTTCAAATTGGCTCTGCACCTATTGATCACCTGGTACTGCAGGTTCTCGGTGCATTTTACTTTGCATTTGCCTTGCTTGACTGGATGGCAAAAGGAAGTTTTATCGGTGGAATTTACAACCGGCCGATTGCCATCGCGAACCTGGCTCACTTTCTCATCGGTGGCTTAGCAATGATAAAAGCACTCATGAACCATCCGGCCCTTCCCTGGGTAATTGCCATTATAGCAGGACTGTACCTGGCATTTGCGCTTGTCTTTGGCGTCCTGTTTTTCCGCACACCTGTACCATCTAAAGCTGCATAACAGATGAAACTCAATATTACTACAGCATTGATCCTATTGACTGCCATTTCGTTTTCCTGCGCCCACAAAATGAAAACAGAAAGCAGCAGTGCCAACCACATTGTTACCGGCGCAGACCAGACTGAAGCATATATCGACTACTTAAAGAACAAAAGAGTCGCAGTCCTGGCGAATCCAACAACCATCATCGGCCAGTCGCACCTTGTGGATAGCCTGCTCAAACGTGGTGTCACAATCGTAAAAGCATTTGGTCCTGAGCACGGATTCAGGGGAAACGCCAGCAATGGAACTAAAGTTGCTGATGAGAAGGACCCGGCCACTGGCATCTCCATTATTTCCTTATACGGCAGCAAAAGAAAACCTTCGGCCGCAGACCTGGCTGATGTTGATCTCGTCATCTTCGATATCCAGGATGTGGGTTGCCGGTTCTACACATACATCAATGTTTTAAGGGATGTAATGGAAGGCTGCGCAGAAAACGGGAAGGAACTCATGATCCTCGACCGGCCTAACCCCAATGGCTACCTTGTGGATGGCCCGATCCTAAACATGCAATACAAATCAGGGATTGGCCAGTTTCCCATTCCTATCGCGCATGGAATGACGATCGCTGAATTTGCGCAAATGATCAATGGTGAAAATTGGATGCAGGGCAAGACCTGCAAGCTCAAGATCATCCCGGTAAAAAACTATGACCATAGGATGGAGTATACCTTGCCGGTAAAGCCCTCGCCGAACCTGAATACCCAGCAAAGCATCATGCTCTATCCTTCCACCTGTTTATTTGAAGGAACGATTCTAAATCATGGCCGGGGCACTTATTCACCTTTCACAATATTAGGAAGCCCGAAACTGAAGGATAAATATCCCTTTACTTTTACTCCAGTAAGTATCCCGGGAATGAGCGAAAGCCCGTTACACATGAATCAAGAGTGTTTTGGCATCGACCTGCGGAACTACGATATTGCCCAACTGCGCAAAACCGGCAGGATCAACCTCCAGTGGATGATCGAACTGTACCAGGCCTACCCGGATAAAGCGAGATTCTTCGACCAGTCGCAAAGCAAACAAATAGGCAGTATCGATAAACTATCAGGGAATGCGGAATTCCGCCAGCAAATCATCGCCGGAAAATCTGAAAAAGAGATAAGGGATTCGTGGGAACCAGGACTTTCACAATACCGGGAAATACGGAAAAAATATCTGTTGTATCCATAATCAGACATCAATATCCTGGTTGATGTTCTTCATGATCCATTCAGGTTTATCAACGTCGGGTATTCTTCCCCGGAAATCGTCGATCACTTTTTGTGAAGCAGCATTCGAATTGCTTTCAAATTTAATCGGCGCTGCTTTAACTGTACTGCCGCCACCTTCTTTCCAGGTCACTTCGATCTTGTAAGTAAAGGCCCGGATCCGCTCACCACTTGCAGTCTGGATATAACCTTCATACGTTATGGACTGAAGCTTGCGTGAAATTTTTGGTTTGGTAACAGCCTGTGTTGATGTTTCAAGAATAATTTTCTGTCCCGGTGGCATCAGATCCCGCATAGAGCGAATGAACTGTTCAATTCCATTGTTCTGCAATCGCTGGTTCACGAACCGTGGTGCATAGAAGAGTGCAAACGGACTTTCCCAACCGAAGCCCTGGCCAAAGGAATGCGCACGTTCTGTCCCTTTCAGTATTGCCAGGCCTGATTCCGTAGCAGTGTAAAACTCCCTTTCAAGGTGTTGTCTCCCAATGGAAGATTTGATATCAGCCTCGTGATGGTAAACACCATCCTTGAACCAAACCCTTTCGCCGCCCGGGTACTCAATGACTGTCTTGCCGTTAAATACACTTACTTCATTGAAATTATAAGCTACTTCCAATACCTGGTAATCCTTTGGCGCTTTTGAAAGTGCACTCACCTCTTCAAGCCTGCGCAGCCGCAGTTCAAATTTCGCCAGTGCTTCCAATTTAGCCTTTGGTACGTTTTCTCCATATTTCGCCATGCCTTTCCTAATCTCTGCGAGCTCTTGTTTAAGCACCGGGCGGTCATCGAGCACCGACTTAAAGATAAGTTCCAGTGCAGGGCATTTTTGTCCTTTTACCGAAGTGCAACGACCAATGTCGCCGTTCTTATACACTTCCACTTCATGTGCCTTGTCAGGAGTAGAGGCATGGCCCTTCATGTCGACTTCCCGGTCGGTTTCATACTTATCTGTTTTTTTCGGGCCGCCTTCATCCGCTTCCTCCTCCACTTTCAGTTTAGCGAAAGTGCCGTCATTTTGTTTTTGCAGGAAGAACTCCCTCATCTTAGGATCAATCCAGTTGCCGTCAACATCCTTTATCCTTGACCGAACCATAGCATTATGATAGTCCCGTTCTTTTACCAGGTTATTGACAAGCGAGTCGAGTTCGCTGGAATTACCGACCTTAAATTCTGAACGCACTGCGACCAGGGCGAAAGTGCCGGATATAAGGGCGTTCTTAATGATTTCGGTGCGCATAGCAGAGCGTTTCCTTGGGTCATTTGCATACACTTCTTCCACCATTGCCAGGTCCCTCAATGTCGTGTATCCCACAAGGCCGAGATTGGTGAGTGCGTCTGCTTTTTGTATTATCAGCAGCGATCGCTCAAGTTTCACGATAGTCGAAAGTTTGCTGAGCATGCCAACTGTCAACGCGCCCTGCTCTGCTTTGGAAAGATCACCTGCAAGTTCAGCAGTGGTTACGAGCGTTTTCAGTGTGTTCACCTTTGACAATTGCACCAATGCACCAGCTCCCCTTAAGACAGGGCCTGCAACATTCAGCAGGTCCATTGCCAGCTCAACGTCGGCATGCAAACGATGGTTGACAGCTCGGTTGTAGATATTATCAATGGCCAGACCTGCACCAACGATCATGGCGCCAAGTCCGAGGTAAGCAGCAAACACAGCAAGTGCACCACCGGTAAAGATCGTTCCGATAATTAATGCAATGATGCCTGCAATTGCAGCCACAATTCCCAAAATCCTTTTTACTTTTTCCCAGGTACCCGGGGCACTTGGCACTTCTCCTTTGTAATCAGGACCCGGCACGCGGTAGGCAATATAACCTTCGCCATAAGCGCATTTTTCCCCAAACTTTGTGAATGCTTTGTGTACGGCATCTTCATCTCCTCCATGCCGTGCCGTTTTGCTGCTCTCACCTTCATATGCTTCCTGTGTTTCACCTGTTGTTACATCCACGAGCATCGCATGAGAGTTATCATTAAGCAATTCATGGCCAATTCCAATGGTCAGCAACAGCGGGTGCACCTGCCCGGTAACGCGACTCACCAATCCCACTACCGGCGCCGGCTGGATCTTATAACCTTTCAAATTTTTCGCAAATTTGCCCACCCTGCCGATCACAGCATTCATCTGCTCGATGCTTTTCTCGCCTTCCTTAATAACATTCTTTAACCTGTCTATTGGCTTTTCATCGCCTTTGGTGGTTTCAGCCCATTGCCACAGGTTTAAAATGACCGAAAACTCTTCGTCAGAGATCTTTCCTTTTTCTGTGTCTGCCAACAACAGGTCCCTGACTGTATTCACTTCGTTTGCCCTGCTGTAAATATTTTCGAGCTTTTTAGCTGCCTGCACAATCTTTTCCTGTTCGCTTATACTAAAAACTGTACCTTCTGTCAACGTTCTCTTTTCCTGTTTTTCCAGTGACTCAAGTTTCGCCTTCAGTTCTTTTTTCTTTTCGTCATCCTTTTCATTTTCTATTTCTGTCCTAAGTCGTTTCATCTCTTTCAGGCGTTCATCCCTTACGCCTCTTGCCATCTCATATCCTTCTGTGAGGTGTACTGTAAAGAATGCTTCACTGGGGTAGGTGTAATGACCATCGCCGGGTTCAGGCAGGGCAAGACAGAAAATAGCATATTCGCCCGGCTCCATAGGCATATCAATCACTGCCTGGTTGTCGTAGCTGGGATGAGTGCCATAAATATATCCAAGCTTCTTACCCTGGGTTATTTCCTTTGGTGTCAGTTCCGACATGATTCCCCTCGCCACATCAATAGCCGGGTTCTTTCCTTTCAGCTGAGCACTTCCCTTGAACCATTTTTGCAAGGCTTTCCGGCGGTCGGCCCATGGCACCGGCATGTTTTCCATATCGGTTTTTGGAATTACCTCGCTGACCCGGTAAACATCCCAGGTATAGATCACTCCCCTGTACCGGGTAAAGGTTTCCGAAACAAGTGCCAGCCGCGACATATTGATCTGCATGAGCATGTCCAGCTTTGCGCCAGTCACGGAACGGAAATCATCGCGCACGTTGTAGGAGATAATTTCAGCGGGGAATGGCTGGTCAACTTTCGTAAAGTTTTCAGGCTTGGCATCATAAGGTTTGATCTCATGTCCCCTAAGCGACAGGGTTGCCTGTTTAACTGCTTCGAAAAGGCTCTTAATATCCGTATTCAAAGTCAGTGGAGAGGCCATCACTCCATGCTTCAGGGTCATTGTTGCTTTTTGGTTTTCATCCTGGCCGGGGATGTACAGCCACAATTGCAGGAACGGGATATCGGCATTATCTTCCTGGGTTGTCAGCCCGGTTTTATCAGGCAGGTCTGCTGCGCCGGGCCGGTCTTTTCGTTCCCCTGCGATCAGGCTGTCAACTTCCGTCTTGATCCTGTAGGCCCACATCATTTTCGGATCAAGCGGCTTACTGCCAGGGGTAACCTGTTCGGGCGTGCGCAGTTGACGAATGCGGATCCGGTCGCGGATTTCCTGCAGCTTAGCTTTCCTGTCATCTTTTTCAGCGATATCAAAATAAACCTGCAGCGGCTTTTTCGGGTCTGCTGATAGCTGGGACGCACCGGCACGCCATTCCTGCTTCGATTGTGAGAAATAAACGTAGAATGCATCTGGCAGATCGGTCGAGAAGTGGTCAGCCTGTTTCAGAACATGGATAAGCGTCGACATCTCCTTCTCGTAAGCGACCATCCATTGGGGTTTGGGCGGTTTTGCTGCTCCCTCACCACCGCCTTCGGACTTTTTGCCACTGCTCTGCCCGCCGCCGCTACCTCCCAGTACAATAACAGCGAACCCCGGGTTCTTTACATTTTTCAGGTAATGCTCTTTGTCTGATTTCCGTGCAAACCATTCGGGAATCGTCAGCTCCTTATCTACCGCATCGAAGATCTTTTTGGCGTCGGGTGTATCACGGCGACCTCCGATCATAACAAAAGTTGTAGTAAGATCATCGTCGCCTTTCTCGATATACTGGTTTCCGAGTATCCCCAGCTTACCATCAGGCAAGCCTATAAGGAAATAAGGAGGAAGATCCATTTTCTTCAGCTGGTAAGACCCAAGGCTTTCTTTTTCAACTCCTTTTTTTCCATTGCTCACATTGTACATCCGTCCCGTTGAGCCACTAACAATTAGTACCTGTACAAGATCAAAGGGTGCAGCTAATTTTCCCAGTGCAAAAAAGAGGTAGGAAATATTCTTGTCAACATCACTCGTTGCTAATTCAGGTGCAATTTCAATATCACCTGCCTTGCGCTGGATGGCTTCGGAACCATTCTGCTGGATGACATGTGTAAGCTCATGCGCAAGCAACTGTTTCCCGGAATAAGTGTCGGGCGAATACCTGCCGGCATTGAAATAAATATCCCGGCCAACTGTAAATGCCTCAGCCCCCAATTGTGTCGATAGCTGTGCCGCATCTTCATTGGCATGAATGCGGACGCTGGAAAAATCAGCACCAAAACGATTCTCCATGAATGATCGCGATGAAGCGTCCATTTCATTTCCTCTTCCTCTCCCCGCCTCTATCCCGCTGCTGACAGCCTCACCCGGTGTTTCTCCACCCGATGATTT
>NZ_JSVC01000039.1 GCF_000814475.1 Flavihumibacter solisilvae | reverse complement strand
CTGATAAACTCAGGGCCATTGTCCACCCTGATGCATTTTGGCTTACCTCGCTCTGCAACGACCTCAACGACTGAAGGGAGTGTCCACTTCAATTGCCAATGATTCACGATTATAATCATCGATGATATTGAGTAACCGGAACATTCTGCCATCAGTAAGCGCATCGCTTATAAAGTCGATGCTCCAGACTTCATTCGGCGCTCCTGGTATGAACAGGGCCTCTTTGATCCTGGCCGGCAGTCTGTGTTTAATCCTGCGCCTTATGTTGAGTTTCATGTCGGTATACACCCGGCAAACCTTTTTGTGATTCCAATTAAATCCTTTGTTCCTTATGCGATAAAAAGACTGCCAAAATCCAATATCAACATGCTTTTCTACCAGGCTGGTCAGAATCTGCTGCACAGGAGCATCATCTTTGGGCTTGGCCTTATAATCGTAAGACGATCGAGGTATGCTTACGATCTTACACGCCTTTCGGGCACTCAGTTGTTCCTCCTGCACGTGAAAATCAACTGCCTCACGTTTTTCCTCAGGTGTTACAACTTTTTTTCGATGAGATTTTTCATGGCCCGGTTCTCAATGCATAACTCGGCAAACATCTTTTTGAGTTCCGCATGTTCAGATTCCAGGTCCTTCAAGCGTTTGACATCGCTGGCTTCCATGCCACCGTACTTCGCCTTCCAATTATAAAAGGTGGCTTCACTAATGCCCAGATCACGAGTAATGTCCTTGACGAGCATGCCGGCTTCCTGTTTTTCAGGGCGGCAATAATTTGACTTTCGGTGTGATTCTTACGTTTCATTTCGAGATTTAAAGTTAACAATTCAAGTAATTGATAACTCTAATTCTGCTGGCCGGAGAATGGGGAAGCCTACACAGGGATATTCGCCGGATCATGTATACCACCAATATCATTGAGGGATTCCATCGACAGATCAAAGGCAGCGTTCCAATCTGAAGAAGCACTCATGAAGCTACTGTTCCAGGCCCAGGATCATATCACCAACAAATGGAACAAGACTGTATTCAACTGGAATAAAACACTGGCACAGCTGATGATTATTTTCGGAGACTGTTTAAAACTAAACCTATGAGGACTCGTCGTCAACCGATGTTGCAGCGGCAGTAAAACTGTGCTGCACGACCTCAAATACAAACATCGCTTGCCAACGAGTTTTGACTACTGACACAGTTTATGAAACATATCCATCAGTTTTTAGCTATATTGGGTGCGATTTTGTGCGATCATACAGGGATTCGTTTAGATTTTCAATTAAAGTCTCAATTTCCAAACATTAATACACTGGAGTTGATTGTAAAGCCGATTTCCGAATTGAGAAAGAGTAACAATGCTTTCTAATTAACTCCTCAATTTGCTTTTGTGACGAATCATCAGCTGTCGGAGGCAGGATAATTTCTTCCACAAGTGTATGAACATCAACAGGTACAAGAGTTCCCTTGTGGTTAGGTTGATTTTCCCAAAACCTCTCATCATTTAATGCTTCAGAAATATGCAAGTACAACCTGAATTCATTCTCATAACTGTACTCTTTCCTTTTATGCAGAAGAGGTGTTAACATGTTATAACTATTGACGGGATATTCAACCGGGTGATACCATATATCTTCTTCATAATTAAGATATCTAACTTTACTGCTTCCGATTTTGAGATTAGTGTTTTCGAAACTATCGCAAAGCTTCCCTACTGTGGTAGAAACGGCCAATCCTTCATTATCTTTTAAATAGAGGCGCCACATTGCATCAGATTCGAAATTGCTTATTTGCCAACAATTCACAACTGTAGCACGCCTAAATCGTTGATGAAGGGATTGAATACCCCTATTATTTTCTTCCTGTATTATCCGCATTGCCTTAGTGATATCGCCTCCTAGTCGTTTGTTTAAGTCGTTTCGGCCTGCGGCTTCTTTTTTAGGAATTGACCCTTCAAATGGGTCAGAAAATTTATCTGATCTACAAAAGAAAAGTGCGCCATTCTCTAGTAGGGAAATATATTTTTCAATAGACATATATCTCCAAACTTTAGTCTCTGGCAGCACTTTCAATTCACATTCATGAGTAGTAACCGGCATAAATAAAAGAAGTTTTCACAAGTATAAGCAACTTTTAAGCTTATTTTTGCTTTTTTAAGCATATTTTAGCTAAAACAACCTTATGACAGTAAAGGAATTAGGTAAAGCCTTAAAAGACATGTATAAAAACGCTCCCAAAAAAGAGCAAGTAACTATGATTCACTTATTTGGTGTTAAATATCATAGTGAAATCTCCCAAGCCGGAGTGAGAGAGGTGATAGAGGAATCAGGCATTCATTCCACCTATAGAACAGAATTAAACAAGGCCATAAAGCTTGCAAAGTATGTAAGGCCAATAGAATTTCTAAAATGAACAGCACTAAAATATCCATCTCCCAAATAGTTATACTAAACTGGTCTAAGGTACATGGGAGGACCTCAATAATCTGACTGATTTGGGATTGATCTAAGTGTGTTGTTACTTTAAAGTTAATCCCAACTGTTAGATTAAGTCACAACTATCTCCATATTATTGAAATATAAGCACTCTTTTCTTAAGGGGCATTCACAATGACTAGGAACTCTAGCTTTACAAATAAGAGCAGCGAAGTCTAATACCGCCCAATTAATTTCTTTGGCATGCGGGTGATTTACTATTCTTTTTGCCAAATCCTGTAAATATGGATCATATCGCAAGTCAGCCTTTTTACGTGGCCCAAAATATCTCTCTAATACCCGAGCCATGTTTACATCTAAAAGTGGTTTGGTTTTATGAAAAATAAAAAGCTCTACCGCATTTGCAATATATTGTCCTAAAAAGGGTATTGATTCAAGTTCAATTCGATCGTGTGGCAACACATAATTACGTTTTTGCATCTCCAAAGCGAGTTCCTTCAACCGTTTAGATCTTTGCACTTGTAATCCAATTGGCTTAATTGCAAGTTGTATTTCTAACAATTCTGCGTGAGCAAGAGTTCTCCAATCTGGAAACTTCCCAATAAAGTCATGTAAAAACTTATCTACTGTTTCTGCTTTCGTCCTTTGAAGTAAGATCTCAACTATAATATACTCATACTCAGTCAGCGTACCCTCTCTCCAATAAAATTTTCTACCAAATTGACCATACCAAAGGAGTATATTGCTTTGAAAATATTTTATTTTATCGGCATCTTTCATTACATTGAGAATGTCAAATTAATTTGTAAAATGGTCTTCCTCTAATAATCGTTCCATTCACACCAACTGTTTTATATAGACAAAAATGCTTTTCCAAAGTCTGAATTGTAGCACTTAGATCGTCATTCGCTCCTGGTATTCCAATTGATTTGATCTCTTTTGCGCTTATATTGGGTACCTTATGTATAAACCAAGTAGAAAGCGGCTCTTTGTAATCAATCTTGCCACTTGTAAAGTCACTTAAATATTGTGTTGAAAGAATTACCCCCACACCGAATTCCCTTCCTTTTCGAAGCAAATCTTCAAGAACTGGGAAGTTGTAGTCCATTATAAGTTTTGCTTCATCAATTAAAATAAAGCTATCGATTTTTCGCAAGGAAGGGCTTTCACCGATGTATGGAAATTTTTCGATGCCCAGCATATATTCCTGGTATAACTTAAGGAACACAACCATCATAAATTTCAATGATTGGCTAGAACTGGCAATCTTTCCGAGGGCTACTATGATGGTTTTCGTAAACATTTCATCAAATGAAACTGTGTTTTCACTGTCATCCTCAAAAAACTCCTCTTCAATAAGACTATTCATAATTGCCAAAGCCGAATCAACTGTATTTACTAAGGAATGATATTCATCACGAACTTCAATTAAAGTTGGTGATATGAAATCTTTATATTGACCAGCTTTAACATAACCTTTCTTCTTAAAGGCTTGCAATACAGCGTCTCTTAAATAATTTCTTTGTATTGGACCGATCCCTCCATAAATTTTACCTAAAAGATCAATAAAAAAGTTTGCTTTTGAAAGTGCAGGGTTAATTTCCCTAGAACTCTTAATATCAAACATGTTTAATTTAATTTTATAAGGCACCACCACCTCAGCACCAATTTTCTGAATCAAGACATTATCAAGCTCACTTCCAGTCCCATCATAATCACGCTTTGTGTCAAGGACAAGAAATTTCGGAGCTGTTCCCCGATTCTGGCCTGAACTCATAGACATGTTATATATTAAAGACTTCAAAAGTTGAGTCTTCCCAGTACCCAAATCACCTATAACACCTATATTGAGCTGATTAACTTCTGTGGATCCTGGATTGAAAAAATACTTCCTTTCACCGTAACGGTCCACGACACTACCAACTTCGAATTTTAAGCCAAATGGATGTTCTCTTAAATAAATAGTGGTGTCTGAATCAGTCCCAGCACTTATAGAATCATGAAAATTATCAATTACATTCTCTGGCGATATTTCTTGTATCTCTCTATGATCACTACTACCGTCGCTCTTTGGAGGCAAAACGTCATTTTGAAGTGACTCTATACTTGAACCTGCTTTCTCACACTTTGCGTGAAGATTCCAAGAAAATTCCTTTAGCAACGGATTTGCATCTATTAATTCTGACACACCATCATCATCAAAAAGTATAGCCTGAGCTCGTGCGTAATTAACAAACATAGTAGACTCCATTTGCATATCAAATCGATCATTCTTTTCAAGTTCATCAGCACACACATAAATCAGTCTGCCTGATTCGTCAAATTCAATTGATTGATACGAATTGCTAAATATTTCATCTATCAATTCAAAACCTAAATTATAGACCCTGTCTTTATTCTTGCAACGTGAGGCGGCTAAATTTAGTCCGTACTCCACCATCCGACCTACGATGCTACAAAATGCAGTTTTCCAAAGCAACCAATCATTTCCGAGGTTATGCACCTTTAAAAGAAACTTCGAAAAATTCTTCGCTTGCAATAAATGATCTTCCCATTGTGTTTCCTTAACACTTCTAAACTTCACTTCAAT
>NZ_JSVC01000038.1 GCF_000814475.1 Flavihumibacter solisilvae | reverse complement strand
AGCAGGTTTTTACTGATAGCCGGTTTTCTCTTCTATAATTTTATTTACCTGGTAATTGAGACCTGTTATGTGTTCTTCACAAGCGTAAGCAACGTCAATGATGCATGGAACATCAATTACTGGGGCTATTTTATCTTCCGGCTGCTCATGTTTGGCGGTGTTGTTGCGTGGTACTTCAAGCCTCGCCAATCAGCTGCATCCATGGCGATCAATAAATAAGCTCTTCGAGGGCCGAACGAAGTTCACCGAAAGCGTGGTTATCACCAGCCTTGCCCGCGGCATCCATTCCTTTCTGGTACCAGTGTACAGCAGATTCTGTATCCCCTGACCGCTCCATCAGTTTTGCGAGGTGATAATAGCTGCCTATATAACCGGGATTGACCGATAATATTTCTTCGAATAACGTTTGGGCCTGCGCGTCATCGCCCAGCTTTACATACTCCAACGCCAGCGCATGCTTCAGGAATTCATCTGTCGGACTTGCGACCAGGTACTCCCTCAATTTCTGAATGCGATCCATAATTATTCTTTAAAAAATAAGTAATGCGTTTTGTGGTGAGCTATCTTTACACCTACTATATTTGTAGCCTACTTAGTTGCATAAACAACTTTCAAACTTACTTTAATTTGCTGTATGAAAATCTTAGTTTGTATCAGTAAAACGCCGGATACAACGGCAAAAATAGCTTTCACCGAGAACAACACGAAATTCGCTACTGATGGTGTGCAGTGGATCATCAACCCGTATGATGAGTGGTACGCATTGGTAAAAGCGATAGAGCTGAAGGAAAAAGATCCGTCCACAGTTATACACCTTATTACTGTAGGTGGCGCCGATGCAGAGCCGATTATCCGTAAGGCGCTTGCGCTGGGTGGTGACGAAGCCATCCGGGTAAATACAGACAGCTCAGACAGTTTCACAATTGCGAGCCAGATAGCTGCCGTGGCGAAAGAAGGCGGATATGACCTTGTATTCACCGGGAAGGAAACCATAGATTATAATGGTTCAGCTATCGGGGGAATGGTTGCGGAATTGCTTGACCTTCCCTACGTATCCCTTGCAACGAAATTTGAACTTAACGGTACAACAGCGACCATTAACCGCGAGATAGAAGGTGGTGAAGAAGTTGCCGAGGCAGGGCTGCCATTGGTAATCAGCTGCCAGAAGGGAATGGCCGAACAGCGTATACCGAATATGAAAGGAATAATGGGTGCCCGTACCAAACCGCTTAAAGTGGTTGAGCCGGTGCAGGTCGAAGCACTCACGAAAATTGTAAGCTTTGAACTGCCCCCGGCAAAAGCAGGTGTAAAGCTGGTACCTGCAGACCAGCCCGAGGAGCTCGTCCGCCTTCTTCATGAAGAAGCAAAACTGTTCTGATAGGCCTTCATTCCATTCATTGTAAAAGTTTCAACAACACATTATGTCTGTTTTAGTATATATCGACCAGGCCGATGGCCATATAAAAAAATCTTCTTTTGAAGCCGCTTCCTATGCAGCCAAAGTAGCCGGGCAAACCGGAACAACCGCAGAAGCAATTGTATTGGGAAAAGTAAGTGATGACCTTACGTCATTGGGCCGTTACGGAATCAGTAAAGTACATCACGTTGCCGATGATCAGCTGAATACGATGGACAGCAAACTGTATACAAATGCTATTGTTCAGGCTGTAGAATCAACAGGAGCCGAGATTGTGGTTTTGTCGCATAACGTAAACGGAAAGGCTATTGCACCAAGATTATCTGCCCGGCTGAAAGCGGGTATGGTTCCAGGTGCGGTTTCACTGCCGGATACCAGTGCCGGCTTCGTTGTAAAGAAAGGCGTATTCAGCGGTAAAGCCTTTGCCAATATCAGCTTGCAGACTTCCAAAAAGATCATTTCACTTACACCAAATGCCTTTACCCCTGTTCAGCAGGAAGGAACTGCAGAAGTTGTTCCATTCAATGCCACTATTGTTGCGCCGGCAGTAAAAGTGACCGCCACAAATAAGGTCAAGGGCGAAGTTCCGCTGAGTGAGGCCGAACTGGTAATCAGCGGCGGCCGCGGATTAAAAGGACCGGAAAACTGGGGAATGATTGAAGAGCTTGCTCATCTGCTTGGCGCAGCCACTGCCTGCAGTCGCGCTGTTGCGGATGCACATTGGAGACCACATCATGAGCATGTGGGACAAACCGGCGGATCAATTGCTCCAAACCTCTATTTTGCAGTGGGCATATCCGGTGCCATTCAGCACCTCGCCGGAGTGAACAGAAGTAAAGTAATAGTGGTAATCAACAAAGACCCCGAAGCGCCATTCTTTAAGGCAGCCGACTATGGCATAGTAGGTGATGCTTTTGAAGTAATGCCCAAGATCATAGACGCCGTGAAAAAACTCAAAGGAGTATAAAATGGGTTTTACGGGTGGCAATTCCAGCCACCCTCTTCCCATTTTACCCAAAAAACATTAGTTTCGTGCCTTCATTATGAGGAAGATAGAATTGGAAATTGTTGCCCTGTCGCATAGTATTACCCAGACACATTCCTATGCAGTTGTGCTTGGAGAAGTGAATGGTTTGCGCCGTCTGCCGATTGTTATCGGTGGTTTCGAAGCTCAGGCTATCGCAGTGGCACTGGAAAAAATGCAGCCGAGCCGTCCGCTCACTCACGATCTGATGAAAAACTTTATGAGTGCCTTCAATGTTGACCTCACAGAGATCATCATCAGCGATTTGCAGGAGGGCATCTTCTACTCAAAACTGATTTGTGTGGGCGAGAACGATACTGTGGAAATCGATTCCCGCACTTCCGATGCGCTGGCATTGGCTGTCCGGTTCGGTTGCCCGATCTATACCTACGAAAACATCCTCGAAAGTGCCGGGATCCTGATGGAGGATACCTCAGGCAAGAAAAAGAAACCCGTGGCAACTCCTGAAAAGGAAGACACCGGAAATGACGACCTGAGGGCGCTTAGCCTGGAAGAACTTCATGTTCTCCTGAATGAAGTGCTGGAACAGGAAGACTATATCCGGGCAATTGCAATCAGGGACGAGATCAACAGCCGGAAAAACCAGTAAGGCGAACAAATTTCATTGTGATAGTTTTTCCCAATGCCAAGATCAATCTTGGACTCCAGGTTAACGGTAAAAGACCGGATGGTTATCATGATATTTCAACCATCTTCTATCCCCTTCCGGTTTGCGACATACTGGAAGCAGTTAGGGCGGAAGAATTTTCCTTCCATACAAGCGGACTTACAATTGATGCACCGGCACTAGGCAACCTTTGCATAAAAGCTTATCAACTGTTGCAACAGGATTTTTCACTATCTGCTGTAGCAATGCATCTGCACAAGGTCATCCCGATGGGTGCCGGACTCGGCGGCGGTTCTTCTGATGGCGCTTTTACCCTGATGTTGCTCAACAGGATGTTTAACCTGGGACTTACCCGCGAACAGCTACTCGGTTACGCCCTGCAGTTAGGAAGTGACTGCCCTTTCTTCATCATGAACGAACCTTGTTTTGCCGGAGGCCGCGGCGAGGTAATGGAGCCAATACAATTACCATCACTGAAAAACAAACTGTTCCTGATCGTAAACCCGGGACTGCATATCAACACCGCCTGGGCGTTCTCGCAATTAAAAATCAGGGAACCGAAAATCCACCTGCGTGAGGTAGTGGCATTGCCCCCCGACCAGTGGCGCGACCTGCTCGTCAATGACTTCGAAGAAGTTGCCTTCGAAAAGCACGCGGAACTTATTGACATCCGCTCGACCCTGTACAGGATGGGTGCTGTATTTGCGGGGATGACAGGAACCGGTTCAACTATGTTTGGCATATTTGATTCAGCTCCTGCCGGCTACCGTACTGCATTCCCTTCACATTATTTTACTATATTGCAGTCAAACGACTGATTTATCAGGTCTACCTCCACCATATACGACTTTCTTTCTGCCAACCTCGATTTTCTCGATCATCGAGGATGCTGATATTATTTCCTCCCGCATTACTGCCAATGTATTTTAAAGCTGTTCCACTTCGGTGAACGGTGGCGCATTCATGCTCCGGCTATTAAAATTCTCATTCTTCACTTTTAACTTTGAAAACGTGCTTACTCTTTCTACCAATACAGACTATTACCTCGATCTCGAAGAACGCTATGGTGCTCACAATTATCATCCCCTGCCGGTCGTACTGACAAGAGGTGAAGGTGTTTTCCTCTGGGATGTCGATGGCAAAAGATACTATGATTTCCTCAGTGGTTACAGTGCGGTGAACCAGGGTCATTGCCATCCGCGGATCATCCAGGCATTGATTGAGCAGGCCGGTAAACTAACCCTTACTTCACGTGCTTTTTACAATGACCAGTTAGGCGAATATGAAAAGTTTATCACCGGTTTCTTCGGTTATGACAAGGTGCTGCCGATGAATACGGGTGTGGAAGGCGGTGAAACAGCAATCAAACTGGCACGTCGCTGGGCATATGTAAAAAAAGGTGTTGCGGAAAACAAGGCGAAGATCATTTTCGCAGAGAATAACTTCTGGGGACGGACACTGGCGGCAATTTCTTCCTCTACAGACCCGAGCAGTTACCGGCAGTTCGGGCCATACATGCCCGGCTTTGAGATCATTCACTATAACAACCTGCCAGCCCTGGATACAGCGCTTTCGGATCCCGATGTTGCTGCTTTTATGGTTGAACCGATCCAGGGAGAAGCCGGTGTGGTGATACCGGACGACGGATACCTGGCAGGTGTTCGGGAACTATGCACAAAACACAATGTCTTATTCATTGCGGATGAGATCCAGACCGGCCTTGCCAGGACAGGAAAAATGCTGGCATGTGACCATGAGTCTGTCCGCCCGGATATCCTTATCCTCGGCAAAGCCCTGAGTGGTGGCACTCTGCCCGTAAGTGCAGTACTGGCGGATGATTTCATCATGCTCAATATTCAGCCTGGTGAACATGGATCCACATATGGCGGGAACCCATTGGCGTGCAGTGTGGCGACGACAGCATTGCAGGTATTGAAAGATGAGAACATGGCTGAACATTCAGCAGAAATGGGAGAATTCCTGCGTAGTGAACTTCAACGTCTTCAATCCACATACATAAAAACGATCAGGGGCAAAGGTCTTCTGAATGCAATTGTGATCAATCATCCAAACCCGGAAGCCGCCTGGGAATTATGCCTGCATTTAAAAGAGGAAGGCCTGTTGGCAAAACCCACCCATGGCGACAAGATCAGGTTTGCTCCGCCACTGGTAATTACACGTGAGCAATTACAGGAATGCGTTGGAATGATTGGGCGGGCACTTGGGAAATTGTGACAGGGAATGATCGCAAAGGCGCCTGGGCGGGTTGCTTAATTTTTCAGTTTCACATCCGGTATAACGGCCATCAGCAGCTGAAGGAATGAAAAGATCATCAGCAGGTAAATGCCGGTGTGTTTAACGGGACAATCACCCCCGTGGCAGGCTGTAACAAGGATATAGTTACGCACCGCCCAGGCCATATTGAACCCGGTAAAAAACAGGTTGACCCTTTTAGCCCAGATCCTGGGTATAAGAAACATGCAGAAAGCAATACAGCTCATGGCTGTATTCATCAGCCCGGGTTTGCCAAAACTCGTACCTGCTGATTCAAAGCCACTAACCGTGATCCCAAGGTCAGGAATACTGATCCAGGTCAGGAAACAGGAAATTATGGTAACTATGGCCGCAATGGCGCCAGACTGGTTGGAGTACTTCATTTCGGCGCAAGATACGGCACGGGCCGCTATTCACCCAGCCACTTCTTGAAATCCGCGGCCCTGAGCCTGCTCACAATAATTTCTTCATAAGAATCAGGCTCCACGCTTACTTTCAGTTTACCACTGAACCAGGAATGAATCTTCTTGATGCTGTCATAATTCAGGATGAACTGGCGGTTCACGCGGAAGAACTTCTGCGGATCAACCTGCACTTCCACATCATCGAGCCATTTGTCAAGAACAAGGTCTTCATTCCTGAAGGTCTTAATGTACTGCAGCCTTTCTTTCGTGTAGAAATATGCGATCTCATCGGCTTCTACCGAAATGAGCCGGGTGCCGCTTTTCGCCAGGTATCTCATCTTCACCCTTTCCATTTGCTGGATGAGTGAAAGGATATCAGGCCTGACCTCCGGCCTTTGGTCGGCATGCAACCTGCGGAATTTATCCAGTGCGGCAGACAATTCAACTTTATCTACCGGTTTCAGCAGGTAGTCAACACTGTTGAGCTTGAAGGCTTTCAGCGCATGCTCCTGGTACGCAGTAGTGAAAATGATCGGGATATCTACTGTTGTATGCTTGAAAATATCGAAGCTCTGACCATCTCCCAGTTCTATATCGAGGAAAACAAGATCTATAGCCGGCCTTTTTTCGAAACAGGCTACACTTGATTCAATACTGTCGAGCCGCTCCACCACTTCAATCGACGGGTCCACTTCATGCAGCATTTTTTGCAGGTGCGCGCAGGCTACATTTTCATCTTCAATAATCAGCACTTTCATACTCTTTCATTTTTACCATGGGAAGATCTACCTGGAATTTGCCATCCTGTTCAAGTATGTGCATACCTTTCAGGCTGACAAGGTCAAATTTCTTTATAAGATGCGCCAATCCCCTGCCCGACCCGCTGCTGTTCTCTTTTCTCTGCAAATTATTGGTGATGGAAATAGTCCGGTTCTCCGGATCAATTACTATCCTCACATATAATGGCCTCGCCTGGGTAATGACGTTATGCTTCACGGCATTTTCCAGGAGGATCTGCAGGCAAAGAGGCGGAACCTGGCAGCCCGCTGTGTTGCCCTTTAATTCAGTCGCCAGGTGCAATCCTTCGTCATACCGGTTCTTCAGCAGGAAATAATAAGCACGCGTAAACCTGATCTCCTCTTCCAGTTCAATTAGCGGGCGTTCACTTGCTGCCAGCAGGTACCGGTAAACGAAAGCCAGTTCTTCGGTAAACTTTACTGCCCTGCCCTGGTCCGTTTCTATCAGCCCGATCAGGGTATTCAGTGTATTGAATAGGAAATGCGGCTGGATCTGGACTTTGAGACTGTCATACTGCAACTGAAGGTTCATTTTCTTCAGTTCTTTTGCTTCCAGTGCCGAATTGTGCCACTTCTCTACGAAAAAGAGACTTTCATACAATGCCACTTCCGCCAATATAAACAGCGTATTTAAACCGATCACTCCCATAAAAAACTGGAACGGGATGTTTGTGATCTTTGTCTGCCAGATCAGGCCGTTCTCGATGAGCTGTCCACCTACCCCAAGTATGAACGCGTAGGGGATCAGTATAAGTGCCACGATCACTTTTCGCTTTATCGTTTGTTCCGGGCGATACCAACGTTTGTGTGACTGGAGGACAACAAACCTGACTGGCTCCCAGAGAAGGGCAACAAACAGGATCGTAGCCGCAACGCCCCTTACCAGGAAGAGCCAGAAATCTGACTGGTGCCTGCCAATCTCCTGCAGGATAAAAAACACGAAATAAATGACAGCAAAAACAGCAGTACCATAAATCCTGAGTTTCCTGTCACTGATCAGCATGAGGTTTTTTTGTAAAAATAATGACTGCCTTCCGGCGGCAGGCAGCCATCCATACCATTTTAACCGGCATTTTCGTCACTTCAGCTATCCGTTACCGTAATTTATTCGAGATCAGGCAAGCCATTTATAACATCCATGGCCATTTTTGAAACTGGTTTGCCCTCTGACGCATCCCACACTGCAGACTGGAGATATGAGGCAAGTTCCGTGTTCCTGGTAAGCTGTTTTCTATCTATGACACGGAACAGGTCAAGCATGTCTTTGTCATTGGTTACCGGTCCTAATTCATATTCAAATCCCGGTGCAGACGCCTGCCAGCCGCTGTTCACACAAAAAAGGAACAAAGGCTGGTACCAGGTCGTTTGGGCAGGAACCACAATTGTGGCAGTCCTTACCAGGATCCCGTTCTGGATGCGGAGGTTCTCCCCTGTCACCGATAGTTTTTTTGAAACCAGGATCAAACCTTGCGGACATATAATTGTAACCGGCAACCCGGTGTTGTTTTTAAATGGAATGCAAACCTGGACCATATTCCCAAACCCTACAGCATCGTCCCCGGTTTTATCATCACAGTATTCAGGGGTGAATTCTGAGTAGCCGCGGATTGGTTCTTCGACTGTAATTCCGGCCGGAAGTGCAAAAAGAGAACCTTCGGGCCAGTCTATGGAATGCCCGAACCCTTTTTTGTCCGGGGGGTCATTTAATTTGTCCTCATCATTGGCTTTGTTACATGCAAGTGCGAGTGTCAACAGGGTTAATACAAAAAGAATGGCCGGGCACCTCAGTTTGTTCATAATGGGCTTAAATTTAAAGCCGATTGACAGGTAACCATTGACGTTACAACATGCATGAATCTTCAAATGACGATTCTTCTGGCTGGAGTGTCGCTCCGAACTGTTGAAGGGCCGGATATGCAAGAGGAAAGTGAGAAAATAAAAAACCGGACAGGTACTTTAAAATACATGTCCGGCTTGAGGTCCCGAGCAGATTCGAACTGCTGTAGAAGCTTTTGCAGAGCTCTGCCTAGCCACTCGGCCACAGGACCAGTTTTGATCGGGCACGAATTTAGGGATTTTTATACATTCGTTGCAAACTGAATTATAAAAAACTTCTTTTAAACCCGCTGGCATGAAACCTATTGCATCATCTGAATTAATAATTAACAGTCGGGGCGCGGTTTATCATTTAGACCTTCGTCCTGAAGAACTTGCTTCCACAGTAATCACAGTCGGTGATCCCGACCGGGTTAAAGTCGTTAGCAAACATTTTGACAAAATAGATATACAACGGCAGCACAGGGAATTTATCACACACACCGGCACATTAGGAAACAAAAGAATTTCAGTAGTTTCCACAGGGATAGGTCCTGACAATATAGATATTGTATTGAATGAACTTGATGCACTGGTCAACATAGATTTTGACACCCGCATGATCAGGCCTGAACTGAGCCAACTGAATATTTTTCGGCTCGGCACTTCCGGCTCACTACAGTCAGATATCCCTGTGGATGGTCTCGTAGCCGGTACTTATGGACTGGGACTTGACAACCTGCTGAATTTCTACCGGCACGATCATTCAGATGAAGAGCAACAGCTGTTACAGTCATTTTTAACTCAGACGCAGCTTCACAGCAAGTTCTCGAATCCTTATATAAGCAGGGCGGCGACCGGGCTGCTGAAACATTTTGTGGACGGGTTTCACCAGGGAATTACGGTGACCTGCCCCGGGTTCTACGGTCCACAGGGGCGTGTACTCCGACTGGGACTGAGCAATCCTGACCTTGTGGGCAACCTGACCAGTTTCAGGTTCGGACAGCACAGGATAGCGAATTTTGAAATGGAAACATCAGCCATTTATGGACTGGGCAAACTGCTTGGCCATCAATGCCTTTCGCTGAATGCCATTGTTGCCAACCGCGTAACCAGGCAATTCTCGAAAGATGGCCACGCCGCAGTGGAAAACCTGGTTGAAAAGGCATTAGGCATAATTTCAACTTTATAACGATTTGATACGATCTTTGCAACCATTCTTTAAATATGCAATTGGACTTTTTTAAATACCAGGGTACAGGAAATGATTTTGTGATCCTCGACAACAGGGATGGAAAATTTAATGACCTCAGTACATCCCAGATCCATTTTATCTGTGACAGGCGTTTTGGAATTGGTGGTGACGGATTGATGCTGCTGAATGAGAAACCGGGGTATGATTTTGAAATGAAGTATTACAATGCCGACGGCAGGGAAAGTTCCATGTGCGGTAACGGCGGAAGATGCCTGGTTAAATTCGCGTACCACAAAGGAATTGTCAGAACGACCTATCGTTTTACTGCCGTGGATGGACCTCATGATGCGGAGATCGATGAACACGGGATCGTAAGGTTACGGATGCAGGATGTTAAAGAAGTGAAACATGTCAATGGCGACCTGGTGCTCAATACAGGTTCACCGCATTACATTAAAACCGTGAGCGACCTGATGCACTACGACGTAGTATCAAAAGGACGCGAAATCCGCTACAGTCACGCTTTTGAGCCTGGCGGAATCAATGTCAACTTCGTAGAGAACCTCACAGATGATGAGATCCTTGTGCGCACTTACGAAAGAGGTGTGGAAGACGAAACCCTAAGCTGTGGAACGGGTGTCACAGCCTGTGCCATTGTGAACTATCATAATGAGTTTGGCTTCAACGAAGTCCTTGTATCGACCCGGGGAGGAAAATTGTCCGTTGAATTTGATCGCAATTCAGATGGCAGCTTCAGCAATGTCTGGCTGTGCGGACCGGCAGAAAAGGTGTTCAACGGAACAGTGACACTGCCTGTATAATCCTATTTTGCCGGTTAGCCATTAATCCTTTATTTGCACCCTGTTCCCTGCCAGTGATTCAATACTTCAAAAATATCAATCATCAGATCGTTGCCATCAACAAGCCTGAAAACGGCGCATGGGTCAACGTCCTTCCTCCGCTGAAACAGGAAGAATTTACTGAATTATCCGCCGGCCTGGATATTCCGCTCGACTTCCTCACAGACTCACTTGACATTGACGAGAGGACGCGCTTCGAAGAAGACGATAACGTGAAACTGATCGTATTCAAGACACCGACAGAAAACAACTCTTTCAACGACAGTGACGCCTTCTATATTACCATTCCGATCTGTATCATCCTGACACATAACCAGATCGTTACTGTCAATTCCTTTGAGAACGATGCGATAAAAAGATTCCTGAATACATTCCAGAACCGCCATCCTGACAACCGCAAAATGATGGCTTTGAAGATCATTGAAAAGGTTGTACAAACCTACATGGAGTCCCTGAAGGAGATTAACCATAAACGCAATCTTCTCGAACAAAAACTGTATGATGCCAACCGGAATGAAGAACTCCTGCAGCTGATGCGGATTCAGAAAAGCCTGGTCTATTTTGTTACTGCACTCCGGAGCAATGAGCTGCTGCTGATCAAACTTGAAAGAACGAATTTCCTGGGACTTAACGAAGATGAGCGCGAGTTTCTCAACGACCTGATCGTTGACAATTCACAGGCCTTGGAAATGGCAAACATCTATACGAACATCCTTTCCAGCACCCTTGATGCATTTGCCAGCATCATTGCCAATAACCAGAACGAAGTGCTGAAAAGACTTTCTGTTATCACTATCGTACTCACATTTCCTGTTCTCGTGGCAAGTATTTACGGGATGAACGTACCGATCCCCTACGCAAATTCGCCATTCGCATTTTACATCCCTGTATTCCTGTCAATGGCCATTTCACTCGTAATCGGATGGTTCTTCCTCAAGAAAAAATTATTCTGAAACCGGTGTCAATCTGAATGCAATGTTTTCCCTTCGTGTTTACGGATTACTGATCAACGAGCAAAAACAGGTACTTGTAAGTGATGAAAAAATCAGGGGTGGACTGTATACAAAATTCCCCGGTGGCGGACTTGAATTCGGTGAAGGCACCCGTGATTGTCTCAAACGTGAGTTTATGGAAGAGATGAGCCTGGATGTTGCAATAGGCGATCACATTTACACAACCGACTATTTCCAGATGAGTGCGTTCAACCCATCACAGCAGATTATTTCGATTTACTATTTCGCACATGCGCTGGAAGACATCAAAGTGCCGCTTCGTAACAGGCCATTCGATTTCGACCAGGCTCAACTGGAACTTTACGACAAAACACAGAACATCGAAACATTCCGGTTCATCAACTGGGTTGATCTGGGTGAGCATTCGGTAACCCTGCCGATAGACAAAATTGTAGTGGGACTTATCAAGAACCACCCGGGTTTTCAATGATGAATGCGTAGCTTCTGGATCATTTCATCACTGACCGGGTCTGCGTAAATACCATACGCATTAACCAACAGGCCCTTTTCTCCATGCTTCGATTCGATCGCATATAAAACGGAGGAATCTGATGGATTGGTCATTCCTTCAAACCGGTGAACCTCGACAATCTCAAATTCAGTTGGCATCAGGTTGATTGGGGTTTCATGGCAGGAGATGCAGTCATACGACAGGTTGAAATCTATTTTATAGCCCCGGTCTTTCAGCCCGTTCACTGCTTCTGACAAAGTATCATATGCGATCATGGCCTTTAATTATTTACACAATCTAACAAAACTTTATACGTGCTCAAAAGCTAAATCTCATTTGTCAAAATTGATTGACAATCAACATATTCACATAATTGCTCCAAATGATTCTAAATTGTACCTTTGCGCGAAAATAATTTAAAGCGATATGTCAACAGTTACGAAGCTCAATATTGATTTTTCCCTTCCATATAAGGTGAAGGATATCAGCCTCGCAGAATGGGGTCGGAAGGAAATCCGCCTTGCTGAAGCGGAAATGCCGGGTTTGATGTCACTCCGTGCTGAATACGGCGCGTCACAGCCACTGAAGGGTGCAAGGATCGCAGGTTGCCTGCACATGACCATTCAAACTGCAGTTCTTATTGAAACGCTGGTGTCTTTAGGAGCAGAAGTAAAGTGGAGCTCATGTAATATCTTTTCTACACAGGACCATGCAGCAGCAGCTATCGCAGCATCAGGTATAGGCGTGTATGCATGGAAGGGACAGACCCTTGAAGAGGCTGACTGGTGTATCGAGCAAACTTTGTTCTTCGGTGCTGCTGATCGTCCTTTGAATATGATCCTCGATGATGGTGGCGACCTGACAAATATTGTTTTCGACAAATACCCTGAACTGATCCAGCATATCAAGGGCCTTAGTGAGGAAACCACAACAGGTGTTCACCGCCTTTACGAGCGGATGGCGAAGGGTACACTTCCCGTGCCTGCGATCAACGTGAACGACTCTGTTACCAAGAGCAAGTTTGATAATAAATATGGTTGTAAAGAATCACTGGTAGATGCAATCCGTCGCGCAACCGACGTTATGCTCGCCGGCAAAGTAGCGGTAGTAGGTGGTTATGGTGATGTGGGCAAGGGTTCCGCTGCCTCCCTGGCAGGCGCCGGTTGCCGCGTTATTGTAACTGAGATTGATCCCATTTGCGCTCTCCAGGCTGCGATGGACGGTTTTGAAGTAAAGAAAATGGTTGACGCTGTTAAAGAGGCGGACATCATCGTAACTGCTTCAGGTTGCCGCGACCTGATTACAGGAGTTCATTTCAAATCAATGAAGGACAAAGCCATTGTATGTAACATTGGTCACTTCGACATCGAGATTGATGTTGCCTGGCTGAATGACAACTATGGTCAGACGAAAGATACCATCAAGCCACAGGTAGACATTTACAATGTTGATGGAAAAGACATCATCCTGCTTGCAGAAGGTCGTCTCGTTAACCTGGGTTGTGCAACCGGTCACCCCAGCTTCGTAATGAGTAACTCATTTACCAACCAGACACTTGCTCAGCTCGAACTGTGGACCAACAACAGCAATTACGAGAACAAAGTATATGTTCTTCCAAAGCATCTCGATGAGAAAGTTGCCCGTCTCCACCTTGCCAAGATCGGGGTAGAACTGGAAGTTCTCACGAACGAACAGGCTGATTATCTCGGCATTCCGCAAAACGGACCTTTCAAAGCAGAACATTACAGGTACTAAGAATTACCAGGTAATAAAAAATATAAAGGCAACCTCCGGGTTGCCTTTTTTTATCGCTCAAGTGTCTTTGCTTCTTTCGCAATACAATCGGATGCTTTCAGCAGGATATCCTGTTGTTCCGGACTAAGCTCCACAATGGTCTTCTTCCCGTAACGGTCGGTGAAGGTTATGGAAGCTACTTTCATCTTAGACAGCTTCTGGACAGCTGCTGGTGTATATTGACCACCTTTCATAAGAATGTGAAAGAATCCATTGCAATTGTCGCCCCCGGTATTCCTCAATTCAATTTTAGTTTTGACACCTGCGAACTGGAATAATGCCTCCGACTGGTCGCCGATGCAATTGGCTGCCCTGTTGCGGATCACAAAAAAATAATCGATCTCACGACCGGTTGCGTCGATCGTAAGCTGCGCATTGTCGAACTCAATGAAACCCGTGGTCACCTTGGGTTTGCCACTGAAATCATCTGTGGTGCGGTGGAGCTTGCAATCCTGTGCTGATGCGAGTTTTACGGAAATTAAAATTGCTGCGGTTAATAGGTTCCTTTTGATGTTCATGATTGTAAAATAACAAAATCCAGTATTTTCATTCCAATTTATATACCTGTACTTATGTTAAGATCATTTTGCCTGGCACTATCATTTTTAGTTATGGCCGACAGCTTCGCACAACAACCTGCCTCCTCCCCCGCGCTCATTCCCATGCCGGCGCAAATGAAAACGGGAACCGGAACATTTACGCTGAAAAATAACCTGCCTGTGCACCTGCCCAAATCGGCGGCTGATCTCGCTTTTATTCGTGAGCATATAACAGGCAAATTGAAACAGGCCGGCATCAATGCAAATTTTTCAGCTGCCAAAGAGAACGCCGGAATTAAACTGGCATTGAACAGCGCTGCTGATAAAACTATCGGAAAAGAAGGCTACCGGCTGGTAGTAAACGAACAGGGTATCAGCCTTACTGCTAATGAAGCTGCCGGGTTATTTTATGGTCTGCAAACACTCTGGCAACTGATGCCGGCTGAAATAGAAAGCAAGGAGACCTTGTCAGGCGTGAAATGGACCGTTCCTTATGTGAATATTACTGACCAGCCCAGGTTTGCATGGAGAGGCCTGATGCTTGACGTTGTAAGGCATTTCTTCACCAAGCAGCAGGTAAAAGATTTCATTGACAATATGGTGAAGTATAAATACAATATGCTTCATCTGCACCTCACCGATGACCAGGGCTGGAGAATCGAAATTAAAAGCCTGCCCAGGCTTACAGAATTCGGTGCATTCCGTGCAGAAAGGACAGGACGTTGGGGAGAATTCAAAAAACAGGATCCCGAGGAGCAGAAATCATATGGTGGTTTCTATACACAGGACGACATCCGTGAACTTCTTGCTTATGCGAAACAACGATTTGTAACGATCATGCCGGAGATCGATGTTCCCGGTCACAGCATGGCACTGCTGGCCGCATATCCTGAACTGAGCTGCACACGGGGTACTTACCAGGTAAATGTCGGCGACAGGTTTATGATCTGGCCCGGCAATGGAACTTTTTATGGCACTATTGATAACAACGTTTGCCCGGCTAACGAAAAAACATACGAAGTACTGGACAAAGTATTTACCGAGATAGCCTCGCTGTTCCCGTTTGAATATATCCATATGGGTGGCGATGAAGCGTATAAAGGATTTTGGGAAAAGAGCGATGCGGTGAAGGAACTGATGAAAAAAGAGAACCTGAAGGACCAGCACGAAGTACAAAGTTATTTTGTGAAGCGGGTCGCAAAGATCATCGAATCAAAAGGCAAGAAAATGATGGGCTGGGATGAGATCATGGAAGGTGGCCTTGCCCCAGGTGCAGCTGTAATGAGCTGGCAGGGAGAAAAGGGTGGTATTGCGGCAGCTAAACTGAAGCACCCCGTGGTGATGTCACCCAATACTTTTTCCTATGTAGACTTATACCAGGGTGATCCGCTTGCTGAACCGCCAACTTATGGCCGGGTATTGCTGAAGCAGTCGTACCAGTTCAACCCGCTTCCGGCTGGTGTGGATTCACAGTACATACTCGGTGGCCAGGCAAACCTGTGGAGCGAAAGGCTACATACAGTAAGGCATATGGAATATATGCTGTGGCCGCGCGGCTGGGCAATTGCCGAGAGTGTCTGGAGCCCGTCAGCTGCTAAAAACTGGCCCGACTTCATAAAAAGGACTGAGGCACATTTCACCAGGTCAGAGCTGGCAGGAACCAATTACTCACGTAGCATGTATGACCCGGCTGTGAGTGTAAAAAAAGTCCAGGACAGTACCATCCAGGTAACGCTGACTACCCAACTTGACGACCTGGATGTCTATTACAGCTTCGATGAATTTTACCCGGATAACTATTACCCGGTGTATAAAAACCCGCTGTTGTTTCCTGCCGGTGCCAGCAGCCTGAAAGTGGTTACCTACCGGAAAGGCAAACAGGTAGGTAAACCCATAAACCTGCCGTTGACGGAACTCTTAAAAAGGGCGAAATAATTTCCCCGGCTTACTGGTTGAATTCATCAAATTGGGGCTTCACCATTGACCAGAATGAATCCAGTGCCACCAGCCTCGGTTTCAGGAAACTGATAATAACCGGCCAGTCATTTTCATTGAGGATCGAAACTCCTTCGAGCCGGTCTGCCAGGCGGCAGACCGGCTTTCCATTTTCATCCCCGACGTCTTTTTCGGCGACCCATGTGGTATCAGGTTCCTGCTCAAGAACAGGATATAGCGCCAGCAGTCTTTCATACATCTTTATCCGGACTTCGGTAACGGGGTGAGTAATCGTAATTCCGATGGAACAGCCGCGGTTGGGCGTTTCTATGCGAAAGAAAATATTACGGATACCAGTGCGGTAGTTGATCCAGTTAATCTTTTCCCCGTCGGATGATGGAACGGGTGACATATACTGCCCGAAAATGGTAAAAAACTGCTGCCGGATACGAGATGCTGTCGCTTTCGGATACATGCTGCAAAAATAAGCGGTAACTTCGTGCTTTGGTTATCTCACCCGTCGGGTGCCACCCGTCGGGTAAAAAGGTGAAATGACGGGAAGGAAAAAGGGTGTTAAAAACTTTCTCTGATTTGGGAGCCCTTTATAAATAAGTAGCACGGGAATTGCTACTTATTACATGTTTATTGAAATTAATATGCAGCAGATACAATTCGT
>NZ_JSVC01000037.1 GCF_000814475.1 Flavihumibacter solisilvae | reverse complement strand
ATGGTTGAACATTATACATTTATCACATGCCTAGTGGGGCTAAAAATGCAGTTTCGGTTGATTAAGTCACTAGAAACCAAATACATTCTTTCATTCTGTTTCATTGACTTAATAATCGGATTTATTTATTACTATCTTATTCATATTAGAATAAAGTACCCACCCCTATGGGAAGACCTTCAATTAATCTTTATCTTCTCGGAGATAATTCTAATCCCAAAGTATATCAGCTTATTAATTGGAAGGGAACATTCATTTAAAATTCCAGTTACGATTTGTTTGTCCATGCCAATTATCTCACTTTTTTCCTTCAATTCTGCATCTCTAATTCCTCAAGCTTTTTCTGGATTCTATGTCACCTACTTTTGTTATTTATATATTCGTTGGCTATTAAGTTCAACATCAAACTTTCAACTTAGGTCTTACCAACACTTTTGGATTATTGCAGGGTTGACAATTTGTTATGCAGGCTCCTTACTTATTTGTTTGGCTATTTTAATTGTCACGGTCACAATGGAGGCCCCTATTTCTGACAATCTTAATGAAAATATCTTTGCCTATTTCGTTATAGGTAATATTATAATGCACCTATCATTTATAAAAGCATTTTTATGCAAGAAACAAACTCAAATACATTACTATTAATAATAGTTACGGGATCCGCAATACTACTTTCATTACTACTTTTTCTTTACTCTATTCTCAAATTAAATCTGCGGAAAAAGTCAGAATATTTTGAAACTATAGAACTACTCAGAGTAAATAGCGAGAAGCAGATTCTTGAGACAGCAGTTGAAGTCGAAGAAGAAACTTTTGCTATTATCGCAAGAGAAATTCATGATAATATAAATCAAAGCTTAACGCTGGTAAAACTGGTGTTAAGTACATGTACTTTTCAAGATGAAGCAAGTACGTCTAAAATAAAGACAGCAAAGGAGCTTATTACTACTGCTATCACCGACCTGTCCCATATGTCGAAAAACTTAAATTCAGACGTAATTAAATCAATGGGATTTTTGAAATTTTTAAACGGTGAGATCGAACGCCTAAACTTTATTGGAAGTGTTCATGTAGAACTTATTGTGGAAGATTTCGCCATAGATCTTAATCCTGAAGTTGAATTGATCTTATATAGGATATTTCAGGAAGCAGTTCGCAATGCAATTATGCATGGAAAAGCCAAAAGAATGATTGTGACAATTAAAGAAGAAAATGGTGTTATACTTTTTCAAATAGAAGACAATGGTTGCGGCTTCAATATGGGAGACCTTGCGGCTCGAACAGGTCAGGGGCTGAAAAACATTCAAAAGAGATTGAATTTAATAAAAGGAATATTTGAAATCAATTCTGTAGTTAATCAAGGTACCGTGTTGACAATCAGAGTTGGTAGTTTACATGAATTTAATCAATAATCTTATTCCTCATACCGTACATTATCAACCCTGCGATCGTTTTCGCTCCGACCTTTGATTTCATGTTTTGTCTGATCGTTTCGATTGTTCTAGGACTTAGAAAAACCTCCTTTGAGATCTCTTCAGTAGTTTTATCTTCCGCGAGCAGTTTCAAAATTCGAATTTCCTTATCGGAAAACTTGACCGGGTTGGGGTAAAACTGCCGAACAGACTTTTTTGTTTGCAGCTTTGATAAAACTGCCTTATTCACTAAATCATTGAAATAAAAATCCTCATTCATGCAGGCCAAAATTGCCTGGTAAATCTCGTCTGGATCAGTTGTTTTAGTTAGGTAAGCATTAGCACCCATTTCCATCATTTTGGAAATCATTTCTTGGTCATCATACATTGTAAGTACGATAATCCTAACATCATCGTATTCCTTACGAAGCATTCCAATGGCGTTTACTCCGTCTACTTCCGGCATCCGAATGTCCATCAATAAAACATCTGGCTTTTTCAATTGCATTTTGTGCATAAGGTCCCTTCCATCTTCAGCCTCCCAAAGAATGTTGAGGTATTGTTTTCCCTTTAGGGCCATCTTAATCCCATCACGAAAGATTTTATGGTCATCCGCAATACTAACCTTAATGCTTAACTCGGAGCTCATGGGTTTGGGTAGTTTTTTATAAGGATTCGCGTTTGGCTATCAATAAACGATTTATCGTCAATTATCGTATTTTCCCTCGTTCTTTTCGTTATTTCCGAAAATATAAAATAATAAATCGCAATCCCTTATTTCAATCCTGTGATTTTGTAACTCGGTCTTTCATTTGCTATCACCCCGTTTTGCACAGAGAACTACCCAATTACCACATTACGGTAATGAAAAATGACAAATCTCCGAAATTATCAATGGGGATTTTACTATCTTGGTCGAGTATTTTTACTCGTTTTTGATTAGTATGTTTACTAGTCACTCTCTCGTAAATCCACTACAGCACTGAATTTCAGCCAAATTAGAACAAATTAAGGAAGATTCATCCCATTGTCCTTGGTTTTTTTTTGAATGTTATTCACAAACAGAAAACCAACTCTTACTTCTTACAAAAACTTACTACTATGATGCACACTGAAATTTTGAACACCAACCTGGAAGCTGTAGGCGAGAATATTGGCCAAGAGCTTGGTGCCAAAATGGTTAAGGACTTCCAGGACAACAATCCTAATGAAACTCCATGGTTTTTTATCGGCAAGAACATATTAAACCAAATTATCAATCAACCAGATTGCGCGGGTATTCGTTTTTACAACGCTATCGAAGAATCAGGTGAAAAAACTCTGGTTTTGGTAGGCATTAATAGCGATGGTAATGTTATTGACGAATACAGAACTATCGATTCGGAAGGCAAATTGAATAAAATGGTAGGAATTGTTGCCGATAGAATAGGTAAGCCTGGCACTAAAACTACCGAAACCACTACCACTACACTTGACTGGTGGGCCTAACCTAATTTTTGTGGGAATTTAATTTACTCGTTGGTATTACTATATTTGAGAAATTAATACTGACGATTGGATTTTTTTCTCTACATAACTTACATTACGGCTATTATACCCTTGTTGGTATTCTTATTTAATATTAATAAAAATAAGAATACTTCAACGAGGGTTATTTTTTATTACGTCGTCTATTCCTTAATTAATGAGGTGCTGATGTACTTTTTAAGGAGTCGGCATTATAAGTATGACACAGAGTTGGAAGCCATTTTAATGTGGTCTTTTACTTTTTTTGAATTTCTGTTTTTTTCAATTTTTCTTTATTCTTCTTTATCAAAAAAAGCGAATCGTCGCCTTTTATTGGTCGCTTCAGCGTTATTTGTTTTGTCTGCGGTATTAAACTTGGTCTTCAACTTCAGTCAATCCTCCCATGTTAAGGTTTTTGACACTTTACCTATTTCAATAAGTGCGATAACCCTAATTATTTTTTGTATAATCTATCTTTTCGAAAAAATCCAGTCTCCAGAGATCGGTTTTGTATATGCTACACCCAATTTTTGGATTGTTGTAGGTATAATGATATATTTTGCCGGAACTTTCTTTCTTTTTCTGCAATATTCAGAACTTTCCGTCCAAGAACAGGACAACTTTTGGATTATTAATTGGATATGCATTATTTTAAAGAATATATTCTTTTCAATAGCGTTTTATCTAACAGAAAAAAACAAAAATCCCACCTACGAAAATTCATTGAACTCAACAGCCGAAATGGAATTGAATAAAAATTAACCCTAACCCGTAAATGTTTTTCCTTCAGGTTAATCCGCAGCACGCTAACGTATCCTTTGTGCTTTTTTTTGGCACCATTGGAATGTTAGCATTAACAATAGGCCTGATTGTATTTATCATCTTTCACCAACGGAAGGTCATAAAATACCAAATGACATTGCAGAAAATGGAGCATGAGCAACAAAAGATGTTGCTAAATGCTTCGATCAGGTTGCAAGAAGAGGAAAGACAGCGTATTGCCGCGGATTTACATGACGACGCAGGGCCTTTGCTGGCGACCGCAAGGCTATACCTAAATGAAAACCTGGTAAACCTCGACAAGACCACACAGCTCCAAAGTATTTATAACGCAAAACAAATCATCGACGATACCATACAGCTTATCAGAAACATCTCGCACAGCCTGATGCCGCCGACACTGAAAAACTTTGGCCTTGAATCGGCCGTTAACGATCTCTTTCAAAAGATCAGCGGTTCGGGTAGTATCAATGCCAGTTGCCGTTTCCATGATTATAAGGAAAGGCTGGCCAATGACAATGAACTGATTGTCTTCCGTGTGATCCAGGAACTTATTAATAATATCCTCAAACACAGTAATTCCAGTTTTATTCACTTGACCCAAAATACAAATGGCAATAAATTCTATATCAGAATGCACCATGACGGCAAGGGAATAACCCAGGCAGATTTCGAAAGAATGAATAAAAGCTCGGCAGGACTGGGGTTGAAAAACATCCAAAGCCGCCTAAAAGTGCTTCAGGGACGTATATTTTTTGAAAAAGACCCTTCTCAAACTTACTATAAAGTAACCATCGAGCTTAACAGGGAAGAGAACCCATAAATCCTATAAATCTTAACGCGGATTGCTTAATTTTAGAAGCCGCCAATGCAAGATTCCTATGAGATTGATCAAAGTTGCAATTGCTGACGACCACAAAATATTCAGAAAAGGAGTTATTCTCTCACTTCGCCCCTTCACCAATATCAAATTTGTGCAGGAAGCGGAAAATGGCCAGGAACTAATCGAAGGCCTGGCGGCTTCCCAGCCTGATGTTATCCTTATGGACCTTCGCATGCCCAATAAAGACGGCATTGAAGCCACCAAACACATCGCTAAACATTTTCCCAACATCCACATCGTTATCCTGACGATGTTTGAAGACGAAAGATTTGTCAGCCACCTTATGGAAATCGGTGCCAATGGCTATCTCCTTAAAAGTGCAGATCCCTCGGAGATCAGAAGAGCAATCATGGAAGTGGCTGAAAAAGGCTATTACCTGAATAATTTCGTAAACAGGATCCTGCTAAAAAAATCGCATTCCAAACAAAAGATAATTCCAACCCTCAACAGCGAAATCACCCTGACAGACCGGGAAAGAGACGTGATTAAATATATTTGTATGGAGTTTACCGCGCAGGAAATAGCCCAAAAAATGGAGGTCAGCCCAAGGACTGTTGAAGCCATCAAGGACAGGCTTATGGAAAAATTCGGTACAAAAAATACAGCCGGATTAGTCTTTTATGCTGTCAAAAACAACCTGATAGATTAAATCAAAGTATCATTTCCGGTATATCGCCATCTACCACCAGCCTGCCCGCAGTCTTTCCGATAATTTCATCCACAGAAACACCGGGAGCCCGCTCTAGCAACCTGAACCCCTGATTTATTACCTCCAGTGCAGCTAGTTCAGTCACTACTTTCCTTACACACTTTACGCCAGTCAGCGGCAATGTGCAAGCAGGTAACAATTTCGACTCACCCTTTGGATTCGTGTGCATCATAGCCACAATTATATTCCTCGCGCTTGCTACCAGGTCCATGGCCCCGCCCATCCCTTTCACCATTTTGCCAGGGATTTTCCAGTTTGCAATATCCCCTGTATCACTTACTTCCATTGCGCCAAGAACTGTAAGGTCAACCTTACCGGCCCTGATCATTCCAAAGCTTTCGGAACTATCGAAAAATGCGCCACCAGGTAGGATTGTTACGGTTTCCTTACCAGCATTGATCAGATCCGGATCAATTTCCCCCTCCGACGGATATGGCCCCATGCCCAGCATCCCATTCTCACTTTGCAGCATTATATGCATTCCACCTGGAATATAATTCGCGACAAGCGTCGGGATACCGATCCCGAGGTTTACATACATGCCGTCCCTCAACTCCTGTGCAATACGTCTGGCTATGCCATATTTGTCGAGTGCCATTGGTTTTAATCGTTTAAAATCGTTTGGAAATAGGGAGTCTGCTTTTTCTGTTCCAGGGTAGAGCGGAAAAATTGACCAAGTAAGGGATTAACCTCTTCCAGTCGGGCGAAGTTTGATTCCACTTCGCTTACTGCCGCCCGGACTCCAGCAGCATCGAATCCATAATGCCACATCGAACTTTCTTCGTTTTTTTCCTGGTCTTCCTTCAGATCCATGATATCGTCCATCAGGAGGAACGAAGGAACCAGCAGATACCAGTAGTCTATTGTCTTGCGAATAATGTCTGCCGGCACATCGGGCACCGTTAACAAATACAACAGCGCGTCGCCCCGGTTCAGTGCAGAATTACTTGTACCCAGCTCTCCATCAGTGACCAACGGTTTGCGGCTGAAGTAAGTTCTCAGTCCTTCCAGTAACCACTGTTGCCTGCTGTGGGGCGCAATAAGTTGGTCTATATTCCGGATGTGACTGTCAAAATCAAGATCTCCAAATTCATAACAGGCTGCCTGGTGAAGTATCTGTTCCATTAACCCTACATATTCTTCATTCAGCAGGAACTCTTTTTCAATTCCAGCTTTCCATTGAAGATCAAAAAAGAGGGGAATGAACAGGTAACCAGTTCCCCTTGCCACATACAGGTAGCGACCTTTCCAATACATATTTCCGGAGGGTACTTTCCTGTCCACAAAAAAAGCGGCGATTTCAGGGTCAACGCCCATTCCGCCAGACAACTGCTGTTTACTGGTAAACATAGAATATTAGGGATTATCGGTTTTGTGCCAACTGAACAGTTCGGCGTTCAATTCGCTTTTCGTATTGTTTATGTGAAAAGATACGATGTACATAGATTCCGGGCACATGAATGTTGTCAGGATCAAGTTTCCCCGGTTCAACGAGCTCTTCCACCTCTGCAATGGTTATGCTTCCAGCCCTGGCCATTGAGGATGAAAAATTACGCGTCGTTTTACGGAAAACCAGGTTTCCATAACGATCACCCTTCCACGCTTTTACAATAGCAAAATCTGCATACAACGCCTCTTCCATCAGGTAATGTTTGCCATTGAACACTCTCACCTCTTTGCCCTGGGCGATCTCTGTACCGTAACCTGCCGGTGTAAAGAAAGCCGGTATTCCCATTCCAGCCATCTGTATCCTGGTTGCGAGCGTTCCCTGTGGAATCAGGTCAACCTCAAGTTCTCCGCTCAGCAGCTGCCTTTCAAACTCGGCATTCTCACCCACGTATGAACTCATCATTTTACTGATCTGCCGGGTCTTTAATAATTTCCCCAGGCCGAAATCATCGACACCGGCATTATTGGAAATACAGGTGAGCCCTTTTACGCCCTTTCTTTCCAGCGCAGAAATACTTGCTTCGGGGATGCCACAAAGTCCAAAACCGCCTAACATAATCGTAGCATTGTCAGCAATGTCAAATATCGCATCGTCGGCATTGGAATACACCTTATTCATATGGCAAGCAATTTGAAAATAAATATAGGAAAGCTATTTAGGCTGGAGGATTTTTTTCGTATCCCTTTTCCCTTTAGGATGGGAAGAAGGATTGATAGCTTCAATTCGCATGCGCGTTGCAGTTGCTTCAACGGAATCGAATATCGCCTTCATTTCCCCAGGCCTTCCCAGGTAATACTTGTAACTGTCGTAAAAGGTTTTATAGTCCGTTTTATACAAACTGAACACCTGCTCATACTTTTCGGACCGCAACTTTGCCAGGCTTAAACTGCTGTCCGTCGGCAGCACCTGGCTGCTGTACTCATCCATCAGCATAAGTCCATATACAACCGGCACCATCTGTGCCCTGGTCATCAGGTTTTTAGGTTGGTCTGCCGCCTGTTCACATGAAAGAACCGTAAGAAAAAGGCACATGACCATAAGTAAACGGTAAGATATCATTTCATCTCCTGTTTATAGGTATTCGCGTTTGAAATATCAAGCCTTGACAACAGGTCAAGTGCCATTGATTTTTCATCAGGCGCTGATTTTTTGAACATTCGCGAAAGTTCCGCAGTACGTCCCTGGAAGAAAAATGGCAGGATCATCGAATTGGGTAATTCGCCATTAATTGTATTCAATTGTTGCAACGCAGTTATAACAGCTTTGCGCGCTTCAGCCTCCTTTTCATAAAACTGGTCGAGACCCAGCCGGAAATAACCATAGTAAGCATCATGTACAAGCGTGTACCTACTACTTGTCAGATTTTCCATTAACCAATACCGGTTCCGTTGGCCGTCAAAAGCATTCCAGCCCAATATGTCCCGACTGTTTGGCGAATTGTTTACGATATTCTGTGCCCTGACAAAATATGGATCTCCGCCGCGTAGTGCAAATGAATCACCATCCAGGCCCAGGATAATATTTACGTAATAGGCTAGTACAGCGGTCAGGTTGGAAACCAACGGGTCGGTGCCGGTAACGCGGTTCTCGTTGAATTCCAACTGTTGAAATTCAACATAACGAAATATCAGGCTTTCATCTATGAAATTGATTAAAGGACTTACATACGAGGTGTTGTATACGGGCCTTGCTGCCTGAACTGTCAGCGTAGCATTATAAATGTTTCCGTCGAGTGCCTCACTAATATTAATCAGAAAATTGCAGACGATTTTCTCATTCGGTTGATACACTTCCCGAGTCCACTTCCGGTTATTCAGGAAATTGTTCAGCGCGTTCTGTAATGTCGTAAACACTTTACGATCCACTTTCGAACTCACCTGGTTGGACATGACTACCACCTTCGCCTGAAGTTCCTGGGCAACTGTCTGCAAAACCGGGGCAAGCAGCAATAACAGGATTAAAAACCTTTTACGCATGTTGTTTTTTAAGGATCATATCTACAATATCAGCTGCAACTGCGGACTTTGACTTAACAGGGTATGGGATCTCTTCACCATCTTTCAGGAATATGGTCACCTGGTTAGTATCATGACCAAAGCCTGCACCAGCATCGTTCAAAGAGTTCAGTACAATCATATCCGCATTCTTCACCCGGAGTTTCTCCAATGCGTTTGTCTTTTCATCATTGGTTTCCAATGCAAAGCCCACAAGGAACTGACCATTTTTTTTCTGCTTTCCCAGTTCTTTGAGAATATCCCGCGTTTTATGAAGCTCAAGTGAAAACGTTCCTTCCTTTTTCTTGATCTTTTTATCAGAAATTACAACTGGCGTATAGTCAGCAACAGCAGCAGCCATCACTGCTATATCCACATTGCCGAATCCACCGACACATGCCTCATACATTTCCGCCGCTGTTCTCACCTGGGTCACACGAATGTTAGGGGCTGATTCAACCTTTACTCCAGGTCCGGCAACAAGTTCAACCATTGCTCCGCGCGAAGCAAATTCGCTTGCAATCGCCAACCCCATTTTACCGGAAGAATGATTTCCAATGAACCTCACCGGATCGATCGGTTCGTATGTCGGTCCTGCAGACACCAGCACAGTTTTACCGGCAAAGGCATTGTTATCGACAAAATAATTAGCTATTTCCCTGAATATATCCTCAGGTTCTGCCATACGGCCTTCACCAACGAGGCCGCTTGCCAGTTCTCCTTTTTCTACGGGAATGATCCTGTTTCCCGCTTCCTGCAGTGTATCCAGGTTCCGTTTTGTCGCGGGATGCTTCCACATATCTTCATCCATCGCAGGAGCTATCCAAACCGGGCAGGTTGCCGAGAGATACGTTGCGAGGAGCAAGTTGTCGCAGTAACCCCCTGCCATCTTTGCGAGAGTATTGCAGCTAAGCGGAGCTACCAGCATCAGGTCTGACCACCTTCCCAGCATTACGTGATTAGACCAGGAATTTTCTTCAAACAGGTCCGTCTGCACAGGATTCCTTGAAAGGGTTGACAATGTAAGCGCCGATACAAAGTCTTTTGAAGCAGGCGTCATCACAACCCTGACTTCTGCGCCACTTTTCACAAGCAGCCGGACCAGGGTGATCGATTTATAAGCAGCTATGCTACCTGAGATGCCTAACAGGATTTTCTTACCGTGCAACATGCATTAAAATTATAAAAAACAGGGTGTCCGGCAATTAAATTATGCCAGACACCCTGTTAAATATCATCGTTGATGGAATTAGCTGAAGAGCTTATCCTCGTTCTTCCTGTAATATACTTTTTCTTCCATGAACTCTTGCGTTGCCAGCAACGCCGGGTTCGGCATACGTTCGTAAGCACGAGAGATTTCGATCTGCTCCTTGTTTTCATGGATCTCTTCGAGACTGTCGGTATGTGTCGCAAACTCTTCGAGTTTGTTATGCAACTCTTCCTTCAGGGCAATATTGATCTGGTTTGCCCTTTTAGCAATTACAGCAATTGACTCATACAGGTTACCAGTTTTACCCTTGATTTCCATCAGGTTCTTTGCTTCAGCTACATTACTGGTGTTCGAACTAAGCTGACGTCTTAACTTGCTCATTTTTTATTGCTTTAATATTGTTTTGTGCTAAAGATGAATATCTATCAACATCCCTTTTCAATTTACTGTCGGGGAAACGGTCTGTAAATTCATTACACTCTTCAAGCACTTTCTCGTACCGTTCCGCCTTTTTTTCATCAACACTCAGGTTGGCATACTCAAAATAAGACCTGATCACATGCAACTTATACTCATCGCTTTTTTCCGAATCAGGAAAATTGTTCATCAGGTTGGTAAAAGCGATAGCCGCTGCATGATATTGCCTGATATTAAAATACAACTCAGCACTGCGCAACTCCTTCAACTCAAGCTTAGCCCTGCATTTATCAATAATTTCCGTGGCTTCCTTATTCCTCTCCGAGCCCGGGTGGGTATTGATAAATGTCTGCATAAGTCCGATCGTACGTGAAGTGTTGGTCTGGTCAAGTTCCACTTTAGGCGATTGCTTATAATAGGTATAGGCACGCATATATTCCATCTCCTCGGCTCTCTTGCTGGTAGGAAACACCTCCGTAAACCCCTTAAACAGGTTCTCTGCGTTCATATAATCCCGCTGGTAATAGGCGCAGTAGGCGAAATTATAATATACGTTTTCAAACTTGTCATTTCCTTTTAATAAGGGAAAGAGCTCTTCATACAGCTGTTGGGCCTGGTTGTATTTTTTCTTCGCAAAATATTGATCGGCCATCCGCAACTTATAGTCATAGTCCGTGCTCTTCTGCACTTTAGCGAATTTGGAACACCCGGTTCCCAGTAAAGCTGCTACAATCACCAAAAAAAATACTCTCATAAAAGGCCTGCAAAGTTAAAAGAATTATCCAAATATAAAAAAGCCCCGCAAATGCGGGGCTAATTATCTCAATTTTAACCATTTATCCTTTCTTACGGAGGTTTGGGTGCGGTGCAGGTACTGCATTCGGACCCTCTTCCAGTGTACCGTCACGGAGGTCAACAGTGTTGCTCTCCCCGCCGCCTTCTCCATATTTGAAGATAAAGCGGTCGGCGCTGATACCTTCCTGCTCAACCAGGTAATTGATTACAGCGTTCACCCTATCCCAGCTTAACTGCTGCGCAGACTTGCTTGACTCGCCATATCCGATAACCGCAATCTTACAGTTCGGGTTAGTACGAATTTTCTCCGCAACACCGGCCAATACAGCTTTGGCATCATTGGTCAGGCTCACAGAGCGACCCGCAAAGCTGATGCTCGGAAGGTCACCGATATTACATGCTCCGGCCCTTGGACCGAATCCGCCTTCACGAAGCTCTTTACAGCAAGGAGGTTCAGGACACTTACCTATACCATCGGCATCAACAGGCTGACATTGTGTTGGCGTAATGAGCTCCTTGTCTTTAAAGTCAGGCACACCGTCACCATCTGTATCCTTACTTACACCATGACTGTCAACCGGAGCACCCTGAGGTGTATTAGGCTCAAGATCAAACTGGTCAGTAACACCGTCACCATCAGCATCGTCCAGGATTGGCTTTGGAAGCTTCATATGCTTGGGAGCATTCAGCTCATTATATGCATAATCGAGTGGGTTCAGCCAGTACAACGGTTCAACCGCATTCTTTCCCAGGTTCAGGTTAAGTCCGACAGTAAAATAGTTATATGTATCATTGTTTGATGTAAGTACACCTCCAGAAGGCCGACCGTTACTATTTACAAAATTCTGATAACGCTGGCCATCAACCAGGTCATCCTTTATAAAGGTGATACGATCTTCTACTGCCAGATTTACCTTGGGACTCAGCCGGAATGTAAAACCTGCACCTACATGGGCATTTGGCTTTAGTGTATTGTTGCCGAGCTTTGAACGGGCATCGCCATCTGTCTCAGCGTCTGATTCATAACTGTCATCCATCAGATCCTTCAACTGATTTCTTGTCTCCTTCCTTTCCTTGTAATTATTGTTGATCGTTATAGCATCAAAATTATACAACTGCCCGTTGTCGCCAACTGCGTTTACCTTGGTACGGTACCAGGAAGCACCAACGCCGGCCAACACATAGGCATTCCAGTTAGACTTTGCTTTGTGAAAGTTGATGTTATTCAGGCTGAATAAGGCGGAAAGATTCAGATCCTTCATAGTTGTCTTGTAGTTATCGAAAACCGTCAGGAAACCTGGCTGGCCATAACCCGCCGCAGCAAAAGGTTCACTCATACCTGCTGTCCTGCGTTTCCAGCTTAACCCTTTGCCAACACCATACATAAATTCACCACGAAGTGAAACAACATAGCCCAAAGCTTTCCTAACGTGTATCCCCCCCCCAAATGTTGGGAACGTCGATGGAACATCGCCAAATACAGTAAAGAGCCCTCCCTTTATTCCGACCTCCCACTGGTTGCGTGGTTTCGCCGGAAAGGGATATGCATTGTTCATGAATTCGTTGTGCTGAGGTAATCTTTTTCGCGGTATCAGAGAGGAATCTTGCACATCATAACTCGTGCCCACCTGCGCATACGAGCTAACGGCGGCCAGGCACAATAACCCAAACAGTGCCATGTATTTTTTGGTAGCCATAAAGGAATTTTATAGTAATGGTTAATGAATTGACAGGATACGATACTGGATGGATACTGGAAAGAATACGCCAAAATACAGAACAAAAATATCAATTGGGAATTAAATACCAAATAAAATAAGGTCCTAAACATCGTTTAACCTAAAGAGAATCAATAAGAAGACATATTAGAGAATCTTGCTCGTGCTGGAAAATGGCAGGCATTGTAGTAATTTGCCCATCCGAATGAAATTATCACAATCATTAATAACCGAAGAACTGGCGATTTTCGAACGCAGGTTCCGGGAAGCTGTAAAAAGCCAGGTACCCATGCTGGACCGGATCACCAGCTTCATCGTCAAACGCAAGGGAAAGCAGATCAGGCCTATGTTTGTGTTGCTTACTGCCCGGCTGGCAGGAGGCATTACGGACAGCACTTACCGGGCGGCTTCGCTGGTTGAACTCCTGCATACAGCCACCCTCGTGCATGATGATGTGGTTGATGAATCCATGGAAAGGAGGGGTTTTTTCAGCACTTATGCCCTTTGGAAAGCCAAGGTTTCTGTCCTTATCGGCGACTATCTCCTTGCAAAAGGCCTGCTCCTTTCACTCGATAACAGTGACTTCAGGATCCTCCAGTTGCTTTCCGAGGCAGTACGCCGGATGAGCGAAGGGGAACTGCTGCAGATCGAAAAATCTCGCACCCTCAACCTTGATGAATCCATTTATTTCGAGATCATCAGCAATAAAACCGCGTCCCTGCTGGCTTCTTCCTGCGCTGCAGGTGCTTATTCTGCCGCCTGCAACGAAGAACATGCCAGCCTGCTTCGCGACTTTGGCGAAAAGGTTGGCATAGCATTCCAGATCAAGGATGACCTGTTTGACTATGGATCCGAAGACGTCGGTAAGCCTACCGGAAACGATATCAAAGAAAAAAAACTTACCTTACCACTGATCTATACGCTTAATCAGGCGGATAAGACCACCCGGAGAAGAATCATCCATATTATAAAAAATGAAGGCCGTAATCCCGACAGTATAAGGGAAGTCATAAACACCGTTGTTGCAGCGGGCGGCATCCGTTATGCTACTGATAAAATGAACCAGTACCGGGATGAAGCACTGGCTGTCTTGTACAGGTTCCCCGAAAGTGATACCCGAAACGCATTGGAAGAACTGGTAAGATTTACCACGGACCGCAAATACTAACGTTGATGGAGAAGCGATGGAAACTGTTGGAAGCGACCGACCAGGATATTGATTCCCTTCAGCAAAAGCTGGGTATCCACCGCGCCATTTGCAAAATACTGGTTCAGCGGGGCATTCGCGACTACGAAGCCGCCCATACATTCTTCCGCCCCACCCTGAACGATCTCCATGACCCTTTCCTCATGAAAGACATGGATAAAGCCATTTCCCGGATCATGAAAGCTATGCATGACAGGGAAAAGATCCTGGTATATGGCGATTATGATGTCGACGGAACCACGGCGGTTGCCTCAATGTTCCAGTTCCTGCTACAGGTGTATGAATCAGACAAGGTAGATTACTATATCCCCCACCGGTATAAAGAAGGTTACGGTGTTTCCAGGAAAGGAATTGAACATGCCATGGAAACAGGAGCCACACTGATCATCTCCCTTGATTGCGGCATCAAATCAACCGAACTGATTACATATGCACTTGAGGCAGGCATTGAGTTCATTATCTGTGACCACCACCTTCCGGATGCGGTTTTACCGCCGGCAATCGCGATTCTTAACCCTAAACAAACAGGATGTAATTACCCCTATAAGGAACTTTGCGGATGCGGAGTGGGCTTCAAACTGATAACCGCATTGTGCCGGCATCTTGGGTTAAGTGACGAGTATTATCTCTGTTATCTCGACCTTGTAGCCACAGCCATTGCCGCTGACATCGTGCCAATCAACGGCGAAAACCGGGTACTCTCCTATTTTGGGTTGAAAAGAGTTAATGAACACCCCTCCGCGGGAATAAGGTCTCTAATCGACCATGCAGGCCTTCGCCACCAGACAATGCAGGTTACCAACCTGATTTTTGTTATCGCACCCCGGGTGAACGCTGCCGGCAGAATGGATGATGCCCGGCTCGCCGTACAACTCTTCATCGAAAAAGACCTGTCAAAGGCCAATGCCATTGCCGCTATCCTGCATTCGCATAATGACGACCGTAAAGAGGCCGACCTGCTCATTACGGAAGAAGCTCTTGCCATGATCGATGCCGACCATCTGCGCGCTAACAGGAAGTCAACTGTTGTCTTTCAGCCACACTGGCACAAAGGGGTGGTGGGAATCGTCGCTTCCAGGCTGGTTGATCGTTATTATCGTCCAACTATAGTGCTTACCCGAAGCGGAGACATCGTTGCAGGCAGCGCCAGGAGCGTTGCAGGTTTTAACCTATATGAAGCCATTCACGCCTGTCGGGAACACCTGTTGGGCTATGGAGGACACTTTGCAGCTGCAGGAATGACGATGCTTCCAGAAAGCGTGGAAGCTTTCCGGCTGAAGTTCGAAGAAGTGGTAGCAGCCAGTATCGGTGCAGAACAAATGGTGCCGGAAACGATCATCGACGCCGAAATAAGGTTTTCAGACCTCAAACCAGCCTTCTATAATATCATCAGGCAAATGGAACCCTTCGGTCCGGAAAACACAAAACCCCTCTGGATTGCCAGAGGGGTTCAGAATAATGGCTGGAGCCGCGTGGTCAAAGACCAGCATATAAAATTCAGCCTCGTTCAGGGCAACATCATCTTCTCAGGCATTGGTTTCGGCATGGCCGACAAATTTCACCTTCTGGAGAAAAACCTTCCGCTTGATGTCGTTTTCACTCTTGAAGAAAATGAATGGAATGGCAACAAGCACCTGCAATTAAGAGTTGCTGATATTCGACTCTCCTCTTGAATCCATCAGGTTGACACTTCTAGCTATGAATTCCGTCAATGCAGCACCTTTCAGCAATCCCTGTGATAATAAGGCCAGGTCTGCCAGGTTCCTGGTCATCTTTTCCTGCTGGCCAGCATCCTTTTGCGACAATATCTGCTGGTAAATGGGGTGATTACCATTAACAGTCAGGGTCACTTCGTCTGGCATGGATGCATAGAAGCTTCCCATTGGTCCGCTTACTGCTGCCATGTCCTTCATTCTTCGCATGAACTCCGGTCTTGTGGCCACAACAGGCGGCGCTTCCGGACTAAGCCCCTTCATTTCAACTGTCATATGCAAGCCTGCCGGCTGATGTTCGAATAATTTCTTTAATTGATCTTCCTGCTCATTAGTTAATACCGAAGCTGAACTTTCCTGCTTGTCAATCAGGTTGTCGGCGATATCAGCATCCACCCGGATAAAATGTACATCATTCCACTTCATTTCCATCTGGTTAATGAATGCTGCGTCCACAATCGTCTCCAGCTTAACAACGCGGTAACCTTTGTCAACCGCTGCTTTAATGAACGCATCCTGCTGAACCGTATCGGTTGCATAAATAATAACCTGCTTCCCTTCGTTATTTTTCTGAAGGCTTTCCGTAGCAGTTTTGTATTCTTCCAGTGTGTAGAAGCTTCCACTTACGGCATCCTGCATAATATGAAAACGATTTGCCTTCTCCAGGAATTTATCGTCGGTCATCATTCCATATTTCACGAACAAGCCCAGGTTCTCCCATTTTTCCTCAAACTCGCTGCGATTGCTATTGAAGATTTCCTCTAGCTTGTCAGCCACCTTTTTGGTGATGTGATTATTAATCTTCTTCACATTGGGATCACCCTGCAAGTAGCTCCTGCTAACATTCAAAGGGATATCCGGGCTATCAATGACCCCTTGCAAAAGCATGAGGAATTCCGGAACAATATCCTTCACTTCATCGGTTACGAATACCTGGTTTGAGTATAACTGGATTTTATCCTTCTGGATCTCAAAGCTCTGTTTGATCTTTGGGAAGTACAGTATGCCCGTCAGGTTGAAAGGATAATCAACATTCAGGTGGATCCAGAAAAGAGGTGGCTCATTGTAAGGATACAACTCCTTATAAAAATCCTGGTAATCCTGCGCAGTCAGCTCGGAAGGTTTGCGCGTCCAGGCCGGAACAGGGTTGTTTACCTGGTTACCTTCAAAAAAGATAGGTACCGGAAGGAACCGACAAAACTTTTTGAGAACAGTGTTGATTCGGCCTGCATCCAGGAATTCCGTACTTTCTTCATTGATATGCAAAACAATATCAGTACCCCGCTGTTCTTTGGTCGTTTCTTCAAGTATATACTCCGGACTGCCATCACATTCCCATCTCACCGCTTCTTCGTTTTTGAAGCTTTTTGTGACTATCTCCACCTGGTTACTCACCATGAAGGACGAATAGAATCCTAATCCAAAATGCCCGATTATATTGTTCTCATTCTGGCCCTTATACTTGTTCAGAAATTCCTCGGCACCTGAAAAAGCCACCTGGTTGATATACTTATCCACTTCCCCAGCAGTCATTCCAACACCCTTATCGGATATTGTGATGGTCTTTGCCGCCGGGTCCAGACTAACGGTAATGGACATATCGCCCAACTCACCTTTTGCCTCTCCTATTGAAGCAAGTGTTTTCAGCTTTTGTGTGGCATCTACCGCATTACTGATAAGCTCCCGTAGGAAAATGTCATGTTCACTGTAGAGGAACTTTTTAATAATGGGGAAAATATTCTCTGTTTGTACGCGTATGCTTCCTTTTTGCATGGCCATTTTTTGCATTTTAGTGGTAAGTGCCGTAAACAAATGGGGTGCCATAGCCCTTTTGGGCATCAAAAGCCGCAAAATTGGCAGAATGGCCTGATTCATGTCATATAATATAGGAGGATCTTTTATTCCCCATTCGCAGTATTTTAGATGTATAAGAATCAGTAAATCAATTGAAAGTAATCAGGCTATATCCGCCTCGTGTGCCCCGTTGGGTAAAGTGGCTCCTATGGTTTCTGCTCATAATATGCACTCTTCCTGTCCTGCTGCTACTACTGCTGCAAACTGGCCCTGCGCAGCAGCTCATTCGTGATAAAGCTGAAAACTACCTTGAGGACAAACTGAACACAGATGTCAATATTGGCAGGATTCGCCTTGTGTGGTTTTCCCAGCTCCGGATAGACGGTTTTTATGTTGCCGACCGCCAGCATCAGCCGCTGCTGTACAGTGGCTCCCTTTCCGTCCGTTATGATCTTTTTGCTCTTTTCAGGAACCGTCTCGTAATCCATGACCTGAATTGGGATAAGATACTTGTAAATGTGTATACTACGGACAAGGAAAAACTTAACTACCAGTTTATACTGGACAGTTTCGTGGGTGATACTTCCACAGTTACAGCAAAAGATACTTCCGGAACTCCGCTGCAATTTGAAATTGGCCGGCTAAAAGTCTCCAACCTTAAATTAAGATATCATGATGACGTTGGTGGACTTCATTCAGTAATCAGCCTGGGGAGCCTGGGAATCAACATTAAGGATTTCGAGCCTCCTGCAGGTTTATATGAATTCAGGGCAATCACATTAGACAGACTGGCAGGGTTTGTTACGCTGGATTACAAGCCGGAAAAGCAAAGTGATACTGCCAGTTCCACAGCGCCGGGCTCATCAGCTATGTTGCTCAAAACGAAACTCCTTAAAATTCAGCAGAGCAGCTTCATGTTCACTGATGCATCAGCCGGTATACGCACCGGCTGGAGCCTTCCTGAACTGCAACTGAAACTTGCATCCATTGACCTGGGACGGGCGGCCATTAAAATGAGCTCGCTGGAGATCAACTCTCCCATCGGATTTGTTGCCATGAAGGCTCCTGCGGACACAACCGCTGCCAGGATTGATTCAACAGGACAGAATTGGGTGATACAGGCATCAGACGTGCGTATTGCTGGGGGAAGTATCCGCTTCGATGACCATACAAAACCGCGCACTGCGTATAGCCATGCTTTTGACTACAATCATTTCTTGCTTAGTCCCCTTAACCTGGACATATCAAAGCTTCTGTATTCAGACAGCCTTACCAGCGCAGAACTTAAACAACTAAACGTTCGTGACCAATCGGGATTTGAAGTTAAACGCGGTGAAGCCAGGATCAGCTTTTCGGACAATGGTGCACTGCTGGACAATCTGCTGCTTGAAACCAATGAGAGCCGGATTGCAAAAAAACTGCAGATTAAGGTTGCATCATGGAGTGCATTGAAAAATGATTTGCCGTCCACTGCAATCACAGCTGATCTTGACCGCACGAAACTCGTTCTTTCAGAGGCACTCTATTTTATTCCTGAATACCGCAATAATAAAAACCTCAGAGGAGTCTGGAACAAACAGGTCGACCTTAATGGCAAAATAACAGGTACTCTCCGGCAATTGACCATAAGCGGCCTGCACTTTCGTGACAATGCAGGAAATGATATTCTTGCAAGTGGCACGGTTACTCATGTTACAGATTCAAAACGGCTCAATGCCAGTCTCGCTAGTGTAAATATCCAGACAGGAAATCGTTCCATCCGGTCCTGGGTACCCGAAGGTACTATTCCCTCAAGCATCAGTCTGCCCGATCAGCTCGCGATTACAGGCAGCTTCGCCGGAGGCATGACCTATGCGAATACCAGCCTGTCTGTTCGTTCAAGCTTTGGTAATGCAGTGTTCAATGGCCGGCTGAACAATTATTCAGATAAAGAAAGGAGCACTTACGACCTGGAAGTGAAATCCATCGATATGAACATTGGCAAATGGATCAACGATACAAGCCTGGGAAAGCTGGTGGCTCGTGGTAAAATCAAAGGCCAGGGTTTCGACTATCGTAAAATGAAGACAGATGCAGACGTTAGGATCTTTTCCGCTCAATATGGTGGTTATAACTATCACGACATAGACATCAAGGCACAATTGAATAATGGTGATTACCTGGCAAACGTCATTAGCCGGGATTCAAACCTTGCTGCATCAGTCCAGCTTCGGGGAAATGTGTCTGACTCCTTTCCTACTGTTGCAGGGGCGATTAAAGTTGACAGGGTAGACCTGCAAGCAATTGGTATGTCAACCTCTCCCTTCGTAATGAAGGGTGAATTTGATGTTGACTTGGTGAACAGCAAGCCACGCAATCTTAACGGCAATTTTTATGCTACGAGGATCCAGGTCGCAGACGGGAGTAATATTTATGTGCTCGACAGTATCCAGGTGAAAGCCAAAGCCGAAAGCGGTGTTCAACGAATCGATTTTGCAAGTCCTTTTGGCTGGGCCAATATTACAGGTGATTATGATTATACCACGATGCTTGCTGATGCCATTACTCTTGTAAAGAAACATGTCCGTTCACCAGACTCGGCAACCGCTGCAGCCCGCACACAACGAAAACAGCAGGCAGATTTCTTCGCGTCACTTCAATGGCCGAAGAGCCTCGAAGAACTCGCTCCTGACCTGCACATGCCGCGACCTTTCGTTGTGGAAGGCCGGCTGAATACTGACAGCAGCTTGCTGGTTATTAATGGAAAGCTCCCGTTTGTACGTTATGGTGAATTCCGGATCGATAGTTTGGCTCTCGAACTTAAATCTGATGTTGACTCACTACATGGCACCCTCGGATTGGCCCAGGTCCGACATCCCAGTCTTGCAGTTCAGAGAACTGTTTTCAGTACGGGCGCAGACAATGGAAATATGCACTGGGAACTGTCGTTGAGGGACAAGAAGGATTCGCTTAAATATCTTGTCGCGGGAAATATCAGGTTCCTGAATGAAAATGGATACGACATCATGCTTGCGCAGCAATTATTGCTTGACAAAATAACTTTCACAACGGGTGAAAACAACGTCATCAGTTTCAGGAAAGGAACTCTCGAAAAAGCAAAATTGTTCCTGCAATCAGAACAACAAAAAATTACGATTGTAACGGACAGTGTAGCAGGCTCTTCCTTTCCCCCACTCCTGGTAAAGCTTGAAAACTTTCGTATTTCAACAATAACCAATATGCTTGATCAGGATACTTCTTTGGCAGAAGGGCTGCTGAATGGAGAAATCCGTATGGTAAATCAATCGGGGCAGAGCTCTGTGGATGCAAATGTCAGGATTGACAGTCTGACTGTAACTGGTGTTACTGTAGGTGCACTTGATGTTAAACTGACCACCCCTTCCCAGGGCCAGTACCAGGTGAATGCAAAAATTTCCGGTAACGGTAATGATGTAAATATCAATGGGACCTATGCCTCAGTTATGGATTTTACCGTACAACTAAACAGTCTTAACCTCGCAGCTGCCGAACCATTCACAATGGGACAGGCAAGCAAACTAAGCGGAGCGGTGAACGGAAATATAACAGTAAAAGGAAAGCCATCCACACCCGAAGTCCGCGGCCAGCTCAACTTTAATAATGCAAGCGGAAACGTAACCTTTCTTAACAGCATGCTTACCTTAAAAAATGAAGCACTGGTGTTTGACGAAAGTGGGATCAGGTTCAATAATTTCACCATAACCGACAGCCTGGGCGGAAAAGCTGTGATCGATGGTCACGTTGTAACCACAGACTACAGCAATTTTGCCTTCGACCTGAATGTAAACACAACCGACTTTCGTGTGCTTGGTCCCAAGCTGAATGATGAGCAAATGTTTTATGGTCCTGCTCATATCGACAGCAGGATTAAAATTAGTGGGAATAAAGATCTTCCCAGGATCAACATGTCAGTCAAGCTTCTCGATAAATCAAATGTAACTGTTGTACTGCCTGAAGAAAAAATGGGGATCGTATCAAGGGAAGGAGTAATAATATTCGTGGACCGGGATAATCCGCCCGATTCGTCATTGCTGGATGGAAAAGTCAGCGATACTTTATTAAACAATGAGCTGAAAGGATTTGCATTTTCGGGCGATGTTGAAATAACAAAAGCATCTACCATCACCATTGTGATAGACAGGGTAAACGGCGATTATCTCGAGACGAAGGGAGCAGCGAGTCTCAGTCTTTCAATTGAACCCAGCAGCAAAATGACACTTACCGGAAAATATGAAATTGACGAGGGGAAATATGAAATGTCGCTCAACCAGTTAATCAAAAGAACATTCACGATAGACAAAGGTAGCAGTATCACATGGAACGGTGACCCGCTGAAAGCAGAAGTCGACATAACCGCCAAACATGTTGTTCGCGCTTCAGCGATCGATCTCATCGGCGACCAGGTCACCACAGTTTCTGAAAACAGGAACCGCCTGAAACAACGTGTACCGGTTGAAGTTTATCTCATTATCAAAGACCAGCTTATGAAGCCGGAAATAAATTTCCGGCTCGATATGGAAGAAAAGGATCGTAACATCTTCAACGGGGCAATGTACACCCGGCTTAAGCAGATCAATAACATTCCATCCCAGCTAAACAAGCAGGTTATGGGATTATTGATACTACAAACTTTTATCGCAGAAGATCCGCTGAATACATTTGAAGGTGGTGGTGGCGGTCTTGGCTATGAAGCGAAAAGAAGTGTTAGTAAGATACTGTCACAACAGTTGAATAACCTGGCTGGTAACCTGATCAAAGGCATAGACCTGACGTTTGACCTTCAGACACAGGAGGACTACTCATCGGGGGAAAGATCCGAACTGACAACGCTCAATGTCGGTGCATCCAAAACATTATTTAATGACAGGCTTACTGTGGCTATCGGTTCGAATATCGGCATTGCGGGCGCCAACGCTTCAAACGCCAGCGCATTGATTGGAGACGTATCGGTTGATTATGCGCTCAGTCGCGACGGCAGGTACAAGATGCGGGCATATCAGCGCAACCAGACAGATGCTGTATTGGAAGGACAGATCATCGAAACCGGCCTGTCCTTTATACTGGTAATGGATTACGATAAGTTCAGGGAGATATTTCAGAAAGCAAAAAAAGAACAGGAAGCAAAGAAGATAAAATGATACAGCGGATTTTAGCCATATTGATTGTTGTTGTATTTATTACAGGATGTAGCACAACCCGGTCTGTCCCGAAAGATGATCGGCTTTATACTGGCAGTGATATCATCTGGAAAGGAAAGAAGCCGAAAGATTACGCGGCACTTGAGGAAGTTATGGATGGCAAGATCCGCCCGAAAACAAACCGGAAGTTCCTTGGAATGCCAGTCAAATTATGGTTATATAACCTGGGCAATGAACCGAAAGGAAAAGGGTTGAATTACCTGCTTCGTAAAAAATGGGGTGAAGCCCCGGTGTTGTTAAGCCAGGTGAAGCCGGGATACACCGGTGCCGTATTACAGCATTATGTAGAGGATAATGGATATTTCCAATCCCTGGTCGAAAGCAAAGTCATAAATAAGGGGAAGAAAAAAGCTTCGCTTAAATACACCATCACTCCCAATCACCGGTATACGATCAAGTTTGTCGAGTTTGATGTGGACAGTTCCGCACTCGGTATGGCTATCAGGGAGGTTTCAGACAAAAGCGTTCTTAAAAAAGACGAGAACTACAGCCTTGATCGCATCACACAGGAAAGGGAACGCATTCATGCTGAACTAAAGGAAAGAGGCTATTACTATTTTGTACCTGAGAATGTTCTGGTTGAAGTTGATTCCACGCATAAAGGCCAGGTAGCACTTTATGTAAAAGTAAAAGAAACGACACCCCAACTGGCATTAATGCCCTATAGTCTTTCAAGAGTGATCATATATCCCGGGTATACGCTGGAAAAAGACCGGCGACTGCAAAATGCACCGACCATTGACTTTGGACATTACCGCGTAGCAGATCCTGACAAAATTTTCGTCCCCCGCGTACTGGACAGAATCGTATACCTTAAGGAAGACAGCGTTTATCAACTGTCTTCACATGATATCACCGTGCAGCGACTGATGGACATGGGAACATTTAAATTTGTGAAGGGTCAGTTCACCAGAAGCCTGGATACATCAAAGCTGTGGGCAGAATTCTTTTGTACACCTCTGCCGCAGTACGGCATCCAGCTTGAGTTATCAGGAAATTCAAAGTCAAACAACTATGTTGGAAGCCAGGTAAAACTAACGTCGATTAACCGCAACTGGTTGCGTCGGGCAAACAGGCTGGAGGTCAAACTCTCAGCGGGGTTCGACTGGCAGGTTGGTGGTAAACGTGCAGACCAGGTAAATACTTCCGGTTATACCGTCGATGGTGAAGTTGCTATCAGTTTTCCGCGGTTTATTCTCCCTTTTATCAAGTTAAATCCCCGGACACGGTATGTTCCCCGAACCAGGATCAGTGCAGGGTATGAGCTGCTCAGCAGGCCAGACCTGTATAATCTCAACAGTTTTACAATCCAGTATGGTTATCTGTGGCGGCGTACGGTCTTCCTGGATCATGTTCTTAACCCTGTTGCAATTTCTTATATAAAACCAAGTAAAATCACAGCGGATTTCCAAGAAATACTTGAAGATGATCCAACTCTGGCGCAATCTATCGAGAAACAGTTCATTCTCGGTGCGAATTACACGGTGAATTACAATACACAGATGACCGGTAAACCACATACCGTCCTGCTCACTGGCAATATCGACATCTCCGGAAATATTATCGGCCTTTTCAAAAAGGAGGAAGGCGACGGAATCAAGTATTTTATGAACGATCCTTTTTCACAGTATGTTCGTGTATTCGCAGATGCACGGTATTATATGCGGGCCAGCAGGCGTATCATCTGGGCAAACAGGATCTTCGCGGGGTATGGATATTCTTATGGAAACAGTAACTCACTTCCGTTCGTAAAACAGTTCTTTATCGGGGGAAGCAACAGTGTTCGTGCCTTCAGGGCGAGAACCCTGGGCCCGGGCACCTACCAGAGCCAAGTAAGTACCTACACCGCAAATGAAGCCGGGGATATCAAGTTCGAAATGAACTCAGAAGCACGCATAAAAATTTTTAATATACTACAGGGCGCTGTTTTTTTTGATGCCGGGAACATCTGGCTTCAACGGGAAAATTCTGAGAAGCCGGGCGCAAAATTCCGGTTTGGACATATGTTTCCTGAACTTGCAGTCGGAACAGGAATCGGCCTCCGACTTGATGCCAGCATCCTTATTCTCCGGTTTGACCTCGCGATGCCGCTCCGCAAACCCTGGCTGCCCGAGGGAGAACGCTGGGTTATAAAAGACATCAGGTTTGGCGATCCTGCCTGGAGAAAAGAAAATCTTATTCTGAATATTGCCATCGGTTATCCATTTTAACCGGTTAAGCCCATGACTTCCTGAAAAAAAAGCCGCCCAGTCTGGTCATATAGCTTGTTTTACGTACCTTTGCAGCCCATAATTTTTATTTAATCAAATCACGGATCATGAACAATTACGAATTGATGGTGATTTTTACCCCAGTTCTGAGTGAGGAAGACTACAAAGCCGCTCAGAAAAAGTTTATCGATCTCGTTACTGCAAATGGTGGCGAACTGGTAAACACTAATCCCTGGGGACTGAAATCACTGGCGTATCCCATCCAGAAAAAAACCACTGGTTTGTACTGGGTGATGGAATACAAAGCGCCATCCGACTTCAATGAGAAGTTGAAGATTCAGCTTCTGCGTGACGACAATGTACTGCGTCAGATGTTCACTGTGCTCAACAAATACGCCGTTGAGTATAATGGAAAAAAGAGAAGTGGCGTACCTACAGGAACTGAAAAAGTGGAGGCTTAATCATGGCAAAGAATGAAATTAAGTACCTGACCGCCATTAAAACTGAAAAGCGTGCGAAGAAATTCTGCCGCTTCAAGAAATATGGTATCAAGTATGTTGACTACAAAGATGGCGAGTTCCTCAAAAAGTTCCTGAATGAGCAGGGTAAAATGCTCCCCCGCAGGATTACCGGTAACAGCCTGAAATTTCAGCGGAAAGTTGCAGATGCAGTGAAAAAGGCCCGTCAGATGGCCATCCTGCCTTACGTAACTGACCTTTTAAAGTAAAAATTCAAAATTAAAAAGTCAAAATTGCGACCATCCCGAATAATTAGGGAACCTGATGGTAGGCAATTTTTTCTTTTTAATTTTTATTTTGAATTATCTAGTAACCATTCCCTAATCCGCAACGCGGAGACAGTCTGAATCACCTTAAAATGATTGGGCTCTGGGATACTAAAGAAAAAACAATGCAAGTAATTCTTATTCAAGACGTAGATAACCTGGGCGGCGCCAATGAACTGGTGACCGTGAAAAATGGTTATGCCCGTAACTTCCTCATCCCGAAAAAACTCGCGGTTGAGGCATCTCCTTCTAACCTCAAGCAACTGGAAGAAAAGCTGAAAGTAAAGCGGAAGAAAGAAGAGAAAATGCTGGCTGAAATCAACCAGGTAGTAGCTAAACTGCAGGAAGGCGCACTTAAGCTCGGTGCTAAAACCGGTACCAGCGGAAAAATCTTCGGAAGCGTTACTTCGCTCCAGATTGCCCGTGCTATCCGTGAGCAGAAAGGTTACGAAATCGATCGCAAGAAGATCACCATTGCTGATGAAGTGAAGGAATTGGGCCAGTATAAGGCCACAATTGACTTTGGAAATGGTAAAAATACGGAGGTTGAATTCGAAGTCGTAGCAGAATAAGCTGACTTTCAACCATGTAAGAGCCCCGGCATATTCCGGGGCTTTTTATATTATCTGATTTTGTATGTTTCAAAACTTATTCATTAACTTCGTATCAGGTTCCTTAATGATCTTTACAGTTTCAGACTTCCCAGAGCGTTTCCAAGTAAATGTGTTTCTGGCTTTTTTGCAACACTGTGCTTCATTATGGGTTATTTATTGGTTCAAAAAAAAATAGAAAATGAACATTTACGTTGGCAACCTCAGTTGGGATTTAACTGAGCAAGATCTGCAGGAGATGTTCGCCCCTTACGGCGAAGTAGTTTCCGCTAAAATCGTTACAGACAAATTCAACAACAACCGCAGCAAAGGTTTCGGTTTTGTTGAAATGACCGATTCTGAAGCTGGTAATGCAGCAATCTCAGCATTGCACGGCACAGAAGTTATGGGTCGTAGCATTGTGGTAAATGAATCTCAGCCCCGTGAAGGCGGTGGCGGTGGTGGATTCAAGAAAAAGAGCTTCGGTGGCGGCGGCGGTGGAAGCCGTGGTGGCTACGGTGGCGGTGGTGGAAGCCGTGGCGGCGGTGGTGGCTACGGTGGTGGCAACCGCGGTGGCGGTGGTTACGGTGGCGGCCGTGGTGGATACGGCGGCGGTGGTCGTGACTATTAATTAGTTCTGATATATCCCAAGATAGAGGCCTGGCATTGCCAGGCCTTTTTTTATGTACTGCAAAGCGTTTACTTAACTTTTTTGAGCTTATAAACATCAACCCAACCATTACCATAGCTTTTGGTAAATAGAAGGCTGTCTCCGCCTCTTTGCTCCAGGTACATGCCATCCAGAATCAGGGTCCAGTCGAAATCGGCAGTCCAGGGAGATCTGTTGGTAAATTCAAGCGCGTCATCTTTATAGCGAAAAGTGCCGTTTGCCAGTGCGGGGTATTTCGGAATCGAACTTGTTCCTGTCCAATATGGGAAATCAAAGTCTAGTGTTACGCTTGCAACCTGGCTGCTTTCTATATGCATCCGCTGGAATGTACCATGATATTGCCCCTTAGGATATAGAGCTGGCTTGTCATCAGATTTTTTACAGGAGGCGATAGGACCGAACACTACTACAAAGAGGATAAGGCGAGTAAACATCATAAGGATTTTAGATTTGACTGACAGCACAAATCAGGAATCCGTTGGTTGGGGCACAGAAACTGGTATAAAATAAAAAAGCCTCTCAGTTTCCTGAAAGGCTTTTTTAAATAAATATGGCACCTACCTACTCTCCCGCCTGGTATAGCAGTACCATCGGCCATGAGGGGC
>NZ_JSVC01000036.1 GCF_000814475.1 Flavihumibacter solisilvae | reverse complement strand
TCACCGGTACGATATGCTGAAAAGTATTACCAAAGCCTGGATCAGGATCCTCAGCTTTATCCGCAAGCGGTGACCGGAAATCCCTCAAACATTGAAGGGGACCGATTCGTGGATAAAGTACTTGAAAAACCGAAAAACTCTAATTCCTGATGGCCTAGTTTTATGGGAAGCTTACAATACCTATTATAGCGCGTCGTAAGTTATTGGATATAAGCGCTTTATTATTCGACTTTCAATCTTAACTCAAAGTAGTTTGTCATAAGGAATTTGCCAAAAAGAGAAGGAAAGTTGCAACAGAACTTATAGCAATTGTCTTTTGCATTTTATTCTTGTTAATTAAGAATATATTCCTCATGTCTTCTTTGCAGATGACATATAAGGTTCCGGTCAGGAACAAAAGATGAAGGAGGTATACTGTAGGAGAAGGTCTTGGAAATAAATTGTCAAGACCGGAATATCCAGAAGGTTGCCACGATAAATATTGATAAACTGTCAATAGTGTGCCGGCTATTGAATAGCAGAGAAAGATAGTCAGCAGCATCCAGCCAATTGATTTCCTTTTCCAAAAATTCCAGACAGCAATCGGTAAAATGACAATGGGAAACAGATATAAGAAGCTTATCATTGGGAATCCTGGGATATCCTCTATGTATAGAATTAAATTTTTATACTCGTAGGTAATTTGATAGAGGAATAGTGCTGTAAATACAATTACGATCAATCGTATGATCTTTTCTATTGGTGAAGTGTCGTTTTGAATTGGATTTAAAGTTTCGAGCAATGAGGAACCGGTATCCTGGACATTACTAACAACTATTTTTACTTTTTCTTTTTGCTTCTCCTTTCTTTTTGCATTGGAATTCAGAAGTTCCTTGGCATCATTTAATTCCGCTTCGGACAGTTGTCTATTGGCAAATTCCAGTTTCGCAGATTCAATTGCAGATTCCTGGTACTGATCCGGGTTTTCAAGGATGTGCAATAGATCGATATTGCTGATATGTCTGAAATGTTCGCTATAGTTGGTTGAGGGTGCCATGATAAAAAGCAAAATAGTTTATTTCCTGTCTTATTTCAGGAAGTCTCCCGGGTTTCTTCCTTATTTCCTTTTTCATATTGAATTCCAGGGTATGAGGTTCATGGCAAATGTCCTCGAAGCCATCATAGTAACGGGTTAAAGCCGGGAGAGTGTTGAGATAAAGACTAATATACTATAGCGCGGTGCTGAAAAGAGTACTGCCGAATGAGTAAATAACTATAGAATAAGCGGAGAATTAGCGGAGCGGAACTATAGAATTTGTACATGAACAGTAATGATTTACGCGTAGGCCGTGCATGAACGACATGTTTTCGAGAGAAATTTCCCCCTCACATCGGCTTCTCCGGCATAAAATCTTTCGGCGAGCATTTGAACAACTTCGCCAGTGCATTAAGATGATGAATATTATACTTGGCTCTTGATTTGGGACTCTCGACCTGGCCAATATAACCGGTGGAAACTTCCAGGTGAATGGCGATATCTTCCTGCGTATAGCCAAGCTCGGTTCTCAGTTTTGTCACCTGGGCGATGATGTAGAGATCTAATTTATGCTTTTGGATTCCCTTTGCCATTCAGTTGCAAGGACGCAAAAGAAAGATCCATGCCTTCCTATACAGGTATTAGAATATTTTCTAGATTTGTTTTTGCAGGCAAGCGATGGAGACCACTTAAAGGCTCTATGATCCAGCTCAATTCATACACTTCTGTCGAAGGACTTCTTCATGACTTTCGCTCTGGTCAGGAAAAAGCCCTGAAGGCGTTCTATAACCTTCAATACTACTCGCTGTATGCCTATGCGAACCGGCTTTTACACGACGAGGCAGCTGCTGAAGATGTGGTTGCGGAAAGCTTTGTAAAGCTCTGGCAAAGACGGCAGTCCTTTGCCGATATAAAATCCATTGTAGCCTTTCTATATAAAGTAACCCGCAATAGATGCCTGACAATTATCCGGAGGGAAAAGCGTAGCGCCGCAAACCATACTGAATTCGCATACCTGTCAGAAACAGAAATCCCTCTTGAAGACGCTGAGCAGGTAAGGGCGGAGCTCATTCAACTCGCGTTACTCCAAACTGCTGATATGCCCGCACAAATGCGCCAGGTATTTATGCTCCTTTACCAGGAAGGTCTCACCATCCCGGAGGCAGCGCAGCAACTGAACCTCTCCGTGAATACCATTCGCACACAACAACAACGGGCACTGAAGCGCATCCGGGCTGTCTTCCAAAAGGAAGGCTGGTTGAAATCCATGGGCCTGTTTGAGGTCATCATCCAGGTAATATTAGCGGCAGTTTAAACAGGGAAGTGCTGCATTTCAGACAAAAACCACATCGCTGAAGACAAAAGATATTTAGACTTCAACTCACTTACCGCGGGCCTCAAAAAGGTATTTTTAATGACGCTAAGAGTTTTCTTTAGACCGGGCGCAAAAAAATATTTTGCCTGCTTGTAGTCAAAAAATGCCAATTGGAGGTTTTACTATAAACCATCACACCGATACGTTTCTGAAAATGGCCAGTACTTCAAATATTGTTTCCATCCTTTGGCGATACCAGCAAAGAGAGATCCTGACGGAGGAGGAAGTGGCATTCCTAGGTGAGTGGCTCAACGCTTCAACAGAGAACCAGATCCTGTTTGATGACCTGAGCAACGACATGGAGTGGGATGCCATGATTCAATCCTTGCAGCTGCGGGATCCCGACCCCAACTGGGTGGTTATTAATAACAGGATCAAACAAATTGAAAAAGCCCGGCCGCGGCTTTCGTACTGGGCACGCTATGCCGTAGCCGCTGCCGTTATCGGCCTGGTGATGACCGGTACCTATTTTTATATGCAACGACAAGCTACACCATCCGATAGCACTGCCAGCCGCCAACCAATCGCAGAAATACTTCCAGGTCACAATAGTGTGGTTCTGGTAGGAGCAGGGGGGCGGGTTATAACACTCGATAGCATCGCGCCGGGAAACTCAGTGGGACACGGTACTTACCGGTTAGATTCCGTCGGCAAGGGAAGTCTTTCATACGATGGCGCAGTTACCACTACCCCGGAATTGTATACGGTTCAGACCCCGAGGGGAAAACAGTTCAACCTGGTGCTGGGCGACGGCACAAGGGTCTGGCTGAATGCAACAACCCAGCTTACTTACCCTGAAAAGTTTACCGGACTCCAGCGTATAGTGGAGCTTGTTGGAGAAGCTTATTTCGAAGTGGCAACCAATAAAGCGCAGCCGTTTATTGTGCGGGCTGCCGGCAGTTCCACAGAAGTTACCGGTACACAATTCAATATCCAGTCCTATAAAGACGAAGGCGAGTCAGCAACCACATTGGTGGAAGGCGGGGTGATCATCCGTCGCAGCGAAGAAACAGTTCGTCTTGTTCCTGGTCAGCAGGCCATTGTCCGGCAGCAGGGCATTCAGAAACTTGAGGTCGATACAGAACCAATTATCGCCTGGCGAAAAGCAGTATTCTGGTTCGAGAATGCAACCTATGAAACGATCATGACAGAGCTGGCACGCTGGTACCCGATCGACGTTCATTTTACTGCACCAATACAGGAAAGGTATTCGGGTATTCTTCCCCGTGACCTACCCTTATCAAAGCTCCTGTCCTTACTCGAGAAAGGCGGAAAGATGCACTTTGAAATAAATGGAAATACCGTAACCGTAAACCCATAAGAAAACAAGTCACTCACTAGTCCATCACTGAGAGCATCCGGCAACACACTGATCGCCGGTAAAAAAAAAGCCGGGTCCTGTCATCACCAGAATCCGGCAGAGGATCAACTATTGCCTCCAAGTCAGGAAACTTATTGTTAACCCTAATTGACCAAAAGTATGCAATTAACTGCTTATGGGAAACGCATGCCGTGCCCTCTGGTGACGCCCAAAACTGCCAAATGGATTCGTATGCTGAAACTGCTATTTCTGTTTATGCTCGCCGGCTGCCTGCAACTGTCAGCCAACACCTATGGCCAGCGCCTTACATTGTCGCGCAAACAAGCGACCCTGCCGGAGCTCTTTGTAGACATCTACCGGCAAGGCGGCTATTTCTTTTTTTATAGTTCAGATCTGATGTCGCAGGCCAGGAAGGTGGATATTGCCGTAAAGAATGCCAGCATTGAGGAAGTCCTGGTAATCTGTTTTACAGGTCAGCCACTGTCTTATCACCGCGATGGGAAAGTGATCATCGTCCGGGAGCGAACCACCAGCCCGGCACCCCTGGATACCTCGCACATCGAAGTCGCAGGCCGGATTCTAACCGAAAAGGATGAGCCACTTGAAGGGGCATCCATCACTGTTGAAGAAACAGGCCAGACCGTGGCCTCTGCTGCCAATGGAGGATTCCGGATGCCTGGCATTCCAAAAGGCAGTACGCTTGTGATCAGTAATGTGGGTTACCAGTCACATCGGGTAAAGGCTGTTACTACGAGGGAAATGATCATTCGGCTGGCCGTTCAAAATCAAAAGCTGGATGAGGTACGCATTATCGGTTATGGTACCACAACACAACGCCTGAGTACGGGCTCCATCAGTAAGGTAAGTTCAGAAGTTATTGCGAAGCAGCCGGTAACAAATGTTTTGCAGGCACTGATCGGGCGAGCTCCCGGCGTACAGATCACACAGGGGAATGGACTGCCTGGTTCGCCTGTTACAGTGAGGATCCGCGGGCAAAATTCCATTGCTGCGAATAATAACCCTTTGTACGTGGTAGACGGTGTGCCTTTTGTTTCCCAGCCGATGGAAGTAGTGCCAGGTCCAAATGGCGATGGAACAAGTAATGGAAGCCCGCTGAACATGTTGAATCCCGCAGACATCGCGAGTATCGAGGTGTTGAAAGACGCCGATGCCACGGCGATCTACGGCAGCCGGGCAGCCAACGGGGTTATTCTCATAACGACAAAAAAGGGGCAAGCCGGGAAAACAAACCTGCAGGTAGATGTGCAGGGAGGATTCGGTTCGGTGAGCAGGTTTGTTCCCTATGCTGGGTGGACCGCATACGCACAAGCGCGGCGCGACGGACTCGCTAATAGTGCAATAACTCCGACACCAGGCAATTCGCCTGATTTGCTGGTCTGGGATTCCACTAAACTCACGGACTGGCAAGATTGGTATATGGGTGATAATACAACCCGAACTGTTGCCACTGCCTCATTAACAGGGGGTAATGCACAAACGCAGTTCCTGCTAAGCGGTACCTATCACCAGGAGGGCGTCGTCCTTCCGGGTGATAACCGCTATCGGCGGATAGCTACGCACCTGAGCGTTGGGCACCAGTCTCCTGATAAACGATTCCAGGTAAGTAGCAGCATGTACTTTACTACGAATTACAACAAACTGAGTGGATTCACTCCCGGATTTCTTGCGGATGTAGCAGCAGCAGTTCCGAACTACCCCGTTTATGATACAACAGGCAAGTATTATTGGGCACCTGGATTTACAAACTATGTCGCGTTGCTGAATGCTTATGTCAAAACACGAACCGACCAGTTAAACGGAAGTGTGAACCTGCGTTTTACTATATTGCCAGGTATGGATCTTCGGTTGAACGCTGGCTTTAACCAGGTTAACCTGAGACAAAATAGTGCTAACCCATCAACAGCTCAAAATCCCGGCCTTAATGAAACGCCCTCAGCAAATTTCGGAAACCGTCAAAGCCGGCTTTACCTGGCGGAGCCGCAGTTGGCCTATAAGCGGCGGATCGGATTAGGCACGCTTGATGTACTGGTAGGCGGCACAATTCAGCATAGTGAGTCATCATCGCAGCGTATTATCCTGAATAATTTTGCGAATGATGCATTGTTGGAAAACATCAATTTCGGTACAGTCGTAAATAAATCAGGCCAGTTATATGAGTACAGGTATATGTCAGCGTTTGGCCGGCTTGGATTCAATTTTCGGGATAGGTATATCCTGAACGGAAGTTTTCGGCGAGATGGATCCTCAAGATTCGGTCCGGGCAGCCAGTTCGGTAATTTCGGAAGTGTTGGTGCAGCCTGGATTTTCAGCAACGAAAACTTCATCAAAGCGACATTCCCGCTTCTAAGTTTCGGTAAACTACGTGGCAGCTATGGAACCACAGGAAATGACGGAATTCCGGATTACGGCTATCTGGCTACATACTACAGTTATCAGCCCTATGGAACAACCAATACATTGTTGCCCGCGCAACTGGCAAATCCCAACTTCCAATGGGAGGTAAACAGGAAGCTGGAGTTAGCTCTTGAACTTGGCTTGATGGATAATCGTGTCCTGTTTTCGGCTGCATGGTACCGTAACCGCTCTGATAACCAACTTGTCGGATATCCTCTGCCCGCAATGACCGGCTTTACCAGTTACCAGGCCAATCTTCCGGCACTGGTTGAAAACAGTGGTTGGGAATTGGAACTTACGACTAGCAACATTAAGCGGCAAAGCTTCGAATGGAATACCTCTTTGAATATTTCCCTTCCCCGCAATGAATTGTTGTCATTCCCCAACCTTGCAGCCACATCATATGCTAACCAGTATGTAGAGGCAGAGTCACTTAATATCGTTCAATGGTTTCGGTTTTCCGGTGTAGATCCGGCCACCGGCTTGCCTGCTGTTGAGGATGTAAATAAGGATGGTGTTCTATCGCAGGGGACCAGTCATAATGGCAAAAACGGTGATTTTGTGATTGCGGGTCAAACTAACCCACGGTGGTTTGGCGGATTGAACAACTCATTGCAATGGAAACGAATGCAGCTGGATTTCTTTTTGCAGTACGTAAGCCAGCAGGGTTATAACATGTATTACTACTATAGCCAGTTAGGCAGAAGTTATAATTTTCCTGAAGAGTTTATGCAGTACTGGCGACAGCCAGGGCAAACATCTTCAAGCCCCAAACCATTTGCCCAATTTAATAGTGCCGTTTCACAATACATTCAATCGGACGCCATATTTGGCGACGCTTCCTATTTGCGTTTGAAAAATGTCAGTATTTCTTATGATTGCTCTTCTGATTGGTTGAAGCGTGCAAAGATCCAGTCACTTACTGTATATGCCCAGGCCCAGAATTTATTTACAATAACGGGGTTTAATGGATTTGACCCGGAAACAGCAAACAGCACACGGCTACAGATTCCTCCTTTACGCATGTTTGTTGGGGGCATTAAATGTTCATTCTAAAAAGATGTTACCATGACTAACCGAAATAATTATACATTTTCTAAATTGATTGCAGTGATGTTGCTGGGACTTTTGTTTGGCACATCCTGCAAGAAATTTATCGCAGTGGAAGGAGCGGGTGATCAACTCGAACAATCCCAGGTGTTTTCCAATGATGCTACGGCCAACAATGCCGTTGCCGGGATGTATCGATATATGCGGGATTTTGTTTACGGGAGTAATTCCTTTGCAGCATATTTGGCGCTATCATCCGACGATTCATACAGTTATTTTTCAGTGCCAGTGTGGGATGAGTATGCTAACAATACTCTTCAATCCAATAATGGCGCGCTTCCATGGCAGGCTCCTTATAACATTATATACCAGGCGAATGGTATTGTTGAAGGCCTAAAGGATAACAACAAATTGTCTCCGGCTGCGCGTGATCAATATGAAGGTGAGGCAAAATTAATGAGATCATATTGCTACCTGTTCCTCGTGAATCTTTTCGGGGATGTGCCCTTGTTAACGACTACTGCTGTAAGCATTAATGCATCCGCGGCACGCACAGAGTCCGCAAAGGTTTATGCCCTCATATTGTCTGATTTGAAGGATGCGCAAAGTTTATTGAAGAAGGATTATGCTTTTTCTGAAGGAAAGAAGATTCGGGCAAATTACTGGGTAGCCACAGCCTTGCTTGCAAGGGTTTATCTATATATGGGTGATTGGGCTAATTCAAAAGTAGCGGCACAGGAGGTGATCGGGTCGGGCCAGTTTAGTTTGCTGTCGGAACTCAATGACTACGCTATTGAAAATAACCAGGAAGCCTTGTTACAATTGGCTAACCAGGTAACAGAAAGAATCTGGGAGCCATTCGTTTTTGCATATGGGGATATACCCGTTATGCCTTTTAGACCTGGATTCATTGATTCATTTGAACCAAACGATCAGCGACGTACTAAATGGGTACGGATGGTTACCTATGAAGGCGGACAATATTATCTTCCTTACAAATACAAATTAACAGTTCCAGGCCCGGAACGTTATACATTGCTGCGACTGGCAGAACAGTATTTAATTCGGGCGGAGGCAAATGCACACCTCGGAGAACTGACTGAGGCAGTTGATGACCTGAATGTTATTCGTAACAGGGCAGGGTTACCTTCATTGGCTGTAACGATTTCACAGGATGAATGCCTGGCGGCTGTAGCACAGGAACGGCGGATGGAATTGTTCACGGAAGCAGGTCATCGTTGGTTTGACCTTAAGCGTACTGGAAAGCTTGATGGAATTATGCAGCTCGAAAAACCTTCTACTTGGAAGTCGTATGCTGCTCTTTTCCCCATTCCGATATCGGAACTGCAGACTAATCCCGCATTGCAACAAAACCCGGGATATTAACTGAATTCAAAAAAAATACTATGATGCGGCTTGCTATAATCATGGCAATAGTCATTGCTATATTAAACAGTGTCGATTTAAAGGGGCAGGCCAATTCGGCCCCCAGGGCATTGGCTATCGGTGAAACCTGTCCCGATTTTTTGTTCACCAACCTGCTTCACTATGAACAAGACTCGTTTCGGCTTTCTTCTCTTAGAGGGAAGTGGGTGATACTGGATTTCTGGTCGCGTGGCTGCAGGGGGTGCATACTTATTTTGAAAAACAAAATTCCGCGGTTGCAACAGTTGTTTAATTCTCAGCTGGTAATTATTCCCATAACCCGCGAAAAGCAGGGTATAATAGCTGATTATTTCAACAAAACCAATGCCTTTAAAGAAATGAAACCCTTTACTATGACAGGTGATACAACAATTTTCCGGTATTTTCCGCACACTGGTGTTCCTCATGAAGTGTGGATTAATCCGGAAGGAAAGCTGGCTGCAATAACCGACGGTGGAAAGGTAAACGAAACAAATGTCCGAACCGTTCTTGAACGTGGATATACCACATTTCCCGAATGGAAACCTGTTATGAAATTCGAATCTCATCAATTGTTGATGAGTGCAGGTGCGAATGATTCCTGGATATGGAATCTTGACAACATTGAATATACTTCCATTCTAACTCGATTTGCTCCACAACTTCCCTTTCAAACAGGTGGACCTGCAAGAGTATTTGGCAATCGGATAAAAATGCTCGTTACCAATGCTACAATTGAAAACCTGTACCAAATGGCATTTGGAATCCGATGGAAGCCACAGATTCTGGAGCATAATCCGGACTTTTGGTTCTTATTTCCCGCCCGCACCCGTTTCGAAGTAAAGGATTCGAGTTTTTATCTATGGCCTGGAAGAAAGTCAGAAGACTACAGTAGCTTCCCCGATTCTCTGAAGTATTTCTGTTATGAATTGATGTTACCTCTAAAAGATTCATTGCATTTACGCTCATATATGCAGCAGGATTTGAACCGTATATTTGGAAATAGTCATTGTATTGAAGGGCAAAAGGAAAAGCGAAAGGTGACGTGCTGGGCATTAACACGCACAGGAAAAAAAGCCATTGTTCCTTCAAAAGGTGGTAAGTCAGAAGTGGGTGTTGATTTAGACAAAGGTTATGTTCAGCTGCAAAATGCAACAATTACAAAATTCTTATTTTATTGGATCAGTTATTGCCAATGGCTGAATCCTGTTCCCATTATCGATGAATCAGGAATTACCATCCCTTTGGATTTTACTTTGCAGGCAGATCTGGAAAATATAGAATCTGTAAATCATGCGCTGTTAAACTATGGCCTTGAATTCAGGCTGGTAGAGCGGGAATTGGAGATGGTCGTCATTCGGGACAAAAAATGAGGTTGCCGAAACCGGCAACCTCACTTTTTCAGAACAAGCGTTTGTAGGGTGCGCCAGTTGCAGGGTTGTAACAACATACTACATTGATTGAATTACAGTTGGGAGGGAGAAGAATAGTGTCTCCTTTTCCGTCTGCTTGTGTGTTACATGTTTGTTGGTAGCCCTTCGCGGTTTTGCCTGGAATTGCAGCCAAACCAATCGAAAGAATAAAAGCAATTGCTGCCATGGGGATGCTCATATTTTTCATACTAATCTTGCTTTTTAGATCAAATAGCAAGAAAAACTTTGGTTAAAAAATCTGCTGAACTTAGGCAGGCATCAGCATTTACCTGGTTGTTGGCCAAAACGATTTATCCATCTGTTAGGGAATAGCAAATGAGTTTGCCAGGATATAGTACGAACATCTGCTTTCCTGATTTATGTAAAGAAATCAGGGATTTATTATCCTGTTTGGGTAAATAGAAACTTCCCAGGTACGATGGCGAATTTTGCTTGTATACATCGATGACATCATTGAGTATAAAGGTTTTCCAACTCTCTGATTCGCTACGTAAAGTCGCATGGATATAGATTTTGTCGTTGTAGGCAGTTGCAGATTTGTGGATGTGCAAGGGAGGTTTGACAAGTTCTACTGACGCTGCGCTCATATGTACATTTACTGTTGGAACAGAATGTGTATCGATAGTAGTTGACTTAACTATTTGGGATAACGAAGAATCAAAACTTGTTACCTGGTTTTTATAGTAGCAATAAGTGCTCATGTGTTGTGTTAAGGGATCAATGATCAACTGGCCATCAGAATAAATGATGGCTCCTTCAGTTGTGTCAGAGATCCCTTTTTCCTGTTGCAATAGCCCGGATGTAATGTGTAACTTCTCTAGCTGTGGTATCGTCGTTCCTTTTGTGATTGTCCTGAGTATGATACTGTTCCTGCTTAGAGCTGCAGCGTCAAGGAAGCTTCCCGTATTTGCGACGGTGGTGTCGGATATTTTCGTGTACACATTGTAACGCAGGATTTTCCTTGAATGACTGCCCAGTATAATAAGGTTGGAATCTTTCAGCAGGGTGTAGAATGGTGCCGTAATTCTGTGTGTTAAGTTTGAAGGAACAATAAGCTCTTCGTTTTTCTGACTGTCGGTAGTGAAAGTCATTAGGCGGCCGGGTTGGTTACAGCTTATCCATATTTTGCCATTTTCATAGCCAGCAATGCGATTATAAGTTATTGGGAGTGTATGCGAAAAGAGTATTTTTAATCCTGGTTGGTTGAATTTCCGGGTGAACCCATGCGGATGATCGTTAGGATCCTTAAGCCGGTAGTGTAATGCTGTAAGTATTAGCGTAGCTCCGACCAGCAAACAGGCAATTAGTAATAATTTCTGTTTCATAATGCCAGGTGTTTATTTTGTCGTGCGGGAGATAAAAGAATTCCAACTATTGATAATGCAATAAATCCGGTATTTAATAGCAGGTGTTGGTTCCAGGTCAAACTTGCAATTACACCACCACAGGCACAAGGCACAAAACTGCTGTAATGGAGAATTGCATAGATATATGTGGTAAATGCGCATAGCAGGAAAAAAGAGGCATATAAGCCCAAAATACGGGAGGCAGGAAAGGCAAGCAGGAAGGATATGATAGTTTCTGAAGCGGGGACCAACCATGCAATTTCTTCAGCAAAGTCGGACAGGTACGGCGATTTTTGGAGTTGTACCGTGAAAGTTGCGCCAGCCATAATCTTTGATACCGCCGTATAAGTAAATAGTACAATCAGCAGGAAGGCTATCACCTCCACGGTTCGTTGTTTTGTTAATGCTGTCATATGCAGTGGGCTTGTGTTGCTAAAATTGCTAAGGATTTGGACCATTAAAAAGCAAAAGGCAGTCGAGTTTTTGTCTGGCGGCATATATGATTTATATGCAACACCGCGATTTATCTATAAACCGTGTTGTTCCTGGTAAACACCCGGCGGCACACCTGTTTCCTTTGCGAATACGCGGGTGAAATAGTGAACATTTGGAAAGCCGGTCAACTGTGCGATCTTTTTAATGGGATGGTCGTTCTCACGTAATAATTCCTGGGCAGTATCGATCCGGCTTTCTGTAACCAATTCCCGCAGGCTTATGCCATATAGCTGGCGCAGTCTTCGCTTAAATCTTTCCGGCTGCAGAATGCCGGCATCAACAAGCAATTCGTTGTAGGGTAGATGGAGGTGAATATTTTGTAATAGTCGCTTTTTTTCCAGGTAGAACCAGTTTGCTTCATCGAGGGTCAACGCTTTAGGCTGGTGAGCTCGCCTGGGGTGATCTCCTGTAAGCCAGTCAAGAAATGATTTGGATCCCTTGGACAGGTAGTCAGGATCCTCAAAGCCGGCCACAGGGCTGGAGGTTAGCCATTTCAATTGAGGTTTTCCGAGTATTAATGAACGAGACAGCAGGAACCTGTCGCTTATGGCTAAGGGAAACCCGTTTTTCACAAGGGTGGCCGCCTTAAATCGGATAATCAGGAAACAGTAGTTCGTGTTTTTTCTAACCGCTAACAATTGACTTGGTTCTGTGCTCACTATACCGTTTGAGCTTCGTTCGTGCAGGATCTTCCTGGCTTTACCTGGTGTTGTCCATTCAGTACTTCCCTCCAGGCTGCAGATGATTGCCAGCGGGTGACCGTCAGACTGAAACCATATTTTATCGGCCTGTTTACAATCGATATTCCATAGTTCCCAGGAAGCATCGGCAGTGCTGGTGACCTGAACAGTAAGTAATGACGACTGCAATTTAAAATGGAACTTGTTTGTCCCCGTCACCTGGCCGTTGTGCAAGGGGGACAAGGTTCCGGTTACAATACCGGCCTGTTCAGTATGCAACTTTGGTATCACATGTTGAAATTAGCCTGAGTTTGCCGGGAGCTATTTGCAACTTTTGAAAGAAAAAATTTGAAAATATCCAGTATAAAAAGGGTCTTTTCACCTGTTTTACCATCAGTTTGATTATTGTACTTTGTTCCGGCCATGAATTTTCGTTCAATCATATTTGTTTGGCAAGGAGAACGGCTGAGTTTCCCCGAAGCCCTCGAATCTCCTTCATATAGCAGCCAGGTTACACGCTGGCGAAATTTCAGTTTACGGGCTGGGTTAAGCCTCAGCCTGGAGGCACTGGATGCCGGTTCTGTGGCACTATATTCCGTCCGTCTTGAAAGTGAAAAAGATGGCCAACTGGAATGCCAGCTTCCGGCTACTTCAACATATTGCATTTGCCAATTGAAGGGCAGCAACCTTCTTCAGCCCGCCGGCAATTCCGGCTTTTTCATCGGCCAGGCACAAGTGTTGGCGATAGCAGTTCCGGATCAGCGATTCAGCATGGGTATAAAGGAGGGGAAGCCCGTGCATTTTCTCCTGTTTACTACGGATCAACAGTGGGATTCAGTGACATCATCAACCATGGCTAGTGAGTTTCGCCCGTTTGTACCGTCACTTTTCCTTTATTCGCTTATACAGGCGGCAAAAGAAATTGCGAAAGGCAACAAATGTGACAGACTGTTGGTTGAACAGCTTCACTGCCTGGTACATACCGCCCAACTGGAGCAACAGGCGCAAAAGCCAGTCACCCAATTATATACAGGTGAGTTCGAGGATATAGTTTTTTATCAGCTTATGGAGGAGATGGTTTTGAAACTTGATCGTCCCATTCGTGCAAAAGAGGTATGCGAGCGATACCATTTGACCCAGGCTCAGTTGAATCTCATGTTTGAAAGGCGTCTCGGTGGGACATTCGCATCGATTCACCTAAAGATAAGACTGGAGAAGGCCTTGCGATTACTTCTGAAGACAAATATGGCTTTGAAGGAAATTGCTGAGCAAACCGGCTTCGCAAGTTTGTCTCACTTTTCATCAATGTTTAAGAAAAAAAACGGCTATTCGCCTACGAGGGTTAGAAAAGAGAACGGAAATCCGGTTTCAGGCTTTTCCGCAATGCAACAGGTGTAAGTGCAAAATATTGCCTGAACGCGGTACTAAGATTTTCTTTGCTGGCGAATCCAACGTTTTGAGCAATAGATGATAAACTTTCTTCGGAATGGGTAAGAAGCTGCATGACTCTTTGCATTTTCAGGTGCTGGCAGAGCTGCTGCGGACTTTCACCGTACAGTTCCATGCATAGGCGATTGAGTCTTTCTTTTTTGAGATTCAGTCTTTCCTGTAAAGCATTGACACTGATGTCATGCCAGCTGTTAATGGTATAGCTGTACAGGAGGTCGAGCAGTTGTTTTGCTTCCTGGAATGCAAAAAGTGTTGTCGGTCTGATCGAAGGACAATGGTCGCGGATGATTTTTGTTAACCAGTTGTTGAATGCTTCTGATTGATTTGTTGAATACCAATCTGAAGCATAGTGGCAGAGATACTTCCATAGCTCAGGTTGTATCCAGCCGTAGGGTAAGGAGTTTAAAGGCCGGTTTGTTGACTCCAGGGTTAATACTACGATGGTATTAGACTTATAGTCGCCGGTACGGAATTGAACAGTCGGATCAGGAGCTGGCATTATACACATACCGTTGTCCAGGAATCGGCCATTAACATGAGCGGATCCCTCCAGGACAGCCACCCATTGTAAAGCAGGGCTTTGGGGTGTGACAATATGCAGGCTCTGCATTTGGAGATTCGCATGCAGCTGAAGGCCAGGAATGTATTGAGTGTCAGGCTTCATCTGTAACAAAGTATACAGGAATAGAATTTACAATAATTCGCGGAATGGAGGCTGATTTATTCAAAACGGGCTTTGTGTATGCGCATGCTGGTACGGGTGGAGTAATCCGTTCCCTGGATGTAATTATGGATTTGCGATGGCTGCACAGCTGCCTGAAAGATCCGAGACTACTGACTAATAAGACATTGGACAGAAAGGAAAGTCGATTGGCACTTCATTATATGCGATTATTGGCGACTTCCAACGCGCATGCATACGTGTATACAATTGATCAGGATCCTATTGTGCAACTGGAATTAATTCCCTTTCCGATGGCGGGGTTGGATAGTGACGTTGAGTTTAGGGATGCTTATGTTATGTATTTCCGTTTTTCCCCGGGTCGCAGGGAAAATACGGACCAGTTGATTGACGCCCTCCGGTTAGCAGCTCTTATGGTTTTTCAATTCATGCCTGGTAGTCGATTGGTTCTGCCCATCCCCAAAGGCAACTTCATTGAGGAAAAAGTAGCTGTGGCGGCAGGGTTTGTGCCGATTGAAAGCGCTGCTTCTTTGCAGGTGGAATATTTCCGGTTTTTAGCTGGGAACTACCTTGGTACTACCTAGGAACTACCTGGAGGCCACCTACACACAACAAACGATAAAGGATGGATATACAGTAGATATAGAGCGGAACAACAAACGATCTACAATGTCACAACAACCGATAAACGATGACACAACAAACGATATACAATGACACAACAAACGATATACAACGTGTACACGAACGGTAATCTTACATGCTTAAACTGTGCATGAATGACTGAGTTTGGAAGAATAATTGTCATGAACATTTCCCGCAGCTGTCTACAAGCCGTCTAAGCGCCGTCTAAGAGCCAGAAACAGCCTGCGCGGAAGCGACAAAGAAGCGTGAAAGAAGCCGAAAAGCAGGGAGCGACAAGGGAGGAATCAGGGAGCGCGCACGGGAGAAATAGCACGAACAACATATACAGGAAGGCACGAATGACAGGAATTGAAGGCATGGATGGCATGAACAACAGTGCTGGGGGGCACGAACAGCAGCAAGGGCATTAAAACGACTCACCTAAGGTAAATAAAACAAATATCATGCAAAAGTACATCAGTATGAAAGGCGGGTCGGCTACACATAGAATTGAAATCGCTGCAATCCTGTTCGTCGTTGTCCGTAATCGCGATTGCCAGGTTGTTACCCGTTACCAGACATATACCCTGAGAACTAGCCTAATGGCGTTGCTGGATGAACTACCTACGGAAGATTTTTTTCAGGTGCACCGCACCATAGTCGTAAACATGAAGCACATAACCGGCCTTAGCCGCGAAAATGTTTTCATCCACGAACATTGCCTGCCCGTCGGTCGTAGCCACTACGATGAGCTGCGAGGGATTTTCATTGACTCATTCAATGAGCAACAGGAGAAGCTGCCCTCAAAGAGCCGCTCCGGGTCCATAGGCAAAGTAAAGCGGGTCAAAGCCGATGGAAAATCGGGGTAGAATGAAATAGATGCCGGAATATTCGAAAAGGAAATATCGATTCAGATATTGCCAATGTCCAACTGCCTGTATATATTAGAGATCGCAAATCTTATCCTGGATATGAAAAGAATTATTTCGTACCTGACGCTCGTATGCGCACTAGCTTTTGTTTCCTGCGGGAAAGATTCCGGAAATGACGACCAGGACCCGGGTCAACCAGGCGGATCAACATTTTTACCGCTTAGTATCAGCTTTGAGCACCCCGGGGTCATGGCCGAACAAAAAACGAGTATCAAATATCTGCCCGACGGGCATACCATTGAACTCTATAGTGATGACCTGGGTACCGCTAACCCCTACGACCACCTGCGGCAAACCAACTTATATAATGGCGACGGGTATTTTATAAAAAGGCAGATATACCAGGATGGCGCTGTCGTTGAATCTATAGACGTAGAACGGACGCCTGGCAATACCATCAGCCGTGTAATTACATCCGTCAACTATCCTGACGATGATTATAAAGTGAAAGACACGTTCAATCTTTCATTCTACGATTCGGCCACATTCAAAGTGATGAAGGTCGACAACCTGTTACGGGATCGGTATAAGAATGAATTCCGGGTTAGCCGAAGGTTTGTTTTTTCGGGCAGTTCTTTGGTTAAGACCCAGGGGGGCACGTTTTGGAATCAGTCGAACAGTGCATCATTAACCTGGCCAAATGAAGAATTCGTATACGATGGACAATCCAGGCTGTCGACCCACACAAGGGACTTTTTCTACGGGAAATCGATCTCCTATGACCAGGCAGGCATCGGCCTCGACAGCTTCTACCAGGTTCTCGGTGGAGTTGATGGGCACTACCTCAATGCACCGGGCTCGTGGGGATTTTATACTCATGAAGCATTTACTTCTTCTCCACTTAAATTAGTATTGTTCAATAATTCCGGCCTGATGGAAGCCACCATGCACATATCTGGTGTTATCAGCGAGGTACGATCAATCCCAAACGGCGTTAACTATCCGAACACGGAAATATTCAGCTTCGACAACATCCTTGACCAGCGTCAACGGGTGAAGCAAACTACCGTCCGTAGCAAAAACGAAGTGGTAGCGATCTGGAAGGTGGAGTACCCGGCGAGATAGGAACTTGAAAGTATGTTAAAAGAAAAAAGCCGCTTAATGATCATGCTTCTTTCAGAAGTTTCATAAATAAATCTGCTTGTTCTTTGGTGCGAATGACTTTCCCTAGTGACGATACAGGAACCCTTATTTTAGTATCTCGCCTCTTACCGCTTTCCTTAGTCCTTTGAGTGAGTTCCTTAACTTTATTGTCAAATCTGTTTTTCATCATACCAAAAATAAGAATATTCCCTGTAAGTTAAATAAAGCTCGATACAAATCAAGATAGGAAATTAATTTCTTTTGTTGAAAATGAAGTAGTTGTACATATGTTCTGCTGGGATTGGAGTTTTGGGCAAAATGCGGTTAGGCACGGCAGATATATCGTCAAAATCAAAGGGGTTATCATACTGTGTCTTTCCATACCTGGTAATGCGTACGTAGTATTTGATACCGTACATATTAAACTGCTCATTCAGATAGGCGTAGTTTCTTTGTAACGTCCGATAGTAAAAATATGCCCTCATCGATTCTATGTCATACAAATTATCGAAGTCAACTTTTAAAGTGAAGGCCATCTATCCCCTTTGATTTGAATCCCCTTTTGCCATTCATCTGCAAGGACGCAACTGCATAGTTTAAATACAGGCATAGGCTTTAGCAAATCGCTAAAATGGCAGGGCGTTAATTCAGGACTCAGGCTAGCTTTGGCTAATTTGAAAAGAGTGCTGATATTGTCTTATTTGAATTGTAACGTAAAGCGATTAGGAGAACGAAAATCCGCAGCGGATCCTCGCTCATTAAATTAGGATTTCTTATTTGTGGAAGTTTATAGGTTTGAAAAGCCCAATTCCTGATTTTTCATTTTTGCTGCAAGCTTTCCGAAGTTCTTAACTTGAACTTCAAGACCAGGCAGCCATCTGCCCCCTTGAATAGGTCTGATAAAATTGACATTTCTCAAAGTCCTGAAATTCTGGTGCATTGAACTATCTCGAACAAAATCATCAGGAACGACATATCCTTCGCCACTTTCAATTCTTTGATATATTCTTCTGAATAATTGCTTTTGTTCGTCAGAGAGTATGCTGACAGCCTCGTTCAATTCTTCCTTTATTGGCT
>NZ_JSVC01000035.1 GCF_000814475.1 Flavihumibacter solisilvae | reverse complement strand
AATGTTTTATGGTTTAGATAAAGAACTGTTGTAAATTTAATAGCACATCAAAAAGCCATACATTGAAACCTAAGATCCTGATAGTGGAAGATCAGTTTATTGAGGCCAAGAGTCTCAATGTTATACTCACTAACGCAGGATACTTTACGTGTGCCATTGCACGTTCAGTTGATGCGGCATTATCAATCATTGAAAAAGAGAAGCCTGACCTCGTATTGCTTGATATCTTTCTGCACGGAGAAGGAACCGGTATAGATCTGGGCAAAATATTGAATGAAAAAAACATCGCATTTGTGTACTTATCGGCCAATTCAAACAGGCAGATACTGGAAGCAGCAAAATCAACCAAGCCATATGGCTTTATGGTAAAACCTTTTCGCGCAAAAGATGTGTTGATCATGCTGGACGTTGCACTATACCTTCACAAGAACCGGCAGCCTGAAAAAACGGAGTCTATCGCATCAAAAAAACCGGTCGCGGTTGCACTGCCCCCGGAATTTAATAACCTGATCGGCAAAAGCCAGAAGTTCCTGGAAACACTTGAACAGGCGAAAATCGTTGGTGCTAAAGACACTTCCGTGCTGATACTCGGGGAAAGCGGTACAGGAAAAGAAATGATCGCCCGTTCCATTCACAAAATTTCGGCCAGGCGCAGCAAACCATTCGTTGTCGTTAATTGCGGTACACTACCACCTAACCTGATCGAATCTGAATTGTTCGGCCATGAAAAAGGTTCCTTTACCGGGGCCGCCACTAAAAGGGAAGGCAAGTTTGAACTGGCCGATGAAGGAACAATATTCCTGGACGAGATCGGCGAATTACCAATTGAGCTGCAGGTAAAATTCCTTAGGGTATTACAGGAAAGAGAGATTGAACCCATTGGAGGAAAGCCCAGGAAAGTCAATTTACGTGTACTGGCCGCTACAAATAAAGACCTGGTGGAGGAAGTTGCAGCCGGGCGTTTCCGCATTGACCTGTATTACAGGCTTAACGTTTTTCCACTGATGTTGCCTTCGTTGCGTGAACGAAAAGATGATATAATACCATTGGCAAATTATTTTCTGAAGAAATATGCCGAAGAGGGAAGGCAGCCTCCCGAATTATCAGAGGAAGCTACAAAATCGCTTCTGCAGTATGACTGGCCCGGCAATATCCGGGAATTAGAGAATACTATCCAACGAAATATCGTGCTCTCAAACAGCGCCATAATTGAAACCGCTGATATTCCTGTTTCAAAAAAAACTACCAGCTCCACCCCTGCCAATAAAGACGGATTTAAAACCATGATAGAAAATGAACGTGACCATATTCTTTCAGTCCTTGAAAGTTGTAACTGGAAAATATCCGGGAAGGGAGGAGCTGCAGAAATACTTGATATCAATGCCAACACATTAACCTCAAGGATCAAGAAGCTGGGGATTGAAAAGGAAATCACAGCCAGGAAAAACAGCTAAACTTTTAGTACAATGGCGGGCAGGCTGACAATACTGATCCTGTTAGTAATGATGGTGCTAACAACTTATAGCCAGGAGGTTTCGAAAGAAGATGCCGACTCGCTGTTAAAATCTTTGTCGGAAGGCAGATCGGAAGCCGATCAACTGGACATCTTCCTGATGTTGGCGAAATATTACATCTTCAAAGCTGGAGAAGAAAAAGTTGATTTCGACAGCGCCAGGGAATGCATGCGCAAAGCTGCATATCTGAATAATAAAATAAAATCTGCCGATGCCGAGGCCATTCAAATTTTACTACAGTCGCAGATTGCCAGGGAGAACGGGCAGATAAAGGAAGGGAAGGCAATGGCGGAAACCGCTGTTAAAAGACTGGGAAATAGTAAAAACAAATACTATTCGGCAAACGCATACTTCTTATTATCCGAATACTATAGCTGGGGCAATCTTAATGAGAGTGCCGAGAAAAGGCGACTTGTCGAACTGGCTATTCAGTCATATGAACATACAAAATATAAAGAACAACTTGCTTTTTGTCTTAAACACCTGGCGGATCTTTATGCATTGAATGATGAACGGGAAAAAGCAGTCAAAATGCTTGATCGTAGTCTTCAAATCTATAAATCCATAGGTTACACATCGCTCCAGGGAGTTTACATTCTATATTCATACATCTACTACCAGGAAGGAGATTACAAACACGCGCTCAATTATGGCTTAATGGCCCTGAAGAATGCCCAGATCAGGGGCGACAGCAGTATGTCGCTTTGCCAGATCAATAATTATATCGGAAAGACATTATTCCGGCTAAATGAAAATGAAAAAGCAATCGGCTACTACCGTGAAGCCATGAAGGTAGCTATAAAATATAATGACAATGAGGCGTTGTTGCAAGTTATGGCAAACACCGTCGACAGCTATATAGCATTAAAGAAGCCTTACGAGGCGCTGGTTTTAATGGGAACACTTCCAAAGAAAAATCTCGAGCCAACGCTGGACGAAAGTTATATCTACACGCCTTTGTCATACCTGAAAATTTACAATGAGCTGAGGGACTATAAAGAGATGCAATCATATAGCAACCAGATACTTCAGCTGAACAGGATTCATAAACCCCAGGATAAGTTGTTGAATGACTTCTATCGAATAATGATAGGTTATTACCTGCACGCGAGACAATATAATTCGGCCGAGACGTATACCCGTGCAATTGATTCATTAAGCCAGAAAATCGGTGATCCTCATCGGGTTAAGGAAGACTACTATCTCAAATTCCGGTTAGACACTGCAAGGGGTGAGTACAAATCAGCAGCGGGGAACCTGTTGAAATACCAGGCGCTGAATGATTCGCTCTTTAATGAAGCATCCGGCAGGCAAATAAGGCAACTGGAAGTTGAATTCGAAACGGAAAAAAATAAAAATGAAATCACGGTATTGAATCAAAAGAACCAGTTGCAGCAAAATCACCTAAAGCAGGCCAGGCTGGTAAAAAATTTCACGATCGGTGGAATTGTTTTTTTATTTATTATCATTGGCTTGCTCTACAGGCAATTCAGGCACAAACAACAAAGCAATAAAATAATACTTCAGAAAAATCAACAGCTACAGCTTTACCTGAACGAGAAGGAATGGCTGGTAAAAGAAATCCATCACCGGGTCAAGAATAACTTTCATGTGGTGGCAAGCCTGCTGGAGATCCAGTCAAGTTACCTTAAGAATAAAGAGGCGTATTCAGCAATCAAAGAAAGCCAGCACAGAATTCATTCGATGTCCATCATTCACCAGAAGCTTTACCAGTCTGCAACGCTGTCGACCATCCGGATGCCTGAATACATTTATGAACTGGTTGAATACCTCCGGGAGAGCTATGCAATCAGGGATAGCATCGGATTTTCGTTGCAGGTTGAGAATATTGAACTGGATGATGCTTCCGGCCTTACCCTGGGTTTAATCCTTAATGAGGCAATTACGAATTCGATCAAATATGCATTTACAGATACAATGGATGGCAAGATCACTATTTCTCTAAGTTATATTTCAGATTCGCAGATAATGTTGGGGATAAGTGACAATGGACGCGGGCTTCCAACGGATTTCGAAACCAGGACGGGCACCACTATGGGGATGGAAATGCTGCAGGGACTCACTGATGACCTGGGCGGTAGCTATTCCATCGAAACAAATGGTGGAACACATATAAAGATAATATTCGACTATAAACCCATTGCTGCTGCCAACGTTTCGTTTTCATGATGATAGCTCCACGGCGCCATTTCATCGAGGTACTAAGTATTCTACGGTAACTGTAACCTGGTCGTAGTAGATCTTTACCTTACCTGCGCCCACTGGTGGCGACACGTCTATTCTTACCCCAAAAAATGTTTTGTTAATAATTGCCGGAGTCCATAAATATGACTCATTATGAAAATAGCCACCATTATATCCACTTCCGGGTTGAGAAAATATATATTCCGTTTCATTATCCGGATATACTTTACCGGAATATGAGTCCTGGTCGGTCCAATGTACACCGTATACACAAATACCAAGGTCACAATTATACCTTTGCATTAAGGTCAGAAAATTATCCCCGATAGCAGGGCTCCCTTTTTTAAATCTTCTTACTTTCACTATAATATTCTTTATGGTGGCATTTTCCGGTATGTTGAATTCAAATCCCTGTAAAGAGAGGCTGGCATACCAATTATCGGTATCTAATTCATATGTAGATGCAAACTTATCATCGTCCACCGCCACATCTTCAGCAGTGGCTTCCGGATATGCATTGACGTAAAAATCCGGCCAGCCACCCAAACTATTAAGGTAAGTGGCGGTCCTTGACTGGGTCACAAGACTATCAGCAACAGGAGGTGGTTCAGGTTGCGGCTCATCGTCATCTTTGTTGCACCCGAATCCAGACACAATTAAAAGCAGGACAAATATTGCCCGGAACCCGGGATTACGGTACCGGTTAACTTGTTCGTATGCGCTTTGAAGCAATGCATTCAGAGAAGCTGTTGTGTACCATATGAAGTGTGCACCTCCCATAACAATCAATTAGATTGTCAACCAGCAGGGGTATCAGACTTGAACTATGAAAATAACATTCAGAATGTGGTAGATCAAAGTTACCGATTTTACCAGACCAGTTCAAATTAGGAGGACAGCTTCTTTCACCTGCTTTTCAAAAACTTCCCGCCTTTGTTGATGTCGTCCGCAAGGTCCTGGATCGTCCTGCTATCAAACAATTCAATTAATTGCTCCTTGATCTCCTTGTATTGATTGTGCATAGGACAGGGATTGGTGCCGGAACATTTGTGTAGACCGAGCACACATTTCTCCAGAACCTGCCCCTCACCCATCACATCGAGGACAGCGCGTACCGGTTTATTGCGGCATTTGTCTGTAATGTAGAATCCACCATTAGGCCCGGGAACAGAACGGATCACTTTATTATCCCTGCGCAGGGTCTGCAATATTTTGGCAGTAAAGGAAACGGGCGAATCTATGGCCCGGGCAATGTCATCGATGCTGCATTTATTGTCTTCCGTGGTAGTTTGGGCAATGTAGATCGTAGCCCGTAACGCATATTCTGTCGCCTTTGAAAACATGAGATTGATTTTGATCATCTAAACTAGGAATTAATCTCAAAATAATTAAGGACAAATTTGTCCTTATTAGATATATTTGTCCCGTTA
>NZ_JSVC01000034.1 GCF_000814475.1 Flavihumibacter solisilvae | reverse complement strand
ACTTTCATCAAATGAAAGCTGTTATCATTAAGGCTATCACCATAATTGTACTCATTGATGATCTGACTAACAGGTAAAAACTGAGTGGGTCCACTTTTTTTATAGGTCGTTTCTTTTAAGAGTAAGCCTCGCTTGAACTCGTTACTAGTTGAGGGAAGGAATAGGGGTCTTCCGAAATTTCCAAACAGAGAAAAATCAAAAGACGGATCATTGAACTCATCATCAAAGGCAGTAAACTCATACTCCTTGTAGCCATTTTCCTTCCCTGAAAACAGCTCCCGAACTTTACTATAACCGATATGCGGCCCCTGGGATAACCCATTTATTGATAGGTCGTGCGTAGTTATCGATAAAGACATGACATGAAGACACTCTGTACAGCCATTACTGGTCCCATTCGAATAAGGTTGATAAGACACACTGGCAAACTTCGGTTTCGACAATAGCTTCCCAGTCGAAATTATTACAGGTTGTTCCCCGGATGTCACATCGGTATATTCAAAACTCTTTTCATTTGCCATAGCACCGTTTGAAGAAAAACTAGAGATCTTCTTTATCCGAAGCCCACCGCATAGCCGTGAATTTTCTACGGTAGAAGAAGGGGGCGTATAATACTGACAATTGAAAACGGCTTTTGCGCTTGACGCAGGTATCGCTTGTCCACAATCACCACCTGGTTTTCCACAGGTCAGGTCCGTGACAAAGCGATAAAGTCCGGGTTCTAATAGCTGGTTATAAATGTCAATGTGAAGGTGGACAACGCCCAGGGAGGACGCCTGACTAAAATCCTTGGCGGCCTCGTCCCAGTTGTTAAATGCATCCTTGACAATTATATCCTGTACTGAGCCGTCGTTCAATACACGTTGAATTTTGAATTTCGGTAACCATGAATCCCGCTCCCAAGCGCCCTTCCTGTAGTTTCGAAAGTCTATAGAAAAACTCATGACCTCGGGATTGAATAAATAAACTTCCTTAACACGCGGGTTATAGGGTGAAGGAAATTGTGTTTGATCCAATGCTTCAAGCGTCACCGTAGGATATGTCAAAGTTCCTGGTTCGTTTAGAGACATTAAATATTGAGCATAGCCAGTTTTATAGTATTTGTTGGCTTCAAAGTCAAACAACGTATAACCCCCGGTAGGATAGGTTATCTTCTCCAGGCTGCCGGCTTTCATATAGTCCTCTACGGGAGCCCTGTTTGCATTTGGCAAAGCTCCCAGCGCCGATCTGAGGTAGAACTTGTCAAGCTCACTCTCGTAAGGCAACATGTGAGTGTTGGACGCATTATTAAAATATCCCCAGTAATCCTGGCTATCCGAATAACGATCCGGAAGTCCTGGGGTGTATGAAAACTGGTGAGGTGGCAAAACTGACCCGTCTTTTCCTGTTTCCGTCACCTTGTCGAGAAACAGTCGCTTTGGATCATTAATATAGGAAAGTTGAAAGGATTTGATCTTTTGCGCAGCTGCATTATATATTTCGATCCGATCAAGCACAACTCCCGAAATATCAGTACGGTTTGCACCTGGAATGAACTTAACTTCTCCATTTCGCCAATAAATCCGACTGATTTGTGCCTTGCCAGTATACGACATATTGTAATCACCCATCTTAATACCCGACACTACATTTGAATTATATCCAAATCCGGCTTCCGTTAATGAACCCGGAGAGTATTGACTTAATGGTACTCTATACGACTGCTCAGCCTTTTTAACATAAAACTCAAATTTGTTGACATATTCAAAATGGATAGTGTCGGCTTTATCAGCAGAGATCATTTTATTGAGGTACCATGCGGTTACTGGTCCGGCATGATATGGAGTCGGAGCATACAGAGGCGGGGGGTAAATAGTCGTGATAGCCGTTTCCAGCGTCTCATTCTGGCCGAGTATATAGGTAACGCCCGACTCATCTACGACCTCCCAGTATTGCTGGCTCCTGGGCTGTGTGGTAATAGCATGTACGTTAATCTTCAGATTCTTCCGCGGAATAAAATGAAAGCTCCCATTCTCATCCATATATGCTTTCCCGGACTGGCCGGCAAAATTAAAAAAGTAAATATCAGGCTCAGCATCGTACTGCCCAATACCAAGTTCACCAACGACTTTAGTAAAATAATCATAGTGACTTTGGTTATTAACAACATCAAACGAAGCCGGCATATTTGCCCCCTTTAAATTCGGATACCACAATGTATTTTCATCCATTGATCCGAAAACGGTTCTGCTGATTGCGCCACCTGCGTTCAACGACCAGCCAGCACCGGTCCATGAGGGTATGTCTTCAACCTTTATACCGGACGCGTGATAACTGAGGTTCACAGGCAGTGATAACTTACCCACCTTAATATCGTAAATCGGAATAGATATAGAAGGCGTTCCGGTCGCATAACTTACCGGCCAATCTCCATACCTGCCCAGTGCAGAAGCTGTAGGCGAAGCAGGGATAATTCTTGAAAACTCCTGTGAATTTAGATTGTCAACCTTTGTGAGTTGAGCGGACAATCCAATAGCTAGAAACAGACTGAAACAAGTCAACAAAAGCCTCATAGGAACAAATGTTTTTGACATATTAACAACCAAATGTTTTAATAACTGCATTTTCAAAAATTATATCCGACCCTGAAAAGAACTGGCTGTGCCTTAGGAACCTGGTTTTGCCACAACGCATCATACAGCAAAGAAGCAGTGGCCTTGTACTTTCCAACCGACTGCTTCATCTGCATTCCCAAAAGCGCGCTTTGCTGCCATTGACTGATACTCTTTACCACTGACAGGTTATCAAACCGGCTACGATAATTCCACTCGCCGCCGCCGGTAGCCCATATCTTGCCTTTTATTTTCCAGTCAAAAAATGTTCTCAATCCCATGCCCTCATGAGTAACGCGGATTTTTCGGATACTCTCACCCCACCCTACTTTATAGGAAGCGCCGATTCCAATGATCGATTTGGGATTCAGTTTATACCCCACGCTCAGACCCAGATCTGAAGTCGTTGGAAAATAATTATTGGCCCGGGTGCTTTGCATATTTGTACCAAGCTCGAGCCGTTTTAAAAAAGACTTGCTTTTTTCAGTATTAGGCTTGAAACCGGGCATATCTACCGGTTCACCTCTGTTTAAAGAGGAGGTCAACTTGCTTTTAAGAGAAGAAAGCTCAGATTGACCTTCTTTAAATCCATTGGCCATTGCCTGCTGGGTGTTTGCACTTCCACCGAGACGGTTATTGAGTTCAGCCAAAACATTCTGCCGGGTTTGCAAACCTGCGAGCATTGCTGACGGATCCATATCTTCTGTCTGTCCCGGTAAGCGGAACATGCTTCCCAATTGAGAGAACTTGTCAAAGTATTTCCTGAAAGCCGGCACTTTGCTCAATACCTCAAGCGCCTTCTTTTCCAACATCTGGGGATTTTCCAGTGCCGCACGATATTCCTGTAGCTGTTGTTGGTAATAAAAAACCTGCTTCTGGTATTGCTTCAACTGCTTAGAGACACCGGAATTTGCCAGTTTGTCCATCAATAGCTGCTTACGCTCCTGTACGAGTTTCTTCAGCTGTTCCGTCTGGTTCAATTGGCCCTGGAGTCCGCCGTACTGCTGCATTAACTTGTCATATTGCGCAGTTGAAATACCGTTAAGCCCTGGTTGCTCCTTGAGGAACTTAAGAGCGGTATTCATGGAATCCAGTTTGCCGCTGTATTGAGCAGGAAGAGATGAAATATTAATGGAATCTGCGCTTAACACATTCTTCCAGGAATTGACTAAAGAATCGCTACCCAAGCCAAGTTGGTTGGCCATGAGGCTGTCTTTGCTGTCAAGTTTACGACGTAATTTCTTCTCCTGGCGGAGTAAGCGTTGAAGGTATTTTTCGGTTTGCCGGTCAAGTTTACCTGCAAGTTTGGATTGCTGTGTAGCCAGTGACCGGGAGAGCTTATCTGGGAACGAAAGAACCTGATCCATACGGCTCGGCGGTGTATCCTGGGCGCTTACCGGCGAGGTTGAGCAGATTAAGGTGAGAACCAGTAAAATTAATAGCAGTCGGCTAGGCATCTAGGTTAGGAAAGGTTGGAATAAAGGTGTAACACCTGAAGGCATCCCGCAACTTTTTCTTGTCGAACCGTAGAAATTCGCCCATGAACCGTAGGAAAATGACCATGAACCGTTTTTTTGAGGCTGTTTACTGCAAACGGTGAGGGGTACGTTAACTTTAAAAAACCAACTAGACGGAAACAACAGTTTACTGCAAGGAGAACATTTCGCATATGCCAGATCACAATTCCACAGAGACTACTTGCAAATTCCATTAGGGTTTAATATATTAACCCGTTTGATCCCGCACCCTTCAAGCCTTAAACCAACTATAAGCAGATGAAACTATTAATCTTATCATCATTATGCATGCTATTCTCAGTATCAGTTTGTTTTTCGCAGGACACTATAACTAAAAGGTCGGGAGAGGATATGAGAGTTAAGGTTCTGGAAGTAAACCAGAGTGATATCAAATATAAAAAATACGACAACCTTGAGGGCCCGACATTTTCCTTACTTAAATCCGAAATTGTGATGATCCGATATTCAAATGGGACAAGGGATATGTTTATAGACGAACCCAAAAACGTTGAATTAAAACCATATGACAAATACTCCAGGGAAGATTTGTATCACCTGGGGCAATCCGATGCTTCAAAACATTATAAGGGTTACAAAGGCGCAGGTGGCGGAACGCTTATAACTGGTTTAGTTTCGCCCTTGTTAGGATTGATACCTGCCATCACCTGCTCAACAACAACACCTAAGGACAGCAACCTTAATTACCCTTCAGCTGAGTTAATGAATAAACCCGATTACTTTAATGGCTACACAAAAAAGGCCAAAAGCATCAAAAGCGGCAAAGTGTGGAAGAACTGGGGAATAGCCTTTGGCGTTAACCTGGTTGCGGTTTTAGTTTTGACAGCTTCAGGCCAATAGCGAAGGTTGGCCTGCACCACTTAACAGTCGCTTTTCCGGTATGGCCTCTTTCCCGATGCAGTTGCAAGGAAATTGACACTCGTGGAAATCTCACGGTCACCATCACCGGCAACCAGTTTCAGGCAGTGCTCGCTTTCCCATGGTGGCAAGGCTGCCCAGAGCTCAGTGCCTTCACCAATGGCTTGTCCATTGAGCTCCCACCGCAGGGATCTTCCAGGAATGGCTTGGCCATTTGGATCTGATGCCATTCCCCAGCAATGCAGCGCAGTATCAGATTTAACCACGCAACCCTGTGTGGGCCACATGATGGCAACGGATCCGCTGGCACGAGGAATGTCCACGGTCGTTTGAGCGGTGACGGTATGGAAGCCATCTGATACAGACACCTGTAATACCAGGTTACCAGGTGGCAGGTTACTGACTGGAGCCTGCAAACGGTCTTCCGAAAGGTTCAACGCCAGCATGTGCCATTCGGCGCCATTGTCTGTTGAATAGCGAACGAATCGTTCGATAGTATTTTGATTGGTAATGGTTACCCAGGACAGGAACAACTCCTCACCGTGTACCTCGACGTTGAAATCCCTGATCTCCGGCCTTCCGGCAGGAGCCCGGCGCGACCATATTTCTTCCTGGCTCCGGGTGATCCGGATAGCAGCAATATCATCCCTGTCGGGGAGTATGGCTTGTATGATGCCGATCGTATCGGCAGCTGCCTTGCCATGCCCCCCGCAACCACAGCCGCAGGGCTGCGTCTCGAGATTATACAGTTGCTGCCTGTCTACCACCTCATTATTTGCATTGAGCAGTTCCACCAGGGTGTCTTTTACGGCCCTGCCCTGTGACCATAACCGTGTTTTCAGCCGCATCACACTTTGCACGTCGATCCGGTCGAACTGGGTGAATCCACTAATAACGATAACGGATACCTGCGGAAGGTCCATCTTTTCAAACAATCTTCTCCCCAGCCAGGGCGGTGTTGGGTCAGGCACACGAAGGGGATCGATATATTGTTCCTCTACCCAGGGAGGCAGCTCATCAGTGCTGCTGCTTACGATCTGCGGATCCAGGATGGGATTTTCGATCAATGCCTTATAATGGTACAGGGAAATCCAGCGTGTGGGACAGTAAGACATGAAATCTCTTGCTGAAGCCGGATCATAGACCCAGTTATCAGAAGTGTCGATACCATACTCTCCGATGCTGGCCATTTTGCTGCTCTCACTATCATAGGGTTCATAGGCGGGGTAGTTTGTATCGAATTTTTTATCATCAGCAGGGAGGCAGCCAGGCGCATGAGAAAAGTTGAACACATGACCAATTTCATGTGCCATACTCATGCCGCGATTGATAAACCCGGCGCCAACAGCCCCTCCGCCCCCGCAGCCTCCTGTATTGCCGACCGGGATATTGTTTGGTAGTAACGCATAATAGGTTCGGTCGGTTTTGTTGCCGTCGATGGCTTTGGCAATGGAAAGCCAGAAAAGCAGGTCGTCCCAACTTTTGGGACAGTTACCGTCTTTCATATTACCTGTTAGCGGGTTACTCCATGTGAAGGTGCCTGCCAGAGTAATATCAGGCTGGGTGCATACCGGGAACATCTGCGCCGCTGTTGCACTGGTGGTTTGAAAATCTGCAAGAGTTGGGGCGCTGAGCTTTACCTGGTTGCCGGCATTATCGGGTCCCCAATATTGAACGGGGATCCCGCGAACACGCAGTGTTTGTTTGAGAAAAGCACTAATCTCAATAGTCTTTTCAGCGATGAGTGGATCTGAACCGCCGGAGGTAATTTTTACTTTCAGTCGCATACGGCCGCGCATGTTAGCAGCAGGAATAATAAAATTGAGCGTATTCCATAGCGATCGCCTTCGCGTTGCATAATCCGGGGAGGTATCCGCATTTATCGATCCGGGAAATTGCTGTGTCAGCTTTTCCGCGTCAACCCACACCCCATAACGGCGCCGTTGAACAGTAACCTCGGCGGTAACGTTATTCACAGGTGTTATACGACTGCTTACGTATACCCTAACCATAGCAGGTTTGTCGACAACCAGGGTAATAGAATTGTCTGGCCCTCTATCTGCAGCGGAGGTAAGGTGTTCGTCGGCGTGGAAGTATTGTATGGATTGCGTCACCTCCACTCCATCAATTTGTATTCCCAGCAATCTAACTGGGTCCTTAAACCTATCAATAAATTCGCGGAACATGGCGCTGCTGTCGGGATCTTCGAGTATGTCTTTCACAAGCCCGTCAAAAAGATTTTTGAACTTCATAAACAGTTGTTTTAAATATTTACCCGTATCACAAAATAACATTCGTTTGAATTTATGTCAACCGGGAAAATTCCCGGTCTTCAAGAGAATTTTTATATTTAGCAAACCCTACTCTTTCCAATGAAAAAGCTTCCCCGAATCATCTTGCCATTCATGCTGCTCTTTGTAGCAGTATCCTCCAATTCGCAAACCCGGATGACAGGCTGCATGGAGAATTCGGGGCAGGGCAACATGCTTGTCTTTATCGGTCAGAAAATAGACCTGCAGGTGGTGAAGACTGAAAAAGCTACATTCGACGCAATATTTACTGCCAGGTACAGGATCCTCGAAATAGTTTGCGGCAACTACAATAGCGACACTATAGAATTCACTGTCTTAGATCATTATGGCCGGCCACCGTTTGAAAAGTATCCGACAGTACTGTTGTATCTCGTGGAAGACAGCGGGAAATACTACCATGAAAAATACCAGTACCAGGACCTGTATAAGACCAACGATGGCAGATGGGCCGGGCCGTATGACTTTTATGATCATGACCGGACTGATGATACAATCAATCCTGTAAAGCCTGTCGTGTTAGAATTTGCAGACGAAGTTTCATTTGATATAACCAGGTTGAAAAAACAAGAAATCAGGCGCTACTATCCGGAACCGTACTACAGGGTAGCTGGCGGCAAAGCCATTGCGGTTTACGGAAACTATGTGAACGAACTCTTTGAACTTAAGAAAAGGGGCGTACTTCGGGCAAGAGGCTATTTTGGCGTTCCAGACACAACAACACACGATATCCCTCTCCAAAGCGTTGTTTTTTCCGGTGAGTACAAAATTTCAAAAAAAGATAAAAAGCTACTTCTCAAAGCCTGGGAAAACCTACTGGAAGCAATAAACAGGAATGATACACAAAAAATAAAGCAACTATCGCTCGACAGTGTAGTATGTTCCGTATGTGAAGGATTTGCTTCACCCGATTTTTATAATGATGTGGAACCAATTGATACTTTCATAACTTCTACAAGGACCATCCTTCCTGGCAGTGAACTTTGGAACAATATGAAGAACGGTGAGTTTAAGATCAGCGCAACAGATTACCAGGACATGGAGCCCTCCCACTTTCGTCCCTCCAAACCAGGGAAGCTGATCATTTACGAAGTGTCAATTAGAACCCAGATAAACTTCGGCGTTTGGTATAACAACCAGGTACACAATTTTCAATTTGTGAAAGTGAATAATGGGTTTAAATTTTACGGAGTGGAATCCCGATAAAATGCTGATATCGAATTAAATTAGCCGCAAGACTAACCTTTACCCCTACCGGAATGAAGCACCTTATCCGAACCGCTGTTTTTATCCTACTTTCTTCGGTTCATACCTATGCACAACAATCCTCCATTAACTGGACTGATATTGAAACGAGTATCAGGCGGCGCTGGCTTTTAGAAGATGTAAAAGGGAAATTATTGCAGTACAAGGAAAAGGCAATCCGGGAAAATGATGACGTAACAGTTGCAAGGTGCTTCCATAACCTGCTGAAAATAGCCGACATCAGGAGCGAAGACAGCATGTTCCTGCGGAACAGTGCATACATGGACAGCATACTTAAGCACAGTACATCGCCATCGTTGTTTACTGCAATCACCCACCTCACGAAAGCAGAAAGGCTGAAAGAGTTCCGGCACAGATTTTTTAATACCAGGAATAAGCAGGCATTTTCAGGCGCCAATGATGAAGTCAATTACGGCACGATCGGGATTGGTGAACTTGACTCTATTATTCTCCAACATCTTTCACAAGCCTTGCGGGAAGCAAAAAACTTCAACTATACAGACGGCAGGCAATTGCTTTGGCTTTCTTCGAGTCCCGAAACTTTCCTGTTTGAACCCAGGTTCACTGATATAGCCTATGCCGAACAGGTAGAATTTCTTGATCGGCTATCCTATAAATTCATTGAACGGCTTGATTGGCTAAACTTAAGCCAGGATGAGTTTTTCAGCATGACTGACCCTGCAATTTATTTCGACAAAAGGAACCTGGAAGTTTACAACTGCTTCAAAGACTGGGCAAATACGCACCTTAAATCACCGGGAATATTCTACTACATTGAATCACTGGCCCGTAAGCGTTTCTACCAACAGGGAGTTGATGACAGTACCAAACATGCACTTTACGAAGCATATCTTCAGCGATTGCTAAATTCCCAATACCCGATAGCCAGGGCAAACGGCGTATTCCAGCTGTGTCTTGCCTGGAATGAAAAAGCCTCAAAATACAGAGAGGGGGACACCCTGGTCAATGGCATTTACAGGAGGACACTGGACCTGTATCACCGGCATAAAACAACACTCGACAGCTTCCCGGTCCTGGACCAGCTACTGGCGACCATGGAAAAAAAGATCGTAAAGCCGGAGTTCCACTTTTCATTTAACGTCTACCAGCTTCCGGGTGAGCCGATCCCGATAGAACTAAAATTCAGGAATATCGGAAAATTGTATTACCGCACCGTAAGGGTAAAGGAAACAAGAGATCACTTAGACGACAAAGGAATTTCTTTTTTGTTGGCGCAGCCTAAAGCCGACAGCGGTATACATACAACACTGGCGCGATTAGATTTCCATTGGCATGATACAATCGTTCACACCAGTCCACTTGCATACGGCAAGTATATGTTCCTTTACTCAGACCAGCCCCTTGTTGAAGGCAATACACGGATTGAATTCCTGCCCATCCACGTGACCAATATCGTGATGATCAAAAATGACAGCCGGCTCTTTACCCTAGACAGGAAAACCGGCCAGCCACTTAAAGGCGCCAATGTGTTAATTGGAGGCATCAACAAGCCACTGCAGGTCAATGAAGCCGGCTACCTGATCAATCCGAAAAAGAAATCAGCCTCGGTCACCATTTACCAAGGACTGGACACACTGGCTACCTGGGCCAATGAAAGCAAAAATTATAACAACCAGGATACCTACAACAAAGAGGATTATGACAACCTGATGGAATTCTATGAAGACAATGTTAAGGTGAATATTTTCACGGATCGCTCTGTTTACCGTCCCGGGCAAACTGTGCATTACAAAGGAATCCTGCTGGCCCCGGATCCTAAGACAGGCAAGATGGAAATTCTGAACTGGAAGAACCTGGGATACTCTGCGATTAAAAAGCTGTATTACCGGCTACTGGTGAATTTGGGCAAAAAAAGGATCAACATCTACATAAATGACAGCTTCGGCCGGGAAGTTGATTCCATTAAAGTGTTGCCTAACGCATACGGCTCTTTCGCAGGATCCTTCGTGATCCCTAAAAACGCAGCGACCGGCGAGTGGGATTTCTATTGTGAGGAATTTGAAAATTCATATGACAACGAAGGCATATTCAAAGTGGAAGAATACAAAAGACCCACTTTCGAACTGGTGCTGAAAAAACCTGAGGGCGAAATATACTTAGGCGATCCGTTCGACGTGAAAATGATTGCCAGGTCATTTACCGGCGCTTCAATGAATAATGTCACTTTGCGATACCAGGTGAAATCTAGTGGTTATAGCGAAAAATTGTTCCTGCAGGGTGAAGTGCAAACAAATGCTAAAGGTGAATATGATTTGCGGATCAATGATACGCTGGTAAGGCGTTTGATGCTGGAAGGCAAAGAGAAGAGAAACTGGTATGGCATCACAGTCACAGCAATTGATGGAACCGGGGAAAATCACGAGGAGTCTTTGGAGGTTAACCTGGAATCCACGCCGGTGATGATCGATATTCGTATTCCTACAGCCTTCGAAAAGAATAAGCTGTCCCCCGTTTTCATTAGCGCCAAAACAGCGTTAAGTCAACCTCTCGCCAAATCACTGGAACTTAAGCTCTATGAGATAAGCGATGGCGAAAAATTGCTTTACACGACAACCTATACAACGGGTGAAAACAATAAATTTTCCTTACCTGCAGAGATCATTGGCAGCGGTTATTTTGAACTTGAAGCGAATTGTTATAAAGATGGCCTACTCGTGGGAACTAACAGTAAAACGTTCAAGGTCTTTGACCCTGCCAATGGCAGCTTTCCAATGCTCAAGGATCCGTTTCATCACCTCGTAACCCGTTCAACTGGCGAGGCCATTGAGATCAATTGGTATAGTGGAAACAGCGCGGGAGAAATCTACTCCATTTACCAGGTAACTTACCTGGTAAAGAGTAAGTCAGGTCTGAAAGAAAAATATGAATATTTCACCCGGACCGAGAAAAAGGGACTACAGGAGTGGAAATATCGTTTGCCATCCGGCGCGGTGGAAAGAGTATTACTGACTCATATCTATGTATTCAATAATCGACTGTACAGGAAAGAAGAGCAGGTATTCATACCCGGGAAGGTATCTGAAAATCCCGAGCTGATCATTGAGCAATACCGCAAAAAAATTGTTCCGGGTGAAAAGGAAACCTTCAACGTCTCCATAAAAACCAGGGATGGGAACAAAGCGATGGAACTGATGACTGGAATGTATGATGCCTCACTGGAAAAAATTGAGCCACATGAATGGCACCTTCCATACAGGGAAAATCATGTTGGGATAAGCAGTGACTGGGATCGCAGTATCAACAGGAAAAACTCGAAGCGGGTTTCTGAAGAAGTTTTAAAACATGACCTTGCGGGGGCATTGCAGGGTAGCGTTGCCGGTTTAAGCGTCATGAATACGGCTGGTTTACAAGAAGTGGTGGTGATGGCTTATTCTGGCGAGCGTAAACTGCAATCGACTGCCTCGGCTGTTGTGATACGTGGTGTGGCTTCCCTGTCAACCTACAAGGGAATGCTTGTTATTCTTGACGGCCAGGTATATGAGAAAGATCTTTCCACTTTGAACCTGGATGCCATCACTGGTTCGATAGTACTGAAAGGCGCAGAGGCGACGGCACTATATGGTGCTCGCGCAGCAGGGGGCGTATTGATCATGAGTACAAAAGGACCTGTACAGTTGCCGGAGAATAAGGAAGAGCTTCCAGTTAAGATTCGGAAGAATTTTTCAGAAACTGCTTTCTTTTACCCACAGCTACATGCGGGCAGGGATGGCATGTACCATATATCTTTCACGATGCCGGAAAGTGTTACGGAATGGAACTGGAAAATGCTTGCGCACGACAAACGCTCTACTTTCATTTACGAGGAAAGAAAGATCGTGAGCCAGCTTCCGTTAATGGTTCAGACCGATATGCCCAGGTTTCTTTACCAGGGCGACCAGCTGGTACTCAAAACAAGGATCATCAATCTTGATACCATTGGTGTTTCAGGTTCTTTGAAATGCATTATAGAGGACGCAGTGACAGGTGAGGATCTCACCCACAAATTGCTCACATCATTTGAACAGCGGATCAGCGTTAACTCTTCTTCTAATGGTTTTGTATCCTTCAGGCTGGCAGTCCCGGTTGATTTTTTGCATCCCCTGGTGATAAGGGTCGCGGCAAGGGCCGGGAATTTTTCTGACGGGGAGGAATACACGATTCCGGTTCTGTCCCGGAAAGTGTTGGTAAGCAGGCAGGTGCCTGTAACTGTCGATAAAGGAACATCGGTGCAGGTGCCATTGTCGCCATTGCCAGCAAACGCCGAACCATATGCGTTAAGTCTTGGGATCTCACCCCAGGCACAGTCAACCCTGGTCAACGCACTGCCCTACCTGGCCTTATATCCCTATGGTTGTACGGAGCAAACCTTCAATAAGCTGCTGGCATACACAACCGCCAGGAATATGTTGCGCACTGATACCGGGCTTGCCAGGGCATGGAACCGGTTGAGGTCCGATACTGCCGGCTCTGGATTAGCTCCCCTCCCCTATGAACCTGGAGAGCAAACGATGCCCTGGTTGCAACTGTCCCACGCACATGCGTTAAACCAACAAAAATTAAAGTTGATTTTCGACACCCTGCCGGCCGGCGAGCAGGTGAAAAAACTGTTGGCTAAAATCATTGAAGCCGGGAATGAAGATGGCGGTGTCAGTTGGTTCAACGGGGGAAAAAGCAGCAGTTATATTTCTACATACGTGCTTGCCGGTTTTGGAAAATTGAAGCAGGATAAACTGCTATGGCCAGAGAGCCTGTATGATGAAAAATTCAACACCTTTATCCGGAACCTTGTAAAATATTGTGACAGCCAATTTGGAAATATCCTTAACCAGGACGATCCGCTGAAATACCTATATGCCCGGACCTACTGGAAATCGGATTACCCGATGAAGGACTCTTTAAAACTCAAAGCGGACCGTGCGCTGGAGGATTCCTGGCAGTTAGCAGGAAGGATGCCGATTAAACTGGAAGCCCTGTTGATCACTGTAACCCTCCGTTATGCACAACCCGGGTCGCCACTATACCGAAAGGCGCAGTTACAGCTTGAGACTATCCGCCAGCAGGCAATAAACGACGAGACCGGTACAAGATGGAAAGCGCTGTCGGATACAGACGACCTCAACGTATCCAAAGATGAGTGTATCGCCATGATCGCGGAAGCATTTGAGACAGCGGGTTCGTCGCCCGAAATAGTTGATGGCATCATCAGGTGGCTGCTCCGGGCAAAGAGTGACCATGCCTGGGGAACGACAAAGGCGACAGCTGCAGTGGCAAACCTCTTGGTAAAGCATCCGGGACATGCCCGCAGCACTCCTTCCGGACTCAACACAGAATGGAACAAAAATTCATTGCGGGTAACCGACAATTTATTAACCGGGAAACTGGCAGACATTGTGTTGTTGCAAGGCGGACCAATACCAGGTGAGTTAACAGTTAGTCGAACAAATAATGATACTACCACCGGCGAAATAATGCTGTATTACTTTTCCGACATGCAGGATGTGGCAGAGTCCAGTCCCGTTAGGATCAGCAAGATCTACCGCCTATACAATTCAGCTGCTAATACATGGGAAACGATCGATCCAGCCGCTTTCCGGCTGAAGCCTGGCGACAAGGTTGAGGTTCGGCTATCCATTGAAACGCGGCGCATGCTGAAATATGTATTTCTTGATGACAGACGGGCTGCATGTTTCGAGCCACTCAACGACCGGAGTGGACATGAATATGAAAACGGGATTTCCTACTACAAGTCGATCAGGGATGCCGGCTACCAATTCTTCGCTGAAAGTATCCCGGCAGGCACGTCAACCCTGACTTACCAGGTAACTGTTTCCAAGCAGGGAGTTTTCAGCACCGGGTTGCCGTCGCTGCAGTGCATGTATCAGCCCGGCGTAAGGGCGTACGGAAAGAACGTGGTGGTGGCGGTGGAGTGAAGGTGTGAGAGTAGAATTTCTATATTTAGCAAACCCTTGTTTTTGCTCGCTGCAGTAATTTCCTGAAATCCTAAACCAAAGGTCGCTACCAGTTGCATGGAGAATCCCGGGCAGGGTCGGCTCTTGCGCTTGCCTGTTACGCGCTTTATTTTGTACATCAGAATATTTTTACAATCGCATTTGCTATTGAGTGCCAAAAAGGAGTGTCCCTGATATACCAGATGACTCTGTTCAACACCATGAAGCCCAGCACCAGGGCAAAGGGGCTGATACGTTTGGTCCGCCAGGAATCTATAACTGTAATTATTCCTGCAAGAATCATAATAATGTTTTTGGACATATCGATACTACCATCACGGCTGAGATCGAGGTAGGCTCTAAACGTCCTGGCCAAAGGCGGGCTGATAAATATAAAAGCTGTACTGCACATAAAGCGGCTGTGCAGGGCCGGTTTGTGTGTAGAAAAAATGGCGAGCAGATAAAGTATAGCAAAAAATATGATCAAGGGCACATCGAGCGCCACTCTTCTTGCTACTGCTATTTCTCCCTCATGTACTGACTCACGATGAAGGCTGCTATAGGTAACTAAATACATGGAGAGCAGCACCAATGGTGCAAGTACATAACTCAGGCGACCTGCAAGGCGATGAAGTTTCATATTTCCTTTCCGGATAAGAATGGGCTGAACCAGCAGCATTAAAAGCCAGCCCATCATCATCATCCCATGAAAATGTATTATCGCAGTAAAATGAATAAGACCACGACGCGGATTAATGTAGTCTTCAAACTTTGGGAAATGGCTGATATAAGTATTATAAAACCCAACATGAGCCAATATGATCAACAGTACAATGCCGATGATCATTCCGCCTGTAAAAGATTGAGAAATGAGCGGACTGGCATGATGAGTTGTCCTTTGCAGCTGCTCCTTTTCCTTTTTCATAGCTGATAGCTTTAAAAGCATTTCACTGCTTTAAGAACGTTAACGGTGGTCCAACCTTTTCAAAACCGTACTCTTTTCTAAAATTGTCTCTTTCTTCTTCAGACATATTCTTAGCGACCCCTTCACTGAGCTTTCTGAAATATTCTTCCATTTTACCGGCAGGTTGATGGCATATCATCACTTTTGCTTCTCCTTGTCCAACCTTTGCAAAGGTATGAGGTACCTTTCGCGGGCCGAATACAAGATCTCCAGCCCTGGCATTATAAAGTTTATCGCCTACTTTGATAAGAAACTCTCCCTGTAAAACATACCACCATTCATCAGTTTCATAATGCGTGTGCAATATGGGACCGCCTTCTTTTATTCGTGTGGATTCAAAAACATACATATCCCCGTCAGTGTCTTTGGTTGATACTTTAGTGTAAAAAGCATCTCCTTCAAAAGGAGAAATGCTTTTGTCAAAACGGTCCTTTCCGGCATCTACTTTGAAGCCTTTGTCATCCCGGTTCCCGTTTCTAATTCTTGCATAAATAGTAAAAGGGGTTGCCATAAGAGTGCCAAGGGTAAGGCCAAGTTTTAAAAATGAATTTCGTTTCATAAGTTTAGTTTTTTAACTGTCAATGTTCGGCAGGTGATTTAAATCACAAATTATAGCCAACGAAACACTGTGGAAAGGAGCAATGCGAAAGCGGGAGCTGGGCGATGTGGCTATGGGGAAAAATAAAGGTGCGGTTAGGGTGTACGTGAAGATTGGTAAGGACTGGAATAAATTTATTCAAATTCTGTGATGCCAAAGAGGGTATTTTTCCCGGGACAATGGATCGAAACCATTTCAATTCATATTTCTATATTCAACTGGGGTCATTCCAGTTTTAGATTTGAATAGCCGGGAGAAATATTGCGGGTATCCGAAGCCCAGCGAATATGCCAGGTCACTGACAGATTTATTTGAATTCAATAACATATTTTTCGCTTCTTCAATCAGGTAATAATGGATGCGGTCCTGCGCATTCATTCCTGTTTCCCTTTTTAGTAAGTCGCTAAGATAGTTAGAGGATAAATACATTTTATCTGCCAGGAACTTCACGGTTGGTAACCCCTTTTCGCCAGGTAAGGATGAATGCAGGTACTCCTGCAATTCTTTTTCAACTCTTGCAAGTATATCTTTATTCACAAGCTTACGGGTTATAAACTGCCGGTCGTAATACCTTGTGCAGTAGTTGAGCAACAATTCAATATTTGAAACGATTAATGCCTGGCTGTGCTTGTCAATATTTTCAAGTAATTCAGCATCTATCTTCTGTACAATATCCTGCAATACGCTCTTTTCTTTTTAAGAAAGATGAAGGGCCTCATTCGTTTCGTAGGAGAAAAATGAATAGTTCTTTATTGTTTTGCCTAGTGACGTACCCCTTACCAGGTCAGGATGAAAGAATAAACCCCAGCCTGAGGGGTCAACCGGCTTTTGCAATTGTTCGTCCATTGTTATAACCTGCCGGGGTGCAATGCAAATCAAACTGCCTTCCTGGAAATCGTAAGACTTCTGGCCGTATTTCATTTTGTTGACGCAAAAATTCTTGAACATGACAGAATAAAACCCTAAGGTTACTTTCATGCCGGAATTGAATTGTTCTTCATACATGGAAAAATCTACCACCGCAACTAAAGGTCTTTAGATGAAGCCAGGAGGCAAATGGAAATAAAACTAGTGGCTTATAAGCTAATTATTTTTTTGTTTTAAACGATTCCGGCAAACCGGCCCTTTTAAGAAACTTTTCAGCCTCTTCTCTCTTTTTAATAAAGAAAGGATCATTTGAATAATCCCTGAGGTCTTTATCTACCGTCATCTTCGTTTTGCTGGTTGCTCTCTTTTTAGTAGGCGATGCCATAGTCCAAACAATTTACTTATTCAAATTTATGATTTTACCGCGCTTTAAGCAAGAATGCTGTATAATTAACACCTTTTTGAAAGGGCTGCCAGACATCGCCAATATAGCCTTGTATGTCAAACAGGGAAGTTACATCATGCCATATCCTTGCAATTCCCATTTGATATAACCGAGTGCGGGAACTACTGCTGCCTGTAGCAAAAACTAAAGCTCCGGGACGTTCACGCATAAATTCTATAACAGTAGCGGCAACTGTTGCCAACACTTTATCCCGGTCACCATTATTGGAAATTGCAAGATCATTAATACAGTGAGTATTTTCATCCCAGTCGCCAAATGCCAGGTTGTACACTTCCTGCTCCCGCTGCTGAAGCCGGTAAAACTCAACCACTTTCTTTATTCGGCCATTCGGCCCATCGCTTTCAAATTCATAATAAAAGCTTTCGGGACGTTTTGTATAAGGATATGCCTCAACTTGCATGGAAGTACTAAGGGGTTAACACAACAAAGCAAAGCCGTCCTGAAATAAAAGTCAACCGTTTAAACACCTGATATTCCCTCCCTCTTTCCGCCGCCAATACCCCCGACTATAGAGCTCTTGCAATATTGACAAAGCCATATTTTTCTTTATAATTACAGGATGATTGACCCAAATAAAATAGAAAACATCGGGTACACGGCAGTGCGTCGTTTACGTCACCAAAAGTTTCAGCGGGGGCTTCCTTTTTTGATCGCTTCCAAAGACTTACCCAAGACAGAGGCATACCTGGAATATCCATCTGGGCAAATCGATATTGTGTCCGTAAAAGGTCGTGATTTTTTAATCGTCCGCCATTTGACAAATACCGAAGCGGACACTATCCGCGCGCGACATCATTTGTGCAAGTACGCCAGTTTCGGCTACTAATAATTGAAGTTTCATAGTCGGAGGTAACCAGTGACCGGGCGTCCCAAAACCGGTCAATGACTGTATCGAAAACGAACAACAAATGCAGGCTGAGGACCTATAACTGTCAGATTATAAACGCTTTACATAATGGCTGAATATTTGAACCCCTGGCGTAATGGCCTTGCTCCCCGCTTAAAACCTAATCTATGCTGAAACACATCCTCACCATTGCAGTCCGGAGTATACAGAAACACAAGTCTTCTTTTATAATCAATCTTACCGGGCTTTCTACAGGATTGGCATTTGCTTTTCTTCTTTACCTGTGGGTGCAGGATGAGAAGAGTATTGACAAGTTTCATGCAAATGACAGCAGGCTATACCAGGCAATGATGCAAAGCACCGAAAACGACCTGGTAAGGATACAGGATCACACCCAGGGTCCTTTGTCAGAAGCGTTGGAAAAAGATCTGCCGGAAGTGGAAAAAGCTGTGACCGTTATGAATCTTTCCAAAGAAGGCATGGATATTACGATGAAAAATGGCGAGAACTCTTTCAAGACGAGTGGCATTTTTTCCGGTGACGCCTTTTTCCAGGTCTTTTCATTTCCACTTCTCTCCGGCAATGCCGGCACCGTATTGACTGAGAAAAATAATGTAGTGATCTCGGAAAGCCTTGCCCGGAAGTTATATGGCTCCGTTGACGCAGCCTTGGGAAAGTCTTTGCAATGGAATGCATTCGGAAGCGATCATTTATCGTCTGTAACCGGCGTTTTTAATGATGTAACCAGCGCATCAACGATGAAGTTTGATTTTGTCCTGACCAAACAAAAGTTGCTGGAAGATCTATGGCAGAATGGTACCAAATGGTCCAACACAGGTCCCGAAACCTTTCTTCTTCTGAAGGAAGGAGTGAATATAACCGCTTTCAATAAGAAGATTGAAAAGTTTATTGACAAATATGATAAGGGCAATCATTTCTCTCTTTTCGTAAGAAAGTATTCGGATGCTTACCTGTACGGAAATTATGAGAACGGAAAACAGGTCGGTGGCAGGATCACAAATGTGAGGTTGTTTACTGTCATTGCCATTCTCCTGTTAATAATTGCCTCTATCAATTTCATGAATCTTTCAACGGCAAAAGTATCGGGCAGGCTCAAAGAGATCGGCATTAAAAAAACGATAGGCAGCAGCAGGCGAAACCTGGTTTACCAGTTTCTTGGTGAATCCATTTTTGTCACAGCGATTTCTGCCGGTGTTGCATTGATGCTTGTCGCCTTACTAATTGACCAATTTAATTTTATAACCGGGAAGCAATTGTCCTTTCATTTTTCCGTTGCCCAGCTATCGGGGCTCTTTATCATTGCCCTGGTAACCGGAATCCTGTCCGGAAGTTACCCGGCTTTTTATCTTTCAGGCTTCAGGCCGCTGGCTACTTTAAAGGGAAAATTGGAAGGCGGAGTACGGGAACTATTTGTAAGAAAGGGTCTTGTCATCTTTCAATTTATCATCTCGCTTGTATTGATCGTATCTGTATTTATCGTTTACCGGCAAATTGAGTATGCGCAAACCAAATCAATCGGGTATGCCAAAGAAAACGTGGTCTACTTTGATCTGGAAGGAAAGATCTTCGAAAACAAAAAGAATTTCTTTGAACAACTGAGAAGAGTGGATGGTGTTGTCCAGGCGGGCGGCATAAATCAAACCCTGATCCGGGAAGACGGGGGTTCATCGACTTATGGTATAGAGTGGCCGGGAAAGATTCAGAGTAAGAATATTGATTTCGTCATCAGGAACGTTGACGAAAACCTGGTACAGACGCTTGGGATGCAGGTAAAGGAAGGAAAATCATTTTCGGATAGTTTGGGCAGCAATTCTTCTTACCTGTTATTGAATGAAACTGCCGTAAAGATCATGGGATTAAAAGAACCCGTTGGAACAAAAGTAAAATTATGGGGAGAGGACAAAACCATACTTGGTGTGGTAAAGGATTTTCATACCGCTTCGGTTCATCAGCCCATATCGCCTTTTATTTTCAAATGCGATCCGGATGGGGTAAGTATGGCAATGGTCCGGATCCAGGCGGGTGCTGAGAGAAAAGTGATTGACAACCTTACTTCCTTCTATTCAAAAGTAAATCCCGGCTATGGCTTAAACCTCGGGTTTCTTGACGAAACTTTCAAAGCTCAATATTTATCCGAAGAGCGAACGCTTACGCTGGCAAAATACTTTGCTTACCTGACCATCTTGATATCCTGCCTGGGCTTATCCGGTCTGGCCGCTTATGACACCGAGCGTCGTACAAAGGAAATTGGCATCCGCAAAGTACTCGGTGCAGACATCAAAAGTCTTGTTACTCTTTTGTCGAAAGATTTCATAAAATTAGTAGGCATAGCCATCGTACTTGCAGCACCGGTCGCCTATTATTTAATGGACCGGTGGCTGCAGGATTTTGAATACAGGATAGACATCAGCTGGTGGGTATTTATAGCGGCGGGAGCCATAGCATTAACGATTGCATTGGCAACTGTCAGTTTCCAGGCCATTAAGGCGGCAATTGCCAATCCTGCAAAAAGTTTGAAAACGGAATAGACATGTGCGACGTACCGCCATCTACAGACGCTCAACTTTTACCAGCCCCTGCCTTGTAGCCAGGTACAGCACTCCGTTATTATCAAATGCCATTTGTGAAATATAGGAAGTAGGAATTCCAGAATTTCCCGGATGATAATTCTCCCACCCACCCTTCAGATCATATCTCACGAGGCCTGCTCTATCTGTAGAAATCCACAGTACTTTTTCTCGTTTGTCATACCGAACGTCAGTGGTATTGTTGAATGGCATTCCCGAATTTGATGTTGTGAACTGCTTCCATGTGCCGTCTATTGACCTGATTGCTATTCCCTCATTCCTGTTAATCTGCCCGGGAGGCTTACTATCATATTCATATAAGCCGAAGTACAAATTGCCATATTCATCCTCATCCATCGCAGAAATACACTGACCCTTCAAAACTGAACTCGTTTCATTAAAGCTCGTACAATTACCAATAGAGTCTATAAGATATGAACCATTAAAGGTTCCAATCCAAATCCGGTTCCTGCTGTCCCGTTTTGCAAAATATACACTGGCAAACGGATACTTTTTAACTCTATTAAAATCAGTCCAGGTATTATTTTTAACGATTGTCAGTCCCCGCCCCGAACAAATAAATAGTTCGTCAGATTTTTCATTGAAAATCATTTTGGAAGCCTCGTTAATAACAATTTTACTTTGGTCATACAGCGTCCACTTCTTACCGTCAAAACTCAAAAACTTCCTGTCCCCATACACCCAAATCTTATTCCTGCTGTCCGTCGCAAACCTGTAAACTTCAACAGGTTTTTTAAGTTCATCATTTTTCGGTTCCACAACATCGAATTGTTTACCATCAAACCTAACGAACTGATCATCAGCATTGAGCCAAATAATTCCTTTTTTGTCTATCGCAATAAGGTCATTCATATTACTCGGAAGGCTCGAGTTATTTGTGTTCCATACCGTTATCCTGTAGTTCTTTAAATTGTCGTTATTATAAACATAATCCTTGTTGTATATCTCCGGACTATTTGGCTTATCAAACGATTTTTTAAACGCGTTCAAATCTACCCTGTCCACCTTACCTGAAATTGCGCCATCCTGTATATCGAAAGACAGGTTGAAAGAGGTCCTCTCTTCATTCTTTCCATTTGTTTTTGCAGGAATAAATCCATCAAAACCATTAAGCGCATTTACAATATTCCTTGAAATAACATGTTCTGACACATCAGTATAACTCAAAACACAACCCTTACCAATCGCATCAACAAGTACCTGGAATACTACCCTTCCTTTTATACCTTTTAAGTTGTTGGTCCTGTTCAACCCGGAGATTAATGAATTGAACTTAACGATGTCGACATTTGCTTTAACGTCGCCACAATCAAGACAAAACTTATCAGTAGTACATCCATCTAACTTTTTGGGAAATAGATTTTGAGCACTGGCATAGAAAGATGTAATAAGAATAAAAAAGGTTACGGTATTTTTTTTCATCGGGCAATAAATAGAAATAATATCCAATATATCAATTTCAGGGCAGGGTTAAATGTTCCGCAAGATAAGAGTTCAGAGCTCTGCATAAGTTATCCACCTGATTATTTCATGAGAGCATTGCAAATCAGGGATTTTAGCATAAAGATATTTTATATTAGCTGCGCACAACTAACCTTTACCCCTACCGGAATGAAATACCTTATCCGAATCGTTGCTATTATCCTACTTGTTTCGACTAACACCTATGCACAGCAATCCCCCATCAACTGGACCAATATTGAAACGAATATCAGCCGCCGCTGGCTATAAGGAAAAGGCAATCCGGGAAAATGACGACATAACGGTTGCAAGGTGCTTCCTGTTACTGTCGATAAAGGAACATCGGTGCAGGTAGCCGAGCAGCGAACTATGGGACAATATCCGGAAAGGGAGATACGAACTGGGAGCAAGCAACTATGAGGGAGACATCCAGCCCACTCACTTCCGCCTGACAAAACCAGGAAACCTGGTTATTTATGAAGTATCATTTAAAACCAATATAGATTTCGGTGCCTGGTATAGCGAACAGACGCATACTTTTGAATTTGTAAAAGTAAAGGACGGGCTGAAATTCTATGGAGTGGAATCGGAATAAAACGCTTTTGTCATTTTTCTTTAGAATTCCGTCTTCCGGTTATTGTACTGTAACAACGGTCTGCCCCGTCATTAACGCATCCGAAGAAGCTTTAACAACGACCTTTCCTTTCACTCCTTTCTTAGCTTTTATGATCAGTAATGCCATCCCGTTGTAAGCCGGGCGATCATGGCTTTGAAAGGGCACAAAACTGGTTGCATCACCATTGTCTGTGGCAACTATCTCCCCTGCCCCTTCAACTGAGAAATGAATAACTGGATGGGAACGAGGCACCATCAGGCCATCTTTGTCAGTCACTTTCACCGTGATAAAACACAGCTCATCTTCACCTGCTTTGATAACAGTACGGTCAGGCGACATTTCAAGTTTCTTCATTTCACCGGTTGTCCGCACCTCATCGGTTGCCCATTGTTTTCCGTCTTTATAACAAATCACTTTCAGTTGCCCTGGTTGATATCTTACACTATCCCAAACCAGGCGATAATCTTTCCCTGCCGATTTGGCTTTCCGCCCCATACTTACACCATTTAAAAACAATTCAGCTTCATCTCCTGAAGTGTATACATGCACCGGTGTGATGGAGTCGATCCTTTCGGGCCAGTTCCAGTGCGGAAATATATGTGCGACAGGCAACTCAGGGCGCCAGTGCGACTGGTAACTGTAAAAGCGGTCTTTCGGGAACCCGGCCAGGTCAATAATGCCAAAGTAACTGCTTCTCGACGGCGGGTTATTTTTCCGGATGAGTTCCAGTTGTCTTTCCAGTTCCGCTTTTTTATTGGGATCAGTCCTGAAGTTTAGCAGGTTGGTTTCATCCGAATTGTAAGGAGTGGGTTCTCCTAGATAGTCGAAGCCCGTCCACACATATTCACCTAACAGGTGCGGATACCTGGCATTGGTCCTGAATTGCTCATCAGGCGAACAGCCCCAGCCTGGCTTTGCATAATCATAAGAAGAGATCTGCCAGTTTTTGTATTCGTCAGTCCCGAAGAAATATTCACCGCGCGAAGAAACACAGGAAGATGTTTCACTACCGAGAGTGGGCTTGTTGGCATAACGGGGATCGGCATCCCATTTGCGTTGCTGGCCGAAAAAATAATTCACGCCCATTATATCAAGCGCCACTGCAGCCCCTGAGTTACGCCCACCATCAGGATCATTATACCCGTTAGAAACAGGACGTGTCGGGTCTGCCTTGTACACAAGATCCACCAGGTGTTTGGTGAGGGCCACATCCTGCTGTTCCATCACTTCATTTCCGATTGACCAGATGAATACCGAAGGATGGTTGCGATCGCGGTACACGAGCGCAGTTAAATCTTTTTCATGCCATTGATCAAACAATTGATTGTAGTCATTTTTCCGCTTCCCTTTTTTCCAGGCATCGAAAGCTTCATCCCACACCAGGAATCCCATTTTATCAGCCAGTTCCAATAATTCGGGGGCAGGCGGATTGTGGGAAGTCCGCAAGGAGTTACAACCCATTTCTTTCAGCATCTTCAATTGCCGGGTCAAAGCGCTCAGGTTAAAAGCTGCACCCAAGGCGCCAAGATCATGGTGATTACAGGTGCCTTTTATCTGAACCCGTTTCCCGTTTAATAAAAACCCGTTACGGGCCGTAAACTCAAGTGTGCGGATGCCAAAAGGAGTATGGTAGGTATCAATAACGCGGCCGCCTATGCTGATGGTCGTTTTTGCAACATACCTGTTGGGAGTTTCAATGTCCCAACGTTTAGGATGATTGACAGTGGACTGTGATTCGATAACTTTCTGTTCACCTGCCCGGAGATCTGTTACGGTCGCTTTCATTTCGGCAACCTTAACTGTTGGTTTATTGGCGGCATCCAACTCATACAATTCAGTACGAACGGTTGCGCGTGCGTCTTTTTTTGAATGGTTGCGGACAGTTACAGCGATGTTTACATCGGCGCTGGCTTCCGTAATACGAGGTGTTGTGATATAAGTGCCCCAATGATCCACATGAACGGGATCAGTTTTAACCAGCCAGACATGACGGTAAATGCCGGCGCCGGGATACCAGCGTGAATCCCACTGCTCAGTGTCAAGTCGTACTGCCAGTACATTTTCCTTTCCTGGTTGAATATAAGGCGACAGGTCCATCCGAAAAGAAGTATACCCGTAAGGCCATGTACCTACATATCTCCCATTAAGCCAGATCTTAGCATTGGCCATCGCCCCGTCAAAATCAATAAAGATCTTTTTATTGGCGTCAGCTGCAGGGATGGTAAAATGTTTCCTGTACCAGCCAATTCCCTTCCAGGGCAACTTACCGGTACCCCCATCCAGTTCTATCCTGAACGGACCGGTGATCGCCCAGTCGTGCGGAAGACTGAGCTTCTGCCATGCTGCATCATTGAAACTACCGGACTCCAGTCCTGCAGGTTCCTCTTTTCTCGTACCATCGGCTTGCAATCCAAATCGCGCAAACAGCCAGGCGTCATCAAACGAAACTGTATTCAGCGATCCCATTCTTTTGATGGGGTGGCTTTGCGAAAACACATTGCTAGAAACTGTAGTTATAAATGCCAGGATCAGCAACGAACAGGCAGAATGAAACTTATTGAAATGCATAGCCAAATTTATCGCCCGGTAGCACTTCGGTACCATTTCATTTTTGACAAAAGCCGATGTTATTTTACCCGCAACCTCATTTCTTCCTTTTGAACTTCAGGCGTTTGGTGAAAGTCTCATCATACGATCCTTTCCTGTCATCGTCAGCATAATACCTGATCTCCTTCTCCTGGAAGGTGAGGATCAGCGTATCTCCTGAGAAGCGGTAGTGATTAGATTCCATGCCAGGACTGACAGACCCATCTTCGACTTCCTGGATATTCGTTAATGAAATTGAATCCCGGCCTAACCTGGTATAATCGCACGGGTAACTGATAGGATCTCCCAGGCCAAATGGTTCAATAATTTCTTCGATCTGTGGCAGCTGACCTTGTACTTCGTAAATGTATTTGGTGTACGTGAAGCCAGTATAATTAAAATTCGCCAGGATGAACTTATCAGCCGTAACCTGGAGTGTGCCGGTGTTATTCTCAGTCAACAGCGTATCTATGTTGGTTGCTTTACTGATGATTCCACTAATCGTATCTGTCTGGATAATGGTTTCATTCATATTCATTTCCACAAAATCATATGTCCCTAACAGGTCCTGGGAAGAGGGCTGTTCAAAGTTTTCATTAATGGTTTTCTGGCAGGATAAAAAGGCACATGCGGAGGCAACGGCTACTAACAGACGAAATTTCATAGTCGGGGGTTTAGGAAGTAATGCACAAAATAGACAAAGAAACAGAATCCAAATATCAAACACGTCGTTTATGCAGCGCTGATTTTTGCAATAAACAAAGATCACCTGCAATGGAAATAATTCGTAGCATTAAAAATGTGCGGAGTACTAATGGTGCAGCTCAATTTGAGATCCACCGGCTCCAAAGCGAGGCTGGCCAGCTTACGCTGTTCCAAAATAAGTATGTGATTTTATGGATCCAGGATGGAAAAGGAGAAATAAAGATTGACCTGGACCGGTTCTTTATAGAGAATAATTCACTTTATTTTATTAAACCGGGACAGGCGTTGCACATTACGCTCGACGAGCCTGTCAGTGGCTACCTGGTTGACTTTGAGCGTGAATTCCTTATGCTTTTTGAGAAAGGTTCGAATGGACTCAGTCATACTTTATTATCCAACCTTTACCAGGCACTTCCTTTGATCCGCATAGATCCTGGTATGGATATGTTCCTCGACAGTATTGCAGAAAAGATGTTGTACGAGCATGCAAACTACCACGAGTCACGCGCCGAGGCTATCTCCAGTTTTTTACGAATATTCCTGATCTACCTTGGCCGGCAGTGCCAGTTGAAAAAAGATGAGGCCGGAAATGATGACCGGATCGCTAATGGCTTTTTTGGGTTGCTGGAAAAACATTACATAGACAAAAGAATGGTAAAAGATTATGCCGATATAATGAATATTACACCCGGCTACCTGAATAAGGTCATCAAGTGTATATCCGGGTTCCCGGCCAGCTACCATATTCAACAGCGTATCATCCTCGAAGCCAAACGGAGAGCAATATTTAATGACAGTAGCCTGAAAGAAATCTCTTATACATTAGGATTTCCCGACCCGTCGCATTTCAGTAAATTTTTCAAAGTAAGTTCCGGCATCAATTTTACTGAATTCAAGAAAACTGCGTTGCGGTATGGTTGAAGTTTGAACGTTTTAATTGATTGTTTATAGCCGACAGTGGCGACATTGCCTTAAACCGGATAGAAATCTTTGTTCCATTCACTGACTCGATACTGGGTTCGCCATCTATATCACCTGCAAGCCCCTTTACCAATGTCAAACCCAGGCCGGTGGTCCTGCTTTCATTACAATCGGGTAGCCCAATCCCATTGTCGACAATATCCAGCACGGCTGTTTCATTTTCATAAATTTTTAATGAAACACTGATACGGGCATGCTCGTAACTGCCCCTGAACGCATACTTGATCGAATTGGTGATCGTTTCATTCACGATCAGTCCAATGGGAACGGCCTGGGATACATCCAGGTCGACATTGTCGATATCGGTAACAAATTCAATTTCGTTTCGCAGGTTAAAGGCTTGTTTCAGGTAACCTACCAGTTCGGGAAGATAGCTCCTCATATTGACCGAGGAAATGGTATCATCCTGGTAAAGCTTCTGATGAAGCAGGGAAGTGGCATAGATGCGATTCTGGCTGGCCTGGATAGCGACCAGCGCATCACTGCTCAGGTCGTCGGCCTGCAATTCCAACAGGCTAACGACCATCTGCAGGTTATTTTTCACCCGGTGGTGCACTTCCCGGAGCAGCAGTTCTTTCTCGTTGACCAGGCTCTCGAGTTTGCTGTTCTTCTTGTTCAACTCCAGGCTGGCTGCTTTTTTCAGGCGATAGCTATTGACTACGAGCAGCAGGATAATGAGCAACAACACTGCCCCGGCAATGGTGAGGTTGCGTGTTGTCTTCGCTTGCTGGAGACTGTTGCGATGCAGCAGGATGCTCCTGTCTTTTGCCTTTGCCTCCATGCTGGCGAGCTGGAGCTGCTGTTGTTTGGCCTGGGTTTCGTAGGCCAGTTCGAGACGCGCCTGGTCCAGGTCCTTTTGACGCAGTTCACTTTGCCGGGCGAGAAGCGTGAAAGACTGTTCTTTAAGCCGGAGATCCCGGTCCTTTTTTTCCGATTCGTATTGTACCAGCAAATCCTGTATTTGTTTTTCTTTGTCAAGACTCTTCATCGAGTCGTCAAGTTGCTGCCCTTTGCGCAAGTGTTGAATTGCGGACAGATAATTGCCGGTAGTGGAATCCAGCGTGTATAGAGTGCGATGAATGGAGGCTCTGAATTGGGGCGGGGTCTGAGGCAGCTCCATCGCTTTCACGAGGTAATGGCGAGCCTTAATGAATTCCTTGCTTTGTATATAAAAGTTGCCGATCAGATTATAAATGTGCTGGTCCACAATCCCGTTTTTTTCTACGAGGTCAACTAATCTGTCATTGGTTTGCCCGGTAAGAGTGACCTGCCCGGTTCTCTGATAATAATTGCCCAGGATTCGCAGGTAGTCAACTTCATCTCTTACATTGGCAAAGCCAATTTCTTTCTCCGTTCGCTCAATAATTTGCAACGCCTTGGCTGGTTCAACCATGCGAACATAGTCAATCACCAGCGACTCGCACACTAACCACGTTCTTTGTGTATCACCACCCGCTTTAAAGATTTCCCAGGCTCTTTTATGTACCTCGACGGCTTTATCATATTGTTTTTCACGGTAATAAATGATCCCAAGCAAATTATAGAGCGAGCCGGCACCGAAGTCGGCCTTCAAGTGGGTGTTTTCCTCCGACAGTCTCAACCCACTTAAAGCATAATCAAGTGCATCTTTATACATTCCCACCTGGTAAAAACTCTGGGCTGTCCGCACGTAGTGATCAAGGAGCGCTTTCTGAGAAACGCTTTTTTGGAGTTGGAAGGAACGCGAATTATGTTCTGTAAATTCTGAGAGGTTCCTTGCCATGATGTAACGGGCCGCAAGAAAACTTCTCACATTAAATTCAAGCGGGGCATATCCTTGCGATTTCGCGATCATGGATGCTTTTTCCAGACATATGATGGAACTATCAAGACTCTTGGTCAACTGCCCGCCGAAAAAATAATATCCCTGCATCGCCAGCAGCATTTCCACCTTTGTGGAATCCTGTGCCTGTTCTATCAACTGCCAGGCAGCCCTGCTATTACCTCTTTCCACCTGCGTCATGCACATGGCCTGCAGCGTCTCCTGGTAGCCAGCTTCATAGTGCAGGTAATGGCTCAATCGTTTGGCCTGGCTGGCCAGTTCCCAGGCTTTGTCCAGGTCGGCTTTGTTCTCGCCAGGCTTATTAATGTGCTGTTTGCTTAAATCGATGAGCCTATGCACTTCGGCACGGCTTCTTTTGGAAGCGGGGATCTCATTCAGCCAGGTCAAATCATCCAATGGCGACGCCCCTCGTTGAGCAAACAACGCAAGACTTAACAATACAAGGACACCCCCAATCAAACTTTTCTTTCCCATGGTCAAAAAATCGAGATGATCAAACGAAGTGACGATTCCAAAGATATATATCTGTTGTCATGGTTTATCCATTTTTAGCAGATGCCTACTGGTTGAAATTTGAAGCAACTAAAACCATACTACATGTTACAACCAGAACTTGATTCTTCCAGGGACCATATTAGCGGCAACGGGTTTGCCACAATTACGCTTATTGAATATGGTGATTTTCAATGTCCACATTGTGCTGAAGTATATCCCGAGATAAAAATGTTGCAGGAGGTGATGGGCGACCAGTTGAAATTCGCCTTTCGTCATTACCCGCTTCAGAACCTGCACCCATTAGCCCTGGAAGCGGCAGTGGTCACTGAGGCGGCCGCACAACTGGACAGGTTCTGGTATATGCACGATCTTATTTTCGAAAACCAATTGTACTTGTCGCGCGCGTCACTGCTGAGGTTTGCTGAGGAATTAGATATAGATACCAGTTTATTTACCGACCCGGTTGAATATAAAAAAAGGTTGATGAAAGTTGTCAGCGACTTCGAAAGCGGGGTGCGAAGCGGCGTATCCGGCACACCGACATTTTTTGTAAACGGATTAAAATATAACGGGATGCCTGATTTCAATGGGTTGCTGGCGGCTTGTAATATTTCAATGCTTTCATTAGAAGCAGGCTGAAGAAATTGAACTAAACAGTCAAACAGGTTGAACAGAACAATAAAATGCAACTGGTGCTGATGACTGAATTTTACATCACTGCAAACATCAAATTTATCCAACACTAAAACAATTGATATGAGCATTACGCTTCATCTGGCCAGTATGGTCATACAACAGGCCAGGGAAAAAGCCGAAGAAATAAAAATACCGGTAAACATCGTCGTGCTGGACACAGCCGGCTACCTCAAGTCTTTTATCAGGATGGATGATGCTTTCCTTGGATCGATTGATATCGCTATCCAAAAAGCAAAGACATCCATGTTATTCCGTGCCAATTCAGAGACAGTAGGCGAGTTCCTGAAACCTGAAGCTGCAGCTTACGGGTTAGAGAATACCAATGGAGGACTCGTTGCCTTTCCGGGAGGCAGGCCAATCATGAATGGCAATGCAATTATCGGCTATATCGGGGTGTCTGGTGGCGCCGTTCCGCAGGATTCAATGATCGCATATGCAGGGAGTTTTATCAAGTAAAACATTTTATTACCATAATTCAATAATTAAAAAACAATGGAAACGAAAACAATTCTAATTACAGGTGCAGGTTCAGGATTCGGAAAAGGTGCTGCGATAGGAATGGCTAAAAACGGGCACAATATCATCGCAACTGCGCACGTGTCATCACAGGTAACACCGCTGCGCGAAGAAGTTGCGGCTTTAGGCCTGTCAAACAAAATACGGGTTGAACGTTTGGACCTCACTGATCAATACGATATAAAACAAGCCTTAAAATGGAACTTTGATATTCTTTGGAACAATGCAGGAATGGGAGAGGCAGGCCCGGTTTGGGAAATCCCTGTTGACATTGTGAGAAAAAATTATGAAGTGAACGTCTTTTTACCACTGGTACTTACACAGGGAGTTGTTCAGAAATGGGTAAGGGAAGGCAAAAAAGGAAAAATAGTCTTTACCTCTTCGATGGGAGGCTTGTTTACCCCTGCGAACTGGGGAACCTATGTATCAACAAAACACGCATTGGAATCTCTGGCAGAAGCTTTACAGCAGGAGCTTGCAGCATACGGGATCAAAATTCAGACGATCAACCCGGGTGCCTACTATACAGGCTACAACGAAACCATGGCTGACAACCCGTTCCGTTGGCTGGATGATGAAGTAAACTTCACAAAGAGAGCTGACCTCCGCAAAGGTTTTGATGACTTCTTCGCTACTCCGGAAGGAAAAATGGATCCGAAAGAAATGATTGACCGGATGATCGAAATTGTGCCTGCTGACAAAGGAAAATTCAGAAATGTTGTTCCTAAAGCAATTGAGGATATGCTGAAAGATCACCAGTTAAAGGCCTGGGAAAATGCAATTTGATTTCCCAAAAAATATAAAAACAATATTTGCCATGATTATCTTTTCAACGCCGGCAGTCGCGCAGGAATACAGCAAAGAAGAAGCTTCCAACAAAGAAATTATTTCAAGAGCATTCCAGGCATGGTACGACGGAAATGGCAATTTTTTTGACCTGCTTGCTGAAGACATGCATTGGGAAATCACCGGCTCCTCCCCTTACTCAAAAGTTTACAGATCAAAGCAGGAATTCCTGGATAAAGTTATTATTCCACTGAATAATAAACTGAAGGTAAAAATCAAGCCAACCGTCCGGAATATATTTGTTGATAAAGATATGGTGATTGCCTTGTGGGACGGAGAAGCCATCGCTCTAGACAACAGGCCTTACCGGTCGTCATATTCCTGGTACATGAAAATGAGGAACGGAAAAATAATGGATGTAGTAGCTTTCCTCGATGGGATAGAATTTACGGATATAATGAAAAGAATTAAATGATCCTAAAACACGAATACAATCAAACACGTCAACCATTCAAACATTAATCATGGAAAAAAGACATCCCCTCCCACCATTTACTCTGGAAACCGCAAAAGAGAAAATCCAGTTAGCTGAAGATGCATGGAACAGTTGTGACCCCAAAAGGGTTTCGTTGGCTTATACTATCGACAGTGAATGGCGCAACAGGTCAGCCTTTATAAACGGCAGGGAAGAAATTGTAAAATTCCTGACGGAGAAATGGCAAAAAGAGCTGGATTACAAACTAAAAAAAGAGCTGTGGGCTTTTACGGACAATCGCATTGCTGTACGCTTCGAATATGAATACCGGAATAGTGACGGCGAATGGTTCAGGGCTTACGGTAATGAAAACTGGGAGTTTGATGAAAATGGCTTAATGCAAAGGCGGTACGCCTCTATCAACGACCTGCCTATTTCTGAAACAGAACGGAAATTATAAATATTTTCCGAAATTTATATTGCATATCTGAAAGCTTCTACCGTCAAACAATCTTGTCCCTCACCTAAGCTATCAACCAGCCAGTTTTAGAAGCCAAGCTGAATATGGCGCCTGGAAATGATCGAAAAAAAGTGATGTAAAAGGATACCCCAATTCTTTAACCATTTAACCTTTCGATTATGAAAGCAATTCTACATTCGTGTGTAATAGTCATACTAATGTGCACTACAGCAATTGCAGGCTGTGATAAAGACGACGACGATGCTGCAAATCCATCAAATTCAGCACCGAACAATCCACCTGTTGCCAAGGCCGGAGAGGACAAATCTGCCTGCGAAACAAACTTTACTTTTATAGAACTGGATGGAACAGGATCCACTGATCCTGATAGAAATATTACAAGCTACAGGTGGTCTTTCATTTCCGGGCCTCCCACGTACACATTAACCAATGCAAATGTGGCAACGGCAAAAGTTGAGAACCTCACCACGGGTACCTATGTCTTTGAATTGGTTGTCACGGATGCAGGCGGTTTATCGTCTTCAGACCGGGTAGAAGTAAAAGTAAATAGTGTCAATCCCCAGGAATACGACCTTGACATTAGCTTTACCAGCCTATACAATTATACCAACGACTATGATGATGGCTGGGGTGGTAATTGGGATCTAACGTATGCTGTTGCTACCGGGAGTTTCTCCCTTGGGAACTACACTGTTTCTATTACTGAATCTGCCAATGAAATTGATACGGAATATGATTCCTTTACCTACATAGAAATACTTTTTCCTAATGGCTATTTCAGGGGTGAGTCTACCATAAAATTTAAAAAAATGATCCAGGAAAATGGCGGACCGGTCAAGGGCACATTCAACCTTTACCAATTGTCATGTGACCGTATTGAGTTTATAGGGATCCCTGCTGATCTGCCTCCATTAAAAGTAACCGGCACCCTTAATAAAGCGACCAAGAAAATCAACCTGCGTATAGTTGGAAAAGCAATTTACTGAGCAACTACACGCAACTTCACCTTATGCATTGAATTGCATTGGGTTAAACGTGGAGGTACTACTACGTAAAATCGAGTAATTAAAAAACATCCAATATCCAGCGGATTGATCTACTTTTGGGCCACTAAATTTTCGATCAAAACTTTCACAGATCGTATCTCCGCGAAATATTAACAGGGTTTAATTTCTAAGCCTGACTGTTTTACCCAGATCCTTCTGATAACGCGCCCGCAACGGAGTTCCTGCTCCTTCACTTTCGCAAAAGACAATTCTATTATTCATCATTTAAACCTTCATCAATGAGACAGAAGAGAAATCTATTGCTATTGTTCATTGCAGCGATAGTAATCACGATGGCTGGTTGCGAAAAAGTAAACCTGTATAAGCATCATGGTAAGGGCGGACACTTTGCGGACGTCCTTCCAAATGACGAAATCATTAAATGGAGTAACGTGGCTTTTGACGCTGCGGGTGGTCCTGCGGAAGGACATCCGGCATTGGCTGCACGTATCGCGGCTATGATGCATATAGCCATGCATGATGCGCTGAACGCAATTGTTCCGGTTTACGAACAATATAGTTATCACCAGGAATACGCTTTGGCTAACCCTTTTGCAGCCACCGCCAGTGCTGCCCACACTGTATTAAAGGCATCGTGGCCTGATTATGGTGCAACGCTCGATGCTAAGCTTACCGAATCACTGTCAGGCATTCCTGACGGAACCGCTAAGACGCAGGGCATCGCCCTGGGCATTGCATCCGGGAATGCCATCCTGGAGATGCGTGACGGAGATGGCGCATTTCAGAATCCGTTAGCAGACTGGCCTGCATCCACTGTACCTGGAGTCTACATTGAAGTGCCTCCGTTCGATGTTGTATATGCACCTTTCTGGGGCAGTATACCAGCATTTTCGCTCCAGGCGAATGACCAGTTCCGCTCATCACCTCCTCCTGACCTGGGCAGCCCTCTCTATACGGAGGATTTTGAAGAAGTAAAGGAAGTGGGTATAATCAACAGTACAACCCGTACAGCTGACCAGACTGCTTATGCGCATTGGTGGTTTGAGCTCTCTGATATAGGCTGGAACAGGATTACCAGGATACAGGCAACGGAACATAGTACAGGGTTATACCAGACTGCCCGTTTGTTTGCACTCGTCAATATTGCTATGGCTGATGCCTATATTGCCTGTTGGGAGGCCAAGTATTATTATAATTTCTGGAGACCATATACAGCTATTCGCGCCGCCGCTACCGATGGTAATGATAACACGACACCTGATCCGAACTGGGAACCTTTAATAGCAACACCCCCGGTACCGGATTATCCTTCAGGACATGCCACCGTGGCAAACGCCGCTGCAACGGTATTGACTCATTTTTTTGGAAACCAAAGTCCTTTTTCCATGACAAGTACCACTGCTGTTCCTGAAGGCGCGATAAGAAGTTTTGAAACTTTCAAACAGGCAGCGGATGAAAACGCCGATTCCAGAGTCGTGGTTGGCATCCACTTCCGCTTTGCCTGTGAAGCGGGGCAGGAAATGGGAAATAATGTGGGAAAATGGACAATAAAGAATCATCTGCAACCTGTGCACTAAAATATACACTGAAGCCGAAATGAAGGGGGGGCAAGGGAGGAAAGGCCAGGTACGTATTACCGGGAAAGTTTATTACTGATCAAGTTATAGTTTCCATGAACAACAAAATTTCCTTGCCAATTTCATCTGCATGAGTCTCCAATGCGAAATGACCGGTGTCGAAGAATTTGATGGTTGCGTTGGGAAGGTCCTTTTTATAAGCCTTGGCACCCGCGGGTAAAAAATAGGGATCCTTGTCACCCCAGACCGCCAGGAATGGCGGCTGGTACTGGTTCAGGTAGCGATGAAAAGAAGGATATAACCTGACATTGCTTACATAGTCTTTCAGCAGGTCCAGCTGGATTTCCATATTACCTGGCCGATCAAGGAAATACTGATCCAGCTCGATGCCGTCCGGCGAAATCAATGTCTGGTCGCTTACCCCTTCCCGGTATTGATACGCCGTGAATTCGGCTGTCATGAATTTCCGGAGTTCATCCCGGTTCGCCTCGCTGGGATCATACCAGTATTTCTGAATGGGATTCCAGCCTTCACTTAATCCCTCCTCGTATGCATTTCCATTCTGTGAGATTATCCCAGTAATTCTTCCAGGATTCGCCATCGCCAGCCTTAGGCCGATTGGTGCACCGTAATCGAAGATGTATACCGCAAAACGCTCTATCTGCAGCAAATCAATAAAATGCTGTATAACGGCAGTAATGTTTTCAAAAGTGTAAGCAAAGCTTGCCGGGTCAGGCACACCTGAAAAGCCGAACGCGGGAAGATCAGGGGCTATTACATGATAGTCCTTACCCAGGATGGGCAAAAGGTTCCTGAACATGAAAGATGAACTTGGATACCCGTGCAGTAAAAGAATGTGTGGATTATGCCTCTCTCCTGCCTCCCGGTAGAAAATTTCGGTGCCCAAGGCGGCAACCTTGCGATAATGTATAGCATTCATAAATAATTAATAATTGGTGATAAATCTGGTTAACGCAGATACTTTTTCAACTCAGCGGCTGCATGTAAGATCAGCGAATGGGTCGGAGGAAGATCAGCCATTCCATTCAACATCCCGAAATCATGGATAACGCCATTATAACGTACTGTTGTAACGGGAACGCCAGCCTCATCAAGCTTACGCCCATAAGCTTCACCTTCATCGCGCAGGATATCGTTTTCCGCAACCTGGATAAGTGCCGGGGGAAGTCCTTTCAGTTGTTCAACACTCGCCTGTAACGGTGATGCATAGATTTCCTTCCTCTCCTTTGGATCGGTTGTATACAGGTCATACATCCACTTCATGAGCGGCGTTGTCAGGAAACGTTGCTCGCCATACAGTTTGTACGATTCTGTATTGAACTGTGCATCAACAATGGGCCACATCATGACCTGTAATTTAATCTCCGGACCACCATTGGCTTTTGCCATCAGGGTAGTCACTGCCGTCATATTACCCCCGACACTATTTCCTACTACTGCCAGCCTTTTCCCGTCCACTCCAATTTCATTACCATGTTCCGCCACCCATTTGGTCGCTGCATAGATCTCGTGTACTGCACGGGGATACCGTGCATCAGGCGTTCTTGTATAGTTTACAAACACTGCTGTTAATCCTGATTCAACCACGAGATCACGTACCAGTCGCTTGTGCGTGGGAAAATCTCCCAGCACCCAACCGCCGCCGTGAATGAATACAAAAACAGGCAGGACCTCTTTTGTTCCGGTTGGCTTTACAATGTCCAGCACAATGCTGTAACCATCAGTGTTGATGGTTCTGGTTGAAAAATCAACACCGGACAGGTCGACCTTCACAGCTGACTGGGCATTTTCGAGAACTTTCCTGGCTTCGAGTGGCGGCAGGCTTTCTACCGGCGGACCGCCGGCATTTAGAACCTTTAAAAATTGTTTCGTGCCCACGCTTAAATGGGGATCCGTTGCGTAATTCATTTTCTGAGCTTTTAGTTGAAGTGTTGTACTCGTTAATAAAACCAGGAAGAGTTTCCCGGGAACAAAACTGGATGTGGTCATGGCTGGAGTTTTTACTATTTGAATTTTCTGTCTTTCTCCTGGATAGGAACGTCATTGATGGACGCGTATCTTTTCTTCATTAATCCATTGGGTTCGAACTCCCAGTTCTCATTACCATATGATCGAAACCAGTTGCCCTTTTCATCGTGCCATTCATATTCAAACCGCACTGCTATACGGTTGTCGGTAAATGCCCACAATTCTTTTTTCAGTTTGTAGTCGAGCTCCTTCTTCCATTTAGCTTCCAGGAATTTTGCTGCCGCCTCGCGGCCATTCATAAACTGGTCGCGGTTACGCCATTCGGTGTCTTCGGTGTAAGCAAGGGACACCTTATGCGGGTCTTTGGTGTTCCAGGCATCTTCTGCGAGCTGAACTTTCTGTAGTGCTGTTTCCCTCGTGAACGGGGGGAAAGGTGGTCTTTGTTCCATGTTGTTGTTTTTTATGTTTAGAAAATATTTTTGTTATTCATCCCACCCATAACTTCTCAAGCATTGATTCAGTCAGGTTTTCCATCCTGTGCTTGACGCTGGTGATCAGGAGGCCCCTGATGCCGGAATAGCTTTCTACCAGGTAGATATTCAATCGTGTCACTTGTCTTAGGCCGCACTGGAGCGGGCGTACTTCCAGTATTACAAACTCCGATACATGTACTTTTACAGTTACTGACAGGATATAGTCACCTTCCATTTTGAAATTTTGATGGAATCCCATGGCCCGAAGTGCGGAGAACACAGCGGATGCTTCCTGGTTAAGCTGGTTCATAGAAGTTAATTTTCAATAGTTCAACGTGGTGGACGAGGTAGTAATGCCAAATCCTGTTCCGGAATTGACAACAAACTGAGTAACAAGATTTTGCAGAAACGGGTGTTTGAAAAGAAGGACGGTTTTCCCGGTTAATCGGGAAAACAGGTAGTGGGATTCACGGCTATTCGTGAAAAAGCTTCAGGAAATTTTCCCTTTGATCCCAAGCTTCTTCATTTTGTATTCCAGCGTGGTGGCGGGTATTCCCATGACTTTGGCCGCCCCTTTTTCACCACTGATCCTTCCTGAACAGCTCTTAAGAATGGAAATGATATAGTCGCGTTCCTGTTCTTCCCAGGTTTTAAGCGGCGCTTGTTTGTCAGCGTGAGAGGTTGATAATGGCAGGTGAAAGCTTTGGATTTCCTTCCCCTGGCAAAGGATAACGCTTCGTTCAATGATGTGCTGGAGTTCCCTGATATTTCCAGGCCAATAGTATTGCAGCAATTCCTCACAGGCTGCTGCATTTATGGTTGGGACTTCTTTATGTTGTTTGCTGCAAGCCAGTTGCAGAAAATGCCTGGCCAGCAATATGATATCATCCTGGCGTAGCCGAAGTGGTGGAAGCTCGATGGGAAAAACGTTCAGCCTGTAATACAGGTCGAGCCGAAACCTCGATTCGGCAATTTCCTTTTCCAGGTCCTTATTTGTGGCAGCAACTATTCTTACATTTACTTTGATTGTATTATGGCTTCCTATCCTTTCAATTTCTTTTTCCTGTAGAACACGCAGCAATTTCACCTGCAGCTCGGGTGGCATTTCACCTATTTCATCAAGGAATAAAGTGCCACCATCTGCCAGTTCAAACTTTCCAATCCGGCGTGCCAGCGCCCCGGTAAAAGCACCTTTCTCATGGCCAAATAATTCAGATTCGACGAGGTTGGCGGGTATAGCGGCACAATTGATCTTTATAAAGGGCTGACTGCTTCTTGCCGAATGCTGATGCAGGTAAGCAGCGAATTTTTCTTTGCCGGTCCCGCTTTCACCAATCAGCAGCACTGACGCATCACAGGGAGCTACAAGTGATAATTTATCCAGGGCTTTCATTAAGGCGTCACTTGTGCCAATGATCAGGTCATCATCATGAGCCAGGGGTCGCCTGCTGATTGCTTCATTTTTGGTGTGAATTTGGTTTTCGCCGGTTGGAACTGGATGAAGCATACTTTGGATCTTCCGTTCTACCCGGCCCAACAATTCGAGGTGCTCCTTTTGAAATGCATTTTCTTTCCTGCTGAAACAATATAAGACTGGCTTTTGATCGCTTCCATTATCAAATGGATATACCAGGCCAGAGGAGAAGGAAAACGAATCTGCCAGCAAACGGAACAATGGTTGATTTTTAGTGATGGTTTCCATTGTTTCGCCGGAATAGATCGCAGGCCTTTTTAAAAACTGCAACTGTAGTTTGATCGAATCATCGATGGGCAAGGCCTGCCGGCTAATATTCCTCAGTTCAGTCGGGCCAATCTCCTGGTACTCTTTGAAACCGATCCTCAGTAACCCTTTCCCATGCTGCGATTGAACGTTTGACGGAGACTCTATTGCAAAATAATCAAAAGGGATATGTGCCTGTAGCGAACTGGCTATACGGTGGATTTTGTCCTCCTCACCTGCAGATATATGATCCAGCTCGTTAGCCAGTACTTTCTCCCGGAACAGTTGTGACTCGAGGCTGTGATCATGATGATATTGCGCAATATCCAACGCTACCAAAACATCCTTTTCCCTGAAAGGTTTGACAAGAAAACCGTAAGGATGTGTTTTTTTTGCTGCTTCGAGCACATCTGCATTGGTATTGGCAGACAGGTAAATAAAGGGAATATGATTTTCCCTGAGGTACCTGGCAAGGTCTATCCCTGTCTTTGGCCCTTTCAGGAAGATATCCACTATTACCAGTTGCGGGGTGTGCTTCTTAATTGACTGTAATGCTTCATAGACAGATTGCGCAGGTTCACAGACCGGGTATCCCGCATTTTCCAGGATGATCTTGAGGTTAAGTGCTTCAATAAACTGGTCTTCAACGATCAGAATTTTCCCCCGCATATTCTTTGATATTGAGCATTTCAGGATTAGGTGAAAATTGAAGCGAGATGCTGGTACCATGGCCGGGACTCGCAACTACTTCGAGTTCAGTACCGATCTCCCTGGCCAGTCCTGCCATTAACTGGAATCCCAAAGTGTTGGTATGTGTAGTTTCGTTCCCGTAGGGCATACCACACCCATTATCACTTACTGATAACATATACGTTTCGATATTATCCTTGAAACGAATTTCAATAACACCGGTGCGGCTACCAGGGAAGGCATACTTGATCGCGTTGGTAACTGCTTCGTTAATGATCAATCCAACAGGCACTGCCAGGGCTACATTAAGCGTGGCTTTATCGAGGTCCAGGTCAAACCCGATCTTTCCTTTTACCCCGTAAACTTCCCGCAGGTGATCTACCAGTTCATAAATGTAAGCGGGCATATAGGTTTCTGCACTGCCTTCCGTTTGATATAACTTCTGATGGATAAGCGACATGGCAGTGATCCTGTTCTGGCTGCTGCGAAGGGTTTCTTTCATGTCTTTGTGCTGCAGATGGGCGATCTGGGCATTCAGTAATCCAATAACGGTCTGGAGGTTATTCTTAACGCGGTGATGGATTTCCTTCATAAGCCACTCTTTTTCGCCCACCAGTCTTTGCAGTGTTTGATTTTTCCGGTTAATTTCCTGTTGCTGACTTTCCAGTTGAAGATTGCTGCGCTGCTTAAGCCGGTACCGGTTATATGCAATGATGAGCAGCAGCAGCAAGGCGATGGAAATAAAAATGATCATGTTCCTGATAAGTCTTTCCTGGCTGATGATCTTCTGCTGCGATTGGCTCTGCTGTGTGAGCAGTTGGATATTTGCCTGGCGCGACTGCAGCTCCATATCTTTCTTGCCGGTCTCATATTCGATTTTAAGTTGTTCTACCAGGTTATTTTTTTGAGAATTATACAGCGAGTCAGAGATGATCTTGTACTGTTGGAAATGACGAACGGCCGATGCAAGTTGTCCGCTCATTGAATCCACTATGAACGACCACAAATGGTATTGCCTGTCAGCAATTGCGGAAGGTGAGGTCTTTCGCATTTCGTAATAAGAACTGAGATGCTGGTAGGCTTTGGATAATTGATCTGTTGCAATTAAATATTTAATAATGGGGCCTTCTAATGCCCGGCGTGTGGGATCCGTTGGCGATAATTCGGTTAGGGCTTTGCTGAGAAGATTATAATAACGTGTTGCCGAATCCGGCTGGTTCACCAGGATATAACTACTCATATAAAGCCGGTTTATCATTGAATTGGGAGGGCGTGGGTAAGTTTTAGTGATTTTATTGATGAGGTCCAGGGTCTCCCTGCCCCTGTTCATAAGGACGTAGTTAATCCCAATGTTAGTGGCCAGGATATAAATTGAAACTGTGTCGCTGTTATGAATGGCAATGGCCAGGGATTTTTGAAAATATTCATCGGCCTTTTCAAATTGATCCAGTCCCAGGTAGGTAGTTCCCAGGCGATTGTAAAGGGTGCCCAATTGACTGGAGTCCTGCTGAACTTCCGCAGTTTTAACGGCAAGTAAACCGTAGCGGATACCCTCAAGTGAGTTACCGTTCGAAGTGTAGTGGTCACCCAACAGGTCATATGTTCCCTGCAGGTCAAATCCTTTGAATGGCTGACCTAATTCCAGTGCTTTGTGAAGTTGGGAGATGGCGCTTGCATAGTCGTACTTCATACCATAAAGCTCACCGATGACTTTGTAAGCATCGGCGGCGTTCAGGGTATCACGGGACAAAAGGAAATATTCCCGGGCATTTTCATAATACACGATCTTTTGGGGAAGTTCTTTGGCATCAAACGCATTATAGTATTGAGCGATCTCAATGTAAGCATGTGCGATTTTGTTGACGGCATGGGTTTTGGTAAAGATTGCGAGTGCCGAGTCGGCAAATGGTTTCCCGGATTGGGATTGTTTTAGTTCGCGTAAGGCCTGCGAGTGCAGCAGGTGTGCTGCCCCCAGTTGGTTCCGATCGCCGCTGAGTTTAGCCTGTTCCTCAGCTTTTACCAGGAGTGTGATACTGCTGTCCAGGTCTTTAGGCTCTTCGCCTTTTTTGAATATAAGTGTTTTGGCGTTTTGCAACAGTTTGTCAATTAGTGCAGGATCTGAGTTTCCTTGTTGTGCACATAATCTGGTTGCATAAACGGAAAGCAGGAATAGTATAGTGATGGCAGTCCGCATACCGTGGTTAGGAGCCAGCCTTACTACAATTTAGGAAGATTTTTGCCATTTCACCTGGCACATTTATACCCGGTAAAAACGCCCTTTTTGGCATATATCATTGTTTTATTTTCTTCATGTCAACAGATCAGGATCATACTGCCAGCTCCAGCAACCCGGCTTCCGAATCCCAGGAGACGAAAGAAATAATAACTGAACAAATCCAATACAGTTGGCAAGTTATGATCCTGCCCTGCTAGTTCCCCTGTATAACAAACTATTCATTTTAAGGCGAATTTTGGAATTCAACAAATCAGAGCTCGCTGAGATCAGGACGAAAGCCTTATCAACTATGGCTTACTTAAAGTATGAATACAGGTTGAAATAAAGCGTTTCAACATTCTCGTATTGAACGGTACATTCCAGGAGTGGCAAACGGATTATTCCGCCTTTTAATCGGATTATTCCCTTTTTTTATCGGATTATGAAATAGCGCCTGGAAATCATTTTCCTTTTGCATATCATTGTCCTGGATGGAAGCCTTCACAAAGCCGTGAAAGAGCCGTCTATAAGAATAAACGGAGCATAAAAAAAGCATCCGAAAAGTATCTCGGAAGCATGTTGGAAGCATCCTGGAAGCCAGAAACAAGCGTCCCAGAAGCATGCCGGAAGCCACAGAAATGCATGAACGACATACACAGGGATGCGTGAACGACACGTTTTTTTCAATTAATTCAATACATACCGCACCTGGAATACGCCGGTTCTTTTCCCAGGTTGCTTACACCATGTGAACCTGGCCTGAGTGCTGGGAAAGAGCCGGGAGAGTGCCGGGAGAGCCAGAGAAAAGCGCAACAAACGTGCTGGAAAAGTGCTGGAAAAGTGCTACTGAGCAGGGAGGATTTGCGGAGAATAACCATAGCTCGCCCGGAGAAAATGGCGTGAATAACATTCCCTGGGTGGCATGAATGACTGAAGTGATAACCAGGAATTCGCCGCCAACCCCTAACCAGTAGATGAACCTTTCATAAAGCAATGAAGAAGCTTAGAAGAGCAGTCAAAAGTGCTTCCGACATATGTCAGACACCAGTAAACGACTAGTGAAACCTTAGTGCCGACACTAGTGATTCACCAGTGACTTAGTAGTGAAATTTGCATGAATGGCTACCTGTATATACCCGAATGACCATAATCTGCAGTCCATACGGCCGGTGGCCCAGCCTATCGACCTCCTGCACACAACCGACAAAAAGCGCCGCCATGCCCATTTTAAGCCTCGTGGTTGCCCTCGGACCGCGCAAATGAGCCAAGGGCCACGTCAACCCGAAAACGCCAGATTTCGGCTATACTATAGCGAAAATGGAAGGTTACATACTGGCCTGCACAACGTGCCTCGGTTTAATGACCAGTTTGTATATTGCCGGTTATGTTAGACGACAACTTTGCACATTTGAAACGCTCTGCCATTGTCCTACGGCCAAAGCAACCTTTCAAAGACTGGGTTGTGGCGGGCGCCCCTGGACTGGATCTCAAGGACGACGACATGGAAACTAACGTTTATCTGGCTCCTGCCTACGGAAACAAGGCAGAAATGGAAAAATGGCTGAAGAAGAACTTCTTCGAGTTATTCGAAGAAGAGTTATTCGACTGGATCATCGACGAAACGATGTGGCCCAAAAAGAGAACATTCAAAATGTTTTGCGATTGGTTCGACTATTCACTTTACCCGATCATCTTAGACACCCAGAAGGGATGGATTGAAAAAACCTGAAATACCGTTAAAACACGGTTGCGTAAAATCGAGCCCCTTTTTACCTTGTGCTCATGACAACACCGCTCCCACCAATACTCCAGTTTGTGCTTGACGCCCAGGTATTTAACCTGTCCAAGCTGGACCACTTCTGTGCCTTCCCGAAAGGCGCCATCAGCAGGGCAATCAAAGGAACAAAACCACTGAGCGACAGGCAGCTGCACAAACTCACCAGCGTGTTTCGGATCACTAAAATTGGCCCACAGTCGGTAGTCGACCAGCAATTGCAGGAACTGCTGGCACGGGAGTAGACGCAGCACTCAGGGCCTTCCCGCCATGCTGCACTTCCCCAACAAGCCATAGTAACCGTCTCGGGGTTCGAATACTTCGAGTAGCGAGAAAAGGTAATGACCAATTCTGCCATATCCCGCGCCCATTATTCCGGACTTTGGTACGATTCTGACAAAAATTTCTAAGTGACAGGATGTATAGCCAACTTTGCTCCTCCCATCTCAAAACCTCCGTCTCCAAAAAAACCCCCGGAATTCAAATGACGGTTATAGTAAGGTGAAAGCAAGGCCAATTTGCCGTCAATTTGCTGTGAACGCAAGAGAAAAGCTAGAGGAAAGTGCTAGAAAAGTACTAGGAATGTGAAGCAAAACTGGGAGAAAAGTAAAGCACGACTGAGAGAAATTTCTGTCGAAGTAACAAAAAAGTTTCACTCAACCAATGGTTTAAGTACCCTCAAGTAAGAGAGCCATTCCGGACCAAATATAGTAGGTACCCGCAACTACCAAAGTGTTTTTTGGATTTTCGTGGTTTGCAAGGTTGGTTAAGTTTCCGCGTCAGTCAAATTTAAGCTCTCAAATTTGGCAGTTGAAATTTTCTTCTGACCCAGTTCCTGTTTCCTGTCCCGGATCAGGCGGTTAACTTCTGACCAGTAGCTCTGGTTAGTCTTCCAGAATTCCAGGTTGACGTCTAAAATGCTGGCTAATAAGTCGCCCTCATAATAATCCGTCTCAACAAGGAGATCTTTCTCTAATTCTTCAATTGCTAAGGGGACCAGGTAGGGCAAACCAAATTGTTGCGCAATCATAAGTCGCAGGTCACCCGCAGTGAAAGCACCAACTGGAATCTTGCTTAATCCAATGCAGCGCTTCACAAGAGTAGTAGGCGCAGTCGCAGTGTCGCCCCAGTCCTGTTTCTCCAATGCTTCAAGAGATTTCTGTCGCCAGTTATTTTCAAGTTTCATGAATATCTTTTCAATTCTTCACTTAAATCCCTGGTAAACTCGTCTAAATTGACAACAAAACCAGACTTTACTCCTACAGAAAAAATATTCAATAGCCAATTACCTTCCACTGCCTCGTCAATTATTTCCTCATCAAACTCCCCGAGCGAAATTTCCTTGACCGTCAATCCACTCCACTTATCAATCATACATAACGCAGCAAACTCAGAAGCCGACCATAAAGACAACAGCACATTGTCACCTAATTCAGCTAATACAAACTCTCCGCTCTCATCGACTAAAGTGTACATAACCTCCGTGTCTGCCACGCGTTTGATAAAGTATTTATACCGCTCAAATGGTTCCAGTTTTGAAACAGACTCAATCTCTTTGTCGTGCATTCCCACAGTTAAGATTTTCTTTATTTTAATCCCGGACCAAATATACAGGCAAAAGCTATGTCAGTATATACTAAAAGAAACTAATATCAATTCGCCTTTCGCTAAGCCGTAACCGCTTTTTACCTCCCCATCCAACATTTTGTGTATTTTGGGAACGAAAAACGCCTACCCTGCGTTAACCAACTAAACCTTATGCCACACTCACCCGGATCCCGCTTCCTGGATGCTATTTACCTGTTAAGAACGGAAGAATCGCTCACCTTACATAATGGCCTGCACCAGGCAGACACGAACGAAGATTCCATTGTAATGGATTTCCTGCTGGAAGAATATGAAAGAGAACGGTTAGAATACCCAGGTACGCCGCCAGCCTTTAACGCAGCCGTCGCATTGTGGGGCGCAAGAACCTGCTACTTCGCAGCCCAGCTCCTGCTCTTCCGGAAACATGCACCCGAAGAGATCAGCAGTCTGTTACCGTCATACGAGGGAGAGATTACAGCAGCAGCGATGCTGTCGGCTGATCTCTGCCTGCGCTTTGTACCTGCAATTGCGCATAAAGCTGCTGCCATCGATCCCAACGACCCGCTGGTGCCATTACTGGTAAAACACCTCGAAACCTGGCACTACTCTGGACTGCTGCTGAATCAGCCACCTGCAAATCCAGACCTGGTGACAGTCACCGGTGATGCTTGCCTGCAGCAACTGTATGTGAACAGGATCATCGAAACCCGCAACCAAAAACTGGCGGAAACCCCGCCATTGAATAAAGAAATTAATGCCACCCTGGGCAATCACAGGGACACTTTTTGGAATTAAGTCCTGCTTTATGAACGAGATGAACAAATTGGTAGCAGTACTCGACTACCTCAAAAAAACCTTTGTCGGAAAGGATGAGATCATTGACCTGCTGGGAATCAGCATGGTAGCCCGAGAGAACCTTTTCTTACTTGGTCCCCCTGGTACCGCCAAAAGCGCGATCGTCCGCCAGCTATCCGCATGCCTCGACGGAGGTAACAACTTCGAATACCTGCTCACCCGGTTTACCGAACCTAACGAAATCTTTGGTCCGTTTGATATCCGGAAACTCCGAGATGGTGAGCTGTCGACCAATACCGAAGGCATGATGCCCGAAGCATCACTGGTATTCCTCGACGAAATTTTCAATGCCAACAGTGCCATCCTGAACAGCCTGCTAACGGCACTGAACGAGCGAATTTTCCGGCGGGGCAAGGAAAGTCGCAGGCTTCCTGCACTGATCTTCATTGGTGCCAGCAACCAGCTGCCGGAAGAAGAATCATTGGCTGCACTGCTCGACCGCTTCCTGGTAAGGGTGAAATGTGATTATGTGGACCCCGACAAACTCATGGAAGTATTGCTGGCCGGCTGGAACCTCGACTCAACAACACGTGGCAACATGCAGCCATCGATCACCCCAGCTGACATATTGCACCTGCAGCAGGAATGCCGGAATACTGACCTGTCCCCTATCCGCCAGTCTTTTGTTGATGTGGTTCACTCCCTCCGCAATACCGGGATCAAAGTCTCCGATCGTCGTGCAGTAAAACTACAGAACCTCATTGCCGCCAGCGCAATGATCTGCGGCCGAACAGCGGCGCGACTCTCCGACCTGTGGGTGTTGAAATACATCTGGGACACGGAAGAACAAATGGAGATCCTGGAGGGAATGATCAATTCCGTCATTGAAAAAGATATCGGTAGTCACGCGCACCCGCTCGTTCAGCACAACCATTTCCCCGACGCAGAAGAGCTGATGAAGGAGGTTGTGAATCTCTCGAAAAAATGGGCATCGGATTCCCTCTCCTACGAGGAAAAGAACGTGATCAAAGACAAGCTGCGATACGTGCAGACAAGATGCGACTGGATCAGGCACAACGACCAGCGGACATTCGTGAAATCTGAAATTGAAAAATTATGGCAACAGATCCTGCAGGCAGTTCCGGCTTCCTGATTGAGTTGGCGGCTGATCACCGGTCATATGTTTTTCCAGTAAGGCATTGGGACAACCTGTTGCTTGGTGAAAAGGATGATCGTTGTTACATCAGTGGACTAACGGCCGACCAGGTTAACAGCGTGGAGATCAGGTCTATCCCCTTCACCCGGATCTTTGAAGTTAGGGATGGATGGCTTTGTAACCCGGGTGGATTGGTCCCGCAATCTAAATACCCCGACATAACAAGCTGGAATCGCCTGCATGAAGTTTTGCGGGTGGAAAAGCCGTCCATGAACCATAATTATTTCGGGATGGGCGCAAAGCTGAAATACCAACTGGTACCATCAGCCGAAGAGCAGGAAGCGGTAGCATCACTGGTCCACCTTGACAAGCTTCAACACTATATACATACTGCACCCGCTGTAAGGCTGCGGCACCTGCAATGGCTCATTTTGAAGATGACGGAAACGTTTGCATTGGTAGTTGGCACGCCCTTGTTGCCCTTGCCCGGCAAGGCGTTCTGGTTATATAAAAACATGCTGCTGCCTACAGGATTCAAACCAGCTTACCCGGCGTTGACGGACTGGCTGGTTGAAACACTGGAGATCACAGATGAAGAAATATTACTGTGGCCGGATACGGACTCATTGTTAAGGTTGGAAAAAGAGAACTTCCGCCAGCTTTCTATCAGTTCATACCGGCAAACTATTTCAGCATGACTTCCAAAGAGTATTTCCAGCCGTGCACCAATTACTTCTGGCAACTGGAAGATGATGGAGAAGTGATTGCAGTGCCTGGTGGTAGGACCATCGGGTACAGCAGGCATTTGATTGAAACCCTTGAACCGTTAAGCGCACAAGGACTTCCGCCTTTCGGCGCGTTCCTACTGGTAATGGTTGCGACCAATGAGGATTCCGCGAATAAGCTGGGAAGGATAAAAACGATACTACAGCTTGCCGGCATAACAACATTGACTAATGCACAGGAGCAGATCAAAGCAACTATTGAATTCCTGGAAATGATCAGCACGGTATTCAAAAGCGTATTGAAAGGAAAACAGCGGGTGCAATTGCTCCAGGTGTTATTTGCAGAAAGTCATGGTAATTGCAGCCTGAAAGATTCGAAAAGGATTCTGGAGGAGGCAAAGAGTATTTACAACAGCAACAGGGAAGCATTTTTCTTCCTTACCGATCAAAGCGTAACAATAACGTCTAAGATCATACAACGGGATATCAAATGCATTGACCTGTTGCGCCGGAAATTCAGCGACACAGAAAAGTTAATTAAGGCCATTGCTGCCCTGCCGGAAGTTCCCGAAATAGAGCTGCCGAAAGAGACTTCCCCGGGCGACCTGCTGGAAGAATTACTTGATGAACCAAGGACCTTCCTCGTAGCATCGCTGGTAAAACATCTCTGGTCGGGACTACGCATCCCATTCCATCAATCTGATCCGTCTGACCAGCCCTTCGGCGGTATTTCGGATCTTTCGAATAAAGGGGATTTCGATAAGTTACTGGTATCCGAATATGCCAACGATAACCTGGTGTTTTTGTCGAGGCTCGCAAACAACGAAGCCCTGTACCTGTACCGGGAAGCGCCCCCCGCCAACCCCGATGCCGCGCGTACCATACTGGCTGACGTGAGTATCCGGAACTGGGGCACACCGAAGCTGATCGCCTATGGCATTATGCTGGCCCTGTATCGGCATCCGAAAACCAATATCCCCGTCCATACTGCTGCCATTGGCAGTTCCGTCGCACCCGTGTTGATGAATTCCAAAGAAGAGCTGATCAACAGCCTGCGTCACCTGGATGCAGTTGTGGATCCCGCTGCAGGACTTCGGCAATTCCTGGAACAGCACACACCAAAGAAATCACATGAGGTGATTCTTGTCATTGCCGCCGAGTCGCTGGAAACGACGCCAGTGCAAAAAGTACTCGGGGAATTCCAGCAGTCATTCAAATACCTGCTGACAGTAGATCATTCCGGCTTGATCCGGATGTACCAGAACAGCAGGAAAGGAAGGATCTTCATTCAGCAGCTTGAACTTCCATTGGCAGAGATCTGGAAAAACGGCAAGCCGAAAATTGAGGCTCCCATGGACACTGTTGCATTGCAGCGTACGAGCCCGTCGTTACCACCACTGCTTTACCAGTACCTGCCAGGAAAGTACAGGATCTTCAAATGTGATGACCAGGAGTTCATTCTTTCCTCGAGGTATCTCTTCATGACACGCAGAACAACCAGCAGTAAAGGCCTTTGGCTGACCGGAAAAAAAATCCAGACTGGTGCGAGCCTGTTCGCCATGGCAAAAGAGTCAACAGGAACATTCGTTTTCCTGAGTTTCAATACCGGCAGGAAAAAGCTGGAGATCGTCAATTTTGCGAACGACACAATATGGAATATAACATTTACCGAATGGCGTACAACCAGGAGCCACCCCGAGTTCTTCTTTCACAAAGATTGCTTTTGGTATATGACGGATTCCCAGACATATAAATTTGATTACCTGTTACAAAAAGTGGAAGCGACTCCCGGTAATGAATGGTTGACGGAATATCATGAATACGTGGAGAAAAACAACAGTGAAATAAGCGTACAAAAAAATGGATATCCCATTTTGAAGAACGCAAATTACGTTGGGATAACAACAGCAGGACATCTCAGAATTAATAACCACCAACTGGTAATGCATGAAAGAAGAATATCTTTTGAACATGTGCATGGCAGCCCCACTACGGAAATGATCAGGGCTGAAAGAAAAGACAGCGACAGAACAAGTGCCTTTTTTGTTTTCAATGACGGAAGTTCGGTAACCATTTATGAAACCGGAGTGATTACGCTCGTGAGCAGCCATGAAGGTTTACCTGCTATCCACCTTCCCGCCGTGCTGGATACTTCTGGTGCTATGGCAACCGCTACAGAGTTTTCGGGGAACGAATATTACCTGGCACCTGAGAACGGGCAGAAAAAGATTTCCGTTCCTGACTTCTACAATAGACATATAGTTGCATTCATCCATCATATTTTCAATCATGAAACTGGCCATCGCACCCGTACAAAATAATTCCTGGCCGGTAAAGGCATTCCTGGTCGAGGCCGCTTCACCCAGCACCTGGCTAAGGGATATTTTCCAGGCCGGTATTCAACTAAAGGAAACAGTTGTATACCCGCTGCCCGGGAAAACTGCCAACAGCGTATGGGGGTGCCTGGTAGTGATGAACGAAGGAAATTTGCCTAACACGAGGCATCCATTATTCCAGCTTGCCGGGGATGTTTTGTTCATACCCGCCTGCACTGCACTCCGGCCAATTTTAATATCGACCGACTACCAGCAACTATTCAGGGGTGCAAGGCACCTAATGCATCCCGAACTCGGACTCATAGAGTTGCCGGCTCCAATCATTTGGGAAGAGATTGTTGGCCTGCCCGCAGTTGAGCAGGTTGAATCTGTTGTGCCTGCAGAAACTGTCTTTATTCCCGGCGATATCAAAATTTTCATCGTGGAAGAAAGATCGCCGGACGACCTGATCGAACAGATGAATAAAGAGTTGTTCCCTGCACCATTGACTGCCGGACCATTAAATTTCTTTGAGAAGATCAAACTGTATTTGTTGCGACTGCTACTTGGAGGCAAGCCAGATGCAGCTGCCCCGAGGTCGCGTTTCCGGAACTTTATGGCGAAACTGTTTTCGCAATCAGGACTGGAAAAGCCAATGCAAAAGCTTGCTGCTAACCTGGAAATGCTGGAGGAGCGGAATAAAAAGGAAGTAGATAAACTGCTGGAACTATTTCGCGACAATCCCGCAGAGGCGCTTAAATACGCGATCCCGATCGACAGCCGCGGTGCGTCACGGGGATCGCAACCGGGAGCATTTGAACTGTCGAGGCGCTGGATGAATTTTTCTTTGTTTTCGGGAACGGGTTCGGGCTCAGGTGCAACAGTCTACCTGGCAAATAATGAAATGGCCAGGCTGCAGGAACAATACCATAAAGCAGCAAATGATTTGATCGAACGGCAGCAATATGAAAAAGCAGCGTTCATTTACCTGAAACTGCTGGCTAATCCGCATAGAGCAGCCGAGGTGCTGGAAACAGGGAAATTCTATGCAGAAGCCGCAGCGCTTTATCATAAGAACAACCAGCTGGAAAAAGCTGCAGAATGTTATACAAAAGCAGACATGACCCGTCGCGCCATTGATTTGTATAAACAACTCAACAACCCCGAAAAAGTCGGCGACCTGCACGCATCATTAAAAGAATATGAAGATGCGCGCAATTATTACCTGCAGGCAGCTACGAGGCAACAGGAGCAATACCAATACCTAGATGCTTCCCGGATCTATCGTCACAAGCTTGAAGACCATGAGATGGCACAGGCTACACTATTGCGTGGCTGGAATGAAGGGAAAGAAGCCGTTACCTGCCTGGGCAGATATTTTTCCCATATCGGAGACGAAAAAGAACGCATCAAAGAGATCAAACTTTTCTATTCAACGAACATCCATAAGCGTAACAGCGAAAAATTCCTGCAGGTGCTTAAAATAGACTATGACGCTTTGGTGGATATAAGTGTTGAGGTTCGTCCAATTTTATTTGAAATAATCTCCTCGCTTGCGCCAGAGAACCCGCATATATTGTCAGAGCTGAAGCTGCTCATTCCTGATGACAATAAGTTGCAGAAAGATATTGTGCTGTACAGGCACCAGTTGTTGCAGGAAAAGAAAAATAAACCAATCGGTCTGTAATGGATCAGCTATGGATTATTTACCTGTTCTCCAGCCATTTCAAAAAGCTGCTTGCCTTTTCCTTGGATACCAGCAATTTCTCCTTAGTGGGAATTGTGAGGGCGACCAGTAACTTCCGCGCGAAATAATGTTCGATCTCTTTGATCGCGTTAAAACTTACCAGGTATTGCCTGTTCAAACGATAGAACTGCCTGCCGGTCAACATTTGCTGGAGACTTTCCAGCGAATAATTCACAAAATACTCCTGCCGGTCATAGGTCACCAGGACAGGAATTTCATGACTTATATAGAAGTATGCGACCTGGTCCGTAGGAACAGTATAATACTTGTTCCTCTTATGTACCAGGAAGCTTCTTTTACCAACATAATTATTTATGCCTGCATCTGCTACAACGAAACTGTTTCCACTAACTGGAAATTCCATAACAATTGTTTTTAGATATGAATCAGGCAGCTTTTGCCAAAATGGTAACATTCAGATCGAATTCATTGTAGATCAAAGTATCACCCAGGTTCCTGAAAAAATTGCCTGAACGGAACTTCATATTGTAACGGGTGCGATCCACTACGATCTTACCAGATGCTGAAAAGGTGCCATCCTGCTGGTAATATATTGCTGAAAAATTTGCAGCGTGGGTTATACCCTTGATAGTCAGATCCCCATAAATGTTGTAACTGTTGTCTCCTGCCCTTACTACCGACTTGATTTCAAAAAAAGCCTCGGGAAACCTGTCCGATGCAAAAAAATCATCCGAAGCCAGGTGTCCGGCCATATTTGCATTTGTTTCAGGATCAGCAATGTCAAGAATTTTCAGTGAACTGATATCAACTACAAATTGTCCACCAGTAAGCTGGCCTTCATCAAAAACCAATGAACCCTCTTTGAAATCAATGGTGCCATTGTGTGCACCGGTAACCTTGCGACCTACCCAGTCAATATTACTCTGGTTGGCAAGCAGTTTAAATCTTTTCGTTTCCATGATTTGTTGTTTTTAATTCATCACAAAGATGGTGCATACCGGGAGTCTGATCGTGTGACCTGGCTCACATATTCAATCATTGGCTTGATGGGTCACCTGTTGCCAAGCCAGTGCAGGAAACTGCTTGCTTTTTCTTTCGAAACAACTAACTTATCCATGTTTGTCAAAGAAAGTGTCACCAGGAGTTTTCGGGCAAAGTAATGCTCAACTTCCTTTATTGCATTAAAACTGACAAGGTATTGCCGATTTAACCTGTAGAACAACTGCTCAGATAAAAGGCGTTGGAGATGCTCCAGGGAATAATGTACAAAATATTCCTCCCTGCCAAAAGTCACCAATACAACTATTTCATGTTTTACAAAGAAATATGCAATTTGCTCCGTTGGAATAGTAGAATATTTATTATCCCTGAATACCAGGAAATTCTTCTTGATGATCTCACTATTGAATTGGGATAAATCGAAATTGCTAACCTTATGATAGTCCATATAACTCATTTGTGCTTTAACCTATCGAATCACAGCGTTATACCGACAGATGGATTATTACGTTTCCATGGACAGCAATTTTGGAGTGCATAAAGTTAGCCAGGAATGAGTTGATGGCAATAAAAAAACATCTCTCTTAACCGAGAGATGTTTGAAGGTGTAGAGGTATTTATACACTCATTTTTTTTCTGCAGTGAATCCCTGTTCCCTCAAAACGGAGGTCTGTTCACCGGCAACTCCCCAGTCATCGAGGTTCACTTCCTGGATCACTACATGGGTTAAATTAGGATCCCTATTCAGTGTACTGGTGATAACATCTGTCACACCTTTAATAATTGTTCGCTTTTGTTCGCGGGATACTCCCCCTTCACGGGTAAATTCAATTTTTACGTAAGGCATAATTTTAAATTTAATAATTTAATAATGCTGGTCACAGAGATTAACGCAGTGAGCGAAATGCTGACCTTACTTCTGATACGAAAAGCTGAGGTTGTTCCCATGCTGCAAAGTGGCCACCTTTACTCACCTTGTTGTAGTAGATAAGTTTTGGATAAGCCTGCTCTGCCCAGCTCTTCGGTGCCTGGTAAACTTCATCAGGAAATGCGCTCACGGCAACGGGGATATTGACGTGTTTCGGTGCAAAGAAGGCGTACTTGTTTTCCCAATAGATCCGCGCCGACGAAACCGCTGTGTTTGTGAGCCAGTAAAGTGTGATGTTGTCGAGGATATCATCCTTTGTAAGCCCCTCTGTCTGACCGTCAAAAACCCTTGCGATCAGTGCATAACTCAATGCGTCGTGATCAAGAAGCCATGCTGCGAGTCCGATAGGGGAATCGCCAACACTGTAAAGAGTTTGTGGCCGATTGCTCATCTCCACTGCATAACCTACACCATGCTTGTAGAAGAAGTCCAATTGGTCCCATGCATGTTTTTCGTCGGCGGAAATATCAGCAGGTTGTGAGGCACCGGACTGGATCGCTTTATCGATGTCCGGCGGAACCGCGAAAATCCAGTTAAGGTGAATACCAAGTAATTCCTTGGGCGCCTGCGTACCCATTACATCTACGACCATTGCACCCCAATCACCGCCCTGTGCAACAAATTTGGTATAGCCAAGGCGCTTCATCAATGTTGTCCAGGCCTTCGCAATCCGATCAGGACCCCAACCGGTAGTGCCGGGCGCAGCGGAAAATCCGTAACCTGGTAAGGATGGAATTACAACGTCAAAAGCATCTTCCGCTTTTCCACCATGAGCAGTCGGATTCGTTAACGGATCGATAATTTTCAGCAACTCGATGACTGAGCCAGGCCATCCATGGGTAATGATGACGGGCATTGCGTTCTTCTCTTTAGACCGGACATGGATGAAGTGAATATCCACTCCGTCTATGTTCGTTGTGAACTGTGGAAGGGCGTTCAGCTTTGCTTCAACCTTTCTCCAATCGTAACCTGTTGCCCAATACTGTGCAAGCTTCTGCATGGTTTCCAGTTGCACGCCCTGCGTCGCATCCTTAACCAGTTCCTTGCTGGGCCATTTTGTCGCCTGGATCCGTTTGCGGAGATCCTGAATTTCAGCTTCCGAAACGTTCACCCTGAAGGGACGGATTGCTTCAGCTGTGTTTACACCTGCACTTGAACTGCCTTGTGCTTTGGCAGCTGTGCTCTGCAAAGTCAGTGCTGCTCCGAGCACCATACCTGCAATTAGAAATTTTGCCATTTTCATTTTATTCTTTTTTAGTTTTTGAATTGCTTTCGATGATTGGCTTATCATCTGTGTTTTAAATTTGACTTTGTAAAAGTACCTCCCGAGGCAGGGGGTATCCAACCCGAAGAAAGTGTAAGCAGCCATTGGATAGGGTGAAGCAGGCATTTCAACAGGCGAACAGTACAATTTCAAATACAAAAGCCCGCAGGACAAGCGTCCTGCGGGCTCATATCAGGGTAAGATGCTATTCGAGTTCACCTTGAAAGAGGAAGATCCGGACAGCATCAGAGCCGTTTGTCCGAATTATTTGATAAAATGTGGGAGTCAAACTGATCCGGCAGCAGGCTGCTGGCTTTTCGTTGGATTCTTATTCTGGATCTTTTCGTTTGTTAGCCCTTTTTCTTTTTACAGTAATTAAAAAAGCAGCAAGACCTGCAAGCACAACTGTTCTTACTCCAAAAATAAAATTAGTTCGCGAGGGAATATTATGTCCTGCACCTTGCGCAATTACCCAAATAAAAACATTAAATCCCAAAAGAGCAATCACTATCACCGTTGCAGCCAATAATACATATTTCAAATCACTACGTTTTAATTTAGAACAATCAGGCCCGGTGACGTTAGTTAGTCTAGAAAACATTTAATAACGCCATTCTTCTCAGAACATATTTCAATGGACACTCTACCTCCATCATCATAGTAGAGTTTAAATTCAATTGATTTGCTCCTAGTAAATTCTTCAAATTCACGGGATAAAGTCAGCATCCTGTTATAACCATCCTTCACTTCCGCTAATTCATTTATACAAATCTGCTTTGTCAAATTTGAGAAAGTTAAATACTGGGACCAACCAATAACTAAAAGAGAGTCACTACCATCCAGCTCTAACCGAAAATCGCCAACCCTGGCAGATCCGGTTTCCTTCAATATGTCGAGTGCTAAATTAAGTTCGTTATTCATACCAGGATAATCCTATGACGCCCTATTCTAATTGTTTTATTACTATGGTAAAGTCTAAATCTTTACCTACGCCTAACGCCTCCCTCATTTTTTCAAACTTTACTTTTTGATATGGGCCATAGTAATTTTTCTGAGGATCATTCGATATTTTATTAATAAGCGGGACGATATAATACAAT
>NZ_JSVC01000033.1 GCF_000814475.1 Flavihumibacter solisilvae | reverse complement strand
AATGGATAAGGCATGATAGTACCCGCCAAAAATCCTATATGAAATGTAAAGTATATAGTTTGCTATCATCTTATTTATAAAATAAATCCGAAAGGTATACTCCGAACAACAATAAACAATCGAGGATTTACGAATATTGTGGCTATGGACCAGATCCGCAAATACTTTGAAAAAATAACACCGATCGGCGATGCGGATTGGGAGTTGTTTTCTTCCAAACTTATCCGGCAGGAGTTTCCCAAAAAATCGCTCCTGCTGAAAATGGGAAAAACAGAAAACTATCTCTCTTTTATTGAAAAAGGCATCGTCCGTTTTTATATTCCGAAAGACGAACAGGATGTCACGTTTTCATTCTCATTCGCCAATGAGTTTGTGAGTGGCTACGACTCTTTCCTGACGCAGAAACCATCCGTTTATAATATAGAAGCCATTACCGAGACCGCCCTCTGGCGGGTCAGCTATGAAGACCTGCAGATGATTTATGCTGGAACTGCTGTTGGAAATATTATAGGAAGAAATGCAAGTGAAGGACTTTATCTCGAAGGACTGAAGCGCGAGATCTCACTACTGACGGAAACCGCAGAGGAACGATATCTTAAACTACTCACAGATCAACCCAAACTCATCCAGGAAATTTCGCTGAAATACCTCGCCTCGTACATTGGCATAACTCCACAGGCATTAAGCCGCATCCGCAGGCGGATTTATTAACCTGGGTTCATTGTTTTAGCCGGCAGTTCTTTCCACTTTTGTAAAAAAGAAATTATGCCGGAAATCATTTTGCTTAGCGTGTTCTTTCTCACGCTTATAATCACGAAGCTCCGTAGCAAGGAATATAAATTTGCCTTTTCCGGCAGGGTTGCCATGGCAGCCATGCTGGTAACCACCGGCCTTGCCCATTTTGCCTTTGCCAAAGGAATGGCCATGATGCTGCCGGATTTTATTCCATTCCGGATGATGGTGGTTTATATCACCGGGATCTTGGAACTGCTGGCCGCAGTGGGACTCCTGCTACCGCGATACGTAAAACTGACGGGAAGATTGCTGATCATATTCTTTGTGTTATTGCTACCCGCAAACATTTATGCCGCCATCAACCATGTCAACCTGCAAACCGCAACATATGACGGCGATGGGCCCGGCTATTTATGGTTCAGGATCCCGCTGCAGGCATTCTTTATTGGCTGGGTTTATCTCTCCAGTATTAAACCTTCAATCGTTATTTGGAAGTTATCGGCGTAAATGCGGCGTTGCTTTTCATCAGTTTGTAGGCGTAGTAATATTTGATGATGTTTCGGACGTAAGTGGTGGTTTCCTGGCCGACCTTTTCGGATGCGATGATCTCAACGTTATTGAGCCACACATCAGGGTCGAGGCCCTGGTCAGCAGCTGTTTTGCGTAAGCCTGCAATTTGCCCGGGCCCCGCATTATAACTTGCAAATGCAAAAAGACACCTGTTAAAGTCATCAAAATGTGCATCCTTGAAATACTCCTCCATCATGGTGGCAATATATTTTGTACCTGCATGAATGTTGGGTTCAATCGCCCTGATGTCACCTACCTTCATTGCCTTTCCCGTACCGGGTTTCAACTGCATCACCCCGACTTCACCTGTCCGGCTCCTAAGGTTATGGTCGAGCTTTGATTCCTGGAACCCAAGCGCCGCCAGCATCAGGGGATCAAAATCATACTGCTGTCCATATTTCCTGAAAAGGCTGATAACCTGCGTGAAACGATTCACATTGCCGGGCCTGGTCGGATCCTGCAGATCCCCTACCATCCGGCCATATTGTTTCAAGCGATCAGAAATGGTACCGCGGCGCTGCTGGTAGTGGTAATAATCTTCCAGTTCGCGGGCGAGACCAGGACTCTCCTTCCGGTATGCAACACCGTGAGTTGCGCCTGCTCTAACCGCTGCTGTTTCATTTACCCTGATTTTGGGCAGGATCTTTGCCCACATCTTTGCCTTCCAGTCATCCACCACAATCGTTGAAATGATGCCGGCATTCAGCATCTCCATCAGGTCTTCATCTTCCAGGTTATCGGAAATGATCTCCAGGTTTACAGGGGCCTTCCCTTCCGCTGCTAATGTTGCATTCAGTTTTTTCAGGCTTGAAAAATAACTCGACGATCGTCGTACATACACAGTGTTACCAGACAACCCGGCTGCATTGGGAATTGCCGGTTCTCCCTTCCGGTTGAGAACAATTTCCGACGTACGCTTGTCATCCGGGACCATGAAATCGACCTGCTTCAATCTTTCCGTCGTTGCAGTGAGATTGCCTGCAGCAATGTCACCCACACCCCGCATCACGTATTCGAACAGCCGGTTGCGTGGCGTTTGTACAAAGACGACCGTCAGCGGGATCCTGCCCAGCTCTTTTTCATACTTTTTGTTAAGGAAGCCTTCGAATTCATGAAAATTGTCTGCCGTAATGCCACGCTCGTATCCTTTGTCGTTAAAGAATAATGTCCGGCTATATGGCACGAGCACCCTGATGACCCGAAGTTTCATCATGGTATCGAAATCCCCCACATATAACCTGTGTGCACGTCGAAGCGCTTCGATGAAGCGACCTGTGATTACTCCTGTTGTCGAATCCTTGAGTATGTACTCTGACGCATTCTCCGCCTGGCCGGTATCAACAACTGCTGAACCGGTATTGCTATCAGCTTTGTTTCTGCCTGCCTCTTTACATGAAACAATTAGCAGCAGCAGGAGCAGGTAATTTCGAAGAATTATATTTCCCGAATTCATCACTGGGATTTCTAACCAGCTTCAAAGTTACCCATTATTCAGTGGCGGGTTATTTCGGGATGCGCTTAACTGTAGAGAGGGTATTCATCCCTTCCTTCGTATAATATTCTGAGTAGGTTATATAGTCTTTGTAATATTTGATCCTTTCCCAGGTCACAATAAGTGGCTTGGGATAAGCGACAGTATAGCGGACCTGTGATGAATCGCTGGCTAAATAGTCCCATGTCAACGAATACGTGTACCCGTCAGCAAAATACTCACCGGTTTTATCAATGTTGAATTTTATATACTCATTATCGAAATTGAAAGTGTTACCGGAACTAGCTCCGCGCTTGTAATAATAGTTGGTATTACTCTGCACAGACCTGATCTCGTCGATCTTCCAGCTGCAGTCGGTTAATTTGACCTTTACTTTTACAGGTGCCACCGTATCTACCCTCACGATAGTGTCTTTCACAATAACGGTGTCTTTTTCAACGATTGTATCTTTTTCAATAATGGTCGTTTCCTTGGTGCAGGAAGTCATGCTAAAGGGGAGAAAGGAGAATATTGCCACACAAGCAAAGAGGGAAAGCGTACTAACCAGCTTTTTCATTAGTTAAGGTTTAGGTGGCAAAATAGAAACAAAATTCCTGAAATCCAACCCCTCTCTCCCTTTTGGTTTCGTGCCCCGTTAGACCGCAGTTTCAAGCAGTTCGCGCAGTTTCTCATTCTGCCGGCGACCCGCCCTTTCCATATGATCCTTTTCCATGGCCAGTTTCTTCTTCAGATCAGATTTGGCGGACCGCATTTTCTCGCCCAGCTTTTCAGTCTTAAGGGTCAGCTCACGCGTCAGCACATCGATCCGGTCACGGAGCCGGGTTCGGGCTTCGTTCACCATCATTTTCGCCTCGTCGAGTTCACGGCGAATCTCCGCTTTTTCCGATGCGGCGGCAGCCATGTTCATGCGCCGCTCGATAGCCATCATTTCGTTTTCTTTTGCATCCAGCTCCCGTTTGTATTGTTCATACACTTCATGGATGGGCTCGCGGTTCATCCACGCACCGTAACGCGACATATAGGAATCCAGGATCATCGGGTCGAACTCGTAGGCTTCAAGGATAATAGCACAGGTCCCGTTCTTCATCCGGCTTTTCAGGTTGAGCGCAAACTGTTCGGAAACTTCCATTTCCTGCAGTTCATCCATGGTGCCCACGGCCGTGCCGGCAACATAACCGACGATCATGCCCAGCGGTCCGCCCAGCATGCCTACCAGCGTGCCCATGGTCATATCCGTTACCATGTTCCAGCCGCTTGTATTATTCACGTTGCTGACCAGTTTCAGGTCTCCCCTTTCCGTTTTCTGCAACATGGTTTCGCGGAAGATCACCAGGTCATCGAGCGTTTCCAGGTCACTGATCTGGTCCCACGCATCCATCGCTTTTTCGCGATCATTGAACACACACACAATCAGATTGTCCATAACATTGGTTTTAGTAGTTAAAAAATCAATGAGGGCCTGCAATTTACATTCGCGGGCATGCGTGAGTTCATCTTGTTTAACCAGTTTGCGCCTGCCGGGGCACTGACTGGCCAGTTACCGGCACCACTTGATAATTATACCAGCAGGATCTTTGTTAAACCATTTCAACACCATACTCTGATAAGGACTTCACAAAGTGAGCGATCATTTCGGGAGCCGGTGGCTCAGTCATAATGGGAAGAGGACGCATATCTGCTGCGGGAAGACTGTTATCCCAGAACCATTGTTCGAGCCCGGATGGCGTGATCCACATCAATTCCTTTACATAGTCAGACTGCACTTCAAACCTGTGCGGAATGTTTTTTGGCAGGTGAATAAAGTCACCGGCCCTGGCGTCAACGACCTTATCGCCAATCCAGAACCTGATGGCGCCTTCAAGAATATAGTAACTCTCATCTTCCCGCTGGTGCGTGTGGGCAGGAGGTTCATTGCCTTTATGCACTTCAATATAAATAAGCGAAAACGCATTGTTTGTCTGTTGTCCGCCTGCAAGAAAGTGAAACAATGCACCGGGAATGGCCCGCGAGTTCTCCGGTGTTCCATTACTTAAAAAGCCTGTCATTTCCATAACTTTAAATTTAGTAAGTTTAACTGACTACAAAAGTAAGGCAGACTTACTATATTTGCACCATGAAGCTTATCTAAAACAGGAAAATAATGAATGAGTACGTCAATACCGGCGCTTACCTGCGGATTTTATGGGATGAATTGCGTTTCAATATGGAAGACCAGTTAAAGGAACGCGGTTTTGCTGACATCTCCCCTTCGCATGGCTGGATCTTCCATCATACCAGGGAAGAAGGAAGTCGGATTACCGAGCTTGCTGCCATTGCAAAGATCACCAAGCAAAGCATGAGCGCGCTAGTAGCACAGCTCGAGGACGCCGGTTATGTAAAGAAGAAAGCTGACTCCACAGATAAGCGCGCCTGGCTGCTTGTACTAACCGCAAAGGGTAAAAAGGTGAAAGCAGTCGGCCAGGAAATCAACTACCAGTTCGAAAAAACCTGGGAGCAGAAATTGGGAAAGAAAGATTACAGCCAGTTCCGGGAGTTGTTGATGAAATTGAGTGAATAGATACCGTCTTCGAAATCACTTTCAATTTGACCTTAAATTTAATAAGCCTGGATTAACACGCTTGTGGGGATACGAAGCTTTTCATGTAATTGACGGATCATTTCCAAAGTCAGCTTTCTCTTCTTATTGAGAATTTCACTTGCCCTGCTCTTTAATCCTACAACTTCAGCCAGATCATTCTGATTGTAGCCGAGCTGTTCCATTCTGAATTTGATGGCTTCTATCGGATCAGGGTAATCGATTGGATAATGTTCATCCTCGTACTTTTCAATTAATATCCCAAGAATTTCCAATTCATCGCCTTCGGCAGTACCGGGACGGGCATCGAATATTTTCTCCAGCCTTGCCATTGCAGCAGCATAATCTTTTTTTGTCTTTATAGGTTTGATAGTTGTCATTTCTTAAATTTTTGCGGCGTCAATCCTGTCATAATCCGCATGTGTGCCAATAAATCGAATCCATACCATCCCATACGAATAACTGATCCTGACAATAAGCCGGTAACGATTGCCTTTAATATTAAATACAACCCGGTTATCCGCCAAAAACGACGCTCCGGGATAGTCCCGTTTAATATCTTTTGGCCCTTTCCATATGGCATCACTCGCTTCCTGATACCAGGCTTTTAACTGTTGTTCACAACCTGAGTGCCTTTCCCAAAAGTCCCTCAATACTTTCTTCGCAATAACTCTCACCTGAACTTATTTACGACAAATATACAAATAGTTCCCAATTTGGGAAATATATAATCTCTTATCCGGTTTATGTCAGGTGAAATCACCCGGTCCGTAGACCGTGTTTGCCTCCATCCACCTCCTTTCATACCCGAAGCATCCGAACCTGCGTCCGTGGAAGCCTTCGCATCCCTCGCGGCCTCATCGTGACGTTTATCCATACCCTGTAACAATTTGTAGGAATAATAATACTTGGTGATGTTCCGCACATAAGTTGTGGTTTCCTGGCCGATCTTTTCTGAGGCGATGACTTCAACATTATTCAACCAGATGTCTGGATCCAATCCACGCTCTGCGGCTGTCTTTCGGAGTCCGGCAACGCGGCCCGGACCGGCATTATAACAGGCGAACGCGAAAAGGCACCGGTTGAAATCATCAAAGTCCGCATCCTGGAAATATTCCGTCATCAGCAATGAAATATACTTCGTGCCGGCATGAATATTGGGCTCCACCACGTGTACATCACCGACCTTCATCGAGCTGCCGGTCGCGGGCATCACCTGCATTACGCCGACTGCTCCAACCTGGCTCTTTGCATCCTGGTTAAGCCTCGACTCCTGGAAGCCAAGTGCGGCCAGCATCAGCGGGTCGAACTCATACTTCTTACCATACTTCTCGAACAGGCGCATGATCTCCTCGAACCGCCTGGCATGTCCTGATTTCGTTGGATCCTGCAGCTCTTTCACTTTTCCATGGTACCGTTTCATCCGGTAAGATATAGTGCCGAGTTTTTTCTGGTAATTGAAATAATAATCATGTAATTCGGCTTCCAGTTTCGGACTTCTCTTCCGGAATGCACAACCGATTTTACCGCTGCTGTCAACAGCGATATTTTTATTAACCACAATCGAAGGAAGGATCTGTGCCCACATCTTCGCCATCCAATCGTCGACCACGATCACCGAAAGAATGCCTGCATTCAGCATTTCCATCAGGTCTTCGTCTTCGAGGTTGTCGGAGACAATCTCCAGCTTAATCGGCTCCAGCCCTTTTGCCGCAAACCTTGCATTAAGTTTCTGCAGGCTTTCGTAATAACTCGACGACTTGCGGACATGTACTGTTTTACCTGACAGTTGCGCGAGATCCACAACCGGTGCATCCTTCTTCCGCGTGAGTACCAGTTCCGATACCCGCATTTCATCCGGCGCCATAAAGTCGACGATCTTCCGCCTTTCTTCAGTCGCAGTGAGATTTCCCGCTGCTATATCGCCCGCGCCTTTCACCACATGTTCAAATAGCAACTCGCGAGGCGTCGGCACAAAAATTACGGTCAATGGGATATGGCCCAGTTGCTTTTTATATTTCTGGTTGAGGAACCGCTCGAACTCGCGGAAATTGTCGGCAGTAACGCCCCGCTCAATTCCTTTATCATTGAAGAACAATGTACGGCTATAAGGCACCAGCACCCTGACAAGTCTTCGTTTCAACATAGAGTCGAAGTCGAAAGTATACAGTTTGTGTTGCCTCTCCATTGCTTCGATAAAGCGGTCTGATGGTTTGACTACAGTATCGCGACTGGCGACTGGTGTTGCGGTCTGCGTGGCGACAGGCTTAGCGGAATTTGAGTCTGCATTTTTATCGCCGCCCCTGCCCGATTCGTTACAGGCAAATGCCAGGAGCAAAGCTGGCAGCAAACTATTACGCAGATGGCGTAAGAAATTTGATCCCGCGTTCATGGTTTATTGATTTAGCGCGGGCGCGAACTATTTTACGGTTGAAGGTTTTGGTCGTAAAAGACCTTTAAAGTTACCAATTTAACCGGTACAACGCTACCGGCGACCGGAACGCACATAAGAGAAAGACAACCCGATATAGGAGCCGGAAACACTGTAATTTCCAGACTCCCGCGGTTCCGCCCCAACATCGAAAGCATAAGTGCCCTTTAGAAATTTAACAGGGGAATAGTTTGCTTTCAGTTTACATTGAAGCGCATCGCGTTTGCGGAACTCCCACTGCCGGCCGGCAGACAGGTGTACATTCAACCAGGGCTTGCCATCATTGTTGGGAACCTGGTCCCTGTTCAGGTAATTGTAAATTTCAGAATTGGAAAAGTAAACAGAATAACTGTACTCTTCATGATTCAGCGGTGAATACAGGACACTTCCGCCTGCAGCTATAATCCATGATTTATTTTGACCCTTCCGAAAATATTTCTGCAGCTCCACCTGTCCCTTCAAATTGAAATTAATATCCCGGGCTGTGTTATGGCTGTCATAGATATCAACTTCAGTGGGAGGCGAAAAATAGTCCTTGTCAATGTAAAATTTAAAATTGTATCCGACCGCTACACCGCCAACACTAAAAATAAGGGAAAGGTCTTTGGCAAAATTGTAGTGATAATCGATCAACACTTCCCCGCCCAACTGTGGACTACTGCTGACCTGGTACTTGGCTGTATTGCCAGTAAACTTCGTTTTCGCCAATACGTGCGGCGTAAGGGATATGCCCCAATAAGTCCGGGGAATGAATGTAGTCGCATCCTGGCTAAAGGCAATACAAGGAAAGGTTAGGAACGAGGCGAGTAACCCCGCAAGGATTATTTTCATATAAGGATAAGCGTTGCAAATTCAAATATAAAAAAAACGGGAAAACCTTATATTAGCTATATACATGATTGCTGTCAAAAAAACTGCTAATATGAAGCCGGTTTTTGCTAAAATATTAGAGGACATAGAGAACCAGGTATTCTGTACCCGGATCACGGACGGCCCGTATTTTGCCACGGAGTTCCATTTTCATAAGGAGTGCCAGATCAACTATGTGTTAGAAAGTGAAGGGAAAAGGATCATCGGGGACAGCGTGGGACATTTCACCAGCGATGAACTGACCCTCCTTGGTTCCGACCTGCCTCACGTCTGGTATAATGACAGGGATTATGCAAAATCGATCACGTTATTTTTTGACCCTGATCGGGTACTCAGCATTTTATCACAATTCGGGCCAGCCTGCAAATTTGAAACGCTTTTCAAAGCTGCAAAAAGGGGAATAAAATATTCTGGAACCACGAAGACCGCTATTTCAAAACTGTTGCTTGACATACCAGGACAGGAAGGCATCACAAAAATCATCAGCTTGCTGAATATTCTCGAAATACTGACGCAGGCTGAGAATGTAGAATTCCTTGCAAGTAACGGTTATACCAATTCCTACCATGCTAAAGACAACGACCGGGTGGACAGGGTCTTCAAATTTGTTTTCAGCAATTTCGCAGGTGATATACAGCTCGAAGAGGCAGCAGCTATTGCCAATATGCACAAACATGCTTTTTGCCGGTACTTCAAGGAGCGAACGAGGAGGACTTTTGTGCAGTTTGTCAACGAAGTACGAATCGGCCATGCCTGCAAGTTGATTGCCGAAGGAGAAACAAATGTCTCCAGCCTTGCCTACGATTGCGGGTATAACAGCCTTTCCAATTTCAACAAGTTCTTCAGGAAGATAAAGGGCATGTCGCCGAGGAACTACATGAATGAGCTGAATGGTTAGTTGCGTATTTAAGACAGAACTTGGTGAATATAGGATAGGGTATACTATTTCTCACCTGCTAATTTTAGCCATACAACTTATAACCGCGCATCATGAAACGCAAGGCTTGTATCATTTTCATCTCCCTAATATTCTTTCAAACATTAACCGCCCAGCAGGTATTTCAACCTACCTGGGAATCGCTGAAGCAGTATAGTACCCCGGACTGGTTCCAGGATGCCAAATTCGGAATCTTCATCCACTGGGGAGTATATTCAGTACCGGCATTTGAGAACGAGTGGTATCCCAGGAGCATGTACCAGCAAGGCTCCGCCGCCTTTAAGCATCACCGTGAAAAATACGGTGACCATAAAACATTCGGCTACAAGGATTTCATTCCCATGTTCAAAGCTGAAAAATTCAATGCCGAGGAATGGCTGACCCTGTTCAAAAACGCAGGGGCTAAATATATAGTTCCTGTTGCCGAACACCACGATGGATTTGCCATGTACAATACTGCCTTGTCAAAATGGAATGCTTCGGTGATGGGACCAAAAAGGGATATTATTGGCGAACTTGCAACGGCAACAAATAAAGCAGGTCTCGTATTTGGTGTTTCTTCCCACCGCATCGAACACTGGTGGTTCATGAATGGCGGACGCAAATTTGAATCGGATGTCCTCAATCCTGAGTTCCAGGATTTTTATGGTCCCGCTCATGAAGAAAATGAAACCATGAGCCCCGAATTCATGAACGACTGGCTGCTCAGGTGCACAGAATTAACAGACAAGTACCACCCGCAATTGTTCTGGTTCGACTGGTGGATCGAGCAACCCGCGCTTGAGCCTTATCGTAAAAGTTTTGCTGCATACTATTATAATAAAGCAAGGGAATGGGGAAAGGGAGTGGTCATCAACAATAAGTATGAAAAGGCATACCCGGAGGGAACGACAGTACTGGACATAGAACGCGGCAAACTGGCCGATATCCGGAAACTGCCATGGCAAACAGACGATGCAGCAAGCTATAAATCGTGGGGTTATATTCCTGAAGATTCCTTCAAGTCAGTTAAATACCTTGTAAATAACCTGGTTGACATTGTCAGCAAGAATGGATGCCTGCTGCTGAATATCGGACCGCGGCCCGATGGCAGCATTCCCGAAGAAGCAAAGGATCGGTTACTGGGTATTGGCAAGTGGCTGCAGGTAAATGGCGAAGCGATCTATGGAACCAGGCCATGGAAAATTTTTGGTGAAGGCCCTACGCAGGTTGCGGGTGGCGCCTTCAGTGATGCAAAGGATAAACCATTTACAGCAGAAGATATACGCTTCACTGTTAAAGGTGAATTCCTCTACGCCATCTCGCTTGATGTACCAATGAAGGATCTAAAGATCCGGGCTTTGGGATCTTCCTCCCTGAACAGGAAGATTGAAACTGTTGAACTGCTCGGCTCAAACGAAAAAATTAAATGGACGCAAAACAATGATGGCCTCTTAATCAGGCCGGTTAAAAATTACCCGGCAGAAAATGCGGTAGTGTATAAACTGAAACTGAATTAAAGCGTAACCTTCTTCCCGGTTTTCGCCGCCAAATAAATGGCATCGATGATCTTCAGGTCCTTCAATCCTTCTTCACCATCAACAGGAACAACAGGCTGCTTGCCATTGAGAATGATCTCTGCCATTTCATCCATCTGCACAGTCTGGTGGGTGACGTGAAGGAAGCTCAGTTCACCTTTGTGGGTGCGGCCACGGATCGGGCCATATCCTGTTGAAGGATTCAATTCGGCATAGCCCTTCTCTCCTGTCAGGAAAAAGCGATCGAGGAAGTTCATCGAATAGGTGCTCAGGCAGGATGCCACGGCACCACTGGGAAAGCCCAGCTGGAACTGGATGGTTTCATCAACGCCCTCGGCGAACTTCACTTTGTCTGTCTTTGTTTCCTGGGCAGTAACCCAAACCGGTTCCTCACCGGTCATATAACGGCTACCATTGACCGAATAGATGCCGATATCCATCATCGCGCCACCGCCCGCGAGTTGCTTGTTCAGTCGCCATTGCTTCGGATCGCCGATCACGAAACCACTGAGGCCCTGGAAGAACATAACCTTGCCGAACTCACCGGCATTGCGCATGCGAATAATTTCAAGCGTCTTCGGTTCGAAGTGGATCCTATAGCCCACCAGCAATTTCACACCGGCTTTCTTACAAGCGTCAATCATTTCCTGGCCTTCTTTCGCGTTGATGGCCATCGGCTTTTCGCAGATCACATGCTTCCCTGCTTTCGCTGCCCTGATCACATGGTCTTTATGCAGGCCGTTCGGCGTGATCACGTACACCGCGTCAATGTCCTTGTTATTAACCATCTCGTCGAAGTTCTGGTAGTTGTAGCAGTTCTTGACCGGGATGCGATAGCGAGTCTGCCAGGCGCTGACCTTTGACGGCGTACCACTCACCACGCCCACCAGTTGTGCCTTCTTGCAGGCACGCATGGCTTCGGCTACCATGGTACCATAACCGCCGAGGCCCATGATGGCTACGCGAAGCATGGGGCCCTGGTAAGGTTCAGCTTCAGACACTTGTGTTTCGAGCGGCTCTGTTGCCGGATTTTCGGGTTGCGCTCCCGCGAGACCCTCCAACGGTAACAAAGGCATGGCCATCACCGATGCAGTTAGCTTATGCAGGAATTTGCGTCTTGAACTCATGGTTAGTGATTGATCCATTAAGTTAAGGAGAATGCGGCTTCTTTCCCTGACAATTCAAACACTACAATCAGCATTTCGGCGAAATTCCGGAACGCTATAACTCTCCTGCGGGTCATACCAGTATAAATTCATGCATATGCGAACTTCCGTTTTTGCGTTCCTGTTAATGGCGTTATTCTCCTGCAGGAAAGACGACGATAAACCTGCTGACAACTCCCCGGCAACCAGCGGTAAATGGATCCGCGGCATCTTCGACCTCAGTAGTTTCTGGACCTATGGCGGCGAGTCAATAATTCCAGGCTCTTATTCAACCGATGGATTGGTGATTCACGACGACGGAACCCTGGAATGGTTTACCGTGTTCTTCCCCACCGACCCACGCCAGGGTTGCAACCCGCAAAAGCTGATGTATAAAAAAGGAAATATCACCTTCAGTGACAACACCCAGCGGTTCACCATGACCTTCACGGAAGGCCGCTACCGCGAATTTTACCAGGACTGCCCGGGCAAGACCAACCACGAGGAAATCCTGGCGAGCACCGAGCTCGCAAATATGAGCCTGTCCGGTTATTGGAAGATAGAATCAAGCCAGGGCAGGAAGCTCCTGGGTATTGCGTATGCTTCTGCAAGCGGGCCGTATTTATATTTGGAAGAAGGCAATTGGTGAAAAATTCCACTGGAAAATAAATTACCCGACAGCTTAATAGAACCCACCTGCCGCCACTATTTTTTCACCAGTGATCCATGCGCCCGCATCTGATACCAGGAATACTACCACTTTTGCAATATCATCCGGTTGACCAACCCTGCCTAACGGAATAGATGCAATCGTTGTTTTTTCGGCCTCGCTGCCAAAGAGTCCCAAAGCATGGATTCCCTCGGTTTCAGTTGTTCCGGGAGCAACCGCATTCACCCGGATCTTTCTTGCAGCAAGTTCCAGCGCAACTGCCCGGGTGAGGGAATTGACCGCCGCCTTAGTTGAAGAATACAGTCCGAAATTAGGAGTCGGCCGGTCACCGGAAACAGAAGTTATATTGACAATATTGCCTCCATCCTTCGGAAAGTGGCGAAGCGCTTCCTGGATCATCAGGATCTGCCCGAAAACATTCACGTTAAACTCGCGTACAAATTGTTCCTCTGTTATTGACTCAACAGGCCCGGCCTTAAAGATCCCTGCATTGTTAACGATGATATTTACCTTGCCAAAAGCATCTATAGTTTTATTGAACAGGGTGGAAACGTCAGATTGTTTTCCAACGTTTGCCTGCACCGCAATTGCCTTTCCTCCCTTTGATTCGATTTCATAAACCACACGATCAGCATCCTCTTTATTGCTGGAATAATTGACTGTTACCTTAACGCCTTCGGCTGCCAATGCTTTGGCAATGCCCGCACCAATTCCCTTTGATGCGCCCGTTACTATCGCAACCTTATCTTTTATATTTAGTTCCATGGTAAGCAATATTTGATGATAAGATTAAATCCCTATTTCGTAAGCTACTCCAATTAAACCCGCACTTCATCAGTCGTTGCAATAAAATATATATTTGCAACAACTTGAAAACTTCAGCAGCAGCGGAACACATCGTTGAGGCCAGGTGCGAAAGTATATTTGGAAACCGCTATCAAACAGCCCTACCTTACTTTGCTTTAATCTTCCTAAGAACTTAGAGTCTTCAATTAAAACTGCTGTCCTGAACAGCATATTGCTTTCTCCCTTTTTACCAATTTTAAAGTTTAATTCAAAGACCCATCTGACTGACTTGCAGTATTGTGGCCAGGCTGTTCCAGGCTACACTATCGTTATGCCACCTAAGGAAACTATCCAAAAACTTTAAAACTTAAGCAATGAAAACAGATGGAACAACGGTTGATGCACCTGGCCTAAAAGCAAAAGCCAGCGGTGCAAAGGACGGGGCTATTCGCCCTTTCAAATTTCATGCTACGCAGGCAGACCTCGATGATCTGAAACGCCGCATTATAGCTACACGATGGCCCGAAAAAGAAACTGTCGACGATCAGACCCAGGGCACTCCGCTGGCCACGATGAAGGCACTCGCGGAATATTGGGCAACGAAATATGATTGGCGTAAGGTCGAAGCAAAGCTGGATGCGCTGCCACAGTTTATGACAGAAATCGATGGACTGGACATTCATTTTATTCACCTTCGTTCTAAACATGAAAATGCAAAGCCCATCATTATTACGCACGGATGGCCCGGTTCGATCATTGAGCAACTGAAGATCATTGGTCCGCTCTCAGATCCAACTGCCCATGGTGGAATGGCTGAAGATGCATTTCATGTAGTGATACCGTCGATACCTGGCTATGGATTTTCCGGGAAGCCGGATACCACCGGTTGGGGCCCTAATCGTATTGCAAAAGCTTGGGTAACACTGATGAAGCGTCTCGGGTACGAGAAATTCTTTGCGCAAGGCGGCGACTGGGGTGGACTCATCACCGATGTCATGTCTGTACAGTCACCCGAAAACGTTTTGGGCATGGCCACCAATTTCCCATGCACAGTTCCGCCTGAAATCAACAACGCGGCTTTTGGTGGTGCACCTGCACCAGCAGGACTCTCAGCTGATGAAACCAGGGCTTACGATCAATTGTCCTTTTCTTATAAGCATGTTGCCTATGCCCTGATTATGGGATCACGTCCGCAAACCTTGCTCGCAACTGCGGATTCGCCGGTAGGCCTGGCAACCATGTTTCTTGACCACGACCAGCTAAGCCTGGCACTCATTTCGCGCGCGTTTGCAGGGAAGCAGGAAGGACTTACACGCGATGATGTTCTTGACAACATTACACTAACCTGGTTGACGAATACTGCAGTTTCTGCCTACCGAATTTATTGGGAGAATAAGCATCCTTTTGTAAGTCCGTTTGGTGTCACTGTCCCCGTTGTCGTGAGTGCTTTTCCCGACGAACTCTACCAGGCTCCCCGAAGCTGGGCCGAGAAAGCATATCCCAATATGGTCTATTACAAGAAACACAATAAAGGCGGGCACTTCGCTGCCTGGGAACAGCCCGAACTCCTGGTTGAAGATATCCGCGAAGGGTTCAGATCAATAAAAAATTAAACTATGAAAACAGATGAAACAACTGCTGTAGCACCTGGAATGAAAGGCAAAGCAGGCAGTGTCTCCAACGAAGCCGTCCGCCCCTTCCAGTATCATGCATCGCAGGAAGATCTTGATGATCTGAAACGCCGCATATTGGCTACCAGGTGGCCACAAAAAGAAACTGTCAACGATCAATCCCAGGGCCCTCGTTTAGCCACACTGAAGGCTCTGGCGGACTATTGGGGAAACAAGTATGACTGGCGTAAAGTGGAAGCAAAGCTCGATGCATGGCCGCAGTTTATAACAGAAATTGATGGACTGGACATTCATTTTATCCATGTCCGCTCGAAACATGAAAATGCAAAGCCTATTATTGTTACACACGGATGGCCGGGTTCCATCATTGAGCAACTGAAGATCATTGGTCCGCTCACTGATCCTACTGCACATGGTGGAAAAGCTGAAGATGCTTTTCATGTTGTCATCCCATCAATACCCGGCTATGGATTTTCCGGGAAGCCGACCACTACAGGTTGGGGACCCGCACGCATTGCAGCTGCGTTCGTAACACTGATGAAGCGTCTTGGCTACGAAAAGTTTTTCGCCCAAGGTGGTGATTGGGGTGCACTCATCACCGACCTGATGGCTGTACAGTCGCCAGAAAATGTACTTGGCATGGCTACAAATTTTCCGATCGGAACTCCTGCGGAACTGGAAAAGGCAGCTTTTGGCGGAGCGTCTGCACCGCCGAACCTCACTGCCGAGGAAAAAATAGCGTACGACGAACTAAAAACTTTTACCAGCACTTTTCCTTTGCAGATTTTATTTTCCATTCATCCGCAGAGCATGCTCGGAACGGCTGATTCGCCCATCAGTCTCGCCACGATGTTTCTTAATCACGACCAGCCGAGTATGGCAATGATCTCCCGGATCTTTGCCGGGCAGACTGAAGGACTTACAAAGGACGACATCCTCGACAACATTACGCTTACCTGGCTGACGAACACGGCCATTTCAGGATGTCAAATCTATTGGGAGAATAAATATGATTTTTTCAGTGCACAAGGGGTGAAAGTCCCGGTTGTCGTGAGCGCTTTTCCTGACGAAGTCTTTCATGCTCCGAAGCATTGGGTAGAGCAGGCATATCCCAAAATGGTCTATTACAAGAAACATAACATGGGTGGACACTTTGCAGCATGGGAGCAACCCGCGCTGCTGGTGCAGGATCTGCGGGAAGGGTTCAGATCACTGCGTTGAATTTGTTGTGTGCCTATTTCTGAAATCACGTAAACGGACGCTTTTAATGCAGCGTCCGTTATTTCTGACAATAAACCCGGGACTGCTCAATTGGATATTTTTTGTCAAGATCAATATCGTTGAAGCTGTTTCTCGAACCCCAGCTAAATAACTTTTCAAAAAAAGGAAGAAGTTTCTTGTTTTTAATTTTTCCCAGGAAGTAGATTTCGTGCTCCTTTTCCTTAATTCCCATCTCATACAATACTTCATTATGTTAAAAAAGAAAGTTTTCGGAAAGAAGGCGTGCGTCAGCCCTGCTTACTTTTCTTAAAATGTATCTGAAAACCTGCTTTGAACTGCAGGCTGTTGGATTTATAGTCATACCCAACACCACTGTAATGGACATAGGCAAGCATTAATTCAAGCGCGATATTCTGATTTAAAAAAATGGCTGGACCGGCTGCAGCGGTTGCGGACCATGCCTTACTAACATGGTCGGTCGAGTTGTTTGTCCATATACTGTACATACCACCTGCATCAGCAAATATATTGATCCGCTTTTGAGCAGGAAGAAAATAGTAACGCACAAAAGGGCCAAAGCTCCAGTTTGTTTGCCGTAATTTTCCCTCTGGACGGTTATCATTGAGTGGATATTTCTCTACGGAATTCAGAAGTGAAACCCTGCCACCCAGGGCAAGTTTATCCCAGAAGAAATAGCCATTATTCAGGCCAACCTGCAACGAATTTCCTTTGCTAAATACGGTGCCATCGGAACTGGATTCAGACCTGCTATAGGTAGCATCACCTCCTAAAAGCCAGGTCCTTTTTTCCAACTGTGCAAAGGAAACATTCAAAGAAAGGACAAAGCAGACGAGTAGAAGTATTCTCATAAAAAAGGTTTAGTTGAATATGAAAATAGCTACCGGCTGCAAAAATTCAGAGTCCAGGCCTGTCAATTCTGTGTTAATGTAGAACTGATGAAGCCAGACATTATTCTACTACCAACTCATCCACAAACAACCATCCCGCCTGCCCTTCGCCAGGGTGGCCCTTGGGACACAGACCTGCATTGGCGGCAGTCACCCGGACGTATCGGAATTTCCGTTGGTCGAACCGGGCGCTGAAATCCTGGAATTGTGGCGCACGATCACTAATGGGCACAGAATTAGCAACCGTAGTGATCTCACTGAAATTATTTCCATCAACAGACGCTTCAAACTTCACCCACTTCGGATAGAAGATCCATTGGTCATAGTTCTGAAGGCAACCGAGCGACATAGTGCCAGCGGTAATTTCCCTGCCTAAATCGATGGTCGCAACCATGTCATTGCCACTGAAGGCATGCCACTGCTTGCCGATATTCTTCGTTCCCCTGAGACCGTCAGTCAAAGTGTTCGTACCATTAGCCTGGTAATAGCGGCTGTTCGGGGTCGCATACTGCACCGCATGGCCTGTTGCTTTATTGAAAGTGAACGATTGCTCTGCGGGCTTCGCCTTTACCATGCTGTTATCAAGAGCAAGGCCGGCTTTCAGGTTCATGGACCTGTTTACCTCAAATGGCTTTTCATAGCGCAGGCTGCCGGTATTGGGATCAGTACCGTCGATCGTATAATAGATCACTGCATCTTCATGTTCAGCTTCAAGTTTCACAAATAATTTCCCGTCGATAACCAGGGGCAGGATATCCACCTTGAAATTTCCCTTGGAATAATGCAGTCCACGCTGCTCAAAACCTACCATGTGCTGCCGCAACCTTTGCTGGAATTGTTTCCAGTCGCGCGCTTCTTTCGGGCTCCACAACACTTCTGATAACGCCAGCATCCGTGGAAGCACCATGTATTCCACATGCTCATAAGTGGTCACGTATTCGGTCCACAGGTTCGCCTGTGCGCCCAATACGTGCTTTGCATGTTCAGCACCCAGCTCAGCCGGTATGGGTTCGTAGCTATATACTTTTTTGAGCGTATTGAATCCGCCGATCGCAGGCGGTTCGGTTTCCGGATCACCCTGGTAGTGATCGAAATAACATGGCGAACCCGGCGACATCACCACATCATGGTTCATTTGTGCCGCCTTGATACCACCAGCTTCACCGCGCCAGCTCATTACAGTAGCCTGTGGTGCCAGTCCGCCTTCAAGAATTTCATCCCACCCGAGGAGCTTCCGGCCTTTTGATGCCAGGTATTTCTCCATCCGCCGGATGAAATAGCTCTGCAATTCTTCTTCATCTTTAAGTCCTTCCGCCTTCTTTCGGGACTGGCATTTCGCACACTCTTTCCAGCTAGTCTTGTCGACCTCATCACCGCCCACATGGATATAGGTGGAGGGAAAAAGGTTGATGACTTCCGAGAGGATGTTCTGCAGAAAAACAAAAGCGCTGTCGTTTCCGGCGCAGTAATTACTCTGTACTGTACGGGCATAAAAATTTCCGGTCTGACCGAAATGACTCTTAGGCGTACAGGAGAATTCCGGGTATGCTGCCAGTGCCGCTTCAGAATGACCTGGCATTTCAATTTCGGGCACTATTGTGATGTGCCGGGCTTTAGCGTATGCGACAATCTCCCTGACCTGTTCCTGTGTATAATAGCCGCCGTAAGTAGCTTTTGACCTGTCGGCATTGAATTCCACATCTGCCCAGTTCCAGGGCTTTCCCCAATCGTCGACACGCCATGCCGCCAGGTCTGTGAGGCGCGGATATTTTTTGATCTCGAGTCTCCAACCGGCGCCATCAACAAGGTGCCAGTGAAACACATTCATTTTGTAGGTCGCCAGTAAATCTATGAACTCCTTTACCAGCTCAGGGGCAAAGAAATGACGGCTCACATCCAGCATCATTCCGCGCCATTTGAATCTTGGCGTATCCACAATCTCCATGCAGGGAACCTGCAGAACCTGGTTGGTCCGGATCGCAGGCAATGTCTGCAGTATTGACTGCACGCCATAGAACAAGCCCTGGGTGCGTTTAGCTGTGATCGTTATGGCATCCCGCGTTACTGCAACCCGGTATCCTTCCTCACTACCCGTGATTGCAGGATCAAGCACGAATGCTACATACCTGCCATTGACGGGTGCCTTTGCCATTTGCAGCGTTGTACCGGAGAGTTGTTTAATGTAATTGCTGAAATACCTGGCCACGTCATGGACCTGCTTATCATTAGTGTTCAGCTTCAGCGATACATGCTTATCCAAAAGAAAACTGCCCTCCTTTACTGCCAGGCTTACTGGCTGCGGGATAATGTGAACTGGTTGTTGTGCCAGCGTAACCATTTTGAACACAAGCATTTGTATCGCGACAAGAAGCACTCTCATTTTATCAATTTTATAATTCAGTCGATCCGGCAACGAATATATTGCCCGGCAGTACATCAATACCTTTCAATTTTGCCAAATTCCAATGAAAAATTCGCCGGAACTCCCGCCACCCCTGCGTCCATAAGTACAACTACGTAGATCCAAAATTCAGTGGAAATGCGAAAAGAGAGACCGAACCCACGCCGTTCCTTTGCACCCGTAATACACAACCGAATACCAGTAATCATTAAACCTTCAAATACAATGAAACATCTCTTTACAGTATTATGCCTGGTGTTGTCCTTATCCTGCAGTAAATCCGACAAGGATGATGAACCTGCTATGCAAACACCTTCGTCGCCGGTTCCCGAATCGCTGCGGACAGGCACCTGGTTCACGGGTACGCTGTCGCCGATCTCCTACTACGACCGCGATGGACACCATGTCGGCCGCGAATATGAAGCGGGCCGCGAATTCACGTTCGACAACAATAACGGCAAAGGCAAGATGAAGTTCTGGCAATATATCGGCCTGCGTACCAGTTCTTCATGTACAACCGAACACTATACCTATAAGGAAGGCACGATAGTATTCGACGGTGAAATTTTCACATTCTATCCCGTGACCGGGAATTTCAAAACCGTGAAGGCCGGTTGCTCCACCGGTAACGGTACCACACCGCGTGTGGCGGAGGGCGACGACCTTGAACCCTTTTCCTTTCGTTGGGAGATCAAAATACTGCAGGGTGTTCCCCATTTGTACACCTACGAGGTAGATGATGTTGCTCACGAAAAGCCGGTTTTCGTTTATGAACAGGTAAAATGAGTTGTAGCGGCTCTGATCCCGTCGTAGCGTTTGCGGCGGGATCTTACCTGCGGCTCTTCCTCATGTCATTCAAACGCGCTTAGCATTCTTTGGTACTTTTCCATTTTGGAATTCTTCTCTTTGTGTTTTGTCACCCAAGTCCATTTTGAATTTTTGCCATTGTCCCAATAGATTTCTTGTCGCACAATATCTTATTTCATTGATTTATTTCGTATCACTTTATTGCTACTCCTGAGTTATCTACTTTCTCATTTGCAGTATTTGTTGAAATTGATAAATTTGGAATATATTTTTTTGCAATGAGGTTTATTAAAATCTAAAAGTGGACATTATGAAGACCTCCCTCATTTTATTGGTTATTGTTTGCGCTTTGTCATGTGGCGTCGCTGGAGATGCGGCAAAATCTACTGACCAGGCAAACATACAAGGAGAATGGTTGGCGCAATCAGAAAGTCAAAACGGCGTCAAATGGACTGTGTCTTACGTGTATGTCTTCAGAAAAGATAAACTTACCTTCAGAGATGAGACTGGGAAGGAGATGAAGTATTTGTTCAAGTTGGAAACTACCGGAAACCTCAAGTTGATTACTCTTCAACCAGAGGAAACGCTTGCTAATTCGACGCCTGTCAGCATTGCCTATGAGTTGGACGGAGATTCGCTGACGATCGTAATCGCACCGCCTGGTTTACGCCCCACAGAAATATCAGACAAAAACGATCAGGAGTTGATTATCTGCAAGCGAAAGGGTTCATGAAAACAATATTATTTACCCCAATTCATGTTTGGCTTATCACCCAGGACCAGTTCCATTGAACCTCCATTCGCAAATACTTCGAACGGAAACTCATAGCTGGTCCATTTTTTTCCATTGATGCGTGCCGATTGGATATAGGTATTGTCCTTTCCCGTTGGACAGGTCGTTTTGATAGTGAACTTTTTCTGACCAGGAAGATGGAATACTATCTTATCAAATACCGGGGAAGTGATTTCAAGCGTAGGATCAGGATCTGCCAATCCCTGCACATCGAACAATCCAACGGCCATGAGTACACTAAGTGCTCCCATCTGCCCCTGGTCTTCATCACCCCTGTAACCCACAGCTGCAGTAGTATCACTGAACGTGGCATCTTTTACCTGTCGTACCCAATACTGTGTTTTCCAGGGACTGCCGGCATGACTGAATAAATGTGCCAGCTGACAGCCGGGCTGGTTGTCGTAATCTACACGGGCAGACCAATGCTCTCCGTGTTCGGCCGCGAAACCCGTACCGGTAGCACTTTTGAAAGCATCTTCCAGCCTGTTGGTAAAAGCTGCCGAGCCTCCCATCGCCTTCACCAGGCCATTAACATCCTGCGGAACATAATAACTGTAGATCGCTGAATTGGATTCAATAAAGCCCGGAGTCGCATGACCACCGGAGGTTGAGGTACCAACCGGTTCAAAGGGCGAAAACCAGGCACCTGCTGAGTCCTTTGGCCGCATCCAGCCAGTGGTAGCATCGTAAATATTTTTCCAGTTCCCGGATCGTTGCATGAATTGTTGCCACTCCTCTTTGGATTTACCCAACTTTTTTGCCATACCCGCCAGGCACCAGTCCTGGTACGCATATTCCAGCGTCATCGCAGCACCACCACGGTGGAATCCCCCGCCGCGGTTCCTGATCTCAAGAGGCACATAACCATGCCTGATATAAAGGTCTATTCCGCCGCCCGCGGGATTGGGACCTTCTTCATAACCCGCCCTGTCCCGAACGCCACCCGGGAAAGCATTTTTCAGTGAACCACGATATGCAAGTTCTTTATCAAAGGTCGCCCGGCCGGTGTTCACCAGCGCGGCCAACAATGGTACTGTTTGATCGCCCACCATCACATGCGCCCAGTTACCGCCCCATGAATCGCGGGCCAGCAATCCGCTGTTCCGGTAAAACGAAAGAAAGGTCTCTGCCACAGTGTTCCCATACTCCGGGTATACCAACGCCCATAAAATATTCAGGTTCCAGTGTGTGCCCCACAGGCCATCGGTATCGAGAAAATGAAAGGGCGGTTTTCCTTCCGGCGTTAATGGGATCTGTCTTACAACAGGTGAAGGTCCACTGTTATCAAGGTATTGCCCGTTTACATCTTCCGTAAGCCTGCGACCGATGGCCGTATGCATCAGGTCCGTATAAAATTTCACCTGTTGTTTCCTGGTACCGCCACTCACTTCTATCCTGCTTAAATAACGATTCCATTCATTGCGGGCGTGGTTGACGGCTGCATCGAAATTCCAGTTTGGCAATTCCCTGTCAAGATTCATCCGGGCATTTTCCATACTTACAAAAGAGATCCCGACCTGCATCAACACCTGTTCACCCGCGGCAAGATTATCATAACTGGCATACACACCCGCTTCGCGGCCAGAGGCCGAGTCGGAGCCGACGAGCTGCTTCGCAGATGAGCCATCCGCTTTCCAGAAATGCACTGCATCAAATGGTTTGCTGAACCGCGCAACGAAATACACCGTGCAATCTTTCTTTCTGCGGAATGTCGGCGCCATAACCGAATAACCTTCCAGCTCGGTACTGTTTACCTTCCTGGCAGATCCCTGTTTCATGGTGACAGGACCGAGTGCCGCGGTAAGGTCCATAATTATGTGCGCTTCTTTCGCTGCGGGAAAAGTGTAACGATGAAAGCCTGCACGTTCTGTTGCAGTGAGCTCAGCTGTGATACCGTAATCTTCGAGCAGCAGTTTCTGGTAACCAGGCTTTGCTATTTCTCCCTTGTGTGAAAACTTCGACTTTGACGCTTCGAGGCCTTGCAAGGATTTGCATGTTCCTACTACCGGCATTACCGGGATGCCAGCTGTCTGCGCGTTATGGATATGACTGAAATTAAGAATGTAAGGATCATTATACCGGTAGCCGGAATTCCACAGGTCGCCGTGGTGTGTATCCGGGCTGAGTGACACCATTCCTAAAGGCAACGAAGCAGCTGCGAAGAAATCAAACCTTGGTTTGGCAGTGCCTGTAAGCGGGTTGGCGAGGTCGGCGGGTTTATCTGGGGACTCATCACGGTCCAAACATACAAGGGTGAATAGGAAAGCTGTCAGGCATTGAATAAACAGTTGGCACATCGTTGGTTTCGGTGTATGTGATGAAAGTGAATCAGTTCTAGACGCTTTTTAGCTTTTTGTCAGCAGCCTACAATTAATCCGGGCGGTATACAAATACTTTTTTTCTTCCTGCCAGTGACTGATCTGCGATTTGAAATTCAACCGAGATCCAATCATAGTCTTTTTTATTCTGTACCCGGTTTATAAGTATCGTCGCTGCGTCTTTTGCAAGGGAGTCGAGCCCATGATCATCCGCTGGTAGTATTTTGCCTTCATGAAGTGTAAGCATTAATTCATGACCCGGCTCATATGAGCTGGACTTTTCAGCTCTAACGGTGAAAGACACACTTGAAAATTCCCCTGTTGCACCAATTTCCTGGATTATTTCGTCATAGTCCTTGGTAAAAACAGGCTGTCTCAATTCCGGGGTAGATTGACATGCATACAGAAGGCCCAGGATTAAGGTTCCAATAATAAACGCAGGTCTTGATTTCATCATCCCGCCAAAATAAATAAAAAGGAAATAATAAGTAGAAAATACATGAGCCTCCGTTACTGATTTTCGGCTTGCTTTTGGCACCGGAGATAACACACAAGTCTATTTGGGTTATATCCCGGGTCAGATTTGTCGTCATCGGTGAAAATTAATTGAAGTGTACCAATTAAATTACGGCAAAAGGGTGAAAAGACGGTTTTTTACCCGACGGGTGGCACCCGACGGGTAAATCCTGATAATGAAAAAAGACTTGAATTCATGAAGATCGATTTGCAACCCACGTTGGAAAATGAAAGCATTATCCTGCGTCCACTACAACAGCTGGATTTTGAAACGCTTTATAATGTGGCATCCGATCCCGCCATATGGGTGCAGCATCCAAACAAAGACCGTTGGAAGAAAGAAGTATTCACCGGCTTTTTCGAGGGTGCGATGCAAAGCGGTGGGGCATTCCTGGTAATGGATAAAGCGACCGGATCTGCGATTGGCAGTACACGCTTTTATGATTACAACCCGGATGATCGCAGCATCTTTATCGGTTATACATTCTATGCAACGGCCTGTTGGGGGAAGGGCATTAACCCGATGGTCAAAGCATTAATGCTTGAGTATATTTTCAAATTTGTGGACAAGGTTCATTTTCATATTGGAGCAGAAAATATCCGGTCACAAATTGCCATCACCCGGCTGGGTGCAATAAAAATTGGCGAGCAGGAAGTCACATACTTCGGAGAAACTCCCAAGCTGAACTTTGTGTACGAGATCACAAAGGTCCCGTTATCGTCCTGAATTTACCCTGCGGTCCAGATAAGTCTTCCTTGGGTCTAAGTGTCGCAAAAGCATTTCGAGATTAGGGTATTTGATAGGTAGGAACCACGTAGGAATGTCAGCCGTCGCCCATACAGTGAACTCAGGCAAAGACTATGAAGCTTTCAGCTTTAATTCTCTATGTATAAGATGCTCTATTTTTGACAAAAAGCTAGAGACCGTTTCGCTTGAATTCATTTGTCGAAAAAGTATCATCAAAACACTTTCAAAAACTTGCATACTTATAATTTGCTGATCAGGCTGTTCAAGGGCATCAATATACTGTTTCACTGCCTCAGGCAATGAATGGAAATCATTTAAAGCTAAATACTGAAAGTATTGTTCAGCTGTTACTTGGTAAGCTTTCAATGCCCTATCAAGTGTTAAGGTGTTGTCATTCACCAGCTCTTGAATTATACTGCAACGTTCGCGGATCACATCAGCAGGATCTGAGCCGAGTAACTCCTGTCCGACGTATCCTTCGTCACCTCTATATTTCTTATTTGAAGACATGTGTAGTAAAATTACCGAATTGAGTTGTGTTTTGCAAGTCGATCGTGCCTTCCCAGTAACTATTGAGCAAAACCCGTTCCATCGCAGGCATTAATGCCCAAGCTCTAATGGGAAAGGCAAATCCGCAAGGATACCTATCATAGTAAGATTCATAAATCAGTTTGGCGTATTCAAACTCTGCATGAGATAATTGTTTCTTTGCTGAGGCAAGAATACTACTCATATGATCCTGATAATCAGCGGTAAAATGTAGTCTCGCCCAAACATATCCGCCGATGCGGGTCGCATGTACCTTGATTTTTGAAACATTCATATTGATATACTGTTGCAGCCATTTTTGCAGGATAAGCTTAACTAAACCGGCATTCCGAAAAGTTTCAGGTATTGTTAAATAGTCATGACGAACTTCAAGACGACCATTAACGTAGTAGAATGTTCGCTCCATTGCAAATCCAGATTCTGTATGATAGGGATCATTAGAGCGAAAGCAGACTTCTAACCTAACGGGGTTGGCTGAAATGATAAATCGCACCGTTCTTTCAATCGGTTGAGCAATGCCATTCAAAATTGTCTCCAGCTGAAGCGCCAATTCGAGCAAATTGAAATTGGGAGCGAAATCGTTGAATGCATCTGTAATCTTACCCGGAACTATTCCTTCAAACCGATATCCCAAATCTCGAAGTTCAATCGCATCCTGATTGCTAAATTCGTGTGTTTGTGCCAGTAATAACATATTGATGAAGCAACAATATCAAGCGACCTTGAAACCCTGGATGAGTATTATTCGCGAATGTTATTAAAGTTCTCACAGTAATTCAGTGTATACCCGTGTATATACGAGTATACACGGGTATACACGGGTATACTCGCCTCCACGAGTAGTTCGCGTGGTTTTGAAAGTAGTTGGGTGGTACCGGTGGCTATTAACGTCGGATCTTACGAAAAACCGACCGCCATCCATGTAATTTCTCTAACCGATATCGGGTTCCAGTGTCGCAGCAAGGTGCCAAGCTCATTAATGGATGCAGGGGATGTGAGAATGTAGAACTCGCTGGTATTGCGATATGGCTCGCCCTCCTGGTTATCAGTGGTGATATGAATTGCGGACCTTCCTGTCGGGTCATAAGAAAAGATCCGGATGAGCAGGTAATGATTCGTCTGATCACGAAGATTGACGCTGTTTTTGTAAGTCACCTCGCTGACGACAGTTTGAGGAAAAGACCTCAGATCTTCACCAAAGCTCCTGAACTCATCAGCATACCCATAAAACTCAATGGTGGCTGCGATGGTCGCACTTCTGGCTTCGACCTGGAATTGAACCACGTCTTCGTCATCTATTGAAAGCGCACGAAAAATGAGTTGTTGGCAAGGCACGGGAGAAAAGTAAAAATTAAAAAGGAAAAAGTGAAAAAGTTTACCAACGGTGCAAACCTGGTTATTAAGAATTCAGCCTGCTTTTTTTTGAGTGTTGACCTACTTTCGAATTCGCTTTTAGCTGTTGGATTTGAGCCAAAGCTTTCGACAAGGAGATTTCTGATTGTTGTGCGATGATAGCCTTACCCTTCAAGGAAAGCTCCTCTAATGATATTTTGAAGTTTTTTCCGGTTTTCATCCAGGTAAGATATGTATTACTCTGCCGTCCAGGCAACTTCTTTGACCAGCCTCGGGTTCCAGTGCTGCAAGAGCAGTCCGAGATTATTGACTGATGCAGGAAAAGTCAATAAGCAGAACTCAGCTTTACTGTTATAAGGCACACTTTCCAGGTTGTCTGTTTTAATCTGAATGGCAGTATGCCCGGTCCGCTCATAGCAAAACACCCGCAATTCCAGGAAATCACCGCTGGAACCAAAATTTACTTCGGCATCGATAGATTGAGGAAAAGCCTTTAGGTCTGCGCCAAAACTGTTGAATTCATCATCATTGCCATAAAATTTGATAGTCGTTGAGTTTATCTCGTTTCGGGCTTCAACCTGGTATTCGACCATGTGTTCATCGTCCCAGAGGGATCGGAAAATTATTTGCTGGACCATTTATAACCTCCCCGCCCCAACGAACCTCCGCCTGTAATAATCCTCATCCAGGTCACTGATCACCACACCTGAAGAAGTCGAAGCGTGAACGAACTTATTATTGCCGAGGTACACACCCACGTGCGACACACCACCACGGGTATTGAAGAACACCAGGTCGCCCTCCTGCAGGGAGCCCACCGGCACCTTCTGGGCGCGGTCAAACTGCTCGCGGGACGTGCGGGGAACCGAGAGGCCGTAAACGTCGGAAGTCAGGGCACACACAAAACCGGAGCAATCCACACCGCTCTTCGTGGTGCCTCCATAACGATAGCGCGTACCGTACCAGTCGTCGATGAACTGCAGTAAGGCCAGGTTCGTCAGGGCTTCCACTTCGGCGCCGATCATAATGGCGTACTTGAACTGCAGCGCGGAGGCATTCTCGATATTGCCACCCACTCCCATCCCTCCGCCGCGGGGCGACGAAAAGCGACCGGTATTGGCGGAGCCATCGGCACCAGGACCTTCTTCACCGGGCGTCACCGAAATGCCTTCTATGAATTTGGGGGAACTGTGCTTTGTACGCTTAACCGTAGGGGAAGATTCAGCCGCCGTCTTGCGCGAGCTGCCACAGGCAGTCAACACAACAACAGCAGGTAAAACATATAATAATTTCTTCAAGGATACCTTCATTTTGGGGTCGTTGGGGGTTGAAAGACTGGTCGTTATGAGGTCTGTCAACCGCGCAAAACTAAACAAAACAAATTTTATACCGCTTATATGCACACAATCGCCCCCACAAGGGGATAACTTCTCTAAACTCACCACCCCAAAAAATTGTTACTTGCAGGTCCATATGTCGAAATTCTCACACCTTCATTGTCATACCCAATACTCGCTGCTCGACGGAGCCGCGAGCATCCAGTCACTATATAAAAAGGCGGTCAAGGATAACATGCCCGCCATCGCCATCACCGACCATGGTAACATGTTCGGCGCATTCGAATTCGTGTCCGAAGCGTATAAGCATAAAGGTGAGGATGGCAAACCACTCGTGAAACCCGTTGTCGGCTGCGAATTCTATATCGTGAAAGACCGCCATCGCAAACAGTTCACGAAAGAACAAAAGGACGAACGCTACCACCAGGTACTTCTCGCCAAGAACGCGACCGGCTACCAGAACCTCATCAAACTGACTTCCCTCGGCTACGTGGAAGGCATGTACTCCAAGTACCCGCGGATCGATAAGGAACTGATCGAAAAATACCACGAAGGACTGATCGCCACCACCTGCTGCATTGGTGCCTACGTACCGCAGACCATCCTCCACGACTCCGAAGAGGATGCAGAGAAAGAATTCAAATGGTGGCTCGATATCTTCGGCGACGACTACTTCATCGAACTGCAACGCCATAACATGAAGGAACAGGAAGTGATTAACCAAACACTCCTGAAATTCGCCAAGAAATACAATGTGCCTGTCATCGCCACCAACGACAGCCACTATACCGACAAGTCAGATTCCAACGCCCACGATATCCTCCTCTGCATCAACACGGGAGAAAAACAAGCCACACCCGGCTTCGACGATTTCGTGAACGATGACGGCGCCCCGAAAAACCGGCGCTTCAAATTCCCGAACGACCAGTTCTATTTCAAGAGCTCGCAGGAAATGAAGGACCTCTTCGCCGACGTGCCCGAAGCCATCGACAATACCAATATAATTGTCGACCGCGTCGAGCTCCTCAACCTGAAGAAGGATATCCTGCTACCCGCCTTCCCCCTGCCGAAGGAATTCCAGGTTCATGGCGATTCCAACCTTAACCAGTGGGAATACCTCAAGCACCTCACTTACGAAGGCGCTGCACAACGCTACTCAGAAATAACCCCCGATATCCAGGAACGGCTCGACTTCGAGCTCTTCACCATCAAAACGATGGGATTCGCGGGTTACTTCCTGATCGTGGGTGATTTCATCAAAGCGGGTAGAGACCTCGGCGTATTCGTGGGACCCGGACGTGGATCCGCAGCCGGCTCCGCGGTGGCCTACTGTATCGGCATCACCAATATTGACCCGATCAAGTACAACCTGCTGTTCGAAAGGTTCCTGAACCCCGACCGGAAGAGCATGCCGGATATCGATACCGACTTCGACGACGACGGCCGCCAGAAAGTGATCGACTACGTTGTTAATAAATACGGCAAGAACCAGGTGGCCCAGATCGTGACCTACGGTACCATGGCCGCCAAGATGAGTATCAAGGACGTAGCCCGCGTGCTTGACCTGCCGCTCGCCGAATCGAACGCCCTCGCCAAGATGGTGCCCGATAAACCCGGCATCGAACTCGGCCGCGTACTCAAAGCTCCCCTCACCAACAAGGAAGGCGAAAAATCACTCGAGTCAAAGGAACAGCTCGGTCCCGAAGACATCGAGAACGTGAAGCGCCTGAGAGAAATTTACAATGGCTCTGACATCCGCGCCTCAGTACTGAAGGAAGCCGAACGTCTCGAAGGCTCCGTGCGCAACACGGGCATTCACGCCGCGGGTATCATCATCGCGCCGGACGACCTGATGAGCATCATCCCGGTGTGTACGGCCAAGGATTCAGATCTTCTCGTTACGCAAATTGAAGGTAGCATCATCGAAGACGCCGGCGTTATCAAGATGGACTTCCTGGGGCTCAAGACCCTCACCATCATCAAGAACGCGCTGGCAATGATCAAGGCCAACCACGGCGTTGAGATCGTGATCGACGACGTTCCCCTCGACGACGAAAAGACCTTCCAGCTGTACCAGCGCGCCGATACGATCGGGACCTTCCAGTTTGAAAGTCCGGGTATGCAGAAATACCTCCGCGACCTCAAGCCCGACCAGTTCGCCGATCTCATCGCCATGAACGCGCTGTACCGTCCCGGTCCGCTCGCCTATATCCCCAACTTCATCGACCGGAAACACGGCCGCGAAGAGATCGTATACGACGTTCCCGAAATGGCCGAATACCTGCAGGAAACCTACGGTATCACAGTGTACCAGGAACAGGTGATGTTGCTCTCCCAGAGTCTCGCGGGCTTCAGCAAGGGCGACGCCGACGTTCTCCGGAAAGCCATGGGTAAGAAGCAGAAGTCTGTCCTGGATAAAATGAAAGTGCAGTTCGTTAAGGGCGCATCAGAAAAAGGTCACCCGGCCGACAAGCTCGAAAAGATCTGGACCGACTGGGAAGCCTTCGCGCAGTACGCCTTCAACAAATCGCACTCTACCTGTTACGCCTTTGTGGCCTACCAGACGGCCTACCTGAAGGCCCACTACCCTTCCGAATACATGGCCGCGGTGCTGAATAACGCGGGCGCCATAGAAAAGATCACCTTCTTCATGGAAGAGTGTAAGCGGATGGGATTACCGGTTCTTGGCCCGGATATGAACGAATCCCAACAGGGTTTTGCGGTGAATAAGGAAGGCGCGATCCGCTTCGGGCTGGGTGGACTTAAAGGCGTGGGTGAAGCCGCGGTGGAAAGCATCATCGCCGAACGCACGAAGGACGGTCCATTTAAATCCATCTTCGACATGGTGAAAAGGATCAATCAGCGCGCGGCCAACAAGAAAACACTGGAAAGCCTGGCCTACGCGGGAGCATTCGACTGCTTCCCCGAACTGCACCGGGCGCAGTACTTCTTTATGCCGCAGGGCGACAATACGACCGGGCTGGAAAAGATCATCAAATATGGTAACGTGATCCAGGCCCAGGCAACGGGCAATACCAATACCCTGTTCGGCGACCTGCCGGCAGTGCTGGATGTGCCCATTCCGAAGATCCCAGCCTGCGACGAGTGGGGACTGACAGACCGGCTCGACAAGGAAAAGGAAGTGACGGGCATCTTCATGAGTGGTCACCCGCTCGACAATTTCAAATTCGAGATGCGCCACTACGGCATTATGCCGCTGGCCGATTTCAACGAGCTGAAGGAGAACCCGGTAATGATGGCCAGTGGGCGCAGTTACCGGCTGGCCGGACTGGTGCTCGACGGGCAGCACCGCATTACCAAAACCGGCCGCAATTTCGGGGCGCTGACCCTGGAGGACTATTCCGGCAAAACCGAGATCATGCTCTGGGGCGACGACTATATGCGCTTCAAGGACTACCTCGACAAGGGCAAGAACCTATGCCTGACGGGAAGCTTCAAGAGCCGCTTCAACAGTGATCAGTACGAGTTCAAGATAGAAAGGATCACGCTGCTGGAAACCATCAAGGCACAGCTTACGAAGCAGCTGGTGATCTACCTGGAGCCGCGGCACCTCTCCGCTCCCATGCTGAACTTTTTGGAGGGCAACCTGAAGAAGTTCCCCGGCAAAACGACGATCAGGGTGAACCTGATGGACCAGAAGACGCAGACGATAACAAGTCTTTATAGTATAGATTCGGGGGTGGAAATGAATGACGAATTGACTGCCTGGCTGCAGGAAACGCCGGAAGTGGAGGTAAAAATTGACACTAATTAACAGGTGTTAACAAATGGTGGAACATTATATATGCCATAACAACCGAATTAAACCAAGGGTCCTAAATTTGCGTTCTAATAGGTACGAAATCAAAATCAATAAAACAATAAAACATGGCTTTAGAAATCACAGATGCCAACTTCCAGACTGAGGTTATCGCATCAGACAAATTGAGTGTATTGGATTTCTGGGCAGAGTGGTGTGGACCTTGCCGCGCCATCGGTCCGGTGATCGAAGAGTTATCGAAGGAGTACAACGGAAAGGTTAAGATCGGTAAAGTAAACGTTGACAACAACCCCCAGCTTTCCATCAACTACGGCATCACCTCTATCCCCGCCATCCTGTTCATCAAGAACGGCCAGGTGGTAGACAAGCTCGTAGGTGCCCAGCCCAAGGCCAACTTCGTTAAGAAGATCGAGGCGCATATCTAATCAGACTCAACTTCCTCCCTATAAAGTGAAGGTGTCGCAAGAGCGACACCTTTTTTATTGCGCGCCACTCTGGTTAAAATGCAAGATTAATAAGTGGAAACTTGTATAACAGGTATGTACAGGGCAACCAACAAGATTAAAATTGTAAATACGGGATTTTTCCCGGTTGCATAATCCATTGCTTTATAATATATTAATCTCTTAATTCGGTTATCCCTTACCGAACGCCCCCTTATCCTTACCAAAAGTCTTTAAAAGAGAATGGTGTGATTCAGGAGGCGAAGAAACAAATCTAGCTTACTAATGAACAATATCTTTCTTGCCGCACGACAAATCGAATTTAAAAATGCCGACAGGACACCTGACAGGGTTTCAGAGCAATCTCATTACGACATACTAACAGATCTTAGTTTAAAAAAACTGTTTCCTGAAATTTATCTTGATTTGTTGCAAGGCCTGGAATCAATTGAAGAAAGAAATGAATTATCAAAAAAATTTCTAAAGATCTATCTATACGCATCCACAAAAATCAAAGATCCTCAGAAACTTTATAAATGGTTGCAAAAAGGAAACTTACCGCAGGCAATATCACAAGGCGCAGACTCTATGACCTACCTTACTCAATACGTCAAAAAAATAAACAATCTCAAAAAAAATAGAGAAAGTGAGATAGACAAAATTTTAAAGACTAGAAACAAAATGTCAATAAAAAACACGCGGAGATTGGAAGAAAGTTTGACAAAAAGTCAGGAGAAACTGGCTAATTATGAGAATCTTTTTTTGACTCAAAAAGATGTTATTGAAAATATAATATTAGAAATCGAAACTGCTCTTGGTAGCGGAAGAAAATTATGAAAGTCTATCGTGCGATCGAGTTTAGTAAACTCATTTGGATGATCTCAGATGATGCGTCCTTAAGTTGGAATACTGCCCACCGAAATCATATCTCAGGTGATCGCCTAGTTCCAAATTGGTGGATGACTGATGTGCTGTCACCATTTAAACATGAAATGATCTCTGATGTCGTCTTCAATGGACAAGATAAGTTTTTTGAGAAAAGTCTAGAATTTAACGCAATGCAGGGAGGTCGATTCAATCCTTCGAGAAGTTTTGGAGTACTATATACTTCATCTGATCCGTTAATGGCTTCCCTAGAAGTATTATATCATCAATTTATCAGCGCTTATCCTTTATACAAACGCATGAGCAGTAACCGTGATCAGTTCACCTCGTCGTTTAACATGAATATACCGCAACACCTTGAAGTGCTTATCGTCGCGTTTGAAATTGAAATTGCTGATGAATATTGCCAAAGAGAAGTAAACTGCGAAATTGAACACATAAAAGCTGATTGCAA
>NZ_JSVC01000032.1 GCF_000814475.1 Flavihumibacter solisilvae | reverse complement strand
CAGCGGGTTGCGATTCCATTGCAACGTTGAACCTGGTGGTTAACGAGATCTTGACCAGCACTGCCAATGTCACCATCTGTACCAGCCAGTTACCCTATAGCTGGAATAGTGAGATATATACAACTGCAGGAACCTATACAGTTCCCCTGGTTAGTGCAGCGGGTTGCGACTCTATTGCTACGTTGAACCTGGTGGTTAACGAGACCTTGACCAGCACTACAGACGTAGTGATCTGTGCGAGCCAGTTGCCATACAGCTGGAATGGAGAGACCTATACCACTGCCGGTACTTATGAAAGGACTTTTGTGAGTGCAGCGGGTTGTGATTCTATTGCTACCCTGAACCTGGTGGTAAATGAAACCCTGACCAGCATTACCAATGCCACCATCTGTGCGAGCCAGTTGCCCTATAGCTGGAATGGCGAGACCTATACCACTGCCGGTACTTATGAAAGGACATTTGTTAGTGCAGCCGGTTGCGATTCTATTGCTACCCTGAACCTGGTGGTAAATGAAACCCTGACCAGTACTACCAATGCCACCATCTGTACCAGCCAGTTGCCGTACAGCTGGAACAGAAATACTTATTCTGAAGCAGGAACATATGAAGTTAAATTGACCAGCACGGCAGGTTGTGATTCAATCGCCACACTTATCCTGACGGTTAACACCGTACTGACCAGCACAACTAACCTGACGTTCTGCTCCAACCAACTGCCCTTTAACTGGAACGGTACTAGCATTTCCGAGGCTGGCACTTATCAGGTAAAACTGACTAGTTCAGCAGGTTGCGATTCCATTGTAACCCTGATCCTGGGAGTGTATCCGGAATTTATACCATCTGTTGTTGTGTCCGACGCCTCCTGCATTGCCGCGTCTGGATCCGTAGTTGTTACATCTCCGGCACAAGGAAACGGAATCAGGTATAGCATTGATGGTATTAACTTCCAGGACGAGAACATTTTCAGGGGACTGATCCCAGGTGACTACATAGTCACTGTAGTAAACGCAAATGGATGTAACGCCACCAAGTCTGTAACTGTCGGCCAGCAAAACACTACTATTACAATTAATCAAAAAGTAGTTGATGCTGTTTGCACAACTTCAAATGGCACGATCGACCTCATCGTTAATGGAAACGGTACATCGCCATATCAATATAAGTGGAGCGGTCCAGGTGGCTTCACTGCAACCACCGAAGACCTAAGCAATCTGGAGGCTGGCGACTATGCAGTAACCGTTACTGACGCTAATGGCTGTACCGCCTTGGCCAAAATAACAGTCGGTCACCTTATCACGACAACGACTCTCAATTACAGGGCGCAGGATGTGTCATGTACAAGCAATGGTTCAATTGATCTAATAGTTAATGGTAACGGTTCAGCGCCTTATGAATATAGGTGGACTGGGCCAGCCGGCTTCAATGCGACCACGGAAGATCTTAATAATATTCCTGCTGGAACATACTCTGTCGTAGTAACTGATGCTAATGGATGTACTGCACTCGGTTCATTTACTATATCTCAGTCTCAGGACAACGTATCACTCATCACTCACCCGGTAACTACCTGTACTGTCGCAGACCTTACTACTTCTGCTGTTACATTAGGCAGTGAACCGGGACTTCAATACTCATATTGGACCAACGAAGCGGCTACAGTTCCGTTAAGCAATCCGAACTTCATTACTTCAGCCGGAACATATTATATTAAAGCCACTAATGCGGCTGGTTGTTCTTCCATTCAACCAGTGGTGGTGTCTATTGTTGCTTCGCCGGCATTGCAAATCTCTAACCCACCTGCGGTATGCTCTCCAGGTACTGTTGATCTGACAAATCCTTCGGTTACTTCAGGCAGTGATGCAGGTCTGACCTTCACCTATTGGACAAATCAATCTGCAACTAATCCTTTAAATAATCCACAGTCCATCGGCACCGCCGGAACATATTACATCAAAGCGACAACAGTTGACGGATGCTTTAATATCAAACCGGTTAATGTGTCATTCCTTACGTCAGCATCAACATTTGTTGTTACCAATCCTGCGCAGGTGTGCGCACCGGCTACGATCGACCTCACATCTCCGGCAATCACTGCCGGCAGTGATCCGGGATTGACTTATACTTATTGGGCTGACGCAGCAAACACAATTCCGCTGCAGAACCCTGCTGCAATTTCTGAAAGCGGCACGTATTATATCAAAGCGTCATCACAGAGCGGTTGTTCATTTACTAAATCGGTAAAAGTTGATATTACAGTAATTAAGGAAGTGCAGGCTATACGGTATCCAACAGTATTTGCCGAAGCAAATGTGCCATTGCAGCTCACTGCCAGAGACCTGGGCAACAACATGACTTATCAGTGGATGCCTCCAGTTGGTTTAAATACACCATCCAGCAGAACGCCCATATTCAGGTACAATCAGGCAACAGAATATCGCATCCGGATCACAACAGGCGGAGGATGCCAGATTGTCGATACCCTGATGGTTAGAATCAGGCAAACACCAACAGAATGTAAATCTGACCTTTTTGTACCTAAGGCATGGTCACCGAATGCGGATGGACATAACGACAGGCTGTACCCATTAACAGTATGTATTAAGGAATTGAAGTACTTCAGGGTATTCAACAGGTGGGGTAAACTGTTATTTGAAACAAATGTAATCGGCTCGGGCTGGGACGGCATCTTCAATGGACAACCGCAAATTATGGATGCTTATACATGGACCGTTGAGGCAGTTGGCATGGACGGAAGTATTATTAAACGCAGTGGTAACTCAGTTTTACTACGATAAAATTTGGTTTATGTGCATATTGAAAAAGTTGATGACGGCTATCTTCCTACTGCTTGCAGCGAATAAAATGCAGGCGCAGGATCCAAGTTTTTCGCAATTCTTTTCATCACCATTGAACGTTAACCCTGCATTAACGGCAAACATCAATGCAGATTGGCGCGCAATATCAAACCTTAGGGATCAATGGATTGGTCCCGCAAGTCCATATATGACCGGAACTATTTCCTTTGACACCAAGATCCTTCAGAACAGGGATCAGTTTAGTGAGGAAGGCAATTACCTGGGACTGGGCGCTATGATGATGTACGATAATGCCATGAGTGGTGTTGTAAAAAGCACATATGCATCACTGAATCTTTCCTACAATGTGAAACTGCTTGAAATTGAGGATGCCCAGCATAGGCTGGGACTCGGCTTTGGCGCCATTTACGGGAGGCGGTATGTTGATTTCAGCCGGATTGATTTTGAAGAACAGTTTACAGGATCAGGTTTCAATACCAACCTGCCTACAGGGGAGGTCGCCCTTTCCAATATGAAGCCATATATCTCCGTCAGCGCCGGGTGCTTGTATAATTTCAGCAATGAAAAAAGCAATTTCGATATCGGAGTTTCCGTCTTTCACCTGAACAAGCCAAGGCAAACATTCCTTGAGGATGACAATCAAAGGTTGCCTATGCGGAAAGTTGCCCATGCCAATTTTGAAAGATTCCTGAACGAGCGGGTAATACTCAACACCAACGCAATTTATCAGTTTCAGCAGGAGGCACAGTATTTTTCCGTCGGTGGTGCATTGGGTTATATCCTTGATGAAGACAACCACACCATTTTTAATGCCGGGATCTGGTATTGGTCGGAGAATGCGATAATTCCATATATAGGGTTTGTTTATAATGACTTCCAGCTCGGATTCAGCTACGATGCCACCATCTCAAAACTCAACCAGGCGGCCCGGAAGCCTCAAACATGTGAACTTTCCCTGATCATACGTGGAAAAAGAAGACCATCAGGGTTTATTCCATGTCCATGGAAATAAATCATTTTCGCGATCAGCCATTCTTTTTTTATTATTGGGTATTGTCTCAATTATGAAAACTGGTTACTTACTTGTTGCTGCCTTTTTCATTTCTTTTCTCTCAATTGCCCAGAAAAAGCCCAATATCCTGATTATTGTTTCGGATGACCATGCTTACCAGTCCATCAGCGCGTATGGGAGCAAGCTCATGAAAACACCTGCAATCGACCGGCTCGCAGCGGAAGGAGTGAAGTTCGATCGAGCTTATGTTACCAATTCCATCTGCGGCCCCAGCAGGGCAGTTATCCTTACAGGCAAGTATAGTCATGTCAATGGTTTCAGGGACAATGTTACTCCTCAGTTCGAAGGAAGGCAGCAGACGTTTCCAAAACTGTTGCAACAGAACGGTTACGAGACTGCCTGGGTAGGAAAATGGCATCTTGGCACAAAACCAACGGGATTTAACTTCTGGCAAATCCTGGTAGGGCAGGGGCACTATTACAATCCCGACTTCCTCAATATGGACAGCACAGTCATTCGTGTGGAAGGCTATGCTGCCAATGTTATCCAGAATACAGCAGAGCAATGGTTGGACAACAGGGACACTTCAAAACCGTTCTGCCTGATGATCGGGCACAATGCCGTACATCGTACCTGGTTTCCGGATACAACTGACCTGGGAGCTTTTGATAAAGAAAACTTTCATCTTCCCGCCAATTTCAACGATACTTATTCAGGGAGGGAAGCTGCACGCGTACAGGATATGTCGATCGAAAAATCAATGCGGCTTGATTACGACCTGAAGATGTATGACGACCCGGGGAAAATGGATAAGAGCCCGATGATCAATCGTATGAACCCTTCCCAGCGCAAAAAATTTGAGTCCTACTATAATAATGTCTACCAGGATTTCAAATCACGCAACCTGACAGGCGAGGAACTGGCCAGGTGGAAATACGAGCGTTATATGCGTGATTACCTGGCGACTGCAAAAGGGCTTGACCGGAATATTGGCAAAATGCTGGATTATCTCGATAAGCATAACCTCGCTCAAAATACAATTGTAATATACTTGTCTGACCAGGGCTTTTATCTTGGCGAGCATGGGTGGTTTGATAAACGTTTCATGTATGAAGAATCTTTCCGGACGCCAATGCTGATGCGTTATCCAGGAAAAGTCAGGCCGGGATCGGTAAACAATGACCTCGTGTTGAACCTCGATATTGCCCCGACTGTTCTGGAGGCTGCAGGAATTGCCAGGCCGGCAGACTTACAGGGCCAGTCTTTTCTTTCGCTTATCACGTCTGAGAAACAATCTTCTGCAAAAAGCCGGAATGCTATCTTCTATCATTATTATGAAAACGGTGAACATGCGGTATCCCCTCATTTTGGGATCCGGACAAACAGGTACAAGCTGATCCGCTTCTACAACCGGGTGAATGGCTGGGAATTATACGACCTTGACCAGGATCCGCATGAGATGAACAACCTCTATGGGAAGAAAGAATATTCAAAAGTTACCTTCCGGCTCAAACAGGACCTTCGAAAATTAATTCGGCAATACAACGACAGCGAAGCTGAAGCGTTGATGGATTGAGCAGGACGGGAGGGGGATTTTCCCGTTGTTTAAATCTCATAGAATGCCGATTTTGCGCATATCCCTCACATTTCAATGCGCAAATATGCCAACCCTGACTATACGCAACCGGGTATTTCCCGGAGGGGAAGAAATTCCTGGCGGAATGGTGATCCAGGATATAACTGGTAATTATTCTCTGCATGCCTGGCCAACCATTTCGATTGAATCTTCACCCGGTGTATTTATGCTGTACCATTTTTTTATGTGGAACACAAACGGGGAAACAATGGCACAATCCATTTACAGGAATATAAATATGACTGAGGATAAATTTGCCAATGCCTGGTATTTTTCCCTTGCCGAATTCCAGCCGCCACCATCAACAATTCAGACATATGTGTATCATGTGGATACGGACCAGGTTTATCCAGATCTTACCTGTATTGAAGATACTGCACCGGACTCCGCATGGGCAGGCGGACAATCAACGGTAGCCTCTACGGCAATAGACTACCTGGATTCTGAAGCCATCTGGGTTCATGCGAAGCAACTGGAAATTCCATTTGTGAATAGTCATTTTGTGATACCATGGCGACTTGCATTTGGGACAGTTGGCGACGGGTATCAATTTTCCCAGGGTCAATTTGTCTGCAATATGGCCATTGCTGTTTACAAGGATAATGCGATGGATCCCAACCCGAATATTGCATCCGGAATGGACCTGGATGAATTCTATCTTAAGGCAAGGAAGATCAAATCAATTATAAAGAGTTTATCCTTACCAGGTCACCAGGACTGGAATGCGTTTCTGCAAGCTATCAAGGAAATGGAAATCATAAAAAGAAAAGAGCGGGATGAACTTTCGGATTTTCTGGCTGATGCCGATGAAAAAAATAAAGCGGAGTTGAATAAAATGCAGGCTAAGGTTGGAAGGAGTATAAAGCGGCTCGAATCAGCTTCGGTATTGCTAAGGAAAGCAATCGACACATTGGAAGACAAAATGTAGCATTCACATCTAATCAAACGTATATGCCCAGCTTTACACAACGTAACCGGGTTTTTCCAACCGGTGAGGAACTTCCGGGAGGATTTTACCTGGACAATATTGATCCCGGGTATTCTTTCATCCCCAAAATGACAGTAACTGCTGAATCTTCCCCCGGCGAATACAAGTTATACAATAAATTTTTTAAAAATATAATTGGAGTGTACCCTTCCACTTTTAACGATTTTCCTACTGTCCTCCAGGAATTCCACCTTAACCATGTTATTGCAACTGTCTGGTATGTTGACCCGCTGACATTCAAACCGCCGCAGTCCCAGACTCAGATTTTTGTCTTCGATACCAATATTGACGAAGTCGTAGCGGGTTCACCTATAGAGTCCGTTACCCCTGCCGGTGCCTGGCCAGGTGATGGGTCCGTCATTATAGATACTTCTGCCGGCGATGTTGAAATTATAGCCCGGATTAATGTCGAGGAATTGCCGGGGTCTGAGTTCCTTAGATGGAGAACCTACAAGAGCGGAGATTACGGCCCTCTCCCGGATGAAACGCTGGTGACCATACCTCAGTATATGAGTGATCTTGTGGTGGCCGCTTACACCAGTAAAAACATCTTCAAGCCAAATTTTAATGTCGGAAGGTTTATCGAACAACTGAATAAATTCAAAGACCTGATTGACCAGGTTGTCGATCCTGCACCGGAAGAATGGGTTCGTCTGAAAGAAATGCTTGGAGTTGACGATGGAACATATGCAAACAACGAGGACCTGCTCGATGCCATAAGGAATACAGACCTTAAAGATGCCGATGCACTGCGTGTAAAACTGGCCGAGGTTGAATCGAGAAGAGCCCGACTATTGGCTGCTGACAAACTGATCGCAGAAACTTTAGCTAAGCTTGATAATAGAAAACGATGAACAACAGACTCATTCAATTTCAACCAGTACAATCTCCTCGTTTTCCTGCTGGTTCAACTCCTTAACCAGACCGACGCCTGGCGCATAAAACTTGAATTCCACTATGCCTGGCTCAAGATCAGTCCAGTTCTTCGTCTGGAGACAATTGTCAAATGACCCAAACGGAATTGTCACGTTAAGGCCTGTTGCGATTACTGCGGCTTCATCTTCGGCTTCACCAGGATAATATTCTTCCCGGTATTGCAGGCCTACATAAGGGTGCGCAGGCATTATGATCCCAGGCTGTGCACCATCTATACCTGCTTCCCACGAGCCATCGTGGTTAACCAATACGCCTTCTTCATAGTTATCTACTGCTTCCCCGAAGTACCAGACATTTCCATCGTTATCCTGTGCATACCAATCCCAGGCTTCTTCGACCAGTTCATCATCAACAAAGGCTTTGAAATTCACAATAATGCAGGTGATGCCCATTATGACCTTTGTTTCAGCCAGCCTTTGTTCTACTACCTTTTCTGATCCTTCCGCCGTTTCGCCTTCATAAGTATACTTTTTTCCTGGCGGGGCCGGGAAATATGGGTTGGTAATAACCGTGCCAGAAGAAAATTCATCTGGAGATATGTCCGGTTTATATGTGCCGCCGGGTTTGTAGTGATCTTTCCTGCAACCTGTAAGCAAAACGAATGCTGAAATGCACAACATCAATACCTTTTTCATATCCTTGTTTTAGAATACAGATATTGCTTCTTAAGAATTTGGTTGGGTCAGGCGCCCTGCTTTCTTACATATTTCGTGAGGATAACAATCGTCTGTCCCTCTATCTTACCTTCGATCTGTTCTGTATTGTTTTCAACCAGGCGGATATTCTTTACCACTGTTCCCAGTTTGGCTGTTAGTGTTGATCCTTTCACATCAAGAGACTTTACCAATACAACGGTATCGCCGTTCTGTAACACGTTGCCATTTGAATCCTTATGCAGGTCAACTTCACCTTCATGAACATGATCACCTTCAGCTTTTGCCCATTCAAGTGTTTCGTCGTCGAGGTACATCATATCGAGTGCTTCCATAGCCCAGCTTTCGTGCCGCAACCTGTTCAGCATCCGCCATGAGGCAACCTGCACCGCAGGTACTTCACTCCACATCGATCGGGGCAGGCAGTCTGCCCAATGCTTTTTGTCGAGTGACTCTTTCTTTTGAAGTTGTGCAAGGCATTTGTTGCAAACTAAAATCGCTATTTCCTCTTTGGTGGCCGAATCCGGCCCAACCTCGTAAATGCTAATTGCTTCAGTCGATTCGCACAGTTCACATTTCCCCTGTGCCCTTTGTTCAAGACGTGCTTTCAGATTCATATCCTTGTTTTCTGCGCGCGAAGGTAAGATTCTCAATTAAATGCTCAATAACGGACAGGATAGTATCAAAACCGGACAGTTGGTATTTTTATACATTCGTCAAGGATTTGATTTACAGCAAGTTATATTTCAGGCATAGTACTGGCACAATTACCGGCACACAACTGCTTCATCATGTTCAGCAATTACTTCAAGACAGCGATCCGCAACCTGTGGAAGAATAAAGGTTATTCTTTTATAAACATCTTCGGCCTGTCGGTTGGGATGGCTGTAGCCATGCTTATTGGTCTGTGGGTGCAGTATGAACTCAGTTTTGACAAATTTCACACGCACCGCAAGAACATTGCGATCGTAATGAAGAAAACGAACTTCAACAATGTGAAGCGGGTGCAGACCGGTGTAATGTTGCCGTTATATGATGAACTGAAAAGCAAATATCCGGATGTAAAATATATCACCCGGCTGGACTGGGGTGGTGGGCATAGCCTCGTTGTGGGCAATAAGCGTCTGCAGATGGAAGGTCATTTTGCTGATCCCGATTTCCTCAGAATGTTTTCATTCCCGCTGGTAAAAGGAAATGCGGATAAGGCTTTGAATGAACCATATTCAATAGTGCTGTCCGAAAGACTTGCCACCGCTTTATTTGGTAACGAGGATCCGATGGGGAAAATGATTAAAATCGACAATGCCCACAATGTCATAGTTACCGGAGTTGCCAGGAATGTGCCGTCAAATTCCACTCTCAGTTTTGACCTTCTCATGCCGTATGAACTAAACGTTGCGACAAGTGACTTTGTAAGGAATGCCAAGACGCAGTGGCAGAATAATTTCCTGCAGACAATAGTTGAACTGAAAGATGGTGTTACAACAAGCACGTTCTCGAAACGCATTGAGAATATTGTCCGTGAAAAGGTGGATGACAAGAAAGAAGCCACCCTGTTCGTGCACCCGATGGAAAACTGGCATCTATATGATGATTTTAAAGAATGGGTGAACACCGGTGGCGCTATAGAATATGTCCGTCTCTTCGCGATCGTGGGGATCCTGGTGTTGTTAATCGCCTGCATTAACTTCATGAACCTCAGTACAGCACGTTCGGAAAAAAGGGCGAAAGAAGTTGGGATCCGTAAAGCCGTAGGCTCGCAGCGGAAGCAGCTGATCAGCCAGTTCCTTGGCGAATCGCTGGTAACTACATTCATTGCATTCATGATTTCCCTTTTCCTGGTAAAAGTATCCCTGCCGTTACTAAAAGATATTGGTTTCAGGGATATCAGCTTTGAATTTGACAACTATGCTTTGTTGGGAACTGCATTGGCCGGATGTATTGTTACGGGTTTGCTTGCTGGTTGCTACCCGGCATTTTATCTTTCCGGGTTTAACCCGGTAAAAGTGTTGAAAGGAACATTTCAACCAGGGAAATCGGCTAACCTGCCACGTAAGATACTGGTGGTTACGCAATTCAGTTTCAGTATAGCCCTCATAATCGGAACTGTAGTTATTTTCCAGCAGATCCAGCATGCTAAGGATCGGCCTCTTGGATATGATCCCAATAACCTCATTGGCTTTAATATTTCAGCTGACCTGGAGAAAAATTATGATGCCTTGAAACGCGAGCTCCAGGGAACGGGTTATGTTGAAGCAGTCAGCAAATCATCAAGCCCAATGACCGGGGTTTACAATTCGTGGGATAATTTTACCTGGGAGGGGATGGACCGGGAAAGCAAACCATTGTTTTCAACAATAATGGTGGATTATGACTATGAAAAGACTTCCGGAATTAAACTCAAAGACGGCCGTTTTTTTTCGCGTGATTTTTCAACTGATAGTAACTCTGTCATCATTAACGAGTCAGCAGCTAAACTGATGGGGTTCAAAAAGCCACTGGGCAGCACCGTTAAATATGACCAGGAAAACCTGACGGTGATCGGGGTGTCTGAAGATATGCTGATGGAAAATCCATATAAACCTGTTATGCCGGCCATCATGTTGCTAAGACCATACTTTATCGGGCAGGGCTTTGTCCGGTTTAAGAAAGATGTTGATATAAGGAAAGCGCTGGCTTCAATCCAGCCGGTTTTCGAACGCCATAACCCGGCATACCCGTTTGACTACCAATTCACTGATGAAGCGTTTGCGCGTAAATTCAGGAATGAAAACCAGGTGGGCAGGTTAGCCGGAATATTTGCCGTACTGGCAATCTTTATCAGCTGCCTGGGCTTATTCGGTCTCGCTTCATTTATGGCTGAGCGTCGGACAAAAGAAATCGGCATTCGCAAAGTTGTCGGGGCCTCAGTACCACAATTATGGATTCTACTTTCAAGGGATTTTGTGCTGCTTGTAGTCATCAGTTGCCTGATTGCCTCACCAATTGCGTGGCTTTTCATGGATAACTGGCTGCAGAAATATGATTATCATATTAATATCAGTCCGCTCGTATTTATTGCCGCTGCAGTGCTTGCAATTACCATAACCCTCGCGACTATCAGTTTCCAGGCTATAAAAGCTGCTGTGGCCAACCCGGTAAAAAGCCTCAGGTCGGAATAACTGGAAACTTTTTTTCCGGTGCACTAAGGGTAGTCCCTTATTTTCTTCTCTATAAAAGGTAACACAACCTTTTTACGTGAACCAACAGGAGAAAATAAGGGTATTGGCGGAGAAATGGCTGAACGGCACCATTACCGAGGAAGAAAAACAGGAGTTTGAACATTGGTACAATGATCATCCTGAAGAAAGCCTCAACTGGATGAGTGCAGATTCGGAAGACGAGCTTAAGGCAAGGATGTTCAGCCAGATCATGGATGAACCACGGATCAACAGGTTGACCAGGAAATTCGCCATTGCTGCCAGTGTACTGGTAATAATCGGAAGCGCAAGCTTATTTTTTTACACTTATACTTCAGGTAAAAGGAAAGACAGTGAACCTCAAATAGCCCGCACCAAAATCGCGCCTGAAAAGATTGAAGGCGTTAGTCTTACACTTGCAAACGGTTCCACGATTCCTTTAGAGATGGTAAATACCGGTCCGGTTGCAAGCCAGGGTTCTGCAATTATTCACAAACAGCCTGATGGTCAGCTAGCCTACCTGCATCAAAACCGCGAAAGCCAGGAAATTCTCTTCAACACCATTAGTGTACCCAAAGGCAGTAAGGTCCAGTCAATCCGGCTTTCTGACGGTACCATTGCCTGGCTCAACATGGAAAGCACAATGCATTTCCCCGTTTCGTTCAGCGGAAAACAACGGGAAGTTGAGATAACCGGTGAAGTATATTTTGAAGTAAGTCCGGATGCTGCGCGGAAATTTGTTGTGCGTACGCAAACCTCATCTACAGAAGTACTGGGTACACATTTTAACGTCAACACTTATGGGCAGCCTGTAGTTACCCTGCTCGAAGGCAAAGTAAAGTTTGCCGGTAACGGCAGTGAGCAGTTGCTTGCTCCTGGTCAGCAGGCCAGGCTTCTTCCCGGTTCAAAAAAGATCCATCTTGATAAATCTCCCGACCTGGAGGCAGTAATGGCCTGGAAATCGGGTCTGTTCAAACTCAATAATGCAAATGTCCCCACAATAATGGAGCAGCTATCCAGGTGGTATGACATTGACGTGAACATGGGACCAGGACTGAATGATGTCCGCTTCTCTGGAATGATGGAGCGAAAGAAAGACCTGGCAGCGGTCCTGGAGATTTTATCGCTCACCAGGGAGGTCCGCTTCGAGAAGAATGGTAAATCGTTAACCGTTCTCGCCAACACAAGGATTGCCAACTAACAAATAAAACCAACAATTGCCAGCTTATGAAACTTGACACTTCCTGTAAAGTCGCCGCCCGCGGGTGGATCGTACTGGTTCTGCTGCTTGCTGTCGGCCTGCAGGTCAGCGCAAAAGCATTTACGCAACCATTAACGATCACTCTCCAGGATGCATCACTCGACAAGGTCTTCCATGAAATTAAAAAACAGAGCGGCTACCTGTTTATTTACAGCAACAAGCAACTCGAAAATACCAGCACGGTTAGCATCAGCGTGAAGAATGCAACACTGGAGCATGTTTTGGATCTCTGTTTCCGCCAACAGCCGGTAACGTATAAGATTGTGGAGAATACTATAGTAGTAATTCCACGCAATAATAAAAATTTCCAGGTAACCACAGAAGTTGCAACTCCACCGATAGAAATAACAGGGTCAGTCAGTTCGGACGCAGGCGCACCACTGCATGGTGTGAGCATCATGTTGAAAGGGACAACCATTGGAACAACTTCTGATGCTTCAGGGAAATTCACTATCACTATCCCTGAAAATGGAACGCTGGTGTTTACTTACACCGGTTATGCAACTAAGGAGGTGGCAGCCAGTCACAATGCGACGATCACGGTGAAGCTCGAACTATTGGAAAGTAAGCTGAATGAAGTCGTAGTGATCGGCTATGGCACTCAGAAAAAGAAAGATGTTTCTGGGTCAATAGCAGTTGTTTCTGAAAAGGACTTCAATAAAGGTGTTACGCAAACTGCAGCAGACCTCCTGCAGGGAAAAGTGGCGGGGTTGACAGTAACCACAGAATCGGGTGATGTAACTGCAAAACCAACCATCCGCCTTCGCGGAACATCATCACTCACGGGTTCCAGTGCGCCATTTGTCGTGATAGATGGAGTACCGGGTATGGATATGACATCAGTAGCACCGCAGGATATTGAAACAATAAGTGTACTGAAAGATGCCGCTGCTACAGCTATCTACGGATCGCGGTCAGCGAGTGGTGTGATCCTGATCACAACAAAGAAGGGCAGGTCAGGACAGCAAAAGATCCAATTCAATAATTATATAGCGGTAGATAAAGTAGCGAACAAGCCTGAACTTCTATCCGCAGATGAATGGCGTAAGTACACTTCGGCCAATGGTATGGATGTTACCGGTCTCGATATGGGTGGCAATACCGACTGGTTCGATGAAATCATGCGCACGGGTATTTCAACTAACAACAACCTTTCCGTTTCAGGCGGCACAGATAAAGGCAACTATCGTGCGTCGCTCAACTACCTTAACCGGCAGGGGATCATGAAAGATAACAGCGTTAAGCGATTCAACGCCCTATTCAGTGTGAACCAGAAAGTGCTTGACGGCAGGATCAACCTGTCGTTAACGGGTGGCGCAACCCAAAGTGATTTTTCGCCGACAAATGGTTACAATACGGTGTTGGCATACACGATGCTGCCTGTTTATAACATTAAGAACGAAGATGGCACCTGGTTTGAAAAATATGACTGGGAACAGGGAAACCCCGTGCATAACATCGAGGAAAACAGCAATGACAACAAAACAAGCCAGCTTTATGGAAATGGAAATATAAAAGTCAAACTCTTCGAAGGGTTCACGGCTGGGGTCAACCTGTTTAAACAGCGCATGACGCAGGATGGGGCAAGGTATAATTCCATCACGTCCCAGGCTGGAAGAAATGACCGGGGATATGCATACCGTGAAAACAATGTATGGGACAAGAACCTGATGGAGATTACGGGCGAATACGACAGGAGCATTAAGGATCACGACTTCAAGCTTCTGGGTGGCTATTCATATGAAGAGAACTATGCGCAGTTTGTTCGTGCTGCGAACAGGGGGTTCATAACCGACCAGTTTGAATACAATAATCTAACTGCAGGAGAAAATCTCTTCCCCGGCGATGTTGGTTCTAATAAAGAACTGAGTAAGCTGATCTCTTTCTTCGGCAGACTTAACTACAGTTACAACGGGAAGTACACTATGAGTGCCACAATACGCCGTGACGGTTCTTCCAAATTCGGCAAGAATAATAAATGGGGTCTCTTCCCATCAGCGTCTGCGGCATGGACTATTTCCGAAGAAGCATTCCTGAGTTCAAGTACTGTTGTGGACGAACTGAAGCTCAGGATTGGTTATGGTAAGGTGGGTAACCAGGAAGGGATCGGGCCTTATAATTCTATAGCACTTTATGGAAGGGGCGATGAGTACTATGATAATGGAATGTGGAGAAACACCTATCGCTACGTCCAGAATAACAACCCTGACCTGAAGTGGGAAGAGACCGCTACAAGCAATATTGGGATTGATTATTCATTGTTTGCCGGCCGTGTTTCAGGTGCAATGGATTTTTATGTTAAGAAAACCACCGACCTGCTTTATGTATACAATGTCCCCGTACCACCGAACCTGTTTCCGACCACACTCGCAAACGTTGGTGATATGACCAACTCCGGATTTGAGTTTTTGATCAATACGGAAAACATCCGGAACAAGAACTTTCGCTGGACCAGTACGTTGAATTTTGCAACAAACAAGAACGTGGTGAACAGCCTTTCCAATGACATGTATCAAACGGAAAGCATTAAAACCGGTTCCATCAACTTGCGGGGGTCAGGCAACCTTACCAGTCACATTATCGAGGAGGGCAAGGAAGTAGGAACATTCTATGGTTGGAAATCTGCCGGCCTGGATGAAGACGGAAAATTCGTTTTCGTTGACCAGAACAAGGATGGTGAGATCAACAGCCTCGATTATACGTATATCGGGAATGCGATGCCCCGATTCACATATAGCATTTACAACTCGTTGACATATAAAAAGTTCAATCTTTCCATTTTCTTCAGGGGTGTGTATGGGAATGATGTTCTCAATAACCCAAGATTGCAGTATGCCAACGTGAAATGGCTGCCAGGTTCAAATGTAATGAAGGATGCCCTGACAAACGGGGTTAACGATGATCCGAAATTTTCCAGCTTCTACATTGAAAAAGGTTCTTTCCTGCGTCTTGATAACGCCAGTCTTTCTTACCAGCTGATTGATAAAAAGGAAAAAGGTATTAGTGGGCTTCGCTTGTATGTGACTGCACAAAACCTCTTTGTTATCACCAGTTTCAATGGAATGGATCCCGAAGTGAACATGAGCGGGTTGGCACCCGGTGTGCTGGAAAATGTTTTTGTTCCAAAACCACGGACATTCTCTTTTGGCATTGACATGAATTTTTAACCAAACAAAAGATTGGTCATGAAAAAAATCAAACTACCACTATACACGCTGGCACTTACTGTGGCACTATCCACATCCTGCACGAAACTGGACGAGACTTTGTACTCACAGGTAGCAGTAGACGATTTCGGCACGAACCAGGAACAGATTAATGCCCTGGTGGGTTCGATCTACAGTACACTTAAGCTTCATTGCATAGACTGGGACACCTATATTACGATGGATGGATTGTCATCCGATATGATCGCCATTCCCGGATATAAAGGAGGGGACTGGAGTGAGCCGATGTACAAGGAAACTATGAGGCATACCTGGAATGCGAGCAGCAGCGGCTTCAATGAGTCCTATTTCGGACCGTCTGCCAACATTTCCCTTTGCAACCAGATCTACTACCAGATCGATATTAACAACGCAATTGTTCCGGAACTGAAAGTGCAGATCCTGGCCGAGATCAGGGCGGTGAGAGCTTTCTGGTATTATATCCTAGTTGACCATTATGGTAATGTGCCCATCGTTACTGACTTTCTTGATAAATCACAACCGGAAACGAGGACCAGGGCGGAAGTTTTCAACTTTATCGTCAATGAGTTGAACGAAGTAAAGGACAAACTGCGTACTGATGTCGCAACCCCTGCGAGCTACGGAAAGATGACACGCGGTGCCGCCTATACATTGCTTGCGAAAATGTATCTCAATGCAATGTCGTGGAATCCTGCAGGCGGACCTAAATGGCAGGAATGCATCGATGCCTGCAACGAAGTGCTTGCCATGCCATACCAGCTTGAGAAGTGGGATGTAAATTTTGTTCCAAACAATAACATTTCACGCGAAGCCATCTTTAGTGCGGTATTCAAAACCGGCGGAAGCGGCAGGCAGAACAACATCGCGCTGAATACCCTTCACTATTTTGATCCGATTGCGCTTGGACTGAATATAAGTCCATGGAACGGTATAGCCGCCACCCCTTCGTATGTTAAGGAGTTTGATCCGGCAGATTCAAGGTATGATGCCTCTTTCTTGATTGGTGAAATGAGAAACCCTGCTGGTGAAATCATTCTCACTCCGCACGGCAGGCCACTGATCCACACAGTGGATATGGTTATGAATGAAGTGGGATCGGACGGTTGGGGCTGGATCAACCAGGAAGAAGGGGCGAGGATTAAAAAATGGCCTTTCGAACTGGGATTAAGTAACAGTATGGAAAATGACTTTCATATTTTCCGGCTAGCGGACGTGTACCTGATGAAGGCAGAAGCACTGGTACGGAATGGCGGCAGCAATACTGAAGCAACCTCTTTAGTAAATGCTATTAGGGCAAGGGCATTTACTGACCCTTCGAAATTGTATGGATCAGTAACACTCGAATATATTTACAAGGAAAGAAGATTCGAACTGGCATGGGAAGGCTTTACCCGCCAGGACATGATCCGGTTTGATAAGTTCCTGCAACCACGTTCTCCGTTCAAGCCTTACGCCAGTGACCCGAAATACCTGCTCTACGCTATTCCACAGGCTGCGATCGACGCCAATAATAAATTAAAACAAAACCCAGGCTATTAACATCAGTTTCTGACAATAACAAAATCAACGACATGAAAAATATTTCAAGAAAAAACTTCCTGACAAACTTTGGCGTGCTGGGTGCCGCTGCAGTTTTATCTCCTTCTGTATTGGCAACTGCTGCCGAAAAAGGTACTGCGGATGTTCCGCAGTTGCCCTTGAACAGGAAAGTCAGGGTAGGACTCATTGGTTGTGGTAGTGTTTCAGGTGTATATCTTCCCCATCTTGCCAATTGCCAGTTTGCAGAGGTTGTCAGCCTTTGTGACATCAAGCCTGATCGTGCCCAGAAAAGGGCGAAGCAGTTTAGTGGTGCAACTGTGTATCCGCATATTGACAAAATGCTGGCCGGGGTGCCGTTCGACTTGTTGATCAATACCACCAATATGCAGGAGCATGGGCGCCTCAATAAAATCGCCATTGCAGCGGGTAAACATGTGTGGTGCGAAAAGCCGCTGGCAAATACGTATAAGGAAGGTCGTGAGATCCTTGATCTTGCAAAAGCGAAAGGAGTAAAGATCTGGGGCGCTCCTGCAGTAGTGAATAGTCCACAGTTCGCTTTTATGGCAAAGCAGATCGCAGAGGGCAAGTTGGGCCGGATCGCTGCGGCGCATGGCCACTATGGTCATGAAGGTCCGCACTGGTCCGCATTCTTCTACGAAGAAAATGGGGGCAGTCTGCCGGACCTTGGTGTATATAACATTGCAACGCTTACCGGTCTGTTTGGTCCAGCCAAATCAGTTGTTGCCATGACAAATGTGATCACGCCTACAAGGAATGTTGAAGATAAAGGATCGATCCAGGTCGTTGCAGAAGACAATGCCCAAGTGTTGTTCGAGCATCACAGTGGTGTGATCAGTCATATCCAGTGCGGGTTCAATTACTTTGATCCTTACGGTCACCAGGGAAAAGGGCAGGAGCGACCAACAATTTCAGTTTACGGTTCAAAAGGTAACATGCATATGGTCGGTTATGACTGGATGCCTTTCGGTGTGGATATGGCTACACATGAGAATCCCGCAACCCAGAGATTTGCCACAGACACCGGTTCATATGTCTGGCAGGAAGGCGCATCTGTGATTTGCGAATGCATGTCAACCGGCAAACAACCACTGATCAACGTTGAACACTCGCTTCATGTGCTTGAAATCATTGAAGCTGCGCGGGAATCACAACGTACCGGCCAGCGAATTAACCTCAACTCAGCTTTTCCCTGGCCAATGGTAGGGTAAGGGAAAAAGTATTCGTAACTTATAAATCAATAACAAAGTGCCGGACATTCATAATACAGGACGATTGCTGAGAATCGGGACGGAAAACAACCGCTTCCGGGCAGTTTTCCTGTTTTGTTTCGCTTCGCTGGGTGCCTGGATGCCCAACCTGAATATCTGGCTGGAAGATAAAGGTATGAGTGGCTCCCAGATGGGCTATCTTTCAGCAATTCCGTGGCTGGTAATGCTGATCGTACAGCCCTTCTGGGGACTGCTTGCTGATAGAGCCGGTAAAATGCGCTGCTTTAGTTTCGCCATATTACTGTCTGCAATCCTGTTCGCCATTTTCCCATTTTCTGCGTCAGGAACCACACTAATAGCTGTAATGATTTTCCTATTCGCAGTTTTTCAATCACCTGTATTACCGTTACTGGACAGCCTTACGCTTGATCATACTTCGGCAGACGCAACAGTTTCATACAGTACATTACGATTCTGGGGCGCACCTGGTTTTGGACTGGGCGCATTACTGACGGGTCTGCTGATGCCAAAATTCGGAAGTGATGTCTGTTTTTACCTGGCTGCGATTTTCCTGGTATCAGGTTGGCTAGTGGCAAAAACATTAACCGTATTGCCACCTGCAGTTTCAGCTGCGGACCTGAGTTTCAGGGGGCTGCGCCAGACTTTAATCAATAAAGTGCTGCTGGGATTCCTGTTCATCCTGGTAATCGTGTCGATAGCTCAATCCTGCAGTTCTTTTTTTCTTACCGTATACATGCGTGAAATTGGCGCTTCGTCTACTACAACGGGAACGGCAATCGGAATCCAGGCACTCAGTGAATTACCGTTCTATTTCATTGCAGCATGGATGTTGCGGAAGATATCGCCCGGAAAAGTACTTGTGATTGCCATTTTCGGAACGGGGCTCAGATTGTTGTTGTATTACCTTAACAATAATCCTTATGCAGTCATTGGCATCGAAACACTGAATGGCGTTACATGGACACTCTTATGGATCGCATCTGTTGAATTTGTGAACGAAAAAGTGCCTCCGCAATGGCGAACTACCGGGCAATCGCTGCTCTGGGCAATGTATTTCGGCGCAGGGGCTGTACTGGGAAATATTCTTATCGGCAGAATGTATGAAAGCATGCCGATGCACCAGGTGTTCGGAATTTTCAGCCTGTTGGTATTTATTGTTGGAATAATCTCATTCCTGCTGTTCTACAGATCAGCAAAATCAAAAAGCTATAAAATTCCCCAATATGAATAAAGTGCAAATGCTCTTGAAGCAATATAAAAAGGGATGGAGTCTTGAACGCGATTTCTATACCAGTCGTGAAGTGTTCGACAGTGAAGTGGAACAGGTCTGGAAGAAGCGATGGCTATTTGCGGGTTTCTCCTGTGAAATTCCGGAGCCGGGCGATTATTTTACATATAATATTCTCGAGCAATCTGTCATCATCATCAGGAATGATGATGGGAAAATCTATGCCCATCACAATTCCTGCAGGCATCGCGGATCTGCGATCTGCCTGGAAGAGCGTGGGCATGAAGAAAACCTGAAATGTCCATACCACAGTTGGGTGTATGATAAAAAAGGAAATCTCCGGAATGCACGATTAATGCCAGAAGATTTTGACAAGAGCCACTTTGGATTACATCCTGTACACATCCGGCAGATCGAGGGAGCTATTTTTATTTGTCTTAGTGATGTGGCGCCGGATTTTACACGGGAAACGGAGGGGCTTGCGCCATACCTGCAACCATTCCAGCTTGACAAGGCGAAAGTTGCATACCGCGACCGATATGAACTCGATGCCAACTGGAAACTCATTGGTGAGAATTTCCGTGAGTGCTATCACTGCGGACCGGTTCACATCGAATATTGCAGTGTTGTAGTGGGAGCCAACCTGGTTGAAGACAGGGAAGCTGTTGTGGAGGAAAGCATGACTATCTGGCAGCAAAATGGGTTGGCTGTTGGAACGATTGAAAACGAAAATGGCGCAAGTCATTATGCTACGCGTTATCCATTGCGTCCGGGTATGGAAAGTTATACACTGGATGGAAGACCTGCAGCACCTCTCATGGGCGAACATAAGCATTACGATGCCGGTGTGGTAGGTCTCATCAATTATCCTAACTTCTGGATGGATGGAGTGAGTGATTATCTCTGGTCGATGCGCATTACACCGTTGGATGAATCGCGATCTGTTGTTGACCTTACCTGGCTGGTCGACGGTAAGGCCGAAGAAGGAATAGATTATGATGTGGAAAGGCTTACTGAATTCTGGAAGATCACCGGGGAGCAGGATTGGCATCTCTGTGAAAACAACCAGAAGGGGATTCGTTCGACGCGGTATGAGCCGGGACCGCTGGCACCTTCAGAAGCTGATGTAGTGAATTTCCATTCCTGGTACCTGGAAAAAATGAACGAATGAAAAGGACTTCAGTTGAGCCGGTAAAAAAGACAAAGCTGGTACTGATTGGAAATGGACCTGTGGGATTCAAGTTTTGCGAAAAATTCGTGAAGTACAGGCTGGGCAAAAATTATGACCTCGTTGTTTATGGAGAAGAAAAGACCCCGGCATATGACAGGATCAATCTTACCAAATTCTTTTCCGATAAGGTTGCCGAGAAACTGATACTTGCATCATCCAACTGGTACGCTCAGCATAAAATGGTCTTACGGACTGGACAACGGATTGTTGAGATCAACCGCGCGGAAAAATGGATCAGGACTGAACGTGGCGCGACAGAAACATACGACAAACTCATTTTAGCCACCGGTTCAGTACCTTTTGTTCCTCCTATTGCAGATATGGACATGGAGGGTGTATTTGTATATCGTACCCTTAATGATGTACAGGCAATCCATGATTTCATGCGGCCGGGGCAAAAGGCTGTTGTAATCGGTGGAGGTATACTCGGACTTGAAGCAGCGCGGGCGCTTTCAGAATCAGGGCTGAAGACAACTATTATAGAAGTTGCACCGCACATTATGTCGCGTCAGCTCGATGCCGACAGTGCTGCCATCCTTCAAAAGCAAATTGAGGCACTGGGGATAAATATACTGACGGGCATAAAAGTAGAACGCATAGTTGGAGTGGACAACACGAAGTTGGTGGTTTGCAGTGACGGAACCGAATTGAATGCTGATATGGTGGTAATGTCAGCAGGTATCCGTCCACGTGATGAACTGGCTGTTTCCTCGGAGTTGAAAACAGGTCCAAATGGCGGCATTGCTGTAAACAACTATAACCTGAGTGAGGACGAGAACATTTTTGCTATTGGTGAATGTGCATTTGCTGCAGGTAAAGTATGGGGCCTGGCAGCCCCGTGTTTTGAAATGGCAGAAGTTGTAGCTGCGCGGCTGGCGAAAATCTACAAGGTCTTTACCGGTAATGACCTGTTGACAAAATTGAAAGTGATGGAAGTAAAGGTCATTTCGTTTGGAGATGCACTTGGCGAAAAAGATCACATACCGCTTGTACATTCAGACCCGGGTTCCGGGATCTACAAGCGTGTCAATGTTTCCCCTGACCGGCAATATGTATTGGGAGGCATTTTATTAGGCGAAGCCGGTGGTTATTCATCGTTGTTCCACATGGTGCGGAACAGGATAAAAATTTCCGGATCACCTGAAGACCTGGTAACGGTGAACCCGGACACCGCATCGGAAAAGATCACGAATCTGCCGGATGATACCGTTATCTGCTTGTGTGAGGGGATAACAAAAAGAACAATAGTAACAGAAATAAAGGAAAATGGCTTAACACGACTGGATGAGGTCAAAAAATTCACTAATGCCGGTTCAGGATGTGAAAGCTGTACTTCGTTGCTCGAAGACCTGCTTGCCGAAATAACCGGCGACCAGGCGGCTGCGGGAAAAATGTAACTACTATGACAAAATACCTTCGGGATATACTCGATCAGCCTGACCAGTTGCTGAATTCCATAGATTATAATTTCGGTGAAGGCAGTGCGCAGATGAAAACTTCAGCAGGGCTTGTACGAAGGGCCGATCATGTTTACATTTCTGCGATCGGTGCCAGCTGGAATGCGGGTATTGCACTACAGGCAGCGCTCAATGAAACCGGGGTACAGGCTGAACTGTGTGATGCTGCTGATTTCCTGCACTTTACCCATATTTTGCCGGATTCTGCAGTTATCTTCCTGTCGCGCAGCGGGAAAAGTATTGAGATTGTAAATGCTTTACCAAAATGCCGTGCGGCAAAAGCGTCGGTGGTAAGCATTACCAACGATAATGAAAGTGCTCTTGCCCGGGGCTCTGACGCCTGCATACTGATGGGAGTCCGTTTTGATAACAGTATTTCTGTGAGCACTTATTCATCGATCATCCTGAATGGTAACATTCTCGCCAGGTGCATCGCAGATCATAGGCTGGATAATTCAATGGTAGAGGAACTTACATCATCAATTATACAGGTCCGCCAGAGGATTTCCGAATGGAAGGATATGACCGAGGCTTCCGGATGGGGAGGTAAAAATCCATACACTTATTTCCTGGCGCGTGGCGCGAACCTGGCATCGGCCCACGAGAGCAGGTTATTATGGGAAGAAGCTGCGAAACATCCGGCAACTTCGTTAACTACCGGAGCATTCCGTCATGGCCCGCAGGAGATCATTAATAACAGTCTTAATATTGCCCTTTGGCTTGACAACAGGATTGTCCGCGATTACGATATCCAACTGGTCAATGACCTTGCAGAGAGAGACGTTAACATAGTTTCAATCGGTCATGACCTTCCTGCAACTTTGAAAGGATTTAAAATTGAAGTCCCGCATTTTCCTTCGATGCTTGCCCCTGTTGTTAATATTATCCCGATGCAGCTGGCGGCTGAGAAACTGGCCCGTTTACGCGGGCAGGATCCTGACGGGTTTTTATACTGCAATTTTATCGTGGAAGCAGAAGGCGGCCTTTAAGTACTTTGAGCGCCTTGCTCATATGTGCCTGTACCGTTTTCCTGGAAATACTCATCACGTCTGCGATTTGCTTTTCAGAATAACCACTTTCCCTGCTAAGCCGGAATACCAGCTGGCATTTTTCAGGCAGGCTTCGTACAGTTTGTTCCAGTTGCTGGCGAACAGCGGAATAGTCAAGCCATTCAGAGGTCTGGTTATCGAGGTCGGCGGTGGGGTTACCGGATAAGGTGTTCACTGCGTTCTGATATTTTTGTTGCCGTGACAAGGTCGCTAGAATTTCATATTTGACACAAGAGGCTATGTAAGTATGAAAAGTATTCCGGATATGAAGTTCTTTTCGCATTTTCCAGATGTTAAGAAACACCTGTTGTACGATTTCTTCGGCCTCCTGTTCAGACCCGGTTTTGCAGCGGGCTAGGATCAGTAGTTTTTTCCAGTAGCGGTTATACAGAGTCTCAAATGCCTTTCTGTTTTCATTTTCCCTCAAAAGTGTAACAAGCTGGCAGTCGCTCAGGTACTGAATATTAGTCATGCAGGCAGTCGTTTTTCCTATGGCGCAATTAGCAATGGTCGTTAACCAAAACTAAAAGCCCCGTCAGAAGAAAACCACCATTTTGCACTATCAAACTAGTATTATAATAGCAAAATCGTGAAAAAAGAAGTGGGGTAATGACGCTTACGGCCGATGCCGGCAGTTCGCCATTACCCCACAAACAGGTATTAAATTCCCTATTGCTTTTGTTGGTTATAATCGTAATTCACCATCCAGCTGATCCCGAATTTGTCGATAAACATGCCGAAAAAAGCTCCCCAGAAAGTTTTCTCCATCGGCATGGTGATCTTTCCACCGGCGGAAAGGCCGTTAAATACGCGTCTCGCTTCTTCTTCGGAGTCGGTATTGATTGACAATTGGATATTATTTCCTTCAACTACATTTTTGGCCCATTCGCCACCTATGTCGCTTCCCATAAGAACGGAGTCTTTACCGATCGGAAGGGAGATATGCATTACAAGTTCTCCATCAATATCTTTCATATCTTTTCCTTCAGTTGGGGGCATGTCTTTATAACGTCCAACATATGGAAATTCTCCTCCGAACACTGATTGATAAAATTTAAAGGCCTCTTCGCAATTGCCTTTAAAATTCAGATATGGGTTTACCTGTGCCATAATTTGGTTGATTTTTCAGTTAGTTAAAAGTGGTTTATTGGGGACTCCCGAATGTAATTAATTTATCGCTTCCAGATTTATCGCTTTGCCTGTATGAACAGATTCATCACAAGCGAAAGCAACGCGCAGGCTATTCAGGGCATCCCGATGGTGTGCATCCAGATCAAGATTTTCCGTAATGGCTTTAAAGAAAAATCGCTGCTGGCGGTTACAAAGTTCCTGGTGATCTGGTTCATCACTCATGTCGATCCATTCATCCTGCTTTTTGAAATGCCCCTGATCATCCAGAGCTGAATGATGCAACAGGAGCGATTCCGTTTTTGTATGTGAATCGATACTCGAAGACTTGCCGGCAGCACCTGCATCCCGGGCAGTAATGGAAACTGAGCCTTTGGGACCAATCACATCTTTTACAAAAAAGGCTGTTTCACTCATCATTGGTCCCCAGCCGGCTTCGTACCAGCCAATTGAGCCATCGGCAAAGCGGATTTGCAGTTGACCATAATTATAATTGCCTGAGGGCATATCGTCTGTAAGCCTTGCACCGATCGCGCTGACCTGTACAGGCTCCGCCTTCGTCATCTGGCACATGACGTCGATATAATGTACACCGCAATCAACTATCGGACTCAATTCTTCCAGCAGTCTGCGGTGAACCAACCATGCGCTACCCTGGCTCTGCTGGTTCAGATTCATCCGCATAACCAGTGGCTTACCAAGAGTTCCTGCCAATTCAATAAACCTTTGCCAGGAGGGATGGTGCCTGAGGATGTACCCAACTACCATTTTCCTGTTGGTCCGTGTTGCAGCATCGATCATTCTTTTTGCACCATCAACAGTCGCTGCCAATGGTTTTTCAATAAAAACATGGCAGCCGGCTTCCAGGGACCTGATCGCAAAATTTTCATGGGTGTCATGATAAGTTGAAATGCAGACGCAATCAGGGTGAGTAGATTGTAGTGCGGATTCCAGGTCGTCGAACAGTGGAATATCTCCGCCAAGTTTTTCACCGAGAACCTGCTTACTTTTGCCTGTGGATACCAATCCGCATATTTCGAAGCCGGGAATTGATTTGTAAGCCAATGCATGCGAGCTCCCCATATTGCCGCAGCCAACAACCAAAACGCGAAAGATTTTTTTCTGCATCACCAAATGTAATTCATCCGGGCAACTGGCATTATATTTTCATGATAATTTAAAATGCCCGCTATGAAAAAGAATGAAGAAAAGAAAACCAAACCCGTTAAGTAGCGTACCCGGAGAACATTATTAAGGCAACGGTAATCCCTAACGACCCAACTACGCAGAAACGCAGGTCTGATCTCTGTGAAACTTCAATGCTGAGATGATAGGTTCAATTTGGGGGAGAAGGAATGTGTGATTATGTTTTAGAAGAACAACCGGATTAGTGTTTTACAAACCTAAAACAACATACAATGAAAAGTCTAAAGTTCATTCCAACAGTTCTTGCCTGTATTTTATTTTGCGGACAATTGATAGCCCAGGTAATCAATATACCCAACAAATCTGAAAAGCATTTTTCTGAAAAGTATCCCAAAGCTGCGAATGTAAACTGGAAAAACAATGTGACTGATTACAGCGCTTCATTCGACCAGGACAACCTGAAACATAAAGCGCATTATCACATGGATGGAGTGTGGGATTATACGGAAACATTTCTAACGGAGGATAAGTTTCCTGCTGACGTAAAATCTGCGTTAACCAAAAGTCGTTATTCTGAGTGGAAAATTCTTTCAGCGGATTTGGTGGAAAATAACAAAGGTGAGAAGATGTACAGGTATGAGTTAAAGAAAGGTATAGAGAAAAAATACATTTTCTTCGACAAAGACGGGAAAGAAGTTAAGTCCAAAAGTACCATCTGAGGCAGTAGTTAATAAGTATCTTTAGTACAATCATTCGCTTAAACTTCGGGCATGCCGCTTTATATGGACCTTCATAAGGGCCTTAAAGGGCAAATTAAACTTTGCGATGTGGAAAAAGCACATTTGCTTGATCTCGCCGTGCAGGATAAGTACGGGGTGAAATACCACAAGTTTTACGTAAACGAAGAAGAAGGAACAATTTTCTGCCTGATCGAAGGACCAAGTAAAGAGGCATGTGCTGCCTGCCACAGTGAGGCGCATGGAAACACTCCTTGTGAAATTATTGAAGTTCATCCCAGGGATTATTCAGCTATTCTTGGCAATGGTGATACTGCACCAACCGGGTTTGCAGTGCATCCGGATGGTAAGATTGATTCGGCCGTCCGCACTTTTCTCTTTACTGATATTGTGAATTCAACAAGCCTCACAGAACATTATGGTGATATAATGTCCATGAACATACTTCGGAAACATAACGAGATTGTACGTGACAGCTTGCAGAAAAATAATGGCCAGGAAGTAAAACATACAGGCGATGGGATTATGGCCAGTTTCTTTTCAACGTCAAAAGCAGTCAGGAGTGCATTGGAAATCCAGAAGGACCTGAAGGAGTTCAGGTCAGTTCATATTGATACGCCTCTCTTCGTACGCATAGGAATAAACGCCGGGGAGCCGGTTACGGAGGGACAGGACTTCTTTGGTGCCGCAGTGCAATTAAGCAAACGAATTTGCGACATTGCGGGTGCCGACCAGGTATTTATTTCGGACGTGGTTAAAAGCCTTTGCCTGGGTCGCAATTTCGAATTTGAAGACCTGGGTGATCATAAACTGAAAGGCTTTTCCAACCCTGTAAAAGTGTTTTCCGTGCTCGGTTACAAGTGACTATAAACGTTAGGATCCATACATTCAAACTTGACCTTATGCTAAGTAACGAAACGATCCTGGATCTAATTTCCGGAATTAGAGGCTCTGTGATTCAACCGGGAGACGCCAACTATGATTCTGCAAGAAAGGTATATAACGGTATGATAGACAAACGTCCGCGGATGATCGTACAATGTTCTGATGTCGCAGATGTGATCATGAGCGTGAATTTTGCCCGGACCTCAGGATTGCAGGTAGCAGTCAGGGGTGGGGGACATAATGCCGGTGGGTTGGGAGTGTGGGATGATGCGCTTGTCATTGACTTGTCTCCAATCAAATATACAAGGGTTGATCCTGAAGCCGGTACTGTTGTAGCCGGGGGCGGATGCACCTGGGGCGATGTTGATCACGCAACACATGCTTTCGGTATGGCAACTCCAAGCGGTATAATTTCAACTACCGGGGTTGGCGGACTTACCCTCGGGGGTGGATTGGGTCACCTTACCCGGAAATGCGGACTTACAATTGACAACCTTCTGGCTGCAGATGTGATACTGGCAGATGGAAGTTTTGTTCATGCTGACCAGAGCAACCACCCAGACCTTTTCTGGGCGCTAAGGGGAGGTGGCGGCAATTTTGGTATCGTCACAGCATTTACGTTCCGATTGCATCCGATCGATACGGTATATGCCGGCCCCATGTTGTGGGAACCTGAGCATACGGAAGAACTAATGAAATGGTATCGCCTGCTGATCACACATTCACCAGACGACCTGAATGGGTTCTTTGCATTCCATTGTGTTCCACCAGTAGCGCCATTCCCTGAACATTTACATCATAAGAAAATGGCTTTCATAGTATGGACATACACCGGGCCTCTTGAGAAAGCCGAGGAAGTTTTTGCGCCCATTCGACAGTTCAAAAAACCTGCCCTTGATCTTGTAGGGCCATTGCCGCATCCGGCACTTCAGGGTATGTTCGATGGTATTTATCCACCAGGGCTACAGTGGTATTGGCGCGCGGACTTTGTGAATGATCTCACCGATGATGCGATAAAGGAGCACATCAGGTTTGCCCGGCAAATGCCAACCGAACATTCCACAATGCACCTGTATCCTGTAAACGGTAAAGCAGCTACTATAGGTAATAAGGATACAGCCTGGAATTACAGGCAGGCAAACTGGGCGATGGTGATTGTGGGCGTGGATCCTGATCCTGCAAACAAGGAAAAAATCACCAGCTGGACAAAAGCATACTGGGAAGCTTTACATCCCTATTCAGCAGGCGGTGCCTATGTTAACTTTATGATGGACGAGGGTGAGGACAGGGTGAAAGCGACTTACGGTGAAAATTATGAGCGGCTGGTTCAGATAAAAAACAAGTATGATCCCGGAAATTTCTTCCGGGTCAACCAAAACATTATACCAGGTAAGGTGGCTGCGCTGGCTTGAATTTTCAGCGATTGACTACTTGTTCTCTCAGCGATTCCAGGATGCCGATAATCTCCTTCTGCTCGGCCTCAGGCACTTTGTTATCATTGAGCGCCTTAACTACATCATCATTTGCAATGTCAAAATCCTTTTCGTTGATGTGCAATCCTGTATGCGCAGTAAGCATATCCTTCCCAGTATACTGGTGAGGTCCGCCAATGCCCATTGAAAAGAATTCGAAGACATGTTGATTCAAGATGTTCATATCAACATTCCTGAAATAATGGGATATCTGGGGGTTATTACTGTTCCTGTCAAGTATATCCGTAACGATTTTTCTAAGTCCCACCTCTCCACCAAGCTTGTCATACAGCGAAACCTCTTTTGTGGTGTTGGCTTGTTGTTCCATGGCGTAGTTTTAAGTTGTGGAATAATATAAAATTACGATATATTTTAGCGGGCAAATTGACTCTATGAATATAGCAATCAAGGCGGCCTTTTCAGTTCTGCTGGCCGCAAGCATTACTCTAAATACAAAAGCGGCAGATGTTGACACCATCACTACCTACAGTAACGCAATGAAGAAATCGATAAAGTCGGTTGTGATTATCCCGGCGGGCTATAACTCCGGCAAAGAATTTCCTGTTGTATACCTTTTACATGGCTATGGAGGCAATTATGCAAACTGGATAACCAAAGTCAAAGGGCTTGATTCTGCTGCTGACCGGTATCAATGCCTAATTGTATGTCCGGATGGAGGAATCGGAAGCTGGTATTGGGATAGCCCGTCAGACCCTTCCTGGAAATACGAAACCTATATTTCTTCTGAACTGGTGTCGTCGATAGATTCAAAGTATCGCACAATAAAAAGTAAAAAGGGCAGGGCGATTACGGGGCTTAGCATGGGTGGTCACGGAGCATTATACCTGGCGCTCCGGCATCCGGATGTATTTGGTGCAGCAGGCAGTATGAGCGGAGGGGTGGATATCAGGCCGTTTCCGAAAAACTGGGACATGGCAGCCAGGCTCGGCGCATATGCAGAATTTCCCGAGCGGTGGGAAAAGAATACAGTGATCAACATGCTTCACCTGGTTGTACCGGGTTCTTTGGCGCTTATTATTGATTGTGGCACAGAAGATTTTTTCTATTCGGTTAACGAGGCACTTCACAAACAACTACTGTATCGCAATATCAGGCACGACTATATTACCCGCCCGGGTGCACACAATTGGGAATACTGGTCAAATGCAGTTCACTACCAGCTCTTGTTTATGCAGCGGTTTTTCAATGGCGGGTAAACATGGTAACCTGTTTATTCTGTTCGCAGACTCTTCACCGGGTTCTGGCGTGCAGCCCTGATGGTGTTGAAACTGATAGTTAGTAATGCCACAATGATGGCGATAATGGCCATTAATCCGAACATCCACCACCGGATGGGAATGCGGTAAGCAAAATCCTCCAGCCATTTATTCATGACAAGCCAGCTGACAGGTGTTGCGATCAGGACAGCCAGGCCAACAAGACCCAGGAAATCGCGCGAAATCAGGAATGAAATCTGTTGCACGCTTGCACCAAGGACTTTCCGCATGCCGATTTCCTTCACCCGTTGCTGGATCATCAACAACACCATTGCCAACAGCCCCATGCAGGATAGAATCACGGATATAAGTGCAGCAATGCTGAACATAAGTGACATGGTGCGCTCCTGTTCATACCAGTTGTTGATATTTTCATCGAGATATGAACCCCGGAATTCCTTACCAGGTTCAAGGGTTTCCATTTCCTTCTTTACAAGGTCAATGGTACCAACCATGTTGCTTCCTGAAGTTTTTATGAAGCAATAATTGATCTCATCACTGGGATTAATGACGAGTGTTAATGGTTGCATTGGTTCCCGCAAGGAATACAAATGAAAATCGGGGAAAACGCCAATAATATTCCACCTGGGTGCAGAAGTATCAGAACTGAGTGATTTTCCAGTAATATCCTTCTCCCTGAATTGGCGTGCCATACTTTCAGATATGATAACATTTTGCTGGGTGTCCGAAGCATAACTACGATCAAAGTCCCGGCCATTTATCGTTTTCAGGCCGAAGGTTTCCAGGTAATTGTAATCAACCGAAGCGATCAGTGTCTTGATCAATTCTCCCTGGTATTCAAAGGTCACTGCAGACCGGGTGGTCGACCCATCACGTCCCCGTCCAATATTGATATTGCTGCCGGTGATGGACCGGATCGACGACTGTGAGGAAAGCCTGGTCCTGAGTTTTTCAATAGTTTGCCGGCCGTTTTCCGGTTTGTTAAGTGGAATACTGATCACATGTTCCTTATTAAATCCCAGGTCGCCGTTCTGCAAGTGTTTGAATTGTCTATAAATGATACCCGTACAACTAATCATTATGCAGGCAATGACAAACTGGATTACAATCAGGGAACTGCGCAGCAGGCTTTTCCTTCGCAACGTTACTTTTCCTTTTAAAGTCTCGGCTACCTGGAATCTTGCCATTAACCAGGAAGGGTAGCCGCCGGCGATAAACGAAACTGCAACAAGTACAGCTACCGCCAGCAAAAGGAAATCCGGTTTCCAAAGTATTGTCGCCAGGTTGGCATTAATCCGTTGAATACCGCTAATTGAATGAAGAAGCAGGTTCACAGCAGTGAGTGAAATCAGGAACGCTACTGTACACAGGAGAAAACTTTCCGTCCACAGCTGCGAAAACAACCTTGTTTTTCCAGCGCCGAGGCATTTCCTGACGCCGATTTCTTTGCTACGGGTAAATGCTTTTGCCAGGTTGATATTTACAAAATTGAAACATGCAATGAGTATAATCAGGATCCCGACGGTCATGACAGTATAAACGACAGCTTTGTTAATTGCCCTGTCATTGACCCTGGGTGCAAAATGCAGTTTACTGAACGGCATAAGGTGGGCGGCATACACATCGCCGTTTTTATCCGGTCTGCCACCGTCGCGCTCCAACTCGGCGTACCATTCCGCAAGATGTTTCCTTGTAATGGAGCGGATTTCATTTTCTGCCTGTTGCTGCGTAGCGCCTTCCTTCAATTCTATGAAGACAGGATGGTGCTGGCGATCCCAATTCGCCCGGTCGCGGGCAAAATCACTTCTGTTCTCAACGCGGGCCAGCATATCAAACCTGATGCTTGAATTAAGCGGACAGTCCTTTACTACTGCCATAACTGTCATTGCCTTCAACTCGCCTGTTGAAACCTTGAGGGTCTTACCGACAGCATTTTCGTTTCCGAAGATCTTCTTTGCTGTGGCTTCGGTGATGACAACACCTGACAGACTTTGCAAGGGATTTCCCGAGTTGCCGGCCACCACGGGGAAGCTGAACATTGGAAGAAAGTCCTCATCAACCAGCATCACGGTTATATCAAGTTCTTTATCGTTGTATACTACGTTTCCTCCGCCGAATGCAAACCTGGATGCCCGGGCTATTGCCGGAGCTTCTTCCTTGAAAGCAGGGGCCGCGGCAAATCCAAACTGGCTTACATAGTCATCGCCCGTCTTTCTCCCAAAAACCTGGTATGCCTGATAAAGCCGGTCCCGGTTGACGTGAAATTTATCATAGCTGAGTTGGTCATAAACCACAAGCAGGATCAGGATCCCGATGGTAAATCCAATAATTAAACCGCCAATATTTATAATCGAATGCAACCTGTTCCGGAACAGGTTTCTCCAGGCTATTTTGAGGGAATTAAAAAACATAATGGTAGAGTCTTGCAAATAGTTTCCAATCGAGTGCCAGAGTTATAAAGCTTTTATAATCAATCAATTGTATGACAACTCAGCCCGCAAGCTGTCCGGTTTCGATACGCTCTTGTCCGATTCTGCTACAAAAAATTAGCAAGGATTTTGCATATTAACCAGAAGAAACAAGTACATATGAAACAAACTTTCGTGCTTCTGGCCCTAAGCTTCCTGCTAACTAACGCCCATGCCCAGTTGACAGTAAAAGCCAAATGTGACCCCTTCGTAGTGGATGTATTAAATGGAACGGTAAACAGGGTGAAAGCCAATTATACCCTGTCAGAGATCAAGGACAAGTTCCCATGTTTTACCACCGCCGAGGAAGAAGGACCTTCGTCTAAATGCGGTGGGGGAGTGTTCTTTAAAGACAAAGACCTGTATTTCTACACACAAAGGGATTATATTGAAATCGGCCCCAACTTCAAAGGAAAACTTAGCATCCCATTGTTAGGTGCATCGAGGGGTTCACTATTTAAAACTCTGGGCACACCGCAGTTAAAAGACGATACCTGGGACGCATTCCAGACACAATATGGAGTAATGGTTTTACATTATTCTGGCGGAAAAGTACGCAGGATCCAGATGAGTACACAAAACACTTCGACTTTGCAGTTATGCGAACAGCGTTAGCGGTTTCTCTTTCGCCAGAGTAAAAAACCGGTCAGGGATAACAACCCGGGAGTAATTCCAAGCAGCGAATACAAAATCTTAAGTGGGATCCCTCCATAATTGCCAAAGTGTAGAGGGCCGGCCATGGCCAGCATTTTCTTTCCGGCAGGAAGGGAGGCCATGACCTGCTGTTTTTCAAGTTCCATTGACGTGGAGTTAATGATCACGTAGCTATAAAAATGGCCGTACCAGGGAGGATCATGAAGGAAACGGCCGCTTAGTTGGACGGATTTACTGTTGGCGCGTACCCTTACGAGGTGAACCTCAAAGTCGGGGTACTGTGTAGCTACGTGTTTCATTACCCTGTCAATTGACAAGGCATGGGAAGCAACAACCGGTTTCACTTCAGCCGTTTTCAGGGCGTTCAGAACAACCTGGCCACTTAGAAGGAGCCCGGTAAAAACGATTAGCAAATTGAAGAAGACTGACCAGACACCAATAACGCGGTGAAAGCTGGAAAAGAAACTCTTTTTTGTTGTAACGCTTATTCGTGACCGAAAGAGAATGGTTTTTGTGATCGCTTTACGATAAATAATCAGGCCTGTAACAAGTGAAATGAGAAATAAGATCCCAATAAAGAATACCACTACTTTGCCTGTTGTACCGGCAAACAGAGTGTAGTGCAATAAAAGAAGGCGACGATGCCATTGTGTATTTCCATCGTCAATAACCCTGAGAATGTTACCACTTTGAGGATGGGTAAAGACCTTCTTTCTTTGCTCTTTATTCCGTAATTCGTAGACCAATGCTTCATTTCCGGACGGCTTACCATACAACCTTATTTCCCATCCCGGGTAAAGGGCACTGACCTTGCTGTATGATGAATCATAAGAGTAAGTTCCCGAAGTGTTGCCGATTGCAAGGTATGGACTATCTGCTGAAGACTCCATCTCTTCAGAAAAGACCAGGATTGAACCAGTTAAGCTCATCAACAGGAGGAACAGGCCAACGATCAGCCCACTCCAGTGATGCCATTTAAATACGTTTTTTTTGTTCATCTTACCACTTCACTCCAACCCCCAACTGGAAACGCATGCCATTTGCAGTGGTATAATCTGTGTCAGAACCAGTCCATTGAGCAATGGGACTGTAATACGTCTTATTGAAAAGGTTTTCGATTCCGAGCTGAAGGTTAATACGGCTATTCATTTTCCACGTTCCGGAAAGATTCACTATGCCGGCACCATTTACAGGTCCCTCGCCATTAGCATACCTGCCATTTGCGCGGGGCTTAAACCTTTCCCGATCACCAAAATGTATCCATTGTGTATAAATGCTGATGGCGGGGGTTAGCGCATATCGAACGTATGCCGATGCTTTCGGTGCCGAGATCTTGGAACTGGTCAGGTAAATATCAGCAGCGTCATTATAGTGATTATTGTTATCCTTGTCAGCCTTTCCTTCTACATAGGCATAGGCTGCTCCAAATCCCAGATTTTCCATCGGAGTCAGGTCAAGAGACAACTCATAGCCGTATGTTTTCTCTGGCGCTTTCTGTTGCGTATACCATCCTGTACTATCCTGTACCAGTGATGCACCGATCTTGTTGGTGCTGATAAAGTAACTGCCGGTAAATTGCAGCCAGCCAAAGTTGCTGCTGAAACCTGCTTCGTAGTTATTTACACGAACTGGTTGGATTTGCATCTTGGCCACATCGTTCTCTTTCGCGGAACGCACATAGCGCCCCATGTCAATGATTGAAAAGCCCTGACTGAAACTAATAAAGGGACGGAACCATTCCCATCGTGCAAAACGAAGTCCGGCGTTAAAACTGGAAGCATCAAACGAAAGCTTGCCGCCATTAATCGTCTGTCCTCCTATATAATCTCCTGTTGTACTGTTCAATACCATCACCTGGGTAAAGGTTGGTACATCTATCTTCATATTGTCGAAGCGATATCCCGCGCGAAGGATCCAGTCACGGTGCAAATGGATATTTGCCTGCAGATACGGCGCCGTATTTTTTAGTTCAATATCCGGCACCCATGTACGTCCATCTACCAATGGCTGACCGGTCTTGTCGTTCAGTACATCCAATCCGTAAACTATATCGCCACTTAGCCAGCTTGTGATATTATATGGGGTATTTAGAGAAAGACGAAGGCCTTTCTTATCTGATTGGATTGTTGATTGTCCGCCGTTCTCAAAATATACCGGTTCATATCCATAGACAGTGTAAAAGCTTTGGAGATAGAGGTCTGCCTGGAGGCTGGTGTGAAATGGAAGTTCCTTTGCCTGGTAGCGCAAATAGGTATTATGATTATACCTGTTGCCGCCAGGTTCTCCCAACACTTTTCCGGGAACACCGATTGTCGGAATTGAATCATATTTTCCAGTTTTCACTACGTAATCGGTATGCTGTTGCGAACCGAAGTAATTGTACATTACTTCAAGACGGTGATTGGCTGCAATATTATATCCTAGCTTAGCAAAGGCATTGTAAGAGTCTGTTTCTCCGAGTCCGTAAACCGGGCTGATCACTCTTCCTTTACCATCTTTAAATACGCCGGTGTTTTCGAATGTGCCGCTGACGATATAATCAAACGCATTGATCTTTCCGTAGAATTGTTGTGTAAGTCTTCCACCAAGTGAACTGCTGCTTTTTATAGGCATGCCTGTAGCAGCAATATTGCTGTATGCATTAAATGCTTTGTTGCCTTCAGATTTTTTGGTAATGTAGTTGATTATTCCACCATCTGCACCGTTGCCATACATAGATGTGGCGCCTTTTACTACTTCTATCCGATCGATAACGGCCGGATCAATGGTCCGGACATCTCGTGAACCATTTCGCAACGGTGTGGATTGCGGAATGCCGTCGATCATAATCAGGGGCGTACGGCCCCGCAAAGTTTGCCCGGTATTGCTGGTTGTATTGGTTCCAAAACCAAGCGATGGCACTGACTGGGCAAGGATATTGGAAATGTTGGGGGAGACCAGCATCCTGTTCTGAATTTCTTTGCTGTTAATAACCTGAACGGAGGCTGGAGTGCGGTCGACGATCTCCGCTTTTCTTCCTGCGGTTACAGTTACTTCTTTGAGTGAACTCGCCTGGTTAGACAGGATGAATTCTATTGTAACCGTTTCATCAGCCTTCACGGTTACCGATTTTTCCTGGAATGCAAAGCCGACAGCACTTACCAGTACAGTATATTGACCAGGTTTCGGAAGCTTTAGTGAAAATTCGCCTGCAGGATTGGAGACCGAACCATTGAAGCCTTCCCTGATAGTTACTGCAATATCAGCCAGAGGTTGTTTTTGTTCGTCTTTAATAATACCATTGATGACCTGTGCGGAAGCATTGAAACTGAGCACGGATAGTAAAATAAAATAATATATATATCTGAACATACGCCTTTTTTCGCGCTGCAAAACTAGGCAGCGTCGTTTCCCGGCATTTATGAAATCGGGAAAAAGGGTTTCGAAAAGGGAAAAATGACTTATCTATTACAAAAAGTCCAGCTACCAGGACAAACCCCATTACTAGACCTTAACTAGACCTTAACTAGACCTTTACGAGACCTTGTCGAGACTACAATCCGCTTATGATAAGACTACGCTCAGGTGACGATAAATCCACTGTATACCCGGCAGCGATAACAAACTCTAAAGAGTCGGTCTTTGGAGGCATATGTCGTTGAGATACAATGCGTAGGTCAGTTTGGCCCGTCCAAAGAGAGGGCGTAAAGGAAACCATCCGTGCTGCCGAAAATAATTTGACGCTTATAAATAAGTGGTGTTCCTGTTACAGAACCGAGGTCAAGGATTGCTTTTTCAGTAATCTCCATATCCGGGCCGTATAATACAAATCCTTTGCGGAAATGGCCATTGTCGTCAAACACAGTGGCGTAATTCCTTTTGCTGCCATCAGTTTGAAAGGTTCGTAAGATTTTACCTTCTCTTTCATCTACACCATATAGCTTACCATCGAAGCAACCGAAATAGATGATGGAATCTGCTGAAGCTGCAGTGCCATATACCCTCATTGGTACAGAAATGTTCCATTTTATTTCCCCGGAGCCGGCATCGATACAATAAAAACGATGGGAGTCGGAAGTGCCAAAATATAGATTGTCCTGCAGCAAATGAGGAGAAGCGACTATCCAGCTTCCCTTTTCTTTCCAGTTCCAGAAGCCGGTTCCTTTTTGTTTGTCCACTGCATAAATATTGAAATCCCGGCTTCCAAAAACAACCGCATCTTTATAAAGGGTAACAGCTTTCTGAATAGCACCAGCGGGGAAATACCTGTCGCCAACTGTCTTGAACTTCCAGATCAGTTTGCCTGTCTTCACATTCAATGCATAAAGATGTCCATCGTAACTGCCTGCAAATACAGTATCGCCGGAAACAGCAGGACTTGCATGAACCGCTCCGCTGGTCGGGAAACTCCAAAGCTTGCGACCGGTCAATGTGTCTAACGCATAAATATTGCCGTTACCATTGCCGAAAATGAGCCTGTCTCCCGCCAGAACCGGTGAGGAATGATAATAGTCCCACTGGTCTACTTGTTTTTCCCTGGCACTTTTAAAGCTCCAAATAAGCTTTCCGGTTTGCAGTACCAGCTTGTAAAGCTGCCCGTTACCCGAATAAATATAAACCGATTGACCACTCACCAGGGCATCAGAACGAATTGCTCCTCCGGTTGAAAATTGCCAACACTCTTTGCCGGTAGCAATTTCTATGGCATACAGGGTACTGTCAGTGCTTCCAACATATGCAAGATTTCCATCTGTAGCCGGGGAGCCGAAAATCATTCCCCTGGTCTGAAATTTCCAGAGTGACCTAAGATCCTGTGCTGCCAGTAATAACGACAGGCATATAGTAAGCTGCAGGATGACAAGCTTCTTCATCTGTTGAAAATAGTACAATGCGCCATACTGCAAGTAACAAAGATTTAATAGCTTGCCAGCTGGTTGGAAAAATGAATAACATTAACGATAAACATAAGCAGATCAGGACTGTCAACGTCACAAGGTATGTTACTCCCTTGCGGGAAGGAGGCTCACTGCCGGCAATAACCGAAGCCGATGATGATTTCCTGTATGTACTGAAATTCAGGGGAGCAGGGCAGGGGGTGAAAGCGTTGATTGCAGAATTGATCGGGGGAGAAATAGCAAGAGCACTTGGACTCAAAGTGCCCGAAATTGTTTTTGCCCGGCTTGATGAGTCGTATGGCAGGACTGAACCCGATGAAGAAATCCAGGACCTGCTTAAAGCGAGCATTGGGCTTAACCTTGCAAATCATTACCTGTCCGGGTCTATTACATTTGATCCCACTACTACGGTGGTTGAACCAGGGCCAGCTTCTATAATTGTCTGGCTCGACAGCCTGCTGACCAATGTTGACCGAACGGCACGAAATACAAATATGTTAATGTGGTACCGTGAGCTTTGGCTGATTGACCATGGAGCTTCCTTGTATTTTCATCATACCTGGGACAATTGGAAAGCTTTTGCCACCCGTCCGTTCGAGCAGATAAAGGATCATGTGCTTTTGCCGCAGGCGTCGGAAATTGAACAGGCAGACATTACAGGAAAATCAATCCTGACAGCCTCCAAACTTAAATCGATCATTTCCCTTATTCCTGATGTATGGCTCAGTAATGAGGCCCAGGGAACGCCCGAAGAACAACGGGAGGTATATTACCAGTTCCTGAATACCAGGCTGGCAGCATCTGAGGTTTTCATAAAAGCAGCGTTACATGCAAGACAAGCAATTATTTGAATATGCCGTTATCCGGGTTGTGCCGAGGGTGGAACGCGAAGAATTCCTCAATATCGGCGTTATCCTGTACTCACGTAACCAGAAGTTTTTAGGCGTGAAATATACACTTGATGAGATGAGACTTCTGGCATTTTATCCGCAAACAGATATTTCAGCGTTGAAGGATTACATCTGTGCATTTGATAAAGTAAGTAAAGGAGGGAAGGAGGGTGGTCCGATTGGTCAACTGGATATGGCATCCCGTTTTCGTTGGCTCACTGCACCGCGAAGTACCATTGTACAGGTTTCGAAAGTGCATTCCGGATTAAGCGAAGATGCAGCCGGGACACTTGACCGGCTGCATCAACAACTCGTACTTTGATCAAAGGAAAGGCTTACTTGGTAAAACTTTCAACTACATCTATGTCGTCGCCAGAAACCCGGACAGTTTTCCAGGAAGTTTTGTCTTCGATTTTAACCAGGTAAATGATTGACTGGGGCAGGTTCATTTCCATTACCAGGAAAATGTTGAAATCAAGAAATTCGTGTCTTACTGCATTACGGATATCTTTTGGGAGGCCTTGCTCATCATAATAGCGGATGGTCCTTAGCCATTTGCCTTTTGCGTTGTAATCTGCCATGTTATACACACCATTCTGAAGGAACTTAACCCGGTAACCATCCTGCAGGGCATACCAGCTTTCACCTGTTGTGTTTTTAAATTCTTTCCTGAAGTTTCTTATGGCCTTTGTGTTGTCAGCATACAGCTTTTCTGCATCCAATGGTCGTACAATTGCCGGATACAAATCAGAAGCGAAATTTTGCTCATTATTCGGTTGCGTGTATGCGCTGCTGACAGGAACTGCAGTAATGAAGATGGCTGCGATGGCGGTTGAGATTAACTTTTTCATGATTAAGGTTTTTTGAATGACTGTATCTTGATGCCGATTCAAAATTACCTCTGTATCATGCGGAAATCCAGTGCGGGCGAGCAGTTGGCGGTTTTGGATGGTAACCTGCGGAGATCAGAACCATTTCAGCAGTGATTCTTTCCGGCTTCTTGAAACGTTTACGGTAGAGCCATCGCTCATGGCAAGATAACCGCCTTCACCCCTGACATAACGGATTACTTCATTCAGGTTTACAATATATGAATGATGAACCCTGATAAAATTAGGGAAGTTACCAAGTTGTTCTTCCATCTCTTTTAAGGTGCGGCAGGCAACGATCTTCCTGTTGTTGTGCAGAAATAATAAGGTGTAATTGTCGTTCGCTTCACATCTAATCAGTTCGTCAGCAGGCACCAGTTCAAATCCTTCGGCTGTTGGTACCGCCACTTTATTGAATTGCTGTCCTTTACCATTCACCTGTTGCAGCAGTAGTTTGATTTGTTCCGTGATAGGTGCACGGCGGTGTTCGCGATATTTGTTTATTGCCAGGATAAGTTCGTTGGGATCAATCGGTTTCAGTAGGTAATCAAGAGCGCTGAACCTGATTGCTTTGATAGCATATTGGTCATAGCTTGTTGTAAAGATCACGGCAAAGGGGATGTCTTCAAATTGTTCCAGTAATTGAAAACCGTTCATGGAGGGCATTTCAATGTCGAGAAACACCAGGTCCGGTTGGTACTTGCTAATCGCTTCCCATGCAAGAGCTCCGGATCTGCATTCTTCAACCAGGTGTACATCCGGGCAATATTCTTTAAGCAGCAAAGCCAGGGTTTCAAGGCAGTGCCGTTCGTCGTCTACGGTGATGGCCTTAATCATAAATGACAGGTATTTTAATGATTACTTCTGTCCCTCCGGCGCTACCATCGGCAAGTACCAGGTCACGAATGGTCACATGTGCATGTCCACTACTGTTTGCTTTTATCATTTCAATTCTTCCCGCAGTAATCTTCATTCCCATAGATTTATGTTGAGAGGCAGATTTGCTGTTGAGTTCCGTCGCCTGTTGCCTGCCAATGCCATTATCTCGGATTTTACAGATTAGCAGGTTGTTTTCCTGACTGATCACAACTTCGAGCAGGCCTTTTTCTTCCTTGTGCATTAATCCATGCCAGATAGCATTTTCCGCATAAGGCTGAAAAATGAGAGGCGGTACTTTAACAACAGAAACATCAATATCCTCATCTACGATAATCCGGTAATCGAACTGGTGGTCAAATCGTACCGCCTCCAGTTCAAGGTAAAGACTTAGTGCCTGCAATTCATTTTCGAGAGATACAGATGAATGTTCTGAATGTTGCAGGATCAATCGCATGAGCCGGGAAAATTTTGTCAGATATTCTGAGGCTTTTGCCTTGTCGTTATGCAGTATGAACCGGTTGATTGAATTCAGGGAATTGAAAATAAAATGTGGGTTCATCTGCGAACGCAGTGCCTGCATTTCCAACATAGCGGATCGGTGTTTCAGTTCTGAAAGTTGTTTTTCGGTCTCGGAATGTTCCAGTTGTTTTTTGTATGAATTGTGAATTCGCCACCTGACAAGTGCATACAAACTCAATGTTAACATCACAACAGCAGGAACAAGGAAATATGGGGTGGAATACCAGGCAGGAATGACTACAAACCTGAGTGATTTTTCATTCCATACTTCATCATTGTTGGAAGCTTTCACCCGGAAAGTATAGTTGCCAGGTGGAATATTATAGTAATATGCAGTTCGCTCGCTTACAGCGCTTCGCCAGTTTCTGTCAAAACCTTCCAGCATATAATAGTGCTGGTTCTCTCCCGGATTATTGAAATGTATACCTGCAAAGCCAATGCTTATAAAATTCTGATTATGTTTTAAACGTACTTCCGATGTAAATTCCAGGGGAAGTTGGATAGGAGAGTTTTTTCCTGGTGTTACCAGCCTGTCTTTTACTTTCAAATCCCGTAGGACTATCTGGGGAGGAATAGCATTGCTGGCCATTTTATCCGGCTGAAATGCATAATAACCACTAGTCGTTCCGACAAGAATATCTCCATTATTTAGTTTAAGGATGCCTTGCGTAAATGCAGTACTTTTTAATCCCTGGCTCCCCCCATACCAGGTAATTTTTGACCTGGAATTATCCAGCCTGAAAAGGCCTGACCTGGAACTAATCCACAGATGTTTCTGATCGTCTTCGACTATTCCTAAGATTAATGCATTATCTATTGGTGATCCGGGTAACTTAAATCGCGAAAACTCCTCTGCATCACGGTGTTTGCTAAACAGTCCATTGGTCGTTCCTACCCAAAGAAACTTATTACTATCTTCAAATATAGTGGTGATATACTGGCTTGAGAGTTTACGCCTGAATCCTATCGATTTTTCGTAAGCGAATAGACCAGATTGTAAACCAGAACCTGCCCAGATGGTATTCTTTGAATCTTTGTAGAGACATGATACAGGTAGGAAGCCTCCGGTTAAAGAGTCATGTATGGGAATTTTGGTAACCTTTTCTGACAACAGATCCATTTCATAAACTCCCATTTCGGTGCCCAGCCAGATTTTTTCTTCATCCATGGGAATCATAGTCAGTATAAACATCTCGATTGTGTTGATCCGCCCGGAAATTCCTGTTTTCAAAATTTTTGAATAACCAGTTTGTTTATTATAACGGAATAATTGTCCGCCATTAGACACCAAAAAATCCTTCCTGTCAGGAATGATTTTCATTTCGATAGTTCTGACCATTCCGATGGGCCTTGGAAACAGCATTTCTTTACCAATAACTTTTTTTGTGGCATTCACGTGAAAAATACCCTCTGGAAAGCAGACCATTAGTTCACCATTCGGTTCTTCAAAAAAATTTGTGATGGCCATTCCCATTTCCCAAAATGAGAACCGTTTATTAAAAGGATCAATGCGGTACAGATTAGCTTCCTGGGTACTAAACCAAAGCACACCTTCACGGGAAGTATAAGCCCACCAACCAGTATTATCAGCGAATTGCAGGCTATTTCCAAAACGTGTAATTGATTTTTTTTCCGGATCATACCGGCTCACGCCAGACTCAAAGGTTCCGATCCAGATACAACCGGTACCATCTTCAGTAATAAAGGTGATATGGTCGATTTCATTGTGCAGAGCTGGACGGCTTAATTTGGCAGGATTGGCAGGATCATAAGAGTGGCGGGTGAACTTACCGGTACTGCGGTCAAGGGTATGTAAACCATCACCTGATGTACCAATCCAGAAATTGCCCTTGCTATCCTCAAGAATCGCCCTTACCCTATTGTCGGCAAGAGAGTTTGGATTGCCAGGTTCATGCATGTAACGGGTAAAACTGCGCGTAGATTTATCCAGCCTGTTCAGTCCCCCTGCATTACCAGGTTCCCAGAAAGGTCCGCAAGCTACCCAGATTGTTCCTTTTCTATCTTCATAAACAGTCCGTACCCGGTTACTGCTGATACTGGCTGGATTTTTAGGATCATTTCTGAAATGAATGAACTTGCCTGTCTTTTTATCCAGCAAATCCAAACCGGCCATTGTTCCCACCCAAATATCGCCATCGCGGTCGACAATTACAGAGCAAACACTATCGCTAATCAAGCTTCCCGGATCAGTTGGATTATGCCGGAAATGGGTAAACGTTCCATAAAACGGATCAAATCTGTCGAGTCCCATACCACCGAAAAATCCAATCCAGAGAATACCGCTGGGCTCTGCAACTATACATTCAGGATAAGTTCCGCCAAGACTGTTTGAATTTGAAGGGTCATGTTTAAAACTAACCATACTATATCCGTCAAAACGGGTAATACAGCCTTTGTCCTGATCTGTAAACCACATGTATCCTTGGGGATCCTGGGTAATTCCGGTTATCTTACCGATAGAAATTTCCCCTACTCC
>NZ_JSVC01000031.1 GCF_000814475.1 Flavihumibacter solisilvae | reverse complement strand
CTCATTCGTTCTATCCTCGGTAACTGAAACCATTTATCCGCATAGGGCTTTATTAACTTCAAAGCGGCTTCAGGTCCCCAGGAGCCCGCTGGATAAAAATGCAATTGTTTGAGGGGATATTTTTCCCATGTTTTTAAAATAGGCATTACTACTTTCCATGCAGCTTCTACCTGGTCAGCCCGCATAAATAGGGTAGGATCTCCTTCCAATATATCCATCAGTAAAGCCTCATATGCTTCGGGTAATGATTCACTATATGCATCCTGGTACATAAAATCCATATCAACCGCCTGGAGTTTCATTTTCATGCCCGGCACTTTGGTTTCAAAAAGCAAACTGATCTCCAGTTCCGGTTGTATGCTTATAGTTAACCGGTTGGGTACAATATCATTCTTGAATATTTTATTCGGAGAATCTTTAAACTGCACCACTATAACAGATACCTGCCTGGTCATGGATTTGCCGGTAGTCAGGAAGAATGGAACACCCCGCCAACGCTTGTTATCAATGAAAAATTTGGCAGCAACCATTGTTTCTGTGCCAGAGCCGGGTGATACTTTTTCTTCCTCTCTGTAACCGGGAACCGGTTTGCCATTTATGGTTCCTGCAACATATTGGGCACGAACCACATTTTTGAATATTTCCTTGTCTGTATAACACCTTACGGAATTCAATACTTTGGTTTTGGCATCCCTTATCAATTCTGCTTGATATGCCCCAGGGCAATCCATAGCAACAATGCATAATAATTGCAACAAGTGATTCTGTACCATATCCCTTAAGGCTCCGCTGCTATCGTAATAGCCACCCCGCTTGCCTACACTTACCTGTTCAGCAACACTGATTTGAATATGGTCGATGTATTGGTTGTTCCACAATGGTTCAAAAACATAGTTGGCAAAACGAAAGGCCATTATGTTCTGTACAGTTTCTTTACCAAGGTAATGATCTATGCGATACACCTGTTTTTCTGCAAATCGTTTACTCAGGAAAAGGTTTAATTTTTTAGCAGAAGCCAAATCAGTACCGAAAGGCTTTTCTATTACAATGCGGTCCAGTGATACCCGACTACAAATTTTGTTTTTGTACAATCCTTCGGCAATTATTTCAATAAAACGGGGGGCTGTGGCAAAATAGAATATTCGTGTACTCCTCCCGCCGTTGTGTTTGTCAAAGCTGTTCGCAATGTTTTTCAGGCTTAGAAAAGTTCCAGCGTCCTGGAAGTCACCCTGGATATAAAAAAGCTTTGCAGCAAATTCCTTCCATTCATTTTCTTTCGCCAGGCCATTGCGGCTGAATTCATTAACGCCAGCCAGCAATTCCTCCTTAAAGACTGCCTCATCAGTTTCCAGGAAGTCAATACAATAAACCGCGAATATGGGAGGCAGATGGTTGTCGATAAATAAGTTGTATAAAGCGGGAATCAACTTACGCCTGGTAAGATCTCCTTTTGCACCAAATATGGTGATCAATGCAGGAGTTTGAATTTTCTTCTGGTTCATGCAGACGATTTTAAAAGCCTGTAATAATGTTGTATCGGAAGGTACGAATATCAGGAAACCAGCCCGCCTGTTTAAGGAGCAATACGCTGTATAACCGGGCCTTGCATGTAATCACCAAAAACAAAACTGGAAATTCAACCTTGTGAAATCCATGTTTCTTTCATTTCCCTGAGCGTCGAAGGAGGTGGCTTTGGTCTTGCTTTCTGCCAGAGGTGAAAAAAGATCAAACCCTTAGTGACCCACGGAACCCCCTTGCGGCATAGTAAGAGTCGGCACCGTTATGATATACAAAAACTGTATCGTACCGGCGATCACAGAAAAGGGCGCCACCGAGTTTCCTGATATGGGATGGTGTTTCAATCCAGCTCGAGGTTTTCAGGTCAAAATTTCCATGTTGTTGCAGCTCGCGGTATTGGTCTTCCGTCAGGATTTCAATGCCAATGGCAGCGGCCATATCAAGCGCACTGTCTGCAGGTTTATTTTCCTTTCTTGCGTCGAGGGCTGTGCGATCGTAGCAGATACTTCTGCGACCTTTTGGCGTTTCCGGCGAGCAATCGTAAAAAATAAACTCTCCGGTTTTTTTATCATAACCGACAACGTCCGGTTCACCGCCTGTGCGTTCCATTTCATTTAACGACCATAACTTTTCACTACTCTTTGAAAGCCTTGACTGCACCTCAGTCCATTCAAGACCTTTGTGTCGATTCATGTTTTTGCTAAAGCGGATTTTCAGCGCGTTGAGCAATTCATCTTTTTCTGTGGCAGACAATTTATTTCCGGCCATAATTGAAACTTTTAATCGTTTAATCCTTTGCCATCCATGATCTGTTGCACATATTTTTCAACCCTTGACTCGCGGGTCTTCGATTGTTTGGGAGCAGAAAAGAACAGGAGGTATCCTCTTTGGCGTCCAGGCGTCAGTGCTTCAAAAGCAGCTTTCAGGGGAGGATTGCTGTTAAGTTTAGTTTGAAATTCTTCAGGAACGGAATATTCCCTGGTCTTTTTCAGGATAACCTTCAAACCTGCTTTTTCTACTTCAATTGCTTCGTAGATGTATGCTTTCAGCACCGGTTCAAGTTTCACTATTTCGCGGGAATTTGTGAAGCGGACCTGGCGTGCAGACTGAACATTTTCGGATTGCTGAATCAGGATGCCGTTGGTATCATTCAATAATGCGCCCTTGAACAACAGGATTGCACAATATTCTTTAAATCCATGGATCAACACAATGTTATTGCCCTGGTAAGTATAACACGGAGTACCCCACTTCAATTCTTCAGTCAATCCGCAATCAAGAATGATTGTCCTCAGCAGCGTAAATTCTTTCTGCCAGTTTTCAGCTTTGTCGAAAAAGAAATCAACCTTGGGATTCATTTTATTAATTGGTTTAATACACAGAATAATGCGAATCAGACTATAAGCAAGGTTTAAAGATACGAAAACTGCCATTGCGCATATTCGTAATAGGGGAGACAGGATAAAAAAAGTGGCACCCAAATGGGTGCCACCCGAGCAAAGCCTCAACGTGTATTATTGTTTAACCACTTTTAATGTCCTGACTTGTGAGCCGTCAGACACCTGCACAACGTAAACTCCGGAAGTGAAGTTTGAACCGAAACGGAAGTTGTTGCCCACAGTACCGGAAGCCTGGTAAACAGGTTTGCCTGTCATGTCAACAACCCAAACCTTGATCTTCTCTGTCGAGCTTCCCTGGATATAAAGTGTGAAGTCCTGGCCGAGTGGACTTGGATTTGGTCCGATTCTTACATTAAATGGAAGCTCGGTTTGCTGGCTGGGAACAGCTGCCGACTGAACTGCTGCCATGGTTGTTATGGTCTTGCAAACCGGTGCGGTAGTTGTTTTTCCATTGCTATGGATCTGGATATTGCCGCCGGAAAGTTCTTGTTTGATCGTTTTCCGTGTGCCTGCATCCCAATTGTTAGAGTAGATGACAACTCCATTCTTATCCTTAACTGTGATCGCTATCTGGTCGGAACTTGTGCGTGCACCTGATCCCGGTTCGCACACATCTGTGACCTCAATAATTGCAGTGCAGTTACCTTCTGTGGCGATCACCACATCATTTACGATATCGCTGAGAACTGCGTTGCATGTAAATGTAGCAGTTGCAGGGGTAGTTCCACTTGCCGGTGTAATGGTCAATGAGGTGACCTTATTGCCTTTGATCTTGTAAATGTGATTTCCCTTCCGGATAATTGAATTGATGCCGCCACTTTGGATGTTCGTGAACGATTTATTCCATTTAACACTGAATCCGAAATTGGTCTTCCTTCCCGGATCTCCTTTATACTTTCCATATGCATTGTCATCACTTATTACGTATCCTCCGCCGGTGATAAAGTCAGATGTTGGCGCTGAAACAGTTACTTCGGTGAGATTGTCGTTGCAGTTTTCACCTGTGAAATATCCGCCGATCTTCCAGCTGACATCACCAACTTTTGATAGCTGTGAGCTTGAGAGTGCAACCGGGATATCTTTATAGAAAACGGCGCGTGTACTGGTAGAGGAAGGGTCAAGGCTGGCCGTGTATGTGCCTGCAGTGAAATCGCCACCAACTGTAAATGTTATCGTTGCGTTACGTACGTCGCCTGAATTGCCATCAGTGTCTTCTGTCAGCACTAAGCTTAACCGGACTGTCGCGGTTCCGCCGGTTGGGCTGCTGGTATTTGCGAAGAGTGTGCCCGTGTAGTCAGCGCAGGCGTCTTCTTTAGTTATTATTAGTGTGCCATTGGTCTTAACAACATTATAGTTGCTTAAGGTTGATCCGGTCACTCCAGGAGTAATTGTATAGTTGCCTGGGGCTGAGGTCGCAGTAGCAGGGCACGAATAATTCATGGTGAACGTTTCATTGTTTTGCGCGCCGGTGTAATAGCCGGTCATTTCAGGATCCAGGTCGCTGTATTGCCTTGTTTTGTTGTAGGCGATTATATTAAGCGTTGCCTTATTGATTGTAACTGTGGTCGAGCCATTTTCATTATTGTAATTGGTGCCTCCGTCAAAGGACCAGTTTGTAGAACCACCGGGGACATTGGTGTAGCTGGTAGCGAAGCTCAGATCGCTGCTTAAGTCTGCGCCACCAACACCTGTCGCAGTTCCATATGCGGTGTGTGCGAGACCATTATATGTACCGCTATAAGGGGTGATGGTAATGATTGCTGTGGCCTTATTAATTGTAACCGTGGTCGAGCCATTCTCATTATTGTAATTGGTGCCGCCGTCGAAAGACCAGTTTGTAGAACCGCCGGGGACATTGGTGTAGCTGGTAGCAAAGCTCAGTCCGCTGCTGAGATCTACACCACCAACTCCTGTTGCTGAACCGGAAGCTGTGTGCGCATTGCCATCGTAAACTCCGGTGTATGGAGTGATGGTGATGTTTGCAGTGGCTTTATTGATTGTGACGTTGGATGTACCAGATTCATTGTTGTAGTTAGCACCACCATCGAAAGACCAGTTTGTAGAGCCACCGGGTACATTCGTGTAGCTGGTAGCAAAGCTTAATCCGCTGCTTAAGTCTACGCCGCCAACACCTGTTGCTGAACCGGATGCTGTGTGCGCATTGCCATCGTAAATTCCGGTATATGGAGTGATGGAAATGTTTGCAGTGGCTTTATTGATTGTGATATCGGATGTGCCAGACTCATTATTGTAGTTGGTGCCGCCATCGAAGCTCCAGTTTGTAGAACCGCCAGGTACGTTGGTGTAGCTGGTTGCGAAGCTTAATCCGCTGCTTAAGTCTACGCCGCCAACACCTGTTGCTGAGCCGGAAGCTGTGTGCGCATTGCCATCATAAACTCCGGTATATGGAGTGATGGAAATGTTTGCAGTGGCTTTATTGATTGTGATATCAGATGTACCGGACTCATTATTGTAGTTGGTGCCGCCATCGAAGCTCCAGTTTGTAGAACCGCCAGGTACGTTGGTGTAGCTGGTAGCAAAGCTCAGTCCGCTGCTGAGATCTACACCACCAACTCCTGTTGCTGAACCGGAAGCTGTGTGCGCATTGCCATCGTAAACTCCGGTGTATGGAGTGATGGAAATGTTTGCAGTGGCTTTATTGATTGTGACGTTGGATGTACCAGATTCATTGTTGTAGTTAGTGCCACCATCGAAAGACCAGTTTGTAGAGCCACCTGGTACATTGGTGTAGCTGGAAGCAAAGCTCAGTCCGCTGCTCAGGTCTATACCTCCCACACCTGTTGCAGATCCGGAAGCTGTGTGCGCATTGCCATCGTATATTCCGATATATGGAGTGATGGAAATGTTTGCAGTGGCTTTATTGATTGTGATATCGGATGTACCAGACTCATTATTGTAGTTAGTGCCACCGTCGAAGCTCCAGTTTGTAGAACCGCCAGGTACGTTGGTGTAGCTGGTTGCGAAGCTCAGTCCGCTGCTGAGATCTACGCCGCCAACACCTGTTGCTGAACCGGATGCTGTGTGCGCATTGCCATCGTAAATTCCGGTATATGGAGTGATGGAAATGTTTGCAGTGGCTTTATTGATTGTGATATCGGATGTGCCAGACTCATTATTGTAGTTAGTACCGCCGTCGAAGCTCCAGTTTGTAGAGCCGCCTGGCACATTGGTGTAGCTGGTAGCGAAGCTCAGTCCGCTGCTTAAGTCTACGCCGCCAACACCTGTTGCTGAACCGGAAGCTGTGTGGGCATTACCATCATAAATTCCGGTATATGGAGTGATGGAAATGTTCGCCGTGGCTTTATTGATTGCGACGTTAGAGGTACCGGACTCATTGTTGTAGTTAGTACCACCATCGAAAGACCAGTTTGTAGAGCCGCCGGGGACATTGGTGTAGCTGGTAGCAAAGCTCAGTCCGTTGCTTAAGTCTACCCCTCCAACACCTGTTGCTGATCCTGAAGCTGTGTGAGCATTGCCATCATAAACTCCGGTGTATGGAGTGATGGAAATGTTTGCAGTGGCTTTATTGATTGTGACGTTGGAGGTACCAGATTCATTGTTGTAGTTAGTACCGCCGTCGAAGCTCCAGTTTGTAGAACCACCTGGTACATTGGTGTAGCTGCTGGCAAAGCTTAATCCGCTGCTCAGATCTACACCACCAACTCCTGTTGCTGAACCGGAAGCTGTGTGAGCATTGCCATCATAAACTCCGGTATACGGAGCGATGGAAATATTTGCAGTTGCTTTGTTTATAGTTACACTGGTTGCGCCTGTTTGATTATTATAGTTAGTGCCACCGTCGAATGTCCAATTAGTAGCTCCACCTGGAGCATTTGTATAGCTGGTTTCAAAACTCAGCCCACTGCTGAGATCAGCACTGCCTACACCAGTCGCAGTTCCGGAAGCCGTGTGAGCATTGCCATTATAAACTCCGGTGTATGGAGTGATTACAACATTTGCATCGGCCTTCGAAATTGTTACGTCGGTCGTTCCGGTGGCATTATTATAGTTGGTGCCACCATTAAAAGACCAGGCTGTAGTTCCGCCTGGCACATTGGAGTAACTGGTAGTAAAGCTCAACCCACTGCTTAAGTCTACTCCGCCAACACCAGATGCAGTTCCTGAAGCAGTGTGTGCATTTCCGTCATATATATTACTGTATGGATTGATGACAATATTTGCAGCTGCCTTTGAAATCGTAAGGGCAATGGCGTTGCTGGTTGCGCCAAAGTAATTTGTATTTCCGGCGAAAGATGCAGTAACAGTGTATGTTCCTGCATTGGTTGGCGCCGTTGTAACAGGGCCATAAGTAGTAGATCCCGTACCGTTATACATTAGCTGAACAGGGGAGAGGGATTCGCTGGATATACCTGTGGCACTCCCGCTTCCCGTTTGAGGCGAACCGTTATAAGCAGATGTTCCGCCAATCGCAGTTACTACCGGGGTCGCTTTACCAATAATCAAAGTTGACGTTTTAGCAACACTGTTAATTGAACCTGCGCTCGCATATATAGTGATCTGCGATCCCGTTGTTGCTGCTCCGGTACTGAATTTTATAGGTACTGTGTAAGTTCCGTTGCCGGTAAAATTGATGGTAAGAGGAGTGTATGTTACCCCTGATGGGAGCCCGGTGCAAATGATCGCATATGCAATTGAGGAATTACCAGCACCAGTTACTTTGAAAGTGTATGCAAAGTCTGCCGTTACAGGACTTCCGAAGGATGTGGTGTTTAACTGTGCCGTAAGACTTTCATTATCGAAGTTGATTGCATCGGTGAATATCACTTCCGCATGTAAGCCGGAGGAGATACCGTCAGCGGTTAGTAACAGTGTTGCCCCGATCTCATCTTCATCTGCGGGGATGTACCAGGTGGAATGAACATTTCCATCAGCATCTGCGACCGTACTATAAGGTTGGTGATGCTGGCGGGTATTATCTCCAAAACCCATGTAATGCGTTACCTGGAGTCTGACAGTCTCACCCGGAAACCAGCCGGAGCCGGAGATCTGGACGGTTGACCCCGGTGGATAATCAGCCAGGTCGGTAGTAATGGTTGCAGTTTGGGAATAGCACGTTAACGTGGCAAGCAGGGTAACGGTGAGGGCCAGGGTCAGGCGCGTAAAAATTTGTTTCACAAGCAGTTTTTTTCTGTGATAGAGTTGGTTCTGCAAGACAGAATCGGGAGATCTGCGTGCATAGAGATAATAGAAAGGATAATTGGGGGTGAAACTCTTTTAGAGGGGCGATCAAATCTAATGTAATCACTTTTTTTACTTTTTCAAATCTTTCAGGGTATTTATTTTATTTCCTCAATCTTTTGATAACTCGGGAATTTTATTACTTTAGCTGAATCTCCATGTTCTAATTGACAGCAAACCCTGAATCCACCTACGTTAAAGCCGATTTCATTAACTGCTAAATCGACTTAAATGAACGCTTACCTTCTGACTGCCAGGCTCAATCACCTGCACTTACACATTACATTTATTAGACTAGTGTTATCCGGTAAAAAGTTACGGGGACAGTTTTGCCCTGTACCTCTTCGTTATTCCAATGGCTGACAGGCCTTAACGCTTCCGCCTGTACTACTTCCTTATCCGACACTTATTGATTTTTTACCCTATAAATATTTATAAGCCCTTAGGGTTTATAAAGAGATGTACCGTCGCCATGAAAATATTGCTGCTCTGACCGCAATCCGGCAAAAGCACGAACACTGTTTTTACCGGGCAGGTATATTATTATTTTTTATAACCATTTGTTTTCTTTTCCCATTCCGGCTGTCGGCGCAATCGAACAAATCAGTTGCAGGTTATACTTCACAGAAGTCGGCACCTTTACTTAACTGTCCCTCTGACCTGGTTATATGTCTCACTAATTCGTCGTCGTATACTCACACCGGCACTTCTCTTGATGCGAATGGCTTGAATGATCCCGGCTGCGGAACACCAGGTACACCGACTGTTACTTATACGTCCAGTGGTAATGTTCAGCCTGCAAGCGGTACTTCATTAGATAATGCCGTGTTTGGTCCTGGTGTTACAACAATTACCTGGACAATTACAGATCCCTGCGGAAATACAGAAACCTGTTCTCGCAGCGTGGCGGTGTACACTGAGTTCACAGACGCCGGTAGTTTTGATACCAGCCCGGAAACTGAATGTTCCAATTACGATCCTGCCCCATTAAGCATTACGGGGACTACCGGAGGCTCGGGCGCTTATACATACCAGTGGCAATTAAGTAATGATAATGGTGCGAGTTGGAATGATATACCCGGCGCAACTTCTGCGACTTATGATCCGTCCAGTCTTAACGCGACCGGTACGTATAGCTATCGCAGCATTGTTACTGACGCTTGCAAATCTATAGCCACAGGTTCGAAAACGATTTCCATTGTTGCCAGTCCATCGGTTTCCATTTCAGGAACGCTTGCCGTCTGCCAGAATGAATCGACTACTTTATCAGCCAATGCCTCCGGTGGATCCGGATCATTTGTCTACCAGTGGCAATCAAGTTCTGATGGTGGAGTTACCTGGACAAATATCCCTGGTGAGGATGCGCAGGGGTTCACGCCATCAACAGTCAATGCAGGCACCTATGTATACAGGGTTTTGGCAACAAACAACATTACATCCTGTAATGTAGCAACAGCTGTCGCTACACTAATTGTGGCCCCTTTGCCAACTGTTGTGATCAGCAACCCGGCGGCAGTTTGTTCTCCAGGTACCGTTAACCTGACTAATGTTTCTATCACCGGCGGATCAACAAGTGGATTGACATTTACCTATTG
>NZ_JSVC01000030.1 GCF_000814475.1 Flavihumibacter solisilvae | reverse complement strand
AACCCGACTATAGGTGCGAATGCAGTGACTACTGCGAAAGTGCTTGACGCCAATATTACTACCGCGAAACTTGCTGACAATGCAGTGACTGCTGCTAAAGTTGCAAATGATGCCATCACCACAACAAAGGTTTTGGATGGTGCCATCACAGCGGCAAAACTTGCTCCAGGTGTAATCCCTACATCAATTCCGGTAAGCGGAAATGCAGGCGGTGACCTAACGGGTACTTATCCTAACCCGACCATTGGAGCAAATGCCGTGACTACTGCGAAAGTGCTTGATGCCAATATTACAACTGCGAAACTTGCTGATGGAGCGGTTACAGGAACCAAACTGGCTGACAATACCGTAACTGCTGCAAAGGTTGCAAACGATGCCATCACCACAACAAAAGTTCAGGATGGTGCGATTACGGCTGCGAAACTGGCTCCAGGTGTAATACCAACTTCTATACCGGTAAGCGGAACAGCAGGTGGTGACCTTACCGGCACTTATCCCAATCCGACCATTGGAGCAAATGCGGTGACTACTGCGAAAGTTCTTGACGCCAATATCACTACTGCGAAACTTGCTGATAATGCCATCACCACAACAAAGATTCAGGATGGTTCCATTACGGCTGCGAAACTGGCTCCAGGTGTAATCCCAACTACATTGCCTGCAGGTGGCGACCTTACCGGAACTTATCCTAACCCGACCATTGGAGCAAATGCGGTGACTACTGCGAAAGTTCTTGATGCCAATATCACTACTGCGAAACTTGCTAACAATGCGGTGACTGCTGCCAAGGTTGCAGACGATGCCATCACCACAACAAAAGTTCTGGATGGTGCCATCACGGCTGCGAAACTGGCTCCAGGTGTAATCCCAACTTCATTACCGGTGAGTGGGACTGCCGGTGGTGACCTTACGGGTAACTATCCCAACCCAACCATTGGAGCAAATGCGGTGACTACTGCGAAAGTGCTTGACGCCAATATCACTACTGCGAAACTTGCTGACGGTGCAGTTACAACTGCAAAGCTGGCAAATACTTCAGTAGACAATTCTAAACTTGCTAACAATGCAGTGACTGCTGCCAAGGTTGCCGACGATGCCATCACCACAACAAAAGTTCTGGATGGTGCCATCACAGCTGCAAAACTTGCTCCAGGTGTAATCCCGACTTCATTACCGGTGAGCGGAACTGCAGGTGGTGACCTGACAGGTACTTATCCCAATCCAACCATTGGCGCTAATGCGGTGACTACTGCGAAAGTGCTTGACGCCAACATTACTACTGCGAAACTTGCGGATAATGCGGTGACTACTGCAAAACTTGCAAATACCTCGGTAGATAATAATAAACTGGCCAACAATGCAGTGACTACTGCGAAAGTGCTTGATGCAAACATTACTAATGCGAAGCTTGCTGATAATGCGGTGACTACTGCCAAGGTTGCAAACGATGCCATCACTACAACAAAAGTCCAAGATGGTGCGATTACGGCTGCTAAACTGGCTCCCGGTGTAATCCCAACTTCATTGCCAGTGAGCGGAACTGCAGGTGGTGACCT
>NZ_JSVC01000003.1 GCF_000814475.1 Flavihumibacter solisilvae | reverse complement strand
TCACCGGTACGATATGCTGAAAAGCATTACCAAAGCCTGGATCAGGATCCTCAGCTTTATCCACAAGCAGTGACCGGAAATCCCTCAAACATTGAAGGGAACCGCTTAGTGGATAAAGTATTTGAAAAACCGAAAAACTCTAATCCCTGATGGCCTAGCTTTAAGGGAAGCTTACACCGGAACCTACGGCATTCCTGGGTGATGCCAGCTATGTAAAAACCCGTTGGAAAGCCGATCCAGGCGCTGCATTTGCTGCAGAAGTCAATGGCAAGCTGATAGGTTCCAACTTTGCCAGCAACTGGGGCAGCGTCGGCTTTTTTGGCCCCCTCACTGTTCATCCTGACTATTGGGACCAGGGTGCTGCAAAACTCCTGCTGGAGCCTGTTATGGAATGTTTTGCTAAATGGGGTACAAAACATGCGGGTCTCTTCACTTTTTCACAAAGTACCAAGCATGTAAATCTCTACCAGAAATTTGGCTTTTGGCCGCGATTCCTTACATCCATTATGGCCAAACCGGTGGAACAGGCAAATCATCAACTGCAATGGTCCAAGTTTTCAGAGGTTCCCGAAGGCGAACAGGAATCCACTCTTCTTACATGCAGGCAATTGACGGATGCGATATACGAAGGACTGGATGTAACCGCGGAAATCCAATCCGTAGCCGAGCAGGGGCTCGGTGAAACTGTACTCCTTTGGGAGAATGGAAAACTGGTGGGACTGGCGGTATGTCATTACGGACCTGGAACAGAAGCTGGAAGCGGCACCTGCTACATCAAATTCGGAGCGGTACGCTCAGGCGCAAACGCTGGCCAGGATTTTAACAGCTTGCTGAAGGCCTGTGAAAAAATGGCAACTGAAAAGGGCCTGCAAAAAATACTTGCCGGTGTCAACACAGCCCGGTACGAAGCCTACCAGCACCTGCTTAACAGCGGTTTTCGTACACAGATCCAGGGGGTTGCTATGTCGCGACCTAACGAATCAGGATACAATAGGCCAGGCGTTTATTTGATTGATGATTGGCGGTGATCCTGATTCATTGTTTAAAGCCTATTCGTTCCCTGTCGTCCCATTTTTTGTGCTCCGCTCTTTCATCCAGGAGATTTTCAAGTGCATCATAAATTTGATTGAGTTGTGCATCATGCGAAGCGACACAATCTCTCAACTTGTCGATTTGAGCCTTCCAGTCGGTATGAACAATAGCGTATCGTCTCATTTCAATAAAGGCTCGAATTATCGCAATATTCATCTGGATCGCTATTCCTGTATTTAGTATTGCGCTCAGCATGGTGATGCCGTGTTCAGTAAAAGCAAAGGGCAGGTATTTATTATTTTTACCTCGTCCTGTTTTCAAGGTCGCAAATTGCGACCTTGAAGAATCGCCAGTTTCCAAGGTCACAATTTGTGACCTTAAAGGCTCAAATTCAGCTTTAGTCAGCTGAAACATGAAATCCGGAGGGAATCTATTGATATTCCTTTTGACAGCTTGGTTTAGCCTTTTAGTTTCTGTTTCATACAGAGTAGCTAAATCGCGGTCGAGCATAACCCTTTCTCCCCTGATTTCATAAATCCTGCTTTGGATATTCTGAATTAACTGCATGATGTGACCAAGATAAGGCGACCGACATGGGAAATCAAGGGTTAAAAGACCCAGTATGAGGCTAATAGTTGGAATAAAGGCGGGGATTGGTGGACTAATCGTAGTCACTTAACTTTTCCTGACTTCCTTTACTGAGATTTGCATCTTCATGAAATCCAAATTCTAAACGATGGCAAAGATTCTAATCACAGGCGGAACAGGGAATTTAGGCAAGAGTTTGACCAGGTTACTGAGCGAAAAGAACATTCCATACGTTGTTGGAAGTCGCATCAATAATTCCGGGGCAAGCAATGTTGCAGTAATGGATCTGCTAAAGAACGAAGGAATTAAAGAAGCTGTAGAAGGGAAAGAAATCATCTTCCACCTTGCAACTGACCCTAAGAACGATACTATAGCATCGCAAAATCTTCTTAATGCGATAGATAAAAATTCAAACGTCCAGCTTATCTACATTTCTATCGTAGGGATTGATAAAGTGCCATTGAGTTATTACAAACAAAAGCTGGCTTCTGAAAATGCCATCAAAGCATGTGGTATACCATATACCATTTTGAGAGCAACTCAATTTCACGAATTGATTAACCAGGTAATCTCAACGGCTTTAAAATTCCCATTGGGCTTATTGCCGAAAAAAATGGTTTCCCAGCCGATCTCAACCGAGGTGGTAGCGCAGGAATTATTTAGGTTATCATTGGAAAAAGCAGAAAACAGGACCTACGAAATAGGTGGTGCAGAAATCCTGTCCGTAGAACAAATGGCAAAAGAATGGCTGCTCCAGACTGGCAAAAAAAGATGGATTCTGAATTTGCCTATTCCTGGTACATTGGGCAAATCTTTACGAAACGGCAGCCTGGCTACAATCAACAAAAAAGCAGAAAGCATCACCTGGAAACAATGGCTGGCCCGGTGCGGTTCCGCCTACCTGCGATGAGGTAATGCTTGTAAATCCGACTTTTTACTATTATTTTTCTTCCCGAAAATGACTCGACATAAAATTTCCCGACTGACTTTGATCCTGGCCTGCGGCTTGACTGTCCTTAGTTCCTGCCAGTCAAATACTGAAGACAAAAAAGTATCTGAAGACCAAGCTATTTCAACTCCAAAGCCGCCAGGACGATTGGACAGTTCTCAAATCATAAAGGAGAACGTCCTGGTTGACTACATTGCGGCTGCAAAAACGATCAGGCAAAATCCTAAAAACGGGGTGCCATTCAGTAAACTTGACTATGACAAATTAATCGCCTATGATTTTGCAGGTAGCGCGAACACATACCCAAGTGTAATTGACCAAAAAGGAAATTTTGTTCCGGTTGTTATGGGTCAGCAATACCTGTCCCAGGAACAGGCAGACAAAATCCTGTCTGCACTCACAAACAATTCTACATACGGGGAAGTAACTGCTGCCTGCTTTGAGCCCCACTTTGCCCTGGTTCTTTACAAAGACAATAAGAAAGTAACTCAAATAAATGTTTGCCTTGACTGCAACTACTTAATTGCAGAAATAGAGATCCCCGCAGAAACGCATGGGTTTACAGAGTCAGGCAGGAAAGCAATTATTGACCTGTGCAAAGAATTAAACTTCCGGTATGGAAGTCTCGAGAAGATATAGTGACGGAGGTCACACAACCACGTCCCTCCTCCTCATGATATTTGTGTAGCAATCTTAAATGCTACAGATCATGAGTGACTTTATAAACACGATTCTCGACAAACATGGCGGCACGGATTTGTGGAAGTCTTTCAACCAACTGAAAGCAACGATCGTTTCATCGGGACGATTGTTTGACGAAAAAGGGTTCCCGCAGGACCGGAGCCCAAGAACAATGACCGTTCATTTACATGAACAATATGCTTCCCTCCACCCATTCGGAACACCAGACCTCAGAACGAACTTCCGGCCCAACCGGGTAGCTGTGGAAACACTCGATGGAAAAGTGGTCTGGGAACGCAATGGCAATCCTGAAGTCATCCACCAGCATCTGCTAAGGGAACAATGGGATCCGCTGGACCGGGCTTATTTCAATGGCTATGCACTATGGACTTATCTCACCTCTCCCTTCTTCCTGCTGATTCCGGGCATTACAACCAGGGAAACCGAACCCTGGAAGGAAGGCAATGAAATATGGCGGGTATTGGAAGTGAAATTCCCGCAAACACTGGCCACACACAGCTCAACACAATTTTTTTATTTCGGGGAAGATCTTCTGCTGAAAAGACATGATTACAGCATCGATATAGCAGGCAATTTTGAAGCCGCACAGTATATGTACGATCCAATTGAAGTACAGGGCTTCATGTTGCCTTCCAAACGCAGGGTCTATAAAAAAGGTCCGGGCGGAAATCCACTACTGAATGATCTAATGGTCTCCATCGATATCCAACAAGTAATATTTTCTTGACTAAAATTATACCAATTGGTATAAACACTTCTCCGCACTTCGTCCCTTCATAAACGCTTTAGCCGGCTTCGTCTTACCCGCGGAAACCAAACAAACAACAGGAATTCTTATTTCAAAAATTTCAAACATCACTAAAATGAAAAAGCTCAATTTTTCACTGGCTAAAGCCAGTGTAGCAGGATCACTTATGCTCCTTACAAGCATCAGTCATGCACAAAACAACAATGCAACGGACACGGCTATACGTCCGTTCAAAGTGCATATTTCAGAATCGCAAATTGGCGACCTTAAAAAAAGGGTCAGGGCAACGAAGTTCCCGGAAAAAGAAACGGTGAGCGACCAGTCACAGGGCGTGCCACTGGCTACGATCAAATCACTCGCCCACTACTGGGGAACCGCTTACAACTGGCGAAAAGCAGAAGCCAGGCTGAACGCCTACCCCCAGTTCATCACAAAGATCGACGGACTTGATATTCATTTCATCCACGTTAAATCCAAACACCCGAATGCCCTCCCGATCATTTTGGCCCACGGCTGGCCGGGTTCATTTATCGAACTGATGAAAATAATTGATCCCCTGACCAATCCCACTGCCCACGGCGGAAAAGCAGAAGACGCGTTTGACGTGGTGATCCCATCCATGCCCGGTTTTGGGTTTTCGGGCAAACCAACTTCTACCGGCTGGGGACCTGAGCACATGGCAAAGGCATGGGTAACCCTGATGAAACGCCTTGGCTATAACAAGTTCCTGGCACAGGGCGGCGACTGGGGTGGATTGATCGTTGACCTGATGGCGGTACAGTCACCTGAAAGTTTACTTGGCATTCACACCAACTTCCCTGGCGCTGTTCCGGCTGAAGTGGATAAGGCAGCCATTGCCGGCCTACCGGTTCCTGCAGGACTGACCGAAGAAGAAAGGAAAGAGTATGAAAAGCTTGACTTCGTGTACAAGCATGTTTATTATGCCTTCTATATGGGTTCACGTCCACAGACACTGGCAGCTTTGACTGATTCACCTGTTGGACTGGCAACCTTCCTCCTAGACCATGATGCACGCAGCCTGAACCTTATCTCCCGTGCATTTGCAGGCGAATCAGTTGGACTTACACGCGATGATATCCTTGACAATATCTCCCTGTACTGGTTCACGAACACCGCCATTTCTGCAGCCCGGATCTACTGGGAATACAAGGGTGGATATTTCAATCCGAAAGGTGTTCAGGTGCCCGTTGCCGTTAGTGCTTTCCCCGATGAGCTTTACCAGGCTCCACGGAGCTGGGCTGAGAAGGCGTATCCCAACCTGATCTATTACAACAAACCCAATGTTGGTGGTCACTTCGCAGCATGGGAACAACCGAAGATCTTCTCTGAAGAGCTCCGCGCAGCATTCAGTTCCCTTCGCCAGCCGGAAGCTTCACCAGCACAAGCTTCACTTAAGTAAACAATCAACATTTTAAAAACAAAAACAATGAAGAAGATTCTATTTACAGGCACGCTGGTCGCTGCGGCTTACCTACTACAAGGTGCGACACCTGCGCCCAAAGATTCAGCAGCCATCCGTCCATTCAAGGTGCATTTTGATCAGTCCCGGCTCGATGACCTGCGCAAGCGGATCAACGCCACGCAGTGGCCCGAGAAGGAAACCGTTCCGGATCGCACGCAGGGTGTGCCGCTGGCCGCGCTACAGCAACTGGCTCACTATTGGGCCACAGATTACGACTGGCGGAAGGTGGAAGCAAAACTGAATACCCTGCCCCAGTACATCACTACGATCGACGGGCTCGATATTCATTTCATTCATGTCCGCTCGAAACACAAGAATGCGTTGCCACTTATCATTACGCACGGCTGGCCCGGTTCCATTATTGAGCAGCTGAAGGTGATCGCTCCGCTTACCGATCCGACAGCATATGGCGGAAAGGCGGAAGATGCATTTGACGTGGTGATCCCTTCAATGCCGGGTTATGGATTTTCAGGTAAGCCTACCACTACGGGCTGGGGTCCGGAACATATGGCACGTGCATGGGATGTTTTGATGAAGCGTCTCGGTTACTCCCGCTATGTTGCACAGGGTGGTGACTGGGGTGCGTTCGTGGTAGACCAGATGGGCCTGCAGGCACCGAAAGGATTGCTGGCGATTCACACTAACATGCCAGCAACAGTTCCTGCCGATGTGGATAAGGCTTTGCTCTCAGGCAGCCCTGCTCCTGAAGGTCTGGCCGCGGATGAACATCGCGCGTATGATCAACTGGTAAGGACTTTCAAGCAGGTTGACTATGCGCGGCTGATGGCTTCACGTCCGCAGACATTGTACGGTATTGCTGATTCACCGGTTGGACTGGCGGCATGGCTGCTTGATCACAATGATGCAGATGGACAGCCGGCGGAAGCGGTTTACACTTCCCTTCAGCGGACATCAAGCACTACAGGTGAACTCACGCGTGATGAGATCCTCGATAACATAACATTGTACTGGCTGACGAATACGGGCGTTTCCGCATCGCGCCTTTACTGGGAATACAAAGGTGGATTTTTCAATACCAAGGGAGTTTCCATCCCGGTTGCGGTGAGTGTGTTCCCCGGCGAGCAATACCAGGCTCCGAAGAGTTGGACGGAAAAAGCCTATCCGAACCTGATATACTACAACCAGGTTGATAAGGGCGGTCACTTTGCTGCATGGGAACAGCCTTTGATCTTTTCACAGGAAATCAGGGACGCGTTCAGGACAATAAGATAGACGAACTGCGTTATCGTTTCTGATCAATAGCTGATAGGTCAATGAGTGAAGTTTTAGCTTTCACTCATTGACCTTTTTATACGCATTCGCAAAATGACTGATCTTATTCGCAAAGTGAATTAAGGTATGCTATGCCGGTTGCCTAAATTGATGTATGAAAGATTCAGCATCCACACTATCGTCCGACCTTGCAAATTTTAGCAGGCCGGTTTCTGATCTTTTCCGGCAGCCGTCAACCCCGGCGGAATGGGAACCGTATATGCTTACCGAAGAACAGGTCAGGTCATTCGAAGAGAATGGCTTTATATCCGGGATCCGAATCTTAAGCGAGGAGCAGGTAGACGTTTTAAATCACGAACTGGAAAAACTCCAGGCGGTAAGTGCTGAGGAGAAGAAATTATTTTACCACTATGAGCACAATGAGTCAGAAGACCCGGACAAAGTGCTGTTTCATGCAATTGGCGGCTGGAGAGTGACGCCGGGATTTCATGACCTGATCTGGGCGCCGGCCTTCCGGATGGCCGCCTACCAATTGCTGGGGCATTCGTTCCGGCTTTTTCATGACCAGTTATTTTGTAAACCGGCAAAACATGGTGGTGTAGTGGCCTGGCACCAGGATTTTTCTTACTGGACTTTCACGAAACCTATGCATCATCTTACCTGCTGGATAGGGCTGGACAATGCTACAATAGATAATGGTTGCCTATATTATATTCCTGGCAGCCATAAGTGGGGACTGTTGCCCATAACAGGACTGACCGGGGATATGGATGCCGTAACGCAGGTACTAACCGAAGAGCAGCAAACCATATTCAGGAAGAAGGTCGCCAATGAATTACCGAAGGGGTATGCGAGTTTCCATCACCCCCTGACCATGCATGGCTCTTATGCAAATTCTTCTGTACGGCCGAGAAGGGCAGTGGTAATCAATGCCATGGCATCCGGAACGCTCGGGAACACCGCCAACTACGAGCGGTTGGAGGCATTGCAAAGCTTTCCACCCATGGAGCAGGATAAGGTACTTGACAGCAAGTTTTTCCCGCTCTTGTTCGACGGCGACAAGGAACTGGGATCATTGAACGTGCCAAGGGTGAACTGGGAACTTTTGTAAGTACCTTTCGTAAAGTAACAATCGCGCGAAAGTTGAAGAAGAAATTAAAAGTGGCGGTATTGGCGGACGTGTCCCGTGCCTATGACAGGGATCTCCTGAAAGGCTTTGCCAATTTCAACAGGATCCACGACAGGTTTATTTTTTTCTCCTTCTCGCCAAAATATATCCAGGGAAATAACCAGCATGCATTGGTGGACCGGGTGATCGCCTGGAAACCGGACGGAATCCTGACCAGGGAGATTGACGGGTTTGAACAACTGCTTGACCTGGATATTCCGCTTATCATCGCTCCGCATACCAAGTTATATAAAGACAAAATAAACCTATGGGGATCTAACAAATCGGTTGGTGAAGCGGCCGCTGATTATTTCATCTCGAAGGGTTACAGGAATTATGCCTTCCTGGGATTCAGGAATTTTCAATGGTCTACCGAAAGACAAGCCGGCTATATTGAGCGACTTAATAATACCGGCTATTATGTGAACGCTAATATTTTTGATGACAGAACCTTGTTATGGGAGCAACTGCCGGCACAGCTGACTGAATGGCTGCCTGAACTCGAAACACCATGTGCTGTATTCTCGGCTACTGATGAATTGAATATTCACCTGCTGGAAGCCGCGAAAGAATTGGGATTAAAAGTGCCGGATGATCTTTCAGTTCTGGGAGTCGATAACGATGCAATGATCTGTGATATGGCCAGTCCTACCCTTTCGAGTATCGAACATGACGCCAGGCTGGCAGGCTTCCAGGCAGCAACAGCCTTATGCAGGTGGATAGACTATGGCGAAAAGCCAGCTGCTGATATCATTGCAGGGGATGCAAAGGTGATCACCCGGAATTCAACCAGCGCGTTGGCGGTCGAGGACGAACAGGTGCGCGCCGCCCTTCACTTTATTGCCAATGAATCTCCTTCCAAAGAAATATCTGTTGACGATGTGGTTAAGGCAACTGTTGTATCACGCCGGATCCTTGAAATAAAATTCCAGCAGATGATCAAGAGTTCCATCCTGGAAGAGATCAAGAAGGCAAGGATCAGGAGAATTAAAATCCTGCTGGAAGATTCTGACCTTACTATACAGCAAATTGCTGCGGAAATGAATTTTAACAACCCCGATAATATCACCCGGTACTTCAGGCAATCTATGGGAGTGAGCCCGAGGGAGTATCGCAACCGGTTCAAATAAGAAACCATGAGAAAATTATTATTACTGTCCCTGTTACTTGCACCTGCTTTATTGAAATCGCAGATAAGCGCTGTTGACGCGGGGAAAGGTAATGCCAACAATACGGTTACAGATATAGTGATAGCTTTTAAAATGCATGTGGATCTCGGTTATACCGACTGGACAGAGGCTGTCCTCCAAAAATATGCGGGACCCATGCTGGAAAAGACGTTGGAGAATATTGACAAAACAGCCTCACTGCCTAAAAGCCAGCAATTTGTTTGGACAATTCCTGCATGGCCCCTGCAATATATGCTCGACAACTGTTCACCGGAAAACAAAACACGCCTGGAAAAAGCCATTAAAGACAAGCGCATCATTCCCCATGCCCTGCCCTTTACGGTGGAAACCGAGTCGAGCGATATGGAGAACCTCACCCGTGGTCTATCATTTTCCGATAACATCAACCGGCGTTTCGGGCTAAACCCTGCGCGTGATGCCAAGTTTACCGATGTGCCTGAGCATTCCTGGATCATTCCAACCTTATTAAAGAACGCTGGTGTGGACATATTGCATATCGGTTGTAATCCCGGTTCAACTTCACCGGATGTACCTACGTTGTTTTGGTGGCAGGGGCCTGACAGTTCAAAGTTGCTCACCTTTTATTGGGCGCAATATTATGGTTCCGGGGTTTTACCGCCTAAAGACTGGCCCCACAAAACATGGCTGGCCATGATTCATACGCACGAAAACACCGGTGCGCCCGATCCCAAAGAGGTTGCAGCTTTATTAAAAGAAGCCAAAGAGAAAATGCCCAATGCCCGCGTCCACATTGGAAGAATTTCGGATTTCTATGATTTGCTGATGAAAGAAAATCCACAATTGCCTGTTGTAAAAGGTGACATGCCGGATACCTGGATCCATGGCTTTATGTCTATGCCGGAGGAAGTAAAAACCAATAAAGTCTTTCAACGTGAAACTTATGTGACTGAGCAGTTGAATACCCACATGAATGTATGGAAAGGCAAAAATGTTTCCATTGACAGGTATGTAAATAAGGCGACTGAAAACATGTTACTGTTTGACGAACATACGTTCGGCGGAGCCATGTCGCATGGTCATCAGCTGTTCTGGAAATACGATGATGAATTTAAAATCAACAGGGCCGCAGGCAATTATTATTTCCTGGAAAAATCATGGGAAGAAAAATCAGCCTATACAAAAAAAGCGGAGAAAATAATGTGGCCATTAAAACGGAACCTTCTTTTTGAACTGGTGAAATCTGTGAAAGATAAAACCCCGCATGTTACCGTTTACAACCCCCTTCCATGGGCAAGAAGTGGGCGGGTAACCCTGTTTCAAAGCATTTATGAAAATCCATCCCATCCGGTGCCGGCCATTAAAGCGCTTAAGGATCCCGGGACAGGGAAGATCATTCCGGTGCACCAGGACCACAACCTGCTATCTTTTGACGCGATGGATGTTCCGGCCGGCGGATATAAAACTTTTGTCGTTTCCAATGAAGATGGAGTTGCTTCTTCAACGTTGTCAGCCAACGAGCAAAACCGGGTATTGGAGAATAAATACTTTAAACTGGTCATTGATCCATCCAAGGGAACATTGCAGTCAGCATTTGACAAGCAAAACAACCGGGAACTGGTGGATGCTCGGAGCCAATATGGTTTTGGTGAATACGTGTATGAACAATTGGGGCAGGAACAAATAGAAGCGTACAATAACAATTATATCAAGCCCGGTAGTGCCGATTGGGCAGGCCAGGAGTTCATCAGGTTAAAAAGCCAGGTGACTAACCAGCACCAGGTAAGGTTCACCGGGAAATGTGATAAAATAGACTGGCTAAAAAACAACAGCATGATCCGTGCTACGGCAATGTGCCGGTTAAACGACAGCAGTGCACAGCGATACCTGGTCAGTTATACGCTCTACGAAAATGAGCCCTATATCGAGATTATGGTCGGACAAGACGGGAAGAAGCCGGTACCCAATCCTGAAGCGGGTTGGGTGGCTTTCCCGTTTGCATTAGACAAACCGGAATATCGCCTGTTGCGTACTGGCGGCATTGTGGATCCGCAACACGACCTTGTGAATAAAGCCAATCACGACTTTTATTTTCTCAACACAGCGATGGCCATGTATGATAAGGCAGGGGGCATTGGTCTGAATTGTCCACATACCCCGGGTGTAAGTATTGACCAGCCGGGGATTGGGGTATATTCCAAAACAAGGACGCTTTCAACCGGCACTGTGTTTTCCAACCTGTTTAACAATGTATGGGGCACTAATTTTACAGAATGGGTAGAAGGGTCGCATTCGGCTAAGTTTTACGTCTGGAGTTACAAAAACTATGATGCAGAGTCTGCCCTTATCACTCCTGCTGAAGAAACCCGCACACCATTGAGTGCAGCGTACTATGCGCCTACATCACTGGCTTTTGCCCATAATTATGAAACCTCTGGTGAGTTGCCCAATACACAGGGCGGACTATCACTGGATCGCAAAGGCATCCTGGTTACTTCATTCAACAAGAAAGGGAATGAAGCCCTGATTCGTTTTTGGGAAGAAGCGGGACGTTCCGGAAAATGCACGGTTACGCTTCCCGGCAATAGCTTATTCAGGAAAGCCTACCTGTGTAATTTAAGGGGTGAGTTGTTGGATAAGAATGGAATTACGATTTCAAATAATTCTTTCGCATTTGATATTGGCGCTAACCAGCCACGGACTTTTATTTTGAAATAGATCGGGAATAACGAACTTTAGAAAAACTAGGTATTGTCACCCAATGTACGGCTTCAATACGGGTCAAGTTTGCCTGTTTACCTGAATTTTGTATTATTAGATCGTGAGTTATCAGCAATACATAAAGATTAAGGCAGAAAAGCGTTTCGGTCAACCATGTATCACTAATACCCGGATAACTGTATTTGATATCCTGACCTGGTTGGCTACAGGAATGTCTTTCCAGGAAATTACTGAAGAGTATCCTGAAATTAATGAGGACCATATCAAAGCTGCATTATCTTTTGCAGCAGAACGAGAACATGTTATTAGAATTCCTTCATGAAACTACTGAGGAGTTCAAATTGGCAAGTTGCTGGATCAATATAAATAGTCCTCGTTTGAAACGAGGACTATTGCTAAGTAGCAGGAAGCATGTTACGCTCAGCAGTATTAATTCCCATAAGCCGAAGGCGAGCAATCGTCTATCTTCCAGACCTCGCCGATCAGGCTAACAATGTAAGCGTTGTTGCCAATGAACTCCAGCGAAGTGGGCTGGTTCAGTCCTTTTACGACGGTGCTGAAACTGCCGTTCGGTTTGAACTTCAGGAGCGCGCCGGTGTTTGGCAGTGCCGGAGCCCCTTCGAAGGGACCATCCCATTTGCCCTGTGCGAGAACATGGATCATACCCCAACGGTCAAATTCCACGTCAACGAATAACCCAACTTCCAATCCCTCACCGGAGGCCAATTCAAGGGCGACGGGCGACTTTGGCGGGAGGGTCAGGAGTTTCGCATCCTCAGGATGGTGAGGAATGGGACCGGCTTTGGTGAAGAAGACAGTGTTGGCTTTCACCGACAGCCCTGTCGGCACCTCATTCGCGAAGGCGATCACCTCGGTGATCCCGCCGTCGAGGGTGACATAAAGTAAGCGGTTATGGTGCGCGTCAGCGACAATGAAACCGTCGCGGTAAGGTTCGAACGAGTACTGGAAGCCAGTGGCCACGAAGAAGTCAGGCACCGGGGGATGTTCCGTTGCCCACGCGCCGATATCCGCAGTAATGGTATAGCTGTCCGGACCGGTTACCTGGTAAATGCCTACGACATCAGTCCCGCCGAGATCCGCCGCAACACCAGTTACCAGCGCATAAGCAGTATTGCCAAGGAAGACTACATCGATCACCCCGGCACCAATGTAGAATGGGTCGGGGTTTCGCTTAGGCAACCCGGTGGCGAAAAGCGTGTAGTCGCCGGTATTCGGGTCTACTTTCCAGATGGTGCCGTCGAGCGGTGCGGTTACATACAACTGTTTGTCAGGGCCGACAGTACTGCCCTGGAGCTCTTTCAGGTCGGCAACCAGCAGCTTCGCGGTTTTTGGACCATTGGGCGGGTGGCCATCCTTTTTACAACCCGGAACGACCATGGCAAAACCAAGGGCCAACAGGATGAAAAGTCGGTGAGTGATGAAAAACTTCGTGGCCAGCGGTGGCGTAAATGAAATCTGCATAGCAAAAAGTTTAAGTGATGAAAATGGAATTACAGGGTATGCAGACCGACGGATGGTGGTTTTAATAAGGGCAGCGAGTCGCGGTAATCAATGTAGTTCGGTAATGAGGGGAAATAAAAAAATCCGGCGGGTACCGGATATCGTGGAAAGATGCTAGTTAAGGTACGACAATAAACAGGGGTATGCAATTGTTTTTTTTGTGGATCGGTCTTTTTCACCCACGCTGGCGCAGTTTAGAAGTCCACCAAAAATACTTTTCTGTGATCTCTTTGGGAAACAACAGGTTCAAAAGCCAGGGCAAGGGAAATTACAGCACAGGCTATGAATTTATCCCGAGGGATGATGGCGAAATTAAATCGCTGGTGCTGGGACAATTGATGTGGGAGAAGCGACCGTGAAATATCTTCGGCTTGCAAATCTGGCGTCTTAAAGCTATTTTTCGGTAGTCGATAAGACTTAAGATTATGTTTCGACCAAAACAACAAATAATTCTGCTACTGACATTCATCATTTGTTCTTGCACTAACAACAATACTTATCGCTATGCTATCAAAGATTCCCCGAAAAAACTTCAGCCCCATCTAACAAAAATGGTTGAAAAAGGAATTGTAATGCATAGTGACAGTGCCTTGAAATCCCTGACTACCGATAAAGAGCTTGAGCGCCTTGGCAAATCTGAGCATCCGATAATTCGGGCTTCAGCATTCCGGGAAATGCTGAAACGAAAATCCATCAACCATTTTGAAATAATAATGGGGCACCTGGACGACACAGCCCTTGTTTTCACCGATGCTGGTGAGTTTGGTATCTGGGACCGGACAGTGACAGACGACATTTTGCAGGAGGCAGTTTGGAAAACACAGGAATTAAAAGACAAAACGGTTGAGCAGGTACTTACCAAACATAATTACCTGACATCTGCTTATACTATTCTGAAAACATTACAGCCGCAAGAGAAATATTACCCTTTCATCAAGGATATGGCAACACGTCCCAGGCGCTTAGACCCCGATGAAGAATTTGAACTAGGTTTCAGTGACATTGAGTACGCACTATATGGGCTTGCAATGTTCCAGAAAAAGGAGGATGTGGTATTTATTAAGAATAAATTGTTGAGGTATGTCGGGAGGTTAAGCGATATATCTTTTCAGCTAATGACAGAATTTCCTGATACAGCATACATGGATGTTTTGCAGGCCTATCATCGCAGGCGGTTTTACAAATTCTCAGGAAATCGACCTCATGGATTTTCCGGTGTCGTTGCCGACAGGGCTGCGCCAGAAGATTTCATTCAAGCTCTGGTTGTACAAGAAAGTGACAGAAGCTCAAAGCTATTGGACACTATGCTAAATCGCCTGGCATCGCAGACTTGCATGCCCGATCAAAAAAATATAATAGATAGAGTGGTCATCGAAATTTGGGAGAACCCTTGCCCTGCCTATGAAGGCTTGAGGAAAAAGATCCAGTCTAAAGCAGAAGAAATTTTGAAGTGGCAAATTATTATTCCTATAGATACGATTCCAATGCCTGTCGACACAACAGAAAGTACTATCCGTTGGTAACCTAATTTAAAAATATGGTAGACAAGGAACGAAGAAAAAAACTTGTCCTTCATTTACGCCACTTGTCAGTTGGACTGATCTCAAATGACGAATTTGAAGAAGCCGTTATGAATGACGTTTCGGACGGCTGGCTTCCCGAGCAATATCACCGATCAAAACTATCAAAGAGAGAAAACGACGATCCAATCATTAAGCCTATGCTTGAGTTGTGTTGGGGGCTATATGACGACACAAGAAATCATAAGCTGATTAAGTCAGATGCATTACGAAAGGATTCATTTAAAATCATAGCACGCTGCATTTTATTTCTACATTCTGATAAGGAATATAGATGGCCTTATTTCAACACGAACAACCCATTGTTACAATTCTCATTATCGGACTTGATCTTGTCAGTCCTGACACTCGGGCACCATTACAGAAATAAAAGAGAAGAACAAATTATTTCCTATTACGAGTGGCAAAAGTCAGGCGACTATGATGTCTGGCCATTCTTTAAAATAAGCGACTACCAGGATCAATTAACTAAACAACCTTTTTTAAGTGGAAAAAAAAAGACAAGTATATAACGGAGGTATAACTAGCATGCCCAAATTGGTTGTCATCCTTGGTCTACTGGTAACACCAATCATATCCAAATCACAAAACGCACAAATTGATGAAAAGGGCTTTGTCCAGATAAATGGCATTGAACAATGGATCACGATAAAAGGCGATCGTTCGAAACCGGTTATCCTCTTTCTACATGGAGGGCCAGGTAGCCCATTGACTCCATATGCTGATGCAATGTTCAGCGGATGGGAAAAGGATTTTGTCCTGGTACAATGGGACCAACGCGGTGCCGGGAAAACCTATGGGCGCACAGCTCCTGCTGAATTAACGCCAGCGTTTATAAAATCCAACCCACTGAAAGTGGAGGAAATGATCAAAGATGGCATTAAAGTGGCGGAATACCTGGTCCGGCATCTGGACAAACAAAAGATTATTTTGTTCGGTTCTTCCTGGGGATCGGTGTTGGGGATCCAGTTAGCGGAACTAAGACCTGACCTATTCTATGCCTATATCGGGCATTCCCAGCTGGTGTATCCCGCTAATGACCTGAAGCTCGCCTGGCAGAAAGCCTATCAACAGGTAAAGAAAGCATCGGACCAAAAATCACTAGCGGTGTTGGATGCGCTTGGAATGCCACCCTACGACACAGCACGGCAATATGGCCAGTTCTTCCGCATCTTAAAAAAGTATGAACAGCTGAATTCCACACCAGCTCCTGAACACTGGATGAAAATATCGGCTGAATATGATAATGAAAAAGACAACCAGCATCGTTATGATGGAGATGATTATTCCTTCGTTTACTTTGAAGGTGACAAAAAGCTTGGCATCGAGCCAATGTCCAGGCCTGTGAGTGGTTTGAGTTTCAAGATCCCCATATATATCCTCCAGGGCGCAACAGATATTATGACCCCGGCGGAAATTTCAAGGCCTTACTTTGACCAGGTCACCGCACCGAAAAAAGAATATATCCTGTTGTCAACTGCCGCACATGGTTTCAATGAAGAAGTGGTAAAGAACATTTTTCAAATTTGTAAGAAGTTACCCATCGGCGGCAATCAGTAACCGGGAAAGCCCGGATCGTCAATGATAAGGAGGTTCAGTGGTGGCATTCGAGTTGCAATAGCAAGAGTATCAATCGGAGGTAACATGGATGTAATATTAGCCCTAAAATATTTGCTGCACTTTACCACGGATTCGGAAATACTGCAACGCCTGGAACGTGAAACCTTTGATTACTTTATTGATGAAAAAAATTGCAATAATGGCCTCATAGCTGATAAAACGGAAGCGGGTAGCCCATCAAGCATCGCTGTGATCGGTTTATCCATAAATGTTTACATAATCGGTGTGGAACGGGGCTATATCAGTCGTGAGGAGGCGCGGGGAAGAATATTACAGACGCTAAGATTTCTGCATTCAAGCCAACAAGGGCCTGAGCCCGATTCAACAGGATACATGGGGTTTTACTACCATTTTCTCAATATGCAAACTGGTAAGAGAATGTGGGAATCTGAACTGTCAACAATTGATACCGCAATTTTGATGGCAGGGATATTGACAGCCAGGCATTATTTTACCCATCATAACGAAGAAGAAGAAGAATTAAGGAATCTGGGAGACGTACTTTATGAGCGGGTAGATTGGGACTGGGCGCGAAACGGGGCGGCTACACTTACACATGGCTGGACACCCGAAAAAGGCTTCTGTGAACAAAGATGGAATAATGGTTACAGCGAGGCGCATATCCTCTATATCCTTGCCCTGGGATCACCAACACATCCTATCAGCGAGGCTGGGTACCTGGAGTGGCTATCCTCATTTGAATGGAAAAAAGCCTACGACATTGAGTATCTATATGCGGGCCCGCTTTTCATTCACCAGATGTCCCAGCTATGGCTTGATCTCAGGGGCATTAGTGATAGCATAAATACAAAATACGGGATAGATTATTTTGAAAACAGCTGCCGGGCAGTGCTTGTTCACTATAGGTATGCTCTTGAAAACCCGATGGGTTTCAGGAGGTATGGCAAATATGTATGGGGACTTACCGCAAGCGATGGGCCTGGTCCCGCCACCTATAAGGTGAATGGAGTGCAAAGAACTTTCTATGACTATATAGCCCGCGGAGCACCATATGGCCCAGATGACGGTACAATATCGCCATGGGTATGTGTTACAGCGTTACCCTTTGCACCAAAGCTGGTGCTAAGAGCTGCACGATTTGTCCTGGGAATAATTTTCCTGCTGTTTGGAAAAAACAAGGGATTCCAGGCCAGCTTCAATGCCACTTTTCCCAAAAGAGGAGATAATCCATTCGGATGGTTGTCGCCCTGGCAATTCGGGTTGAATCGTGGCCCGGTAGTGATGATGATAGAAAACTATCAATCTGAACTTACATGGACGATTTTCAAACAATGCCCACACATTATTAGCGGGCTGCGCAAAGCAGGATTTAGCGGCGGCTGGCTGGAGCAAGTAAAATAAAATTTGCGCAACCCAAAAGTTGCACATATATTTGCAACCTGTAGGTTGCGTATTTTAATACTTGCAAAATGAAACAAGATATATTCCAGGCCATAGCCGATCCTACCCGCAGGGCTATCCTGACCCTGATTGCCATTCAGGCATTAACGCCAAATGCCATGGCCGAAAAGTTCGATATGAGCCGGCAGGCAGTGTCAAAGCACATTAAAGTTCTACAGGAATGTGGATTGATAAAGCCGGAACAGTCCGGCAGGGAAATTTACTATCATTTCAACCCTAAGAAGATGAAGGAATTTGACAATTGGCTGGCACAATTCAGGACCATGTGGGAAACTAAATTCAATCAACTCGACAAAGTATTATCAACCATTAAAAAACAAAAAAAATGACAACCAATCTGCTATTTGACTTTACCGTTGACAAAGCAGCGAAAACGGTATTCATTACAAGGGAGTTTGATGCTGACCTGGATAGCGTATGGGATGCGTTTACCAAAGCCGAACTACTTGACCAGTGGGTAGCGCCGAAACCCTGGACATCAAAAACAAAATTCATGGACTTCACCGTTGGCGGGCGGAGGTTCTATGCCATGGTAAGCCCGGAGGGACTGGAGCGCTGGGCAGTCCAGAAATACACTTCCATCAGCCCGAAAACCAATTTCAAAATGTTCAATGCTTTTGCCGATGAAAACGAAAATCTTCAATTGCCGGGTTCAGAGTGGGATTACAGTTTCAGCGAACAAAACGGAACCACGATAGTGAAAATTTCTATTTACAACGAATCCCTTGAACGTATGGAGAAGTTGATTGAAATGGGCTTCACAGAAGGATTCAAAATGTCGCTGGCCAACCTGGAAAAACTGCTGGCAGCCAATAGAAATTGACTTTATTCATGTCTAATTGCGACCATCATATGTTGATTTGCGAATTAGTTGAATGTCTCCGGTAATCATTTTATATATTGGGAGACATAAGTTTTGAAACTAATATGGCAAAATCAAAAACCATTGTGCTGGTTCACGGCAATTTTGTGAATGACCTAAGCTGGGCAGAATGGAAACGTTACTATGAACAAAAGGGATATACAGTTTATACCCCTTCAAATCCAGGGCATGGAGGCAATCCTGCCGACCTGAGGGCAAAAGTACATCCTGACCTTGTCAATACCGGGTTTATAGATGTGGTAAACAATATTGACCGGTTAATAGATACTTTGCCTGAGAAGCCATTGGTAATTGGTCACTCCATGGCTGGTATGGTAACAATGAAACTGGTTGAAATGGGACAGGCAGCAGCTGGCGTCAGCATTGACGGAGCTCCACCGAAGAATGTCTTCCCCCCGTTTCAAACGCTCAAGACAGTGTTGCCGGCCTTTGGATTTTTTTCTTCCGCTAAATATTTTATGGGGAGCCGTCAATGGTACGATTATGCGTTTTTCAATACACTCCCCGACGCAGAGAAACAAAAGGCATTTGAAAAATATGCGGTGCCTGAGAGCTATAAGGTCAGTCGTGAACTGGTTTTAAACTCCTTTTCAAATATTGATTTTAAGAAGCCCCACGCGCCTATCCTGTTTGTTGGTGGTGGCAACGATCATATTTTCCCACCTGGACTAACACAAACAATAGCCGGCAGGTATAAGGATGGTAACAGCCGCGTTGATGTAAAGATCGTTGAGGGCAAAAGCCATTTCATTTGCGGTGAACCGGGCTGGGAAAAGGTGGCCGACTATATTTTGGATTGGTATGAAAAGCTGTAGCAGTCACTTCACTTTCAATACTGGCGGCGGGTTCCAGTTATCGGTTATAACGCGTTCATCCGGCCAGTAACAGCGAATGTATAGGGAGAACGGTTCATTGGGAGCCGGCAGCCAGTTACTCTTTTTGTCTTCGGGCGGCGGTATGCTTTGCACATAGATGGTGAGAGAGCCATCCGGGTTTAGCCGCAGATTTTTATTCTTCGTTCCGAGGGAATACCTGTTGAGATCGTTCGGCGAAAAGAAATGTTCCGGGTTATACAGGGTCAATGACCAGAAACCTTTTACCGGTGGCAGCTCGCCTTTTGCGAAGGTGACCGTGTAATTAGCTGACCCGTTCAACCGCGCGCCGGATGCATCGAGATCCTGGTAGAAATACTTGGTTTCGTTCGGCCTGTTCACGAAAATATTGGACTTCGCGCAGGCGAGCCTGGTCAGGTAATCGATGCCAAACTCTGCTCCATTGCGCTGGGTGGTCCAATTGTGTTGAACCTGGTAACCGACATTCACGAACTTAAACATCTCGGGTACCAGGTTTTTGTCCACTTCAATCAATGCCGACTTCGCTATTTCGCCGAGCGCCGTGTTGTGCGTAATGGCGTCAACCAGCGCATGCATTTGCGCGTACAAGGCTTCTTCTCCCGGCAGGGCGGGAACTTCCGCAAGGATCTCAGCCAGCTGGTCAATAAAGATCTCCGGTCTCACCCATTTGGTTTCTCCTTTGTCACCGGCAGGATCCGGCGGGGTTGACGGGGTTTTTGACCAGTCGGTGATTTTTATTTTGCCGTCGAAGTCGGCCAGGGGATAAATCCCAATTTGATTTACCAGGGGTTGGACAGCTTTCTTGTCTTCCGGGTCATCGCTTTGGAATACCCTTGGGATCACCACGCCGCGTGCAGTGCTGCATCGGAAGACCTGCGTGATACCTTCCGGCGTTTTGCCTTGCCAGTCATTATGCGCAAGCAGGTAGAACCCTGGTTTGGTGCCATAGGTTTTTCCCAGTGTGGCAAATGCGTCTGTCCGCTGGTCGCAGACCTGGTAAACCCAGAATCGATCGCCGAAATCGGGGACCTGCAGCACTACCGGTCCCTGGGTGAGGTCCAGCCCCGATACACCGTACACTACGTCCTGGTTGGGACAGGCAACCCCCCTTTCTTCCGGCCTGACATAATCGGTGAGCATGCACATCTGGTTCGGCGGCGCAACGGGAAATGCTCCCCCGCCATAGAGGGGATATGGAGCCTTTTTGAATTCTTCAATCCGGTTATGGACGTTTACGAGCGGCCAGGCCCAGCCGTAAATGAAAGCGGCAATTGCTTTGACATATTCTTCGGCCATTACCGTGTGGGGAATGGGACCGGGAGGTATTTTGTTCGTCGCGGCTGACTGGTTGTTCATGCGGATGTCTTTAGTAGTAGACACCCGGGATAATCTCATTCCGCCAACGGGGTAAGTTAAATCCCCAATCAATTAAAATTATTAGGGCAGCTATGATTCTGGTTATTTGTTAGCCAGCATTTCCTTCGTCAATTTTGGGTTGGCAAGTCAGTCGCTCTTATGATAGTCAGGAAAACACTTTCGCTAAAGTCAATGTATGAATTCGCAGGTCATCATATCTGGTGGCTCACCACATGGATGTCGCTTGTGACTATCGTTTATTATTGCACAGGTTGTAAACTGATCCTGTTCCCGTGGTTGCCGCTTTCGCTGGTTGGCACTGCCGTCGCATTCTATGTGGGTTTCAAAAACAACCAGTCGTACGGAAGATTATGGGAAGCAAGAAGGCTCTGGGATGAGATCACCGGCCAAAGCAGGCAGCTGGCTGTAATGGTCAAAAATTACCGTTCAGAAGAAGCGGTTAACCAGGACGAGGGCAAAAGCATCAGGCAACAAATCATCTTCCGGCATATCGCGTACATCTATCAATTGCGTATACAGCTACTTGAACCAGCTATTTGGGAGCATGTGAGCCTGCATAATGTATGGAGAACAGGCCGTCATAACCGGCAACGACGCGCCAGGCTTATTGACATGTTCAAAGCCGAATTGGATGAGATCGCCAACCGGAATTACCTGCCGGCAGCGGAACAACTCAATATTCAGGGTCACAGCAACATTGCTGTACAACTGCTGGAAAGGCAATCCCAAATGGTACAGCACCTGCTCGACATCAAGGCAATTAACCCGATCCAACAAAGTAATATCCAGGGAGCAATTAATGACCTGCATAGTGTGCAGGCTAAAGTGGAACGAATTAAAGGAACACCTTTCCCCCGCAAATATGCCAGCTTCAGTTTTTTGTTTGTCTGCATCTTCGTTTTCCTCCTCCCCTTTGGAATAATTGCCGAATTCAACAAGATAGGTGGCGCGGCTATCTGGCTGAGTATCCCTGTCGGGGTTATCGTTAGCTGGGTATACCTGGTGCTGGAAATGATAGGGGATTATTCAGAAAATCCTTTTGAAGGACTGCACAACGACACACCTATGCTTTCCATTTGCAGATCCATAGAGATTGACCTGCTTGGAATAACAGGAGAAATAAATATCCCAAAGCCTATTCAACCAAAAGAATTTGTCTTATTCTAAAAACTTCGATTATGAGTATCGTTTCAATTAATCCCACTAGTGGTGAGCAGATCAAAACCTACGATACATTGACACTTGACGATGTTAACAGGAAAATAGAACAGACTCACCAGGCATGGAACAGCTGGAAAAAATCAGGCCATGCCGAACGCAGCAGGCTGCTTACAAACATGGCTGGCGTTTTAAGAAAACACAGGCAACCATTGGCTACCCTGATGGCAAATGAAATGGGCAAACCTGTTATCCAGGGGCTCGATGAAATTGAAAAATGTGCCGTGTGCTGTGAGTACTATGCCGCCAATGCACCAGCACACCTGGCTGACCGGGTCATAGAAACCGAAGCATCCAGGAGTTATGCCAGCTTCCAGCCACTGGGAGTAATTCTTGCGGTCATGCCCTGGAATTTTCCCCTCTGGCAGGTGTTCCGATTCCTGGCACCCGCACTGGCAGCCGGAAATTGCGGGGTCCTGAAACATGCATCTAACGTACCCGGCTGTGCGCTGGCCATTGAACAAATTGTAAACGAAGCAGGTTTTCCTGAGCATGTGTTCCAGACATTGCTGATAGGAAGCAACCTGATCGATAAGGTCATCGAAAATCAGCATATCAAAGCGGTAACCCTGACAGGAAGTAATAATGCAGGAATCGCAGTAGCCAGCAAAGCAGGAACTTTTCTCAAGAGAACTGTATTGGAACTTGGCGGAAGTGATGCCTACGTGGTACTTGCAGATGCAGACCTTGAACATGCAGCGGAGACCTGCGTAGGAAGCCGTTTGATCAATAGCGGGCAAAGTTGTATTGCGGCAAAAAGATTTATCGTGGAAGCCCCGGTCGCAGAAGCATTCACGCAAATGTTCCTGAAGAAAATGCAGGAAAAGGTCGTTGGTGACCCGCTTGCACTTTCCACTGATGTCGGTCCGCAGGCCCGCCAGGACCTGAGGGACGAACTGCACAACCAGGTTCTTAAATCCATCGAGAAAGGCGCGTCCTGTATTTTAGGAGGAACAGTAGCTCCGGGCAAACATGCTTTTTACCCGCCAACCATCCTGACAAACGTACAACCCGGTATGCCGGCCTATGATGAGGAACTATTTGGCCCGGTCGCTTCGATCATTACCGCTAAAGATGAAGCCGATGCATTACGAATTGCAAATGACAGCGATTTTGGACTAGGCTCTGCCGTATTTACCAGTAATAAAGAAAAAGGGGAAAATATAGCCCGGAATATTCTTGAAGCCGGTTCCAGTTATGTAAATGAACGGGTTAAATCGGATCCCCGCTTACCATTTGGTGGCATTAAAAATTCCGGGTATGGACGGGAGTTAAGTTCATTTGGGATCCATGAATTTGTCAACATCAAGACTGTTTACATTAAATAGCCAGGTTATGTACATGCAAGTAAAGGAAAAACCAAAGTCAGGCTGCTTTATCGGTCATAAAGGGCTGGACATTTTTTACAGGAACTGGAAAACGGATGGCATGCCTAAAGGAATAGTCATCATTGTTCATGGGCTGAATTCGCATAGCGGCTATTACAACAATTTTGCCCTTCAGCTCAACAAGGCTCAATTCGGGGTTTTTGCCCTGGATCTTCCCGGAAGGGGTTTATCGGAAGGCGAAAGATTCTACATCGGCAATTATAATGATGTTGTTGCAGACATCAACTTACTGATGGACATCGTCGTATCCGAATACCCGGCATTCCCCGTTTTCCTGTTTGGCCATAGTGCCGGAGGGGTATTTGCTTCAGTGTATGCCATGATCTACCAGTACAAACTTGCGGGCCTGATCTCGGAGAGCTTTGCCTTCCAAATTCCAGCGCCCAGGTTTGCATTGGCTACGATCAAATTCCTGGCTAATGTAATTCCGCATACCCGGCTGGTGAAGTTAAACAATGAGGATTTTTCCCGGAATAAATCCGTGGTGGACACGATGAACAATGATCCATTCCTGTTAGGCGAAAAGCAACCAGCCAAAACAATGCAGCAATTGTTACGTGCAGCTGATGACCTAAAAAATGGCATGAACAGGATAAGCCTTCCCCTGCTTATTCTTCATGGAACTGCAGACAGGGCCACGAGCCCCGAGGGAAGTAAATACTTTATGGAAAACGTTTCTTCCAGTGACAGGGAACTGAAGTTGTATGAAGGATTTTACCACGACCTGGTAAATGACAGGAATAACGGTGTGGTGATAGATGATATCATCAGCTGGCTGAGCGAAAGAGTTTAAAAGCGTTTCTGGATCAACAGCTCTTCCAGCTGCCGGATCTCGTGGGCAAAGATGGTCTTTTTCCTTTTGCAGAAATAAAGCATGCTTTCAAGACTCGCAGACGCCTCCCATACCCGCCTGATAGTGTTATTCCCGATCGCCTTCCTGCATAAAAATTCCGGCATAACCGAAAAGCCTTTTCCGTTGCTCAGGCACCGAAGGATGGAAGAAAAGTGAGGAACTATATAGTTCGGACTCAGGTCCGGCAGGCAATCAAAATTGGCGATCCAGAAATTTTTGAGGTACATCATATCTGCAGCAGTTGAATACCACACCTGTTTTTTTAACCAATGTTTCATGGCTTTCCTGTCGTTGTTTACAACCAGGTTATCGAGCTCTGCCGATTCGGTTCTGCCGCCACAAACGAGGATGATCCGCTCAATAAAGAACGGGGTGTATTCCAGGTTGGCATGTAGTTCCTTATGCGGTGTCACTATCATATCCAGTTTACCGGCATCAAGGTCGTGCCGCATTTCAGTGTAATTATCAAATCGTAAGATCAGGTTGAAAGGCAATTGCGCCACATGCTCCTCGAGTGAGTATTCGAAGGTTTCATACCTCATGCCTACGCTGATGGTCGGCTTGTTAACCTTTGAATTCCTGAAAAATGCCTGTTCGGTTTCTTCCAGCTTTTTCATTGAATCGAAGATGCAGTTATACAAGATGGTTCCCCTGTCCGTAGGTGTCATTTTCCTGGCTTCGCGCTTGAACAAGGGGTAGCCGGTATAGGTTTCGAGGGAATTTAAATGCAGGCTCACCCCAGGTTGTGAAATATACAACGCGTTGGCTGCGGCCGTCAGGTTACCGGTCTCATAAATTGCTTTAAATGTCCTAAACCATTCGAGATTCAACATAACAACAGCTTGTAACTGAAGGCTGCGATTTGTATGCCAGTTGATCCAAATTCGGTAGTACAAGGCAGGGGCAATCCTCAATAGAATGCATAACAGCGACTTAGGTAGCTGCCCTGCTAAACATTCGGGAGTGAGACTTATACAGGGCGTCCAAATATTTTGGAGGCTGAGGTGAGGGACTCCAAAAAAAATGGGGGGGGGCGCTTTTTGCAGCATCAGTTGAGTTTAGTGCAACCATACATGATTGATACTTAGAAATTGTAAAACGCAGGCGGAGACAATAATTTTATAGTCAACTCCAGCAGTATGGCCAGTGAAAAAATGAGACTGTATTATGATGGTGCAGGGATCTTAATTTCGATCACCTGTGCTATTCATTGCATAGTGTTGCCGCTGTTTCTCAGCAGCCTTTCCCTGCTCAGTATTGAATTCCTGGAAAATAAATGGGTGGAATGGACGATGATGCTCGCTGCCTTACTCTTTGGCATCATCTCCCTGTATCATGGATACCGGCGTCATCACCGGAAGAGTATGCCTATCGTTTTGTTTGTCGCAGGCTATTGCCTGATGGTTCTCAACCAGGCCACACTCGAACGATTCATCCACCTGCTGGTACCGGCAGCTGCCATTTCTATTGTAACAGCGCATGTGTTGAACATCTGCTTTACGAGGCGAATTTCGAGAGCTCAAAGAAGTTCTTTTCAAACGGCGGATCCTGGATCGAGGCCTGCAGAAACTGCATGATGGGACCTGAGACCGGGAAATCAAGATGCTCCCTGAAAGCCTTTTCATCCCTGAATTTTTCGAAGGTCACAAACCGGTCCTGGTTACCCTCCAACTGGCTGAATTGGTACAGGAGAATGCCGCTGCTATTTCTAAATACAGGCATCGCCGTAGAAAATAATTCTTTTAAGCTAACAGCTTTGCCATCCATAGCATGAATAAACAGCATCATGGTAACGGCGTCACCAGTAAGGCCATCCTTTTGCCATGCCTGCTTTGAAAGCGGCGACAGGTCTGTGAGGGAAATGATTTCAGCAGCGCTTACAGGCAAGCCTGGTGCATACTGCCCAGCAAGGTTCCGGTCTTCCCAACGTTCAATTATCCAGATATTGTTGCTGTTTTGTTTATCTGTGTAAGACTCCGCAATAATATTTCCTTCTGCGTGCCGTACATTCTTTAAATAATTGCTGACTGCAGGTTTGAAAGCTGCATGCGCGTTTTGATCGACAGAGAATCTCAGGATCCTGCCAAAATCGGGATATTCTTTTTTCACAACATAGAATTTGAAATGAACAATAAATGAACAAGGTGACATTACATCACCTTGTTCTTTCTTCCCGCCTGTTTATAATGGTTCTGAGATTTCGAGAACGACCCGCCCTTCTACTTTTCCTTTCTTCAGCCTGGGAAGAATCTCATTAATGTCTTCAAGTTTTGCGCCTGTTACAACTGTCTTCACTTTCCCCTGCAGTGCGATCTCTATCGCCTCCTGCATTTCCTCCCTTGTTCCGATCAATGAACCTTTTACTGTAATCTCATTCATGATCGAATCGAGAATGGGCACATCCACGCTACCCTCGGGAATGCCAACCATGGTCATCGTACCCCCGGGCCTGATTCCGCCAATTGCCTGTCCAAACGCTTCGTTCTCTACCGCAGTCACCAGCATCCCATGCACGCCACCAACTTCGCGCTTAAGGAAGGCAGCAGGATCTTCTTTGGAAGCATTCACCGTGAGGTCTGCTCCCACCCTTTTGGCAAGTTCCAATTTCTCATCATTGATATCGATTGCGACGACCTTAAATCCCATTGTCTTCGCATATTGAACGCCAAGGTGACCCAGTCCACCGATTCCCGAAACGCCCATCCATTGACCAGGACTGATCCCTGTTGCTTTCAAACCTTTGTACACGGTTATTCCTGCGCAAAGGATCGGTGCCATTTCTTTGAAATCAAAACCATTTTTCGGGAAGCGGGCTACATTGTTGGCATTTGCAATCACATACTCGGCATATCCCCCGTTAACTGTATAGCCGCTGTTATGCTGATCAGTACAAAGCGGTTCCTTACCCGAAGAGCAATAACTGCAGTAACCGCAGGTACTGTTCAGCCAGGGAACACCCACGATATCGCCTTCTTTCAAATTCTTCACATAAGGTCCGAGGGCTGCGACATAACCGATAGATTCATGACCCGGGATTAAAGGAAGCTCGGGTTTCACTGCCCATTCCCCGTTTGCGGCGTGCACATCGCTATGACATACGCCGCAGGTTACAACTTTTACCAGCACCTCGTTCTCTTTAGGTTTCGGAACAGGCACTTCTTCAATCTTCAACGGCTTTCCAAATTCATGAATTACAGCCGCCTTCATTGTTTTTGGTATCATACTGCTATTTTTTAGGTGAGGAAATAAGTGAGTGATTCAAAGGTAGACTGCAGCAAAAACTTACTGTTATTGCAGGCATCAGGTGATTGAGCACAAATACTATTTATGTGATAGAAGTGATTTGAAATAACAGGAAGGGCGGTTCAACTTTGTAATGCATAAATGATTACAAATGGAAAACAACATCAAAGACAAAGTAATTGTCATTACAGGCGCGAGCAGCGGACTGGGTGAAGCCACTGCGAAATACCTGGCTGCAAAAGGTGCAATAGTTGTATTAGGAGCCAGGCGCGAAAGCAAACTGAAATCAATAGTAGCTGAAATCTCAATTCTCGGCGGCACGGCGATTTACGAGCTCACCGATGTAACAAACAAAGCTGAGGTGAAGCGCCTGGTTGATAAAGCTGTCAGTACGTACGGCAGGCTTGATGTCATGATCAACAATGCCGGCATTATGCCCATTGCGCCAATGTCAGAGACCAGGACGGACGAATGGGACAGCATAATCGATATTAATATCAAAGGGGTGTTGTATGGCATTGCAGCAGCATTACCGTTTTTTGAAAAACAGCAATCGGGCCACTTCATAAATATGGGGTCCGTGGCCGGAGTTAAGGTGTTCAGTCCGGGTGGCACCGTTTATAGCGGAGCCAAATTCGCGGTAAGGGCGATCAGTGAAGGGCTGAGGCAGGAAGTAGGCAAAAGCATTCGTACCACTACAATAGAACCCGGTTCCGTTGACTCAGAACTGAAACTCGGCACCTCGCATTCGGAAAGCGCCAAATACGTGAACGAGTTTTACAAACAGGCTATTCCGGCGGAATCGGTGGCGCGGGCCATTGCATTTGCGATCGAGCAACCGGCAGATGTAGACATCAACGAAATTGTGGTCAGGCCTACTATGCAGGATTTTTGATACATTGCCGAACTGACAAACTGAACCTGAAATGGGAAAAAATGGCCTTTTGTTCATTCCTGATATCAGCGGATTTTCCCGGTTTGTAAATGAAGCCGACATTGAACACAGTCGCCTGATCATCCAGGAATTGCTGGAGGTGTTGGTGAACTCCAACCAGATTGGTCTCAGGCTATCTGAGATCGAAGGAGATGCGATCCTGTTTTACCGGTACGACGACTCGCCGGATGCACACCAGGTTATTAAGCAGGTTGAAAAAATGTTTTGTGATTTCCACACGCACCTGGCATCATATGACCTCAGTAAATATTGCAATTGCAATGCCTGCCAGTCGGCCGTTAAGCTCACCCTGAAAATCATTACCCATTATGGCGAGCTCACAGAATATAAAGTCAGGAATTTCAGCAAGCTGATGGGAAGGGATGTGATCATCGCCCATAACCTGATGAAAAATGATATCGAGGATCATGAGTACTGGCTGGCGACGGAAAACATGTTTCCCTTTATACATGTAAACTCAGCCAAATGGCCCCAATGGCATAGTGGAAATAAACTTACCGACATCGGGAACATTTCATTTCAATATACCCAGCTGGGGATGCTACGCGATGAGATCAAACCAGTGTTGGTGCCGAAAGTAAAATTTTCAGAACTGGCGCTTGCTTTCTCCATGCGGAAGACATTCAAAACGCGTATTCGGCTGCTGTTCAGGGCAACGGCAGATTTTGAATTGCGCAGTCGTTGGATGGAAGGCGTGAAACAAGCAGAAAAATTTAACGACCTTCTTCCCCGTTCAGGAATGAGGTGCAAGATCACTTCGGAAGATGGCGAGGCAATAATCAGCAGTCGAAGCAAGGTGCTGGCTGACGACCTGATTGAGTTCACTGAGAACGACGAAGGCCTGAATTACCTCGTTCACTATACTTTAAGCAAAATTGAGCCAGGGGTAGTGAACCTTAAATTCAACTATTACATCAGGAAGAATGCCATTTCCGAACTGCATTTCAAACAGGACGAGAAGGAAATGGTTATGAAGAGATATAAGAAGTCATTTGCTAATTTGGTGCGGTTAATTGATGAAATTGATCCATTAAAGAAATGAGGGGGCGCCTGCCCCTGTCTTATTCAAAGAATTCCAGTTCCGCGATCGCCAGGGTTTGGTCGTTCGCCGCAATACCGGTAGATTCTATTCGTACATACCTCGCCGTTACAGGGGCGTTGAAGGCGTGCTTCCGGGTTGTGGGATCGTTCACCAGGTTGCCGAAAGTGAAAGTGCCTGCGTCTGTCCAGGTGTTGCCGTCGGTGCTTACTTTAATAATCCCTTTTTCCATCATGCCTTTACCGTGGGTTTGCGTTTGCGGGGTGTAAGCAAATGCTTTAAGGGTGGTGCTGGCTCCCAGGTCGATCGTGATGAAATGGGCGGCGCCGGTTGGCTCCGACCGCCAGTACGTTTTGGGATTGGCGTCAAACGCGAGGGCTGCGGCGTGCTTGCCGGTTTCACTGTCGGCACCTACGAGTTTCCAGTCTTTGGGGATGATGCCGAACTGGCGACTGGTTACACTGCCAGTCTCGTCTTTGGCAATGGCAAAAGCTTTCACTTCGCCTGCTGTGAAGGAAAAAGGCTGGTCATATTTTTTCGCCTTGTTTGTAGGCGTGCTGCCATCGGTGGTATAATAGATATCGATGCCGCTGTTGATGTTCTTTGCAGCGTTTTGTCCATGCGGGTTCCAGCCGAAATCTTGCAGCGATGGCTCGATGCTGACCATGCCGGATGCGTTCCTGGCCAGCTGCAGTTGCGGCGGACGGGTCTTATAATAATGCGCGGTAACGGTGCTGATGGTGGGTACGTCACGCGATTCCAGGATCCTGACACGGAATTTGCTGGCTGTTACTTCCGGGAAGCGGAGGATCCGCTTATAGCCGATATTGGTAGCAGTGGCGAGTTCTTTCCATTCATTGTTGATCCAGGCATCGAGCGCATGTTTTTCTACGCGTTCACCTTTCGTGCGGATGTCTTCCTGCAGGGCGAGGCGGTTGATGGTAACCGGGGCCGGGGTGGTGATCAGTATTTCCTGGTTGGTTTTGGAGATGCTGGCTTTAACGAAAAGGTTGGTGCCGTAGGTTTCGCGGATGCGCTTGCCGGTTTCTTTCAGTACGGACACATCTTCAGGTGAGAATTTTCCCTCGCGGTTGGGCGGGATGTTCAGGAGGAAAGTGGAGTTACCGCCGACAGACCTCTCGTAAATATCAAATACATCGTCGGCGCTGCGCACTTTCTGTTCGGTATCGTCGCGGTAGAACCAGCCTTCACGGATGGAGGTATTGGTCTCGGCCTGCTGGTAGTGCAGGTATTTTCCTTTGTAGAGGTCTTCGCGGCTGCCGAGTGAAGCATCGGTAAGGTCTGCGAAACTGTTCATCTGGTTAGGATTTTCCGTGTAGGGGATCACGTTCCATTCGGTGTCCCTTGTTCCGCCCGCTTCGTTACCGCACCAGCGGATGTCTTCCTTGCCGAAGATCACGGCGTTTGGCGACAATGTTTTGATCAGCTTTTTCCAGGCGAGGTAATTGTATTGCTGGTTGCCTTTTCTTTTCGGGTGGGCGCCATCGAACCATACTTCGTCGATGGGTCCGTATTCCGTGAGCAGTTCAAAAAGCTGGTTCATGAAATATTCGTTGTAATCGTCGGCCTCAAACTCGAAGGTGGTCTTGTTGGCAAAGGGCCTTCCGGGTACGGGGCGTGGGATCGTTCTTTTGGTGTATTTGCTGAGGTTGCCATAGAGGCCGGTCGGGCTTTCGATCTGGAAGAGGTCGGCGGGAGAAAGATAGATGCCGAGTTTCAGTCCATATTTCCGGCAGGAGTTGGCGAGTTCCTTTACGATATCACCTTTCCCGTTTTTAAAGGGTGAGCTCATGATGCCGTGGGTGGTGTAGCGGCTTTGCCAGAGCACGAAACCATCGTGGTGTTTGGCGGTGAGGATGACCATTTTCATGCCGGCGGCTTTCATGGCTTCGCACCATTGGTCGGTGTGCAGTTCTTTGAGGTCGAAGATCTTCGGGTCTTCTTTACCGTTACCCCATTCCATGCGGGTGAAGGTATTGGGACCGAAGTGGATGAAGGCGATAAACTCATTTTTGAGCGCGGCGTACTGGGCGCCGGTGGGCACTACGCGGGCTGCTTTCTTTATGATGGTCTCTTTGGTATCCTGTTCCGTAACGGGAATGGTGTTCGCAACCGGGTTGGAGGCGATTTTCGTTTGGGCGGGACAGGTTGCTGCAATTATTGCGGCCAGAGATACCAGGAGAGTCTTGCGCATGGTCATAATTTAAAGCTGAAATGGAGGGCTAAAGTTAGGGATAGAGAGGCGGTTAATTTGACTGGAAAGTGGCAGGGGTTGCCTCGATTTTAGCCGGGGGGGTGGATTCTTGCAAATCTGGCACCTTCAAATTATTTTACGGCTCCAAACAAACTTTGATCATGAAAGCGCATTCATTAGCGGTAATTTGAGGTCTCATGAAAGTTTTTAATTCCAGGACATATATTGACAAACTCCAGCTGCACTTTGAATCTTATTTCGGTGTGACGGGAAAGGCCTTAACTCTTGACAAAGGGCCAAAAGAGAAACTGCACTCCGAATTCTTTATATTAGAAATACCACCCAATAAGCGACATGGCATGTTTTGTTATTGTTCGGTTGGCATGTCGGCGGACAGGATAGACGACAATAAGGTTGAACTTGTTGTTTATTCACCGAGGTCCGACATCTCGCTGGTAGAACTGATAACATACTGCGCCTCTTATCATAGAACAAAGTTGCCATTGAATCTTCATCATACTGTAAACATCGGACAACCCTGGCTGGACAGCTCCTTGTGCAACCATGCTTTTATATCTCTACCTTACCTGGAAGGCGAAGAATTGGAGCTCTTCCAGTTTGAAGGCAACACTATACATTGTTATTGGGTGATTCCGATAACGGAAAGTGAACGAGACTACAAAATTGCGAACGGTTGTGAGGCATTAGAACAGTTGTTTGAAGAAAGGCACCTTGATTATCTTAATCCGAACCGAAGTTGCCTGGTTTCGGGCTAATAAACCACCAAATATTCGTCACGTTAGGTGAACGTGATTAACAATATGTTTAAATTAATAACAAGGCTGGCGCAGTTCGCTTCCACTACATGTATCTTGCTCTTTATCTATATGGTGTACGCTTTTGCGGACATGACTGAATTTGATCTAATCACGGAACTAAGCTTCATAATAATTCAGCCAATTATTGGCCTGATTCTCACTTTCCTGACAACATCATGTTGTTATTTAATTGGCCTTCCATTGAGGCTGAATCAAAAGGTAAAAACCTGGTGGTTGGAAAGACAATTCATCCCTGCATTTGGATTAATAGCAGGGATAGTACTTATTTTACTTTCATTTTATAGTCAATTCACCCATCTAGAAATAGTCACCTTGGACAGTGGCACAGTTGAGAAGAGAGTCCCCAATTTTACTTTAGCTATTATTGGATGGTTTACTATAGCGTTCGCATTATTGCATTTTTATCCGTTTCACTTTTTTAAATATTCAAAGAAGGCACTCAAGTAATATAGGCGTTGCAGACAAAGCTTATACAAGTCTGGTGGGGATGATTGAGATGTATACCATAAACCAAAGTCCAAAATACCTTTACATTCTATGTTGAAAACTGTAACTACCCTCAGCTTTACTTTTGCAGTCCTTTTAACCTGCTGCAGTATCCCTGAAAAAACAAAATCACCTTTAAATGCGGACAACATCAAAAGTGAACTGTTTACTATAGATTTAACTAAAGACACCACTTTAATAACCTCCAAAGGTGCCAAAATTCATATCCCGATGGGGGCCATAGAGGCCGCAGGGACTGTCTCTGTACAATTAGAGATTAAAGAAGCTTATAGCATAACGGACATGATCAATGGGGGTTTAACCACCAGCAGTAGCGGCCAGCCATTAGTCAGCGGGGGAATGATTTATATTGATGCCATTGGAGACACAAACGTAAAAATCACAAGTTCCATTACTATTTCGCTTCCAACTGGCTCCCTGAATAAAGACATGCAACTATTCAAGGGAAAACTGATGGATAAGGGAACTATCAACTGGACAAACCCAGCCCCCCTTTTTGACATAACAAAATCAGAAGCTAATGATGCCGGAGGAGCGATTTTTCAGGACAATTGCGCTTCATGTCATGCAATTGGTAAACCTTTGACTGGCCCCGACCTCGCACACGTTTCCAAAAGAAGAAGCAAAGAATGGCTCTACGCATTTACACGAAACAATCAGCAGGTCATTGCCTCGGGAGACTTTTATGCAAATTGTCTCTACAATTATTGGAACAAGGCTGCTATGAATAACTTTCCTTCCCTTACAGACGTAAAACTCAGAGCCTTGTACGCTTACATTGAAAACGAAAGTAACAGTAAGAACCTGCCTGTGCCGCTAGAAGCAGGATGCCTTGACAGTTGCGTCACCTATTTCAAAGAACAATTTGAATTAGCCAGCACAACACGCCAAAATCCCCGTAACCCACTATTTTACGAATTCAATATCATATCCTTTGGCTGGTATAATATTGACCTATTACTGGAAGGCGTTTTTGGTGCACAAGTAAGCGAACTTACTGTTCGTCTTAAAAGCGAACATAAGAAAGACATACAGGTATACTTAATTATCCCTTCACAGAAGGTGTTTCTCGAGGGAAGGTTACTAAGCCAAAGCAACGATCAATTTGTCTTTCAAACCAAAGATGGGAAAATAGAATTACCGCAGAATGTACTCGCATACATAATTGCCTTAAGCGAGAACAATGAAGGCATATTATTTGGCAAGAAAGAATTTCTTATTACTACCAGGCAACATATCGATCTTAACTTAAGACTCGTTTCTAAAGAACAATTTCAAGAGGAGCTTACATCTATGAGCCTGGATGACCTGAAGACTGAAACGTTAAAACCAAGGAATTGCAATTGCGATTGCTTCCCAATGCAACCAAAACGTACAAACGACTAGTCAGCCATTTAAACTATCACGTAGGACAAGTAAATTAATTATGTAGGTAAATTGGGCCTCTATGGCTTCGTTCCCTTTACTGTTGCATTATTGTAATTCGTGAGGCACTCGTTAAGCGGTTTGCCCTGCTTATAAATGCAATCACAAAACTCTTCACAGGCCTGGGGGTTGCTGTTGCCGGGGCAGCCATTTATACATTCCTCGGGGGAATTGCCGGGCCGAATGGCATAGAGATACTGGTTTATGATTACCACTGCGGCGAGTGTTGCAATCACCGATCCGAAAAACAGGAACGGAAATTTCTTGCTCAAAGGTTTTTCGCGTGGTGAGTGAAGCTCTTTAATTTGTTTGAACGGCAAAAGATATTTCAGCCGGTTGAAGTCCCAACACAACAGGTACAAATTGGCCAGAACCATAAAGGTTGTGATACGAGTGCCTTCGAAACGTACGGCATAAGCCAGGATACAAATATTCAGGATGATGGGAAAATACAAGAGGGCACCAAGAAGTGCAGTCCGGGGAATAAGCAATAGAAGGGCAATCAGCACCTGCGTAATGCCGATAAACGTATAGTAGTACCCGGTTTGGTGCAGGGCTTCCAGGTAATGACCCATCGGGTTGTTAACGGGTAAGCCGCTGGCGAAGCGTTCTCCACTGATCTTTACAATTCCGGAGATGATAAACGCGAGGGCCAACATGATGCGACAGAAAATGGCAAAATATAGAAACCACCTGTTTCCCTTTGCATCGTTATATACATCATTAAGCCGGCTTGTGATATTCATAAGTTGGTTACGCTTTCATGAATAGGCTATCTATATAAAAGTCCTTTCAATTACAAAGTAAACAAAAATAAGTTACATTTAGAAAAGGAAACTGGCTTTACTTTGGTGCGTTAAAGTATAATCAAGATGCTAATTAAAACCTTACAATCATTATTCACGAGAGACCTGAACAGGTTACGGAACGAGATTGAATTGTATACGAAGGAGGAAAAAATCTGGAAAGTTGAGGGAAACATTTCCAATTCTGCAGGAAACCTTTGCCTGCATTTAGTTGGGAACCTGAATACTTTTGTTGGAAAGGAACTCGGCAACACCGGTTATATAAGAAACAGGGAATCGGAATTCTCATTAAAGAATATTCCACGGCAAGAACTGGTCAGGAAGATCGACGACACCATCGAGGTTGTGAACAAAACTCTTGACAACCTGGACGAAAGTTCAACGAAAAATGACTACCCTGTTATAGTGTTTGAAGAAAGGACTACAATTGAATACCTGTTGGTTCATTTAGTCACACATTTAAGCTATCATTTAGGACAGGTAAATTACCATAGAAGGATGATTGACTTGTGACAGAAGACATCCTTTCCTGCTATTGAAAGATCACATGCTTGCCGCCTTCCAGCAGTGTTTTTTCATCCAATAGACCATAGAGCTGAATCAGTTTGGCGATGAGGCCGGTCCACCCGGTCTGGTGGCTGGCACCCAGTCCTGCGCCGTTGTCGCCGTGGAAATATTCGTAGAAGAGAATATGATCTCGCCAGTATGGGTCGGACTGGAATTTTTCCGTGCCGCCGTAAACCGGTCGCCGGCCGTTTTCGTCCTGCAGGAAGATCCGGGTAAGGCGGTCAGAAATATCCCGGGCTACTTCGAATAGATTCATGTGGTTGCCGCTGCCGGTGGGACATTCAATTTTGAAATTGTCGCCATAGTACAGGTAGTATTGGAGGAGCGCCCGAATGATCAGTACGTTCATGGGCATCCATACCGGCCCGCGCCAGTTGGAATTACCGCCGAACATACCGGTATCTGATTCAGCGGGAAGATAATCGACCCGGAAATCCTGGCCTTCCACATTAAAGATGAAGGGATGTTCCAGGTGATACCGCGAAAGTGAGCGAATCCCGTATGGACTGAGGAATTCATTCTCGTCGAGCATTTTGGTGAGCACCCTGCGAAGCCGTTCGGGATTGAGCAGGGCAAGAATCCCTCTTCCTCCTACCCCGTAATGACCCGGACCGGTTGGATGGATCCCATCGAGGAAACCGGGTGTGCGTCTTGCACGAGCCTGGATAAACGACAATGCCCAGGGAATCTGCTCACGCTGCCATTTTTCCACTATCGTGGTGGCACACAGGGGTAGCAGTCCAACCATGGACCGAACCTTCAGTCGCTTGCCACTGCCATCAGGAAGGCGGAGCAGGTCGTAGTAAAAACCGTCTTCCTCGTCCCACATGCTGTCGTGCCCCGGCTTGTTCAGCGCGAGTGCAATAAAATAGAAGTGCTCGAGAAATTTCAGCACCATGTCTTCGTATATGGGATCCCGTGTGGCCAGTTCAACCGCGAGCTCTGTCATGTTCTGGGTAAAGAGGGCCATCCATGCGGTGCCGTCAGCCTGCTCCAGGTAACCACCGGTCGGCAATGGGGCACTGCGATCGAAGACGCCGATGTTATCGAGTCCAAGGAAACCACCTTCAAACACATTCTTGCCAAAGCGGTCTTTCCGGTTAACCCACCAGGTGAAGTTCAGCAGCAACTTGTGAAAGGTCAGTTTCAAAAAATCCAGGTCGGCCTCGCCGTACTGGGCCTGGCCGATAAGGTACAGGAACAGGGTGGACCAGGCCTGCACCGGCGGGTTTACATCACCGAAGTTCCATTCGTAGGCGGGCACCTGCCCGTTGGGGTGGATATAGTCTTTATGCAGCAGCAGCTTCATCTGTTCCTTGGCAAAGTCGAGATCCACAATGGAAAGAGGAAGGGTCTGGAAGGCAAGGTCCCAGGCAGCATACCAGGGGTATTCCCATTTGTCGGGCATGGAAATGATGTCTTCGTTGAGCATGTGAAACCACTCGCGGTTGCGGGTCATATTCTGTCCGCCCAAAAGCGGGTGTGCCTGGTGTTCAGCCAGCCATGTGTCGCCATCAAAATAGTAGTACTGTTTGCTCCAGAGCATGCCGGCGATAGCCTGCCGCATTATTGCCGCACGATCGGGGGACGCAGCTGCCGGGGCAACAAGTTTATAAAATTCATCCGCCTCCTGCAGCCGGGAGGCAAAGGCCTGGTTGAACCCAATTCCAAATGGATCATTTACGGAAGTTTCCGCCACGGCAGATCTTGCGGTTATGGCGCTAAGTCTCAGCTGCACTACTGCTGATTGCCCGGGCGCAATGGAGTTGCGATAATGGGCAGACATTTTGGTACCTGCCTTACCGGGATTTATCGCATGCTGCTGCCCGAGTACCACAAAATTATTGATGCCGGCTTTCAGGTTGTTTTCGTTTTCGGTGAAAAGCAGTGGCACATCGCCTTCGCAATAAAAAGAATAGTTACCCAGGACCGGGTGTGAGGCAATTGCCATGCAGGTACCGGTTGGCCCTTCCAGCTGGGTGATCAGGGGCTTTTGGCCGGCGGGCTTTTCCATTACGGCGGTCCAGTCGTTGCGAAACCAGAGCGTTGGCAGGATGTGCAGCTCTGCAGGTTCCGGTCCACGGTTGAACGCTGTGATCCGCACCAGGATGTCTTCAGGATCAGCCTTAGCATATTCCACGAAAACGTCGAAGTAACGGTTATCGTCAAACACACCAGTGTCGAGCAGTTCGTATTCCATTTCGGTACGCGAGCGCCTGCGGTTTGTCTCCACGAGATCAACGTAAGGAAAGGGAGCCTGCGGATACTTGTACAGGAACTTCATGTAGGAGTGAGTAGGCGTAGAATCAAGGTAGAAGTAGTATTCCTTTACATCCTCACCGTGGTTTCCTTCGCTATTGGTAAGGCCAAAAAGCCGTTCCTTGAGTATGGGGTCTCGCCCATTCCAAAGTGCCAGTGCGAAACACAGAAGCTGCTTGTCTTCAGAGATCCCTCCCAGCCCGTCTTCCCCCCAGCGGTATGTGCGGGAACGTGCCAGGTCGTGGGTAAAGTAATTCCAGGCATCCCCATTCTCGCTATAGTCTTCCCTCACTGTTCCCCATTGCCGTTCAGAAAGGTACGGTCCCCATTTTTTCCAGGGTATTCCTTTACGGGCTTCCCCAAGACGGTTATGTTCTTCGGTTGAAGTCGGTTTCATGAACAGCTTTGATGAAGGTGGGGAGCGATATAAATATACGAGACAATCAGATAAAGATGCCACCGCCCACTTCCACGCGCTGGGCATTCAGGTAGCGGCTATCGTCTGAAAGCAGTGAAGCCACAAATGCGCCTACATCATCCGCTTCGCCAAGGCGGCCGGCAGCGATCATTGCCGCCATTTGCTGACGTTGATTTTCGTCGCCCTTGCCGCCACCGAATTCGGTATCGATGGCTCCAGGGGCAACTGAGTTGACCCGAATCCTGCGTGCTGCAAATTCTTTGGCGAAATATCTTGTCAGTGCTTCGAGGCCAGATTTCAATGCCCCGTATACAGCTGAGCCGGGAAAGGCAAAGCGGGCAAGTCCGGATGAGATATTGATGATCTGTCCACCGTCTGCGATTATTGGCAGCAGCTTCTGTGTGAGAAAGAATACCCCCTTGAAATTTACATTCACCAGTTGGTCGAAAATAGATTCGGTGGTGTCTTTGATGAGTACGCGCTGGCCGATGCCGCCATTGTTGACAAGATAGTCGAAGCTCGTGCGGTTCCATTTTTCTTTAAGGATATCCCTGACCGTGATAGTGAAGTCGTCGAACGACGCGGTATTGGCAATGTCGAGGTGCAGGGCAATGGCTTTGCCGCCGTTGTTATTGATCTCGTCGGCTACTGCCTGTCCATGTTTTTGCTGGTTATTGAAGGTGAGGATAACACCAATACCGCGTTGGGCTGCATGGAGGGCGATGCTTCTGCCGATGCCCCGGCTGCCTCCGGTTACGAGAAGGATCTTTTGCTGTTGACTCATAAAATAATTTAAGCGTCAAAGTTCCCGCGGGCCGGATGCGTGGAATCAGAGGTTTCACGGTGGAAGCTGGACAATTCACGGATTTACATTTTGAGTTTTCGGGGAGTTTTTGAAATAGCAAAATCCTTTTTACGGTGCTAAAAATTAAAATGCTGCAAATTAACCCGCTGAATTTGCGGCATGGCCTTGGTTCCTAGTATCACGTAAAACGTTACGGCGTATTGTTAAACCAAAAAACAAATCATCATGAGTGAGTTTTTGATTACGGTCCTCCGGGATCTCACGAGCAGGAATCCCCATCCTTCACAGGAAGAATTGAAAGACGCATTTAAACCATACCAGGATTGGATTGCAGGGATTGCGGCAGAAAACAGGTTAGTAGCTCCACCAAAGAGATGGGACCTCGATGGGCGGGTTGTCAGCAGGGCAGAAATTGTACAACAGGGACCTTATGCGGTGAATAATATGTCGATGGGTGGGTTGTTCCTGATACGCGCAAACGATTATGATGAAGCCGTTGAATTTGCGAAGAAGTGTCCCATCATTAAGTACGGCGCAGTTGTAGAAGTACGGATGGCTATTCCTGCAGCATAAGGTTTTGGTGTAGAGGAATGTCTTTGATCCGGACAGAGGCGTTCCTTGTAGGCGGGGATCCTACTTTTACTGCCTCAATCGGTAATGCGCAATCTGAATGCCGCGAGGAATTATATTTAATAAGCGACGAGCTTTGGAATTATTGTGAGTTTTAGTTAATTCGTAGATACATTCGTTGGCAGAAATTATGAAACCTACCAAATATCAACCGCTCCTATTTTCACTGTGTGGTGTTTTGTTAGTTGGGCTAATCTACCAATTCTCAAAATTGCCCGGAGGTATGATATTACCAGGATATTATTTTGGTCTGGTCTTGTTAGTTACAGTAATTATTTCGTGCTTTATTTTGGCAGCGGTTCTGAAGATATTTATCAAATCTGTTCCATACCGAATTGTCTTTTTGCACACATCACTTGTGGGATTAATCTGGCTTCACTATTTTGTCTATTCGCCGCAGTTACATATTCAAGTTCCAACGAACTATCGAGGCGAAGTAATGCTTATTTTAAGGGACAGTAGCCATAACAATTTACACATTGACAATAACGGTATCGGCTATATTACAAGGTGGACATTTAACAAAACATATTTAAAACCGGTTGTTACAGACAAAGAAGGAGTTGATATTAGCAATAGGTGTATTCCATTTAATAACTCAAGTTTTTGGGCAATTGGCCGAGGACCTGATCCAAGTGGGAGGGGTAGTATGCGATATCTTTCATTTAAGATTGATCCGCTGAACGTTGATAAAGATTGACCAGTAACGCAATATCTTAATCTTAAGTAAAAATATTAGGCAAATTCTGCCAACATTGGCATTGGCAAAAGCGGAATCCCAGCACCATAAATAAAAAAACATAACTAGTGCCCACCTTCGCCAATACCTTTACGTTTGCTGCCAGTTTAAAGTAGACACAAAACTAAAATGGACACAGAAAAATACCGAACAGGAAGTAAGAGATTTTGGGCAGCAATTGTGGATTGGATTGTTTTCCTGCCTTTTTTGTTAGTAGGCCAATGGATTTACAAATTCACCAGCAATATCTATATCCTTTTTGTATGGGTGACATTCTTAGCCTTTGCCCCACCTATCTATTCAATCATTCTTCACTACAAGTATGGACAGACCATCGGAAAATGGGTTACTAATGTGAAGGTGATGGACCTTAGCGAAAAAAGATACTTAACGCTTTTGCAATCCCTCACCCGAGACAGCTTCTATTTGTTGGTTTCATTGGTTTCGCTTTTATACTTTGGACTTCTTCTGACACAAACGCATAAAGCAGAATCAATTCTTTCAGATTATGAAAGCTTTTCGGACAATCCAATCTTTTGGTGGACACTTATTGAACTTATAACAATGCTAACAAATGCAAAACGACGTGCAGTTCATGATTTTATAGCAAATTCAGTGGTACTTAGGACACAACCCAATAGCGATAAAAAATTGATACCACTCAATATTCCAGCTTACGAGTTTGGAGATGAAGATAAAAGACTTGCTTTGCAAATCATTGGCCTGAAGTTCTCACATGTCATAAATCCAAAGCCATTTGCCCTTGTTTTCCATTTTCATATTAATGAACAGACCACTTTTCAAAATTTAGAAGACTTTTTAAATACGGTGCCGGGCGAGTTTCAAATAGAATATTTCCGACCATTTGACTCTGAAAAAAGCGAAGCTGGAACAATGGTGACAGTTCAAATGTACGGAAGTGATTACTGCTTTTATAACAGAAGCCACGGACAAGACAAGATATGGAAAGCATTTACCAGGGAAGCATTATTAACTGAACTGTTTACATACAGGCAACATCAAAATTTCGGAGAAATCAATGTATCAAGAATAGGCAAAAAAGCAATTGTTGGAGAAAAAGCTTATTGACAGTCGCGCAGCATACCTTTATGTTTTCCTAACAATTAAAAAACGAAAAATGAAAAAGAGAATACTTGCATCCCTGCTTTCAGCTATCGTTTTAAGTACGGTGCTAATAGCATGTGGACACAACCAGCAAAAGAAACCTGCTGACCACATTTCCAGCAACGATACACAGTTGACAGAAGAATATCTGAGACGGATGGACTCCCTGGATTTTCAATTTTACAGCAACCAGATGTGGGACTCACTTGCCATCAGTCATGCGGACAATATCAAAGTGTATTACCCTGACGGGACTACGACAACCGGACTATTCCCCCAACACATAGATATGCTGAAACCAATGTTTGTTTTTGCGCCTGACACGAAAGTCACCTCACACCCGGTTAAATTCGGCACAGGTGAATGGACGTCTACCATCGGGGAAGTGGAAGGTACCTTTTCCCAGCCCATGCCGGTCGGGAATGGCAAAACCATACCGCCAACTGGAAAGAAATTTAAATTCAGCATGTGCACAGTGGGACATTGGAAAGATGGAAAAATGATTGAAGAATATCTTTTCTGGGATAACCAGTCCATTATGAAACAAATCGGGTTGGCCCAGTAAAAAATTATTATGGTGCGAAAAAAAGGATAAAATGCCAGATTTGCAATCATGCTGTTCCGAAAAACAAAATCGAAAACTCATTACAAATCACTGAGTATTTATGTTTCCGCCAAACACGGCCACATAATCTTTGCCCCTGTATCCATAAATCTTGCTGGCATTAGGTATGAGCAGGAAGCGTGTTTTTCGTATGAGCTTCCCCTCTCCGACCTGCCACTCGGAGAATACACTTTGAAGTATTTTGGCCTATTCAAGACCATGGACAAAGATTTACGGCAACACAAATTGACAGACTGGCCAGCCTTTAAGCATAGCAAAGCCAAATCAGTGCGAAGCTTCGAAGCAGACTACATCCGCATAAGCGTAACGGGGGTTGATGAAAATAATCACAGTTTTAGAATTGAAGGATCGCCTTTTAAAGACAGCGAACTCTCGGTAACGAGTATCATTTCAGCACATACAGAACCCATTAATTTAGGCGATCGTGTAAATAAGGTCATAAACGTATGCCTGACCGGAAAATTCTGAATCATGAAAGTACTGAAGTCTGTCCTGCAAAAGGGGACCATCCTTATTCCATAACCACCATATCCCAATACTTCAACTGCGGCAAGGTAAATTTCACTTTATCTCCCTGCCGGGTAAACTCAAGAGCCTGCGGCAGGCCATGGTTCAGGTCAGGACTGGCCACCCATACTTTTGAAATGGAACCGCTGACAGAAACCTCCAGATCGGCGTTACTGAAAGTGACCGGCGTGGGTTGAGTACCGTTGGTATCGCGCCAGTCGAAGGAAGTAGCATTGGCCATGTTGATGAAATGCAGCACCTGCTTCTCTCCAACCTTTTTTCCCTGAACCGCTACTTTGCCTGACTGCGGCGGCCAGCTGGCGGTGTTGAATTTCCCGTTTGTACAGGTTACCGTTATGTTGTTGAAATCGCCACCGTCGCGCAACAGGTTTTGAAACGCGGTAAGAAAGTCATAGTACACCACGATCGCTTTCTGCAGGTCGTCGTTCATCACCAGGTTATTGTTGGGGAAATATTCCTTGCCCAGCATGTGTTCGCCTAATTCGAGGTGACTTCCACCAAAAGCAAAGATCACCGCGTTTGCCAGCAATACGCCCGGGGTGTTGAATGCACCCGGGCTTTCTGCTTTTTTGTAGTTAACATAGGCGGCCAGTACCGTGCTTTTACCGCCACTGTAAGTGGCATTGTTTTGGATCACCGTGGCAAGGTCTTTATAACCTTCATGACCGGTCCACACTTCGGTGTACATAAAATCTACCGGCGCGCGGGCAATACTGTTTTGCTGCCCGTACTGGTTCACCGCATTCATCACCAGTCTTTTTGTCGGGTGTGCAGCTTTCATGCCTTCGAGGAAAGACTGGAATCGTGAGGCGAGATCGAGGCCGGTTCCGTTATAGGTGTAAAGCCCCGGTCCCCTGTCACCCACCTGGTCAACATGGAAGCCGTCGAAATCATACACCTGGTATACATCGTTGTTCTTGTTGGCAAGGTATTGCTGCCAGGATGTATTGGCCGGGTCGGTAAAAAAGATATCGCTGGTGAATGGCGGGTTGGGAAGTTGAAACACATCCCTTTTCGTATGCTGCGCATCTTTGAACATGAACCATTCCTGCTTTACCCCGTCGCCGGCACCATCGCCAAGTGCACCGTAGCAAAGATTATAGAACATCGCTTTCATGCCTGCCTGGTGGGCGCGGTCGATATAACCCTGCACCGTGTTGCGCTGGATAGACCTGTTGGCAATATCTTTCCAGGTAGCTGAAGGACTCGCTACCGTACCCGCTAAAGGCTGGTGGTGTTTGTGGTGCCAATCGTAGAACTGGATGCCGTTGATATGGTAACGGTTGAGTGAAGAAATTACTGAATCCATTTTTGAAGATGGCACCGCGCCGTATTCACTTAGGAATCCGTAACGCGGGAATTTGCTCCAGTCACTGCTCACATCGATGGCAATGGATGCATGCGTTTTCTCAGTGTTATTCTCCTTCGTATATACTTCGGCGAGGTAACCGCGGAAGTCGGTGGCGGGTGCCTGCCAGTTCCAGCTCGTGCCGGACAAAGGGGCTTCACTGGTAACGGTATTTAAATGCCAGTAACGGACATTACTGTTTGGCGGCACCGTATTCAGGGTAAAGGTCACGGTTTCACCGGGGCGGTAAACTGCCTTATCGGTTTGAATACGTGTTGTTGACTGCCCGGGTGTAATGGGATTGCTCGTGACGTTATTCCTGTTGCATGCGAGGCACGCAACAAGAAATAGGATGAAAATATGTTTCATGGATCGGGTTATAATTTTTCGATGTCGACCGTTTCTTTCAATTGATTAATGGTGATCCGGTAAGTACCGGGCGCAGTGATCTGCCATTTGTTGTCGGGGTTGCCACCCTTTACAAATTTTGCCTGTTTAAGGGACAGGTCCTGGTGATTGACCATGGGCATGAAATAGTCGCCACCCCAGTTGCCTGTTCCGACAGGGATCTTGAACTCGCCCGCTGTCATGGCCCCTTCCCAGGTGAAGATGTAAGGATTGCCAGCGTCGGCGGTCATGGGTGTGGGATTGTCGATGTTCCAGCCAGCGGGAGTAGCATCACCAACAAGCCAGAGTTTCGTGTAAGGCGTAAATGGCGTGATGCTGATCTTGGTTGAATACAGGTCTAATTTGATCTTATAGGCACCGGGAGTAGTGATCTTCCACTTGTTATCGGGACTACCACCTTTAACCAGTTGAACGCCATCGGCGGACAGGTCCTGCTGGTTTACAAGGGGCATATAAAAATCGCCGCCCCAGTTACCGGTTGTGGTCGGGATCTTGAATTCACCGGCTTTCAGCACTTCATTGAAATCGAACACGAACAGGTTGCCGGCGTCGACCCGCATTTCACTGGGCGCATCGATGTTCCAGCCGTTGGGTGTGGCATCGCCTACGATCCAGAGCCGCTCGTAAGGTGGAACGGTGGGATTGGTGGGCACGGCAATAGTTACGGTCTTGCTGATGAGATCAGCCCTCACGGTGTAGGTAGCCATTGAAGCAACCGTGAATTTATCGTCCGGTTCACCGAAGTCGGTGCGATAAAACAAAGTGCCTGGTTCAGTACCCTTATTGTAAGTGGGAAGCCACTCACCCAGGGTGGTCATGAACTTGAACTCGCCGGGCATGAGGAGGCCGGTCCAGGTGAATACGCCAGGCTCTTCTTCCACGGCGGTTAGGGGTGTTGCGTTTGCATTATCCCAGCCGTTGGGCGTGGCGTCGCCGATGAGGTAGAGGGTTGAAGAAACGGGCTCGTAGGGAACCACGTTGATCACTACCGGTGAGGAAACTTCTGGCTCGAGGCCATCAGTGTTTGCCTGGGCAATTACGCGGGCTTCGAATGCGATGGTTGTTCCCGCGACCGCACTGTATTTTGTCAACGCGATCTCGTTCAGTTTGCCGGTGGTGAACTTGTAGGAGTACACAGCTGTTCCCATGTCTTCAGAAACAGGGTCGGTGAAATTCGTTCCCTGTTTTGCTAACTGCAGGGTGTAACCGATCGATGCATTGGTGCCCTGGTTGGTACCGGTTGTCCAGGCAAGCACAAGTGCTTCACCGTTCTTTTCTTTTTCATTCAGCACCAAAGTTTCCTTTGAAGCTGCGATCACCAGCGGGGTATTCCCCTTATTTGTTTCCGCATAATTTTCCTTTTTACAGGACGCCAGCAATTGTGCAATGGCGATCACTGCAAAAATTTTATAGATGAGTTTCATAAATAGTTTTTTGGGTTATGCTCAGTAACCTAAATTTTGCGTGAGATTGGGATTTGCATCGATCTCTTTCTGTGGTATGGGTAGCAGCAGGTGTTTGGGCGCGAAATTCGACCTGCCGATGCCGTGCAGGAACTGCTGCGCGTACTGGCCATTGTCGTAACGGACCAGGTCAAACCAATGACTGCCTTCGAATGCCAGTTCAATCCTGCGCTCCTTCCTGATGGTCTTGCGCAGTTCGTCCTGGTTGCTGACAGCTACGGGTTGAAGCCCGGCCCTTACCCTTACTTTATTCAACGGTTCAATGGCCGGTTCCAGCTGGTTCAGCTCACAATAGGCTTCAGCTTCCATCAGCAATACATCGGCATACCGTAACACGGGCCAGTTGGCCGGGTTGGTATCGTAGTCGGGCGAAACGGATTTCTGAACCAGGAACTTGCGCACGTTATATCCTGTTGAAGAATAAGATGCCTGGTACTCTTTCCCGTCATAAGAAGGACAGCCGACATAGAGGATTGTTTTATCCTTGCGGTTATCATCGGCTTCGTACAGACCGGCGAACTCTGCGGTTGGCTGGTTCCAGCCATAACCACCGGCAACGAAATCTGCGTTGCGTGGACCGGTGAATGTGCTGACCCAGCTTGCCTGGTTTTCGTTATTCCAGAAACTGTAACTCGTTTTGCCCACGTACTGGATCTCGAACAGGCTTTCGGGTGAGTTCTTGGTAGACGGGTTGAAATTGTCTGAATAATCGAGGTTTAATCTATATCCCAGGCCATTTACCTGCTGGCAGTACTTTAATGTTTCTGCAAAGTTGCCCAGGCTTAAATACACTTTAGCAAGCATTCCTGCTGCGGCGCCTTTAGTGGCACGACCGATATCGGAGCCGGTATAGCTCGCGGGAAGCAACTCTATGGCTTGTTTAAGGTCATTGATCACCAGGTCAATTACTTCAGCACGGGACGTCCTTGACGGGCGCAGGTTGTCTTCTGCAGAAACGGGATCCGTGATCAGGGGCACATCGCCGAACAATTGTTCAAGGATGAAATAGTAATGGGCGCGAAGGAAGTAGGCTTCACCGAGGATTCGCTTCTTCTTTGTTTCATCCATTTCGATGGCCGGCACATTTTTCAGCACCAGGTTGCAGCGAAGGATGCCGGGTGAAGGTCCACGCCAGATATCCAGTGCTGCCGCGTTGTCGGTAGCGGTAACGAAATTGGCGATATCCTGGGTTTCGATACCGTCGGTGCCGCCACCGGCACCAACGAGGCTGTTACCTGCCCAAATGTCGGTGGTCCACATGCGCAGGTTGTATAATTTTGGCCACTGTAGTGGCTGGTAGGCTCCATTGATGGCAGCAACGGCATCAGCTTCCGTCTTGAAAAAGTTGGACGTATTGATGCTGTCGAGCGGGGCCTTCTCCAGGTATTTTGAACAGCTGCTTAGTGCCAGGATGAGCAGTGGAACAGCTATTGATTTCAATATTTTCATGATGAACTGAACTTCTTGGTTAAAAAATGAGGTTTACGCCTGCGCTCAATGTCCTGGTAACCGGGTACACATTCAGGTCAATTCCATTCACCCCTACTTCCGGGTCGAAGCCGGTGTAATTCGTGAACGTAAACAGGTTTTGTCCCGAGATATAAATGCGGGCAGTCTGCATTTTCAGCCTGCTGATCAGCGCTAACGGTAAACTATAGCCGAGTGTAATGTTTTTGATCTTCAGGTAACTGCCATCTTCCACGAAGCGGTCGGAAACCCGCGTGTTTTTATTGGGATCGTTAAACACAGCGCGGGGCAGTTCGGAATGGGACTTGTCGTTGGTCCACCGATTGAGTACCGCCGTTGTCTGGTTTTGCGCCACGGCCATTCCTTCCTGGTAAATGCGGTTTGCATTGAAGATATCGTTGCCCTGCACACCCTGGATGAAGATGGAGAGGTCGATTCCCTTGTACGCGAAAGTATTGTTCATGGCGAAGATGAAACGTGGACCTGGGTTGCCGATATAAGTGCGGTCCGCATCATCGATCTTTCCATCATTGTTGAGGTCGCGGAACCTGATGTCGCCCGCAGATGTACGGTTATAGGGATCATCTCCGGGAACCTGTACGGCATAACCGTTTACCTCATCCTGCGACTGGAAAATGCCATTCGTGACGAAGCCATAGAACGCACTAACGGGAAAGCCTGCACGCTGGATACTCAGGTTCTGGTTCAACCCGATGCTACCGGTGTAGAGCGGCACACTGTCGTTCAGGCTCAGCACCTGGTTTTTGTTGAAGGAAATATTGAAATTGGTATTCCATTCAAAAGCGCCCCTGGTGTTCTGGGTGGTAAGGGTAAGTTCGATGCCCTTGTTCTGCACTTTGCCGGCGTTGATGCTGGGTACCACGATATCGGAATAACCGGTTGAAATGGGCACGCTCATTGGCACAAGCATGTCGTTGGTATTCTTGATATAACCATCAACAGTGAGTTTGATCCTGTCGTTCAGCAGGGAGGCGTCGATACCGATATTGGTCTGTTCAACAGATTCCCAGCGCACACCGGGATTGGGAATAGCCAGCGGCACTACTGCATTTACGGTTTGCCCGTTGAAATTGTATTGAACGGTCTGCAGCACCGAAGCAAAGGAGTAGTTACCGATGTTCTGGTTACCGGTGATGCCATAACCGGCGCGAAGTTTCAGGTCGTTGATCCAGCCGACAGATTGCATGAAATTCTCGCCGGAGATCCGCCAGGCGGCAGATGCAGATGGGAACCAGCCCCAACGGTTGTCTTCACCGAACCGACTGCTGCCATCACGGCGAATGGTAGCCGTAAATAAGTATTTGTCGTCGAAGCCATAATTCGCCCTGCCGATGAAAGACAATAAAGCCCATTCACTTGCCGTACCACCTACCGTGGGCTGCGCAATACCGTTATTTATTTGCTGGGTAGAATTGCTGGCGAAATTCTGAATAGACCCGTTCATGTAATCGAAACGGTTGTTCTGGGCATTGGTACCGCCCAAAAGCGTTACACTATGTTTCTGGTTGAAGACCTTACTGTAAGTGAGGTAGTTGTCCCACATCAGCGTGATGCTTTTGTTGGATGCCTGGTACAGGTAGCTGTTTTCCTGTGGAATGGGTTGCCAGTTATATGCGGGTGCCCAGGTGCGGTTGTCCCAGAATTGCGCCTGGATACCCCCGGTTGTTTTCAGCTTCAGGTTTTTTGTAATGGAAAATTCCGCATACAGGCTACCAACAGTGTTATATCCACTGGTTTTATTTTCGGTGAGGGTTGCTGTGCCGATGGGATTCCTGATATCGCCATACCAGGATGATTTTCCTACCGGTCCGCTATAGCTGCCATCGGGGTTGTAGATGGGTTGCGTTGGCAGCGCAGCCATGGTGTTGCGGATATTGTAATCACCGCTTTTCTTGATATCGTGGCTAAGGGTGAGGTTGTTGCCGAACTTGAGCCAATCGAACACTTTTGATTCACTGTTGAACTGAACGGTGTAACGGCGATAACCGGTATGCAGTACGATGCCCTCCTGGTCGAGCAGGGTGGCCGACACGTAGTACGTAGATTTTGGACCGCCACCGGAATAAGCCAGCGAATAACTTTGGATGAGGGCGGGATTAAACAGCGCGCCCAGCCAATCGGTGCCTTTACCGAGTGAGAGCGGATCCGCATTGTCTGGATTCTGCTGCTGGCCGTTATTGCTCATCATTTCATTGTGCAGGCTGGCGAACTGGGATGCATCGAGCATGTCGACCATATTGGCAGCCTGTTGTTGTCCCACGAAACTTTTCAGTTCAAGATTGTTTTTGCCGCTGGAGCCACGTTTGGTGGTGATGATAACCACACCGTTAGCTCCGCGCGAGCCGTAGATGGCTGCAGCCGACGCATCCTTGAGTACTTCGACGGAGGCGATATCATCGGGGCTTAGGGTATTGAGTGGGATATCGGCGGGAACACCGTCGATCACCAGCAGGGGATCACTGTTGTTGATGGTTCCGACGCCGCGGATGCGGAAGGTAACATCACTTCCGGGTGCGCCACTGGTAAGTACCTGCACCCCGGCCGCGCGGCCCTGCAGTGCTTCACCGATGCCAGCCACGGGAAGCGATTTTAATTCTTTCGCATTCACGGAAGCAACGGCACCGGTCAGGTCTTTTTTCTTTGCGGTGCCATATCCCACCACTACTACATCCTGCAGTCCTTTTACTTTTTCTTTCAGGACGATACTGCCTGCCTGCAGGGAAGACAGTTCGATTGATTGGTAGCCGACGCTGGAGACCAGCAGGATGGCATCGTCAGCGACTTTGATCGTGAAGTTGCCGGATTCATCGGTCATGACGGAATTGTCCTTTCCTTTTTCTGAGACCGTGACATTACCGATGGGATCGCCTTTTTCATCCGTGACACGGCCCGTTATGAGTTTGTCCGGTCTTTCGGTAACGACTGCCTGGACTACAGGAGCAGCGGCGTTTTTGGACTGGAAGAGGACAATCTTGTTATCGATCAGTTCATAGCCGACCTGGTTTGGTTTTAAGAAGTTAGTGAGAAAATCAAGGATCGTTTTTCTATATGCGGAATAGGTGACCAGTTTATCACCGTTGATGGAATTGGGACTGAAGGAAAACATCACATGGGTTTGCTTTTGCACTTCTGCGATGACTTTCTTCAGGGGTTGACTTTCAGCATGCAGTGTGAATGTCTTCTGCAAAACGTCCTGGCTTTTAGCCTCGTTTGCATAAAGAGAATTCAGGAATATGAATGACAGGGCAAGATGCGCAATCGATATTCTCATAGCAAGCAGTATGGAAGCAACCAATCGTTGCTTTTTTTTCATATTTTTAAAATGTTTTTGGATCAATAAATAGTTGTCAAAAACAGCCTTTAGAGCCGGATGTGGTGCGAACACGTCTGGCTCTTTTTTATTCCAGGGGTGGCGAATTGTTGTTTTTCATATTATAAGTTTAGTTGCAGCCTGTTCCCCTCACGAGGATGCGGGTGCCGTTAATTTCATATGTTGAGTTGGTGGTCAGGCAGATTATGCGGAGCATAGTGAAGAGGTCCTGGTTCGACACATCACCGGTGAACACGCAGTTGTTGAGGTTGGCGGTTTCGACTAAGATCTCAATGCCGTAGGCGGTTTCGAGTTCGTGGAAGATGGTTTCCAGGCGCTCCTGGTCGTAGATGAATTTTTGCGGTAGCTGTTTGGTTTCGTGGTTGGTTTGCAGTGGTTGTGGTGCTTCAACCAGCGATGTTTCCAGCAGGCCTTTTTCAACCTGGTAAATTGCTTTCTGGTTGGGAGCGAGAATAACCGAGGCGGCTGTCCTTTGGTCTTTCAGGATTTTATCGTTCTCGGATACCTGCACTTTGCCGGTCACTACGGCAACTTCAATATTGCCGGTTTTGGCATTGGTATTGACCCGGAAACTGGTGCCCAGGACTTTGGTGACAAGGTTATTATAGTATACCAGGAAAGGCTTGCGTGGATTCTTTGCCACCTGGAAAAACGCTTCTCCTTCGAGGTAAACTTCGCGGGTGGAGTCATTGAAATTTCCCTGGAAATGGATGGTGCTTTGGGGCGCCAGGGTAATGACACTACCATCGGCCAGTGTAATAAGCCGGGGGTTGGTGGTGACATTTTTTTCAATGATCGCGTCTGGCGGTACCATGGCGAGCATACCGCTGTTGTTGTTCTGATTGCGGGTAAACAGGAAAATGGTTGAGATGATGAGGATGACCGAAGCTGCGGCTATCCAGCGCCAGGGTTTGTGCTTTTTAGTTTTGAGCGGCAGGATTTTGGCCGTTGACTTTTCTGCATTATGGATATTCCTGACAATTTCTTCAGCGATATGGGGGGGCAGGTCGCTGTTCACACCTTCCACCCCATTTACCAGGTGATTTTCGATTGACAGGTCGAGGATATTGTCGTACTCCTGGGTCGCCAGCAGTTCATAGAATTCGTTCTGCTCGGCTAGGGTGATCTTGCCGGATAAGTATTGTTCCAGTAAATATTTGAATCGGTCGGTCGTGTGCATAATAGTTTATACACGCGAGTGGATGGGTCGGAGTACAGTGATGGAAAAAATTATTTCAGGATGATGAACAGGGCGGCAGGAATGATGATGCCGTGTGCTGACAGGTACACTTTTATGGAGTCCAGCGCCCTGGACATATGCGTTTTGACCGTAAGCGGAGAAATGTTCAGTCTTTGGGCGATATCGTTATAGGTGAGCTGTTCCTGCCGGGCGAGGGTGAAAACTTTCTGCTGCTGGTCAGGCAGTTGCGCAATGGCAGCCTGCAAAAGTTCGTCGTACTGGGCTTCCTGGCAGATGGCTTCTGTATTGTTGATGGAGGTTTCGGCAATGAGTCCGAGGCCCTTCATTGCTTTCCACTCGTTTGCAATTTTACGCAGCCTGTTGAGCAGGTTGTTTTTGGTGACCTGGTAGAGCCAGGCTTCCACAGGTTGGTCTGTCTTCAGGTTCTTCCGGTTGAACCATAGTTTCAGGAATACGTCCTGCACTACTTCCTGCGCGAGGATCGGCGACTTGAGGTATCGAAGGGAGACCTGGTAAATGCGGCTGCGGTGGCGGTCATATATTAATTGGAATGCATATTCACTGTCATCAGCCAATAATGATAATAGCTGAGCCTCTTCGTACTTGTTGGCATCGTTGTGGAGCAATCGCAGTTAGTTGGTGACCTAAAATAAGGAAATAATTTTTATGGTGGGGATTGGAGATTTCACTTGGTCGCTACCAGCAGAAAATTCAGGTACATTTGACGATGAGTTATTGCGCAGCTATAGAAACAATGCAGCCGGAAGAAAGAAAATCGCTGCATAAAAACTACCACGACAAACTTTACGGCTTCCCGATTCACGATGACAATGAATTGTTTTGCCGCCTTGTGCTGGAAATTAACCAGGCAGGACTAAGCTGGGAAACCATCCTGAAGAAAGAAAAATCATTTCGCAAAGCTTATCACAACTTCAATATCAAAAAGGTGGCAGCCTATACCGAAGAAGACCGGGCACGGCTTTTAGCTGATGCCGGGATCATCCGCAACCGATTAAAAGTAAATGCCGCGATAGAAAACGCTAAAGCCATTCTTTCTTTGCAAAAGGAGTTTGGTTCTTTTGAAAAATGGCTGGAACACCATCACCCCAAAACAAAAGAAGAATGGGTTAAGTTGTTCAAAAAAACCTTCCGCTTTACAGGTGGCGAAATCGTAAACGAGTTTTTACAGAGTATTGGTTACTTACGTGGGGCTCATACTGAAAACTGCCCCGTCCACAAGGATGTTTTAAAACAAAAACCCATGTGGACGAAGCAATAAGAAGCTGACAAACTATTTCCGCTTCTTCCTGAAGCTGCCGGTCATGGGAATATTTGCTGTATTGGTCAGCGAGTCATACACCTGGCTGCTGAAAGTACCTTCCACAAACTCACCGGCCTGGCCATTCTTCGTAATATTCACAGTGCCATTTGCATTTGAAGAATAGTTGGCATCACCACCGGCTACAATTTTGAATTCCTTCAGTGGGGTAGTATAAGGCTGGCCGCCGGCTTTCGACAGGAAGAGCAGGCTGGCGCCTCCATATTCTGTAGACCGGTAGCCATTTAGGGTAATGTCGGTTTTAACATCAATAAACACCATGTCACCAGGCGAAAGGTATTCGAACTTCTTTGGCCCGATCTCAATCTTGAAAAACTCGGCCTGTTGCCCTTCACAAAGCTGCAGCACACCAAGGTCATTACTGCCAGGTTGGAGCCAGGCCCATTTTGTAACGTAGATGTCCTGCTCCGCATCATACAAAGTGATTTGTGCACTGTCGGGCTGGTTGTCGCAGCCCTGGAAGGTAATGTTCATCGGCTGACCGTTCAGTGCGAACCGATGGTTATCGTAACGGAACAAAACGTTCAGGTAACCATTGGTAATCGGTTGTTCGGCACAGTCAGTAACGGTAGTACTGATGGAATACCCCGTTGTGGCGCTGGCATCCAGCGTGATGGTACCCAGGTCGACGGGAGAAGTATATGGCCCCAGGTCCTGCATATGGCTATAGGTACCGCACCTGTCGTTAATCAGCAGTTGAAGTGCCTGGTTTACGGGGACCCATCCTTTTACCCTGCCCTCCGCATCTGAAAAACTGAATGCCTTGGTATAGTCAGATTTATTTTTGATCTCTACGTACAGGTTCGCCTGGGGCTGTCCTGCCGGGCTTTTAATCACAAATTCGATCTCGGTGAAATCTATCGGCGAAGTGGCACCCCAGAAAGAGAAATGGCTTACCTGGCCAATGTATTCGGATCCGGATTTGGTTGCGCTGCCTTCTTCCCGCCACAGTCCCTTTTCCTCGTCGAAGGACCAGAGCTGAATGTTTGCCGGGGCACTGGCGTTCAGCGCTGCGGGAATGGGAAAGTGCATGTCGACCTTTTTGCCCGGGGCTACCTGCAGCAGTTCGCCTGATTCGCCGCGCATCTGGATGGCCATTATGCCGAATGATTTCAGGGCACGCATGTCGTTGCCGGTTGAGATGCCTTTCATGTCGCCGGGCATCCTGCTGGTGAAGCCTTCGGACGTTGGGTCAATGAAGGACTGGCTCAGTTCTACCCTGCCGGTATATGCGCTGCCATCAGCCTGGCGGACAATGGCGTTGGCAGGGAAGTTTGCACTGCCGCCATTGGGGAAAGAAACCGTACCGCCGGTAGCTGCCGCGAATTCTGCGGATTTGGTTGTGGGAATGAGTTCTACCTGGATATAATGTGCGCCGTCTTCCTGCGCCATAATGGTACGGGAGCCCGGGAAGTACCCTTGCATCTGCACTTTGATATATGCTGCGTCTGCTGCGACAGTTACATTTTCGAGACTGAAGTAACCATTATAGTCTGTGTTGACAGTGCTGTTCCCGGCGGTGACCCGTGCACCTTCTACAGGTTCCTGGCGTTCGTTGAAGACACGGCCGGAAATGCTGGCGGTCACTTTTTCTGATGTCGGATCTGTTGGGTTGAGCGGGAAGCCGGGGCGGTAATCTTTCTGGCAGGCGATATATGCGAATACGGGAAATAAAAGCAGGAATGCCCAGGAAAGGGTGCTTTTTCTCATAGTGCTAAGGTTGTGGTACAAAAGAAATAAGAATTCGGTAGGAATGCAAGAGCACCCCCTTACCGGTGATAATTAAATTCCTGTTAATGTCATTTTTAGTGACATGACTGAACCATATGCAGGGGACAAGCATTAATAATTCCATGGAAATTGGAATAGACAGCTTCGCATCAGCGATGTATGGAAACAAGACATTGAGCAGCGTGGATGCCATGGAACAATTGATGGACCGGATCGTACATGCCGACGAGGTTGGCCTGGATGTATTCGGGATCGGAGAACATCACAAGAAGGCATTCCTCGACTCTTCCACCGCTGTAATACTGGCCGCTGTTGCCGGCCGTACAAAACGAATACGACTGACGAGTGCCGTGAGTGTGCTCAGCACTGCCGACCCGGTGCGTGTATACCAGGATTTTGCCACGCTTGACCTGGTTTCCAAAGGGCGGGCAGAAATGGTGGTGGGTCGTGGTTCATCCATTGAAGCATACCCGCTGTTCGGTTTTAACCTCGACGACTATGACGCGCTTTTTAAGGAGAAGCTGGAACTGTTACTGAAGATCCGGGACAACGAGTTTGTGACCTGGTCAGGGAAGTTTCGCCCGGCTTTAAACAATCTGCCCGTTTACCCGCGGGCGCTGCAAAGTAAATTGCCCGTTTGGCTGGGAGTGGGTGGTACGCCGGAATCATTTGTGCGTGCCGGCCGTTTGGGATTGCCATTAATGGTGGCAATCATCGGGGGAAATACTGCGCGGTTCCGCCCACTGATCGATATGTACAGGGAGGCCGGCGCTAAGGCAGGCTTTTCGCCTGCGGAATTGAAAGTGGGGTTGCACTCACCTGGTTTTGTTGCTTCGACTGATGAGAAGGCCATTGAAGAATACTACCCTGGCTATGCGGAATTGTGGACGAAGCTTGGACGTGAACGGGGATGGCCACCGGTAACAAGAAGTCATTTTGATTCACAGGCAGGTCCGCAGGGCGTGCTGGTAGTAGGTGGACCGGAGCGCGTGGCCGAGAAATTACTGCGGCATAGTGAAGCGCTGGGTGGAATTGACCGGTTTACGTTCCAGATGGATAACGCCGGACTGAGTCATCAGCAACTGATGAGTTCGATTGAATTGATCGGGAAAAAGGTGATGCCTTTGGTATCCGGCTCGTAAATTACTGTATGGAAAGAATTGAGATAAGACGGGTAACGGTGCAGGACGTTGACCTTTTGCAGCACGTCAGCAGGCAGACGTTCTACGAAACCTTTTCGGCGCAGAATACGGAAGAGAACATGAAGAAGTTCCTGGAAGAATGGTATGCTACCGGTAAGTTGACTGCTGAACTGAATGACCCCGATTCTGAATTCTATTTCGCGATGCTCGGCGACCAGGTGATTGGCTATCTGAAGCTGAACTTCGGGCAGTCACAAACAGAACTGAAAGACAGCAGGGCGCTGGAGATTGAAAGGATCTATGTGTTGAATGAGTTCCAGGGTCAAAAGGTGGGACAATTGTTTTATGAATATGCCCTGCAGGTTGCAAGGGATAAAGATGTCGATTATGTGTGGCTCGGTGTGTGGGAAGAGAACCAGCGGGCGATTGGGTTTTATAAGAAAAATGGTTTCGTTGAATTTGATAAACACATTTTCCGTTTGGGCGATGATGACCAGACGGATATTATGATGAAGCTGCAACTCAAGGGGTAAGGCTAAGCACTTTCTCATAAGCCTTCCGGGGACTGCCGCGGAACCAGACCTCGCCGCAGTACGTGTAACCAAGGTCTTCCAGAACTTTCAGCATGCGTGGGTTGTCAAAATTGGTATCCGCTTTTACACTGTTGATACCGTTTTCCAGAGCGAACTGTTCAATAAAACTCATCATCTTTTTGGCAAGGCCTTTGCCGATGTGGGCTTCGGATACGGCTACGCGGTGAACCACTACAAAATCACCATTGGTCAGCCATTCCCCATCGATCTTAGCATATGCTGGCTCGTCGTTGATCAGCAGGGCGCAATAACCTATCACTTCGTTATCGCCGGTTAGCACAAATCCATAACCATTGTCGAGATCCTTCTTTACTACCTCGGGGTTAGGATATCCGTCCTGCCATTGCTGGCTGCCTTCGGCTTTACGGCGGAGGATAGCCTGTTGAAGGATTTCCCAGATGTGGGTTGCGTCATCGGCCACGGCTTTGCGAAAACTGTAATTCATCGGCGCAAGATACTTCAGTTGCTGATCAGGAGAAAGACCCGGCACCCCCAAATAAATACAGTCATTTACTCCTTTTTCCAGGACAATTAATTACTGAGATTCAAACTGGCTTAAAGATCAGGGAATAAAAATATTTTGCAATTAACCTATAGGTTGATTTTATGAAAATTGTTTCTATCTTCGCAGAGAAGCTATTTTCCTTCTGTTATACACCGGAGGACAAGGATGAATTAACCAGGGTGTTAGATTTATGGAACGACCCAGAGTACTTACATAAGTTCCTGATTGAGAATATTGAAGACCTGCAAATTGACCAGGATCTTCCGAAAATATTGGACCAGATTCTAATAGCAGTACAGGAAACAGAAGATGCTATTATCAGAATTTGTGAAGATCCCGAAAAGTCGTTGGACCAGTTTTTCGTGCCCTTGCGCAATTATGAATATGACCCTAAAGTTCTCTCGCTGCGTAAACGAAGGGCATATTGCTTACGGCTTTACGCGCTTCGAATTGACACCAACTGTTTCGTCATAACCGGGGGAACTATCAAATTAACGCACCTTATGTCTGACCGAAACCATACACAAAGAGAGCTGGTAAAATTGGAGCAAGCCAGAAGCTATTTACAGTCGAATGGAATTTTTGATGCTGATTCATTTTTTGAATTTTTAATTGAAGAAGGCTATGACAACTAAAGAAAAATTCCTCCAGTTGGTTTCAAAAGAAAAAACAAACACTTTTGAAAGCATTAAGGAAAGACAGGAGCGGAGAAAATTCATTAAGATGTCACAGTTGATTGCTTTTGACATCCTGGCCAGGTTGGATGAACTTGGCTGGACGCAAAAACGTCTTGCCGAAGAAATGAACGTTACACCGCAGCTGGTAAACAAATGGATTAAAGGAAACGAAAATTTCACCCTTGAAACCTTAGTAAACCTAGAAACCGCACTTGGGAAACCGCTTGTAGTGAGACCAGGTAAAGTAGAAAAAACAACTTCAAATTTACCCCGTGGTAAGAAGAAACTGTAGGCATGGGTTTTATGTTAAAGAGAATTAGGATTTTTTGGAGGTTACCAATTGATGGACGGACGTATCAATGGGAAACCAACCGTTATGAAATATATTGCCTGCCTGCTGTGCTTCGTTACAGTTCTTTTCATCCAGGGATGTTATAATAATTCAGGGGAATACAAAGGCGAACTCGCCGCGATAAGTGATTCCGTTTCGGTTACCGGCTTGTCCGGCGACTCAGTGAAACTTGTTCGCAAAGCTTCAATCCAATTCAAGGTACGTGATGTGGAGAAAAGTGCGAGATCGGTATCCGAAATTGCCAGGAATATGGGCGGGATGATCTTCGATCAGCAGCTGGAAGCCGTGGAGACGGGAAGGAAAGAACTAAGACTCGGCAATGATTCACTCCTTGTTTTTACTACCCTAAGGCCCGGGGTAAACATCACAGCACGAATTCCATCAGAACACCTGGAAACCTTCCTGAACAATATTGCTGACCTGGGCTATTTCACCAGCAACAGCAGTTTGCATATCGATGACAGGAGTCTTGCATACCTTCAGAATAACCTGAAAGAAAAGGCGCGGAAAGAAGTTTTATCACGTGCTTCGAAGCAGGTAAAAAAGTATGAGCAAAATTATTATTCAGTGTTACTGAATGATGAAGCGATTGACCAGCAGATCGGCAATCGCTATATAGATGCAGACGTAAGGTACAGCACAGTTGACATGTTTGTCTTCCAGAATGATGTGGTGCGACAGGAAGTCGTGGCCAACTACAACATTGACCGGTATAATTTACCTGTCGGAACCCGACTGCTGAATGCATTCAATAATGGATGGCATTACTTTATCGAATTTGTAATTGCCCTCGCGCACCTGTGGATGTTCATCGTGTTTTTGACAGGAACTATAATTGCTTACAGGTATAGGAATCGGTTAAAATGCGCAATCTTTGCGCGCAAACTATAAAGCATGACAGAATTCTGGGAATCGAACTTTGCTGAAAAGAAAGAAATGTGGGGTTTTGAACCGGCGCAGTCTGCTATCCTGGCGAAAGATCTCTTTGTTGAAAAATCTATAAAGAATATTCTGATTCCCGGCATTGGTTACGGGCGGAATGCACAGGTATTCCGGGAATCAGGAATTGCGGTGACCGGGATTGAAATTTCAAATACAGCCATTGAAATGGCGGCAAAACATTATGGCCCGGACATGGTCATTCACCACGGTTCCGTGACGGACATGCCGTTCGATGAGCGGATGTATGATGGCGTATTTTGTTATGCACTGATACACCTGCTGGACAACAACGAACGAAAGAAACTTGTCCGCGATTGCTACAATCAATTGGCCGAGGGCGGTAACATGGTATTCACGATGATCTCAAAAAAAGCTCACACTTATGGACAGGGAAAAATGATAAGCAAAGACCGGTATGAGATCTTCGACGGCGTTAAGATGTTCTTCTATGACGAGGAGTCGATCAGGGAAGAGTTTGGTGAAGCAGGATTGGCTGAGATCAAAGAGGTCAACGAGAAATTCCCCTTCTATTTTATCACCTGCCGGAAGAATACGGTCACGTAATTTCAATGCATGCGCAATTTAGATTCACTGGTCGATGTCAATGGTGACCGGTTGTACATACGGTTTGTTGAAAAGGATCAGGCTCAACCCACGATCGTATTCCTGCATGATTCGTTGGGCTGTGTGGCGTTGTGGCGCGACTTCCCGTTTATGCTCGCGGAAGCAACGAACTGCAACCTGCTGGTTTATGACAGGAAAGGTTATGGCAGTTCGGATCCGTTTTCCCCCATTAAACGAACCAACAAATACCTGGAAGATGAAGCGGATACGTTGAACAGCCTGTTGGCGCAATTGGAGATTTCATCCGCTATTTTGTTTGGCCATAGCGATGGTGGTTCCATTGCATTGATCGCGGCAGCAAAATACCCGGAGCGGGTCAAAGCATTGGTTTCGGAAGCAGCCCACATTTTCGTTCAACAGGAAACCCTTGATGGAATTGAAGCAGCTGTGAAGAGCTATGAAGAAACTGACCTGGAAAGCCGTCTTGCAAAATATCACGGCGAAAAAACGGACGCAATATTTCATGCATGGACGGACACCTGGCTTAGTGAAGCATTCAGGAGCTGGGATATCACGGGCTTTTTACCGGGGGTGGTTTGTCCTGCCCTTATTATCCAGGGCGACAAGGATGAATTCGGAACCCTTCAACAGGTGGAAGGAATTGCGAGACGGGTGGGCGGGCGCGCAGAGGTGGTAATCATGCCTGGCATTGGTCATACACCGCACAAGGAAGCGTCAGCAGAAACCGCGGAGCTGGTCCAACGATTTATTACAACTCTGTAGATAGTTTCGGTAAATTTATCTTCAGGCTCCTGCCCTATCAACACTTTTCCTGCCCGCTTCAACAGGTTTACCATGAGATACAAATTAGAGCAACCGGTTCACGCCGGGATAACAACGAAAAAATACCAGTGCACCATCGAATGGCGCAACGGGAAGTTTATTGCGGACGAACCGCCATCAGTTGGCGGTGAAGATTCGGGGCCTGATCCTTATACGCTGTTGCTATCTTCCCTTTCATCGTGCAAGCTGATTACGTTGCGGATGTATATTGACAGGAAGGGTTGGGAAATTGATCAGATCGCGATCAGTTCAAACCTGTACCACGAAACGAAAGACGGATCGTTGACGACAGTCATCGACTGCGATATTCTTTTCCTGAGCCCGGTAAGCGCGGAACAGAAAACGAAGTTGTTGGAGATCGCAAAGAAATGCCCGATTTCAAAGATCGTGCAGGGTGAGGTGAAAGTGCGGGTATTCGTCTTCCGGGACGAGGAGACGAAGACGATCAACTATGCGAACGAAGAGATCACTGTGGTATGGAAGCCGGAATTGTGCCAGCATTCCACCCGTTGCTGGACGCAGTTGCCGACGGTATTTAAACCTTCAGAGCGCAAGTGGATCGATCCCAATGGAGCGCCGGCAGACAGGATTAAAGAGCAGGTGCACAGGTGCCCTTCGGGCGCGCTTGGTTTCCTATACAATGGTGAACTGAACCCGGGAGAAACAGGGCAGGCTACATAGCCAACTGGTCTCACTTTATTTTCATTCCCGGTACCAATGGAATCGTCTCAACGAGTTCGAGTGACTTGACCATATCCTTCGTACCATTTTTATATTTCAGGAAGTGGGTTGTCTGGAGGTGCTGTTTATATGCTTCGGCGTTGGCATAGATCTCCAGGATCGTAATGTGCGTGGGTCTTTCTTTTTCAGCAACCGCAAACAAGGTGAGGACGCCTGGCTCAAGCCTGACAGAGGTTTCAACTCCTTCTTTCAGGAATTCGTTATAACGCTGCAGTTGTGCAGAGTCGATCACCAGCTTTGCAAGCCGCACAATCTGTTTGTTCTGCTCCTGGGCGGAAAGACTGTTGCCTAAGATTATTGCAAAAAATGCAAAAAGTAGATTTTTCATGCCGGTAAATTTCGGACAAACATTACATACATTGTCAGGACAACCTAGCCACTCCGACTTCACCGCCCGAATGAATTATCAGGATTTCAGGTGATTATTTTCCCGGAGCCAGGATTCTACATTTTTTACGAGTGGACCAGCTTCGATTACTGCCTGTTTTAAGATCGAGGTAGATACGCCCCATTTTTCAGACCAATAGCGGATTTCATGCTCCTGGCTACCGCTGATCCGAATGTCGTCCCGTTTACCTGTATTTGATAGATCGTCGCTCATACTCTTTCCATTTTTAAGTTATCATTCTTCCAAAATATGATCAAAAAGAATACCAGCGAAGCCTTTCAGGCTGTAGAGACTTTAATCCAATTCGTCCGAAAAGCTTTTGCATAAAACGCCAAATAAATCATCACATCCAGTGGTGGCTGAAGTGATTGCCTGGTGTCTTTTCCATACCAGCTAAACTCACCGAAAATGAACAAAATATCCTTTGCATTTGCACTGGCGGTGTTACTGTCAGCTTGCGGAGAAAATTCGCAGCACGCAGAGCCCCTGGCGCAGATCCCTAAAACTGAAATCCAGTCAGTAATAGCGGACAGTTCAAAGGATTTGGTCACGGTGAATGCCGATAATTTCGTCCGCGCGGAAACGGACATGTACTTTTCCACTGCAGTGAAGGACGCCGGCGGTACCGGCAAATTCTTCCATCGCCACGAGCTGATGTCGATAGACAACCAGTCAGTGATCAGGGCAAATCGCGATGTATTATATTCTTCAGGCGTTTTTGATCTTGATGCATCCCCGGTTACTATCACACTGCCTGATCCCGGCAAAAGATTCATGTCGATGATGATCATCGATGAAGACCATTATGCTAAAACCGTATATGCACCAGGCACTTTCACTTTCAATAAAGGCAAAGTGGGAACGCGATATGTGATGTTTGCACTTCGCACTTTCATTGATCCGAATGACGAAAAAGACCTGGCGCGCGTGAAGGCATTACAGGATGCTGTTAAAATTGACCAGGAAAACAAAGGGAGTTTTGAAATTCCAAACTGGGATCAGGTGAGTCAGAAACGGATTCACGACTCCCTGATAGAGGCAAGCAAGAAATTTACAGACACGCGGGAAATGTTCGGTACAAAGCAGGAGGTGGATTCCGAACGCCACATGATTGGTACTGCCACTGGCTGGGGCGGAAATGCGGAAAAAGATGCGTTGTACATCAGCTCGATTCCATCTGAGAATAATGGCACCGTTTATAGCCTCAAAGTAAAGAAGGTACCGGTAAATGGGTTTTGGTCTGTGAGCGTGTACAATAAGGAAGGCTATTTCCAGAAGAACGACCTGAATGCCTATTCTCTCAATAATGTTACTGCGAAAATGGATGCCGACAGTTCGGTGACCATCCAGTTCGGTGGTTGCGATGGCAGGATACCGAATTGTATACCCATAATGCCAGGCTGGAATTATTGGGTGCGGCTTTATCGTCCGCGGAAGGAGATCCTTGATGGCAGCTGGAAATTTCCTGATGCCCAGCCCTTAAAATAACCATGGCGGACGGGTGACCCTGAAAAAATATGCTGATGGCTTGATTGTTGCCGGCAGATCTCCTGATGGTACACTATATTTGGAGACTCTAAAACAATTGACTATCAGCAATGGATAAAGTACGTCTAATAATGATCAGTGCGGCAGTCGTGGTACTGGCTGCCTGTGATTCAAGTGCACAGCAATCAAATTCTGTAGAAACGAAGAAGCCCAATGCCGATTATAAGCCTGCGTTCGCAGGTCAGACGCGGATTGGAGCGGTTAAGACTGAGACCCCTTACGAAGGGAAAGTGATCACCTCTTCGCTGAAGCGCCCCTGGGGTATTACAGCGATGCCTGACGGCAGGTTCCTTGTTACCGAGAAAGATGGTGCGATGAAGATCGTAACTGCTTCCGGTGAAGTGGGAGAAGCAATCAACGGCGTGCCAAAGGTGGCCAGTGGTGGACAGGGCGGATTGCTGGGGATCACGCTCGCCCCGGATTTCAAAAGCAGCAGGATGGTATACTGGGCTTTCTCCGAGCCCCGCCCGGGCGGCACCCTTACTTCCGTTGCCAAAGGGAAGTTGTCTGCCGATGAAAAAAGCCTCGAAAACGTTGTGGTAATTTACCGCGCAACTCCTGAATACAAAGGAACGCTGCACTACGGTGGCCGCGTATTGTTTGCAAAAGACGGAACGCTGTTTTTGTCGACCGGCGAACGCTCTGATATCGAAACGCGTCCACAGGCCCAGGACCTTAAATCGGGGCTTGGCAAGATCATTCGCATAACTGTTGATGGTAAGCCGGCGCAGGGAAATCCCTTCGTAGGAATAGCCGGCCCAAGACCGGAACTCTATTCTTACGGTCACAGGAATGTGCAGGGGATTGCGATCAATCCTGCAACCGGCGATTTGTGGGATGCGGAATTCGGACCACGTGGTGGCGATGAAGTGAACCGTGTAGAGCCGGGCAAGAATTATGGCTGGCCGACAATTACATATGGAATTGAGTATAGCGGCGACAAAGTCGGTAGTGCGATCCAGCAGAAAGAAGGCATGGAACAGCCGGTGTATTACTGGGACCCGGTGATTTCGCCCAGCGGTATTACCTTCTATAGCGGTGACGCGATTCCTGAATGGAAGAATAACCTATTCATTTCTGCATTGAGTGGAATGCACATTTGCAGGTTGGTGATCGAGAATAATAAGGTGACCGGTGAAGAGAGACTGTTGCCAGGTGAGAACCAGCGTTTCAGGGATATTACGCAGGGAACTGATGGTGCGTTGTATGCCATTACAGACCAGGGTAAACTGTATCGTATCGGAAAGAAATAACTCTATGAAAAAGACAATAATATTAGGCTTGATTGGTGCTGCTTCAGTTATGCTTGTGAGTTTTATGCAGGCAGGAACCCTGAAGGAAAGCGTGGAACGCGGGAAGACTGTTTACGAATCAACTTGTATGTCGTGCCATATGACGGAAGGTGAAGGATTGGAGGGTGCTTTCCCTCCCCTTGCCGGTACAGGCAGGCTTGGCGATAAAGCGCGGCTGGTGAAGATCATTTATAACGGGCTGAGTGGTCCGATCAAAGTGAAAGGAAAAGAATTCAATATGGAGATGACTCCATTGCCTCACCTGAGCGACCAGGAGGCAGCTGATGTATTGAATTACGTTCGCAATTCCTGGGGGAATAAAGGGGCTGAGATCAAGCCTGCCGAGATTGCGAAGTTGAAGAAATAATTAAGTGCAGGTCGGCCGCGGAGTGAATTGCTTCGTGGCCGGCTTTACGTTTTGAACTAAACCCTGTGAAAAGATTCTTACTTGAATTCTTTGGCTTCTTCTCATTGTCACTTTTGGTTGAATATGCTGTTAAGGGAAACCTTACAATTGACTCCATTATAAAGCACAGCGTGCTTAGTTTATTATGGTCGCTTTGGTCAAAAATAATTTTCCGGTTCCCGGCAAAAGCAAAGCAGAACGAAAATACGCCTGCGGGGCGCGAAGGTAACGGGGCAACTAACTGATTGACCTGATGAATTTAGCAGGCACACCGCCCACGATGGTATTGTCTTCCACATCTTTTGAAACGACGGCTCCCGCGGCAACGATGGCATTTTCACCGATCGTAACGCCAGGCAGGATCGAAACGCCCGCACCGATCCAGGCATTTCGCCGGATAAGGATCGGCTTTGCAAAAAGTGCTTTCCGGTTGGCCGGATCCAGCGGGTGATTTTCTGTAACAAGAGTCACGCGTGGACCTATCATCACATCGTCTTCAATAGTAATGCCGCCCATGTCGAGACAGCTGCAGGCATGGTTGATAAAGACGTTTTTACCAATGCTGATGAAGCGCCCAAAATTGGTGTGAAAAGGGGGAAAAACTGTTGTACTGGGATCGATCCGGGCACCGATTATCCCGCTTAATTTTTCTCTCACCTCATCAACATCTGTAGACGCATTTAATGCCGCCGACAACCTGATTGTGCGCGTAACGACCTCCTGCACTTTTGAATATTCGGGATCATCGAGGCGGAATAATTCACCTGCCTTCATCCTATCGAAGATGTCCATTTCATTTTTTGTATTGTTGATCCGTTACCTTTTCCATCCAATCCACGACCTTTCCATCTAACTGTTCCTGGATCGCGATGTGTGTCATAGCAACGGATGGAGAAGCACCATGCCAATGTTTTTCGTTTGCGGCGAACCAGACTAAGTCTCCGGGATGAATTTCTTCAACCGGTCCGCCTTCCTTTTGAACCCATCCAAGGCCGGCGGTCACGATCAGTGTTTGGCCCAGTGGGTGGGTATGCCAGGCGGTACGGGCACCTGGTTCAAACGTGACAGTTGCAGCCGCAGCACGACGGTGTTCATTCGGCTGGAATAAAGGATCAACGCGGACAGAACCGGTGAACCAGTCATCGGGACCTTTGGCAGATGGTTGAGACCCTGTTCTTGTTATTTCCATCCTATTATTTTTTCAATGAAGCCATGTCGATCACAAACCGGTATTTCACATCGCCTTTCAACAGCCGATCGTAGGCTTCATTAATTTGCTGGATGCCGATCATTTCGATATCGGAAACGATGTTGTGCCTGCCGCAGAAATCAAGCATTTCCTGGGTTTCAGGAATACCCCCGATCATGGAACCAGCAAAACTTCTTCGCATCGGGATCAGGCTGAACGCCGCAACCGGAAGCGGATGTTCAGGCGCGCCAACTAAGGCGAGGGAACCATCGACACGTAAGAGGTTTAAGTATTCGTTGATGTCGTGTTTCGCAGAAACAGCGTCGAGGACAAAGTGAAGCTTGCCTGCATAGCGATTCATCTGGTCCGGGTCCTTAGATAGTACGACATCGTCAGCACCCAGGCGTTTTGCATCTTCTACTTTTGATGTGGATGTCGTGAATACAATCACTTCAGCACCCATAGCTTTTGCCAGTTTCACACCCATATGTCCCAGTCCACCAAGTCCCACAATTCCCACTTTTTTACCTGCGCCTACATTCCAGTGTTTGAGTGGCGAATAGGTGGTAATGCCGGCACAAAGCAACGGGGCAGTTGCGGCGAGATCAAGATTTTCAGGTACGCGCAGCACAAAGTCTTCGTGCACTACCACGCTTTCAGAATAGCCGCCATAGGTCTGGGTACCAAGGTGTTTATCAGGCGAGTTATAGGTTTGAATATTTCCCTGCTCGCAATACTGTTCCAATCCTTCCTTACAATACTGGCATTCGCGACAGCTGTCAACCATGCAACCTACAGCGGCAGAGTCGCCGACTTTGAATTTCTTAACGTGACTGCCGACATTTACAATCCTGCCAACGATCTCATGTCCGGGTACGCAGGGATAAATCGTACCATGCCATTCATTTCTTGCCGTATGGAGGTCTGAGTGACAGACTCCGCAATAAAGGATTTCGATTTCTACATCATGAGGAGTAGGCGTTCTCCGCTGGATGTTCATTTGTCCGAGGTCGGCATCCGCTGCCTGGGTGCCGAAAGCCTTAACTTCTTTTGTCTTTATCCTGGTTGCGCCTTCGGCTGTGGTTCTAACTGCTTCCATATAAGATTTGTTTATGGCTGGTCTTCGAAAACAACTGTTGCACTGCCTGCACCTAATGCAGTCGACAGACCACCCGGGTCATTAATTTTTCCAATTTTTGTGTAGCTGTATGAAGTAGAAAAAGTCTCGTAAAAAAGTACCAGTGTATTTGATCCCCAAAGCATTAAATCTCCCGCAATGATTGTGCCCGGCCTTGCAGCTTTCGCAGGTAAATCTTTCGGCAGTTCAAAATACTTCTCGTTGCCGTTAAGTTCCGTCATCTTAAGTGTAAGGGGTAGCAGTTCCCTGAATGCGTTTGCAGTGGCGCTATTCTCCAGGGTTGCTGAGAATTTACGTTTATTGACCGTAATAATAAACTCCTTGTTCACCTTGCCGGTTTTTTCATTTCTGCTTACCTGGCCTCCCACTAGCAATGGAAAAATAAAGAAAATGGTAGTGAGGAATTTCATAAGCCAGATCTTATTTTAAATTTTGGGCAAAGAATGAGGTCATCTTATCAAATGGAATGATATTGACCTTATCATATAAGTCAACATGAACTGCATTTGGAATAATAGCCAACTCCTTCTGTCCGCTGGCCATTTTATAGATGTCTTCGGTGAAATACCGGGAATGTGCTTTTTCACCCGCAATTAAAAGAATGGGGCGCGGGGCAATTTCTTTGATGTAGGTCAACAACGGCATGTTCATAAAAGATAAGGCATTTGTTGCTGTCCATGCTCCATTGGAGTTGGGTGAATTTTTATGGAAGCCTCTTGGAGTACGATAGTAGTTAAAATAATCAACCACAAACTGAGGTTCGTTGCCTGCCAGCTTTTCAGGTAGGATACGGGGTCCGGGAGCAGTGGTTCCTGCATCAGCATCTTTCCACCGTTGGTCACCCATTTGTTCAAGCATCTTTGTACGTTCCTCCGTCGTCAGTTTATCGTAATAACCTTTTGCCATCACCCGTGACATATCATACATACTGGTGGTAGCAACCGCCGTCACCCGTTTGTCGATGGCAGCAGCGTTCAAAGCCATGCCGCCAAAGCCGCAAATGCCAATGATTCCTATCCGGTTACGGTCGACAGAAGGTTGTATTCCCAGGAAATCCACAGCTGCGCTGAAGTCCTCGGTGTTAATGTCCGGAGAAGCTACATTTCTTGGTTCGCCACTGCTTTCACCGGTATAAGATGGGTCAAAGGCAAGCGTAATAAAACCACGTTCTGCCATCGCGTTCGCATACAGGCCGGAAGATTGTTCTTTTACCGCACCAAAGGGACCACTGATCGCGAGGGCGGCCAAAGGTTCGCTGCCGCGATTTTTCGGAAGATATAAATCACCCGTTAATTTAATTCCATACCGGTTTTTGAAAGTTACCTTTTGCCTTGTCACTTTTTCACTCAACGGGAAAGTATAGTGACCCGGATCTCCTGTTCGTGCAAAAGCCTGTCCGAATAACAGGACTGATACAATTGCCAATACTGTTGTCTTTTTCATGAGACAAAGGTATCCCTGCTACTACCCGGTGAAATAATGACAATCAAACCAATAATTAAGAATTTCAAACTTCCAGCCGCCGATGTGATTTGGGGTTGGTGCCGGTCATTCGCTTGAAGTAATTGTTAAAGTAGGTCGGATATTCAAAACCAAGGGCATAGGCAATATCAGCAATGTTCCAGTCGGTATGTTGCAGCAGGGACCTGGCTTCACTGATGATGCGTTCGCTGATATGCGCGGTGGTCGGCTTTCCGGTCACCTCTTTCACTGCACGATTCAGGTAATTGACGTGCACATTCAGATGGTTTGCATAATCCTGTGCCGTTTTAAGCTGAAGGGAACGTTCAGTGCTTTCTACCGGAAACTGTCTTTCTAAAAGTTCAAAGAATACGGCGGTAAGGCGGGAAGCTGCATTCTTAGGCTGGTCAACGTGTTCAGTAGGTTGCAGCTTCAAAGCCTCATGAATGATGAGGTTAATATAGTTGCGGATAAGGTCATCCTTATAGGCGTAATCACTCTGCTGTTCTTCGATCATTTTTTGAAAAATGGTATTCAGAAAATGACGTTGTGGTTCCGTAATCTTTAAGATGGGAGTGCCACCAATTTTGAACAAAGGTGACTGCTGCAAGCTCCCGCCGCGCTCAGCAGCATTGAAAAAGTCTTCGGAAAAAAGTACAGTATAACCTATATAGGTGGTTGAAATGGTTTCCCAGGAGTAGGGAATATGAGGATTACCGAAAAACAAAACAGTGCCTTCCTGTTCAAAACTTCGGTCGGCATAATGGATTATGCTTTTCCCTGTTGTAAGGCAGATTTTATAGAAGTCTTTACGGCTGTAAATGCGGGTTGCATTACTGTCTGCCTCAATCTGGTACACATTGAAACCTTTCAGCTTTAGTTCGCTGTTGAATTCGGAAACCTGCCTTGCACGTTTATTGGGCATTAAACAAAGTTAAGAAAATCAAAACAGGGGAATTTGTTAAATGCCGATCTCTGTATATTAGCGAATGAGTATCGGGGAACTTATCAACAACATTTATCCACTTGCAGAAACCTCAAAGTTGATGCTGGAAAATTATGTGACAGAAGTACAGCTTTCCAAAGGACATATCCTTTTCCGGGCAGACAGGATCGAGACAAGCATCTACTTTATTAAAAAAGGCCTGGTGCGAGCTTATGCAGAATCAGAAGACCGGGAAATCACTTTCTGGTTTGGCAAAGAAGGTGATACAGCTATTTCCATGAAAAGTTATGTGGAGAACCAGAAGAGCTACGAGAACATCGAGCTGCTGGAAGACTGTGAGTTTTATGAAATAAAATCCCGTGATCTGCAGGGCCTGTTTTCCAGTGACATTGAAATAGCTAACTGGGGACGTAGGCTTGCGGAGGGCGAACTGATCAAAACGGAAGAACGACTTATTTCCCAACTCTTTCAGACGGCTTCGCAACGATATGAAGGCTTGCTGAATGAGCATCCCGACTTATTGCAAAGAGTGTCATTAGGTTACATCGCATCTTACCTGGGCGTTACGCAGGCCAGCCTGAGCAGGATCAGGTCAGGACTTAAATAAGCTTTCTTTTTTACCATTTGCAAAAATTTTCCTCCGCCGGATGCAGGACCTTTGCACCCTAATTTGACGGCCATGAACTGGATTATTTTAATAGTTGCTGGACTCTTTGAAGTCGCATTTGCTTTTTGCCTGGGAAAAGTTAAGGAAGCTACTGGCAATGCTGTGTATGCATGGTATGGTGCTTTCCTGGTTACGTTGTGTATAAGCATGTATTTACTATCCAGGGCGATACAAACCCTTCCGATTGGAACGGCTTATGCCGTGTGGACGGGCGTTGGCGCGGTTGGCATTACCCTGATGGGGATCTTCGTATTTAAGGAGCCGGCCGGTTTCTGGAGGATCTTCTTCCTGACAACCCTGATTGGTTCAATCATTGGATTGAAATCGGTTTCACACTAAGGGGTGAATGTGCGCTGTCTTGCAGCCTCTACTTCAGGTGCTGACATAAATAAATCCCATAAGAGTTTTGTCCGGTAGTTCTCAATCATTACAACCACAGGGGCCTGGTTCAATCCCATATAAATGGAAGAGCACCAGTTCCTGTCCAGGTCAATTGCATCCCGAAATCCGTAGTAGCCGTATAAGTATTTTCCATAGTTCCGGTAATAATTCCTGAGCGCCCGCATGGATGCTTCGGGAGTGTAGGGGAAAGATGCCAAAGCACCTGTCGGCGTCATTTTTCCTTCGTCATTTTTCACATTGGGTTCATTGGCTGAATAGTGCTCTGGTCCGTCACTTGCGGTCAAACCCCAGAAGTCATCGCCGTAGCCCCTGTGGTTCTTCGGATTTTCGATACAATACCTGAGATTGATTTGCGCGATGTTCCTGTTGTTCTCGAAATAGTTGGTATACTTATCGGTAACCAGGTGGGGATTTAAACCCAGGAAGGAATAATGAATAAAGAACAAGGGACCTCCATTGGACACTCCCACCGGAAGGGGAATCCCGAAATAGGAATTTCCGTTCGAATAGGCAGACCCCGCGGTTGTTTGTCCCCAACCCGCGCGATACTTTACAGCTTTTTCCGACTGACTTGCCCAGCCGCTGTAATACATGGATACCGGAACACCGTGGGTGGGTGAAGCAATGGCGAGGAAATAAGTAATCATTACTTCATTCCAGCCGATAAGACTATGATTAATTACCCACTCCTGGTCCGGTGACCAATGCCAGTACAGGAAATCCGAGCCAGGGTAACGCCGGTACCAATCCCACTCTGTTTCTTTCCAGAGCTTGTTAATTGAATTCCTGACCTGGGTTTCGTTTTTATCAACGCTATTAAAGAATTGCCTGGCGGTTAACAATCCCTGCACCAGGAAGGACATTTCAACCAGGTCACCACCATTATCCTTAGAGCCAAAGAAAGGAACTGTTCTTCCATTGGCCCCGTCAAGAAAATGGGGAAACACCCCATGAAAGCGATCTGCCTTTAACAGGAAACCAGTAATATTTATCATTCGCTGTGCAGCTTGCTGTCGGGTAATGAAGCCTCTTTTAACTGCGCTTATAATAGCCATGATTCCGAAACCGGAAGCACCAGTGGCGACCATCGATGGATCACCCGGGATATTCTCCAGCGCCAATCCACTGTGGGGTTCAGCACCCTCCCAGTAATACCTGAAGCTGGATTCCTGGATCATATCCAGGAGTTCTTCATCGGACATGGATCTTGTAGAAGCGGCGATTGAATTCGAAAATCCTGTTTCACGGTAATTGTTATCGACATAAGTCAGCTTATACCTGATGGTTCCTTTTTGAGATCCTATAAAGTCGCTGTACCCGGCAACCTGCGGCGACTGGATGGCAACAGGCCGGAACGTTTTTCCATCTGTTGCCCGGTATACCTTGATATATTTTATAGCGGGATTTGATTCTTTTTTCCAGGCGAGGTCGATGTGCTGCTCATATCCTTTAGCAGAAAGGAATTGAGGGGCGACGGAAACGGTTCCAGATGCTTTTGCCGTTGAAAGAAGTTCAACCTGGTCGATGAACAAGTGGCCTTCCTTTTTAGATGGAGTTTTGTTTGAAAACTGCACACCTTTAATTTGCCCGGCAGGCAGGTGGCTGTCTTTGTTAAAGACTGATAATGGTATTTTGACCGGGACCCAGGAATTCATTTTAAACGAACCGAGGTAATCGACCAGGCTTGCAGATCCCGATTCTTTTTTATCCGCTAACAACAAATTGACAGCGGGCAGGGATTCTTTTTCAGTACTATCGGTTACATACAACCAGAAAGAAAGATGACTTGCTTCATTGAAAGAATCAATACCGCGGATCTCATTATAGAGAACAGTTGCTTTCCATTGGCCATCATCCGCAGACCTGTATTGAAGCTCAAGCGAATTGCCCGGTGTAAAATATTGCTGGCCGGATACCGGAAGTTTGCCCTGTGTGTTTTTGATCCAACAGCCCGATGAGTATTCAGCCTTACTATAGTAATAGTGAGAATCCATTATGCTGTTCTCAAAAATGATTTTATCCTGCTTATGCTGAGAATAGACAATGGAGCTCGCGAATAACAATAGGGCGATGATCGTTAGTTTCATGGCAGATGGTTTTAACTGCAGAGACATCACTTCCCGATGCAGAACTTGCTAAAGATATAATCCAGCAGATCCTCATTGCTCACTTCACCTGTAATCTCACCAACATAATGCAGCGCCCGGCGGATGTCGAGGGCCAGCAGGTCACCAGGAATGCGGTTGTCGAGGCCGGCGCGGATATCGTTCAGCGACTGCAGCATCTGCTGCAGGGCATGGAAGTGGCGGGCATTGGTTACGACGCTGTCTTCGGTCTGGACCTGGCCCTGAAGCACCATGTCGACCAACCGCTCCTTCAGCGCCTCTATGTGATGGCCGTGCTTGGCAGAAATGAACAGAATGGGCGTGGCGGCGGCAAAGCGGCTGCGCATGTCCGTTTCATTTCCCTTGTCGACCTGGTTACCGACGAGCAGGTAGCGGAAACCGTTAAGCTCAAATTCTTCCTTGTTGGCGACGAGTTCATTTATGGGCATCGAGTTGGCATCGAAGAGGTAAAGTACCACGTCGGCCTGCCGCATCTTTTCAAGACTGCGTTCCACTCCTATGCTTTCGATCTGGTCGCTGGTGTGTTCGCGGATGCCCGCGGTATCAATGAAGCGGAAGAGGATGCCGTCGATATTCATCACTTCTTCGATGGTGTCGCGGGTGGTGCCGGCGATCTCACTCACGATAGCGCGGTTCTCATTCAACAGGGTATTGAGCAGTGTGCTCTTGCCGGCATTGGGTCTACCGACGATGGCAACACTTACCCCATTCTTAATGACGTTGCCGAGCTGGAAGCTGTGCGACAATTTACTAACCCGGTCGATAGCGGCGGACACGAGGTTGTGAAGTTGCGAACGGTCGGCGAATTCAACGTCCTCCTGGCTGAAATCGAGTTCCAGTTCGATGAGCGCAGAGAAAGTGATCAGCTGCTCGCGCAGGGCTTTTAACTCAGTTGAAAAGCCACCGCGGATATTGTTCAATGCGTTCTTTTGGGAAGCGGCTGTATTGGCAGCGATCATATCGGCAACGGCTTCGGCCTGGGTAAGGTCGAGCTTGCCATTCAGGAAAGCGCGCTGGGTGAACTCGCCCGGGCGGGCAAGACGTGCGCCGGTACGGATGAAGGCATCGATCATCTGCTGCAGCACATATGGTGACCCGTGACCCGAGATTTCCACTACATTTTCACCGGTGTAGGATTTCGGGCCTTTGAAGAGGGTAATTACCACTTCATCGATTGCAGTACCGTTTTCCTTCAGCAAACCTACATGGGCAGTATGCGTGGGCTGGTCCTGCAGGTTTTTTGACGGGAACAGTTCATCTGCAATGTCGATTGCTTTTGGTCCTGAAAGCCGGATAACCCCGATAGCGCCGATTCCCGGGGGCGTAGCGAGTGCAACTATTGTATCATCCCATTGAGGGGAGGTATATTTCATGGAAAGTCAAAAGTAAATAGTAAAAAGTAATAAAATGCCCCCTGCGATTGCTCGGAGGGGGCTGCTGTATGCTAATAACCAGAATAACTCATTCATTTAACAATTTGAAAGTGATCGGCTGCTTTTTGTAGCTCTTTACCTGCCGGCCGTTCTGGATCGCGGGTGTCCATTTGCCGGATTTTTTGATCACGCGGACGGCTTCGTCACGGAGCTCCGAAGGACCGGAAATAGCTTCCACATCGGAAACGGCTCCTTCCCTGTCGACGATAAACTGAACTACTATCATTCCCTGGATCTCGTTGTCGGCGGCGTCCTGCGGGTAGCGAAGATTTTTGTTGAGGTAACGGGCCCATGCACCCGCACCGCCGGGATAGTCTGATTCCAACTCCACTTTGGTAAAGACACTGTCTACAGCTGTCTCTTCTCTTACCGGGGCCACTACCACTCCTTTGCCGCCGTCGGATTCAGGTGGGGCAACAATGCCATCGTCTTTAATGCCTTCCTGGTTGATGTTGCCGATTTTAGTATCCTCCAGCTCATCCATTGCCGGTGGTTTTTCGTCATCCTTTACCTGGTCGTCAGGAATGATCTGTGGTGTATTAAATCGCCTGATCTCTACCCTGGGTGGCTCCTGTTTCGGTGGAGGTGCTGGCGGAGGCGTTTCTACCAGTGGCTCGACGGGTTTTACCTTATCGAGCTGAAGATCCTTTACATTCATTACAATTGGGCCGTTATTTTTTTTCATTGAATTCGCAAGCACATTTCCCACGAAGACGACTAGCAGTAATGCAGCAGCGCCTGCCAGCGCCATAGTCATGCGCTTGTTGTAAGTTTTGCGCAGGTCGTATGCGCCGTAGGATTTGTTGCGTCCGTCGAAGAGAATGTCAAGCAGATCTGCGTGGAGGATTTTGTTGGGTTCCATGGTCAAAGGTTTGACTATTAGATTCTGCGTTCATCTGATTCCATAAGACGGACGAAAATATTGCGATTAGGGATTGAGGTTAGGAGGATCATGCCATGTAGAATATTTTACCCAAATTCAACCATCGTAAATTTCCTATCTTGGGGCTCCCCCATGTTTGAAAAAATTCTACTCATTGATGATGATGAAGATGACCGCGAGTTTATGCTCGAGGTACTTGGCGAAAATTTTCCGCACGTAGTTTGCAATATTGCTGTTAACGGCCAGGATGCACTTGATCAGCTGAAGTCATACCGGCCGGATGTAATGATCCTTGACCTGAACATGCCCTTGATGAATGGCAGGCAATTTTTAAGGGCCGTTAATAAGAATCCCGACCTGGCTGGCATTCCTGTTGTGGTAGTATCCACTAGTTCGGACAATTATACAATAGAGGAAACAAAAGGCCTTGGCGCGAAAGACTTCTATACAAAACCCGATAAACTATCCGGCTGGAAAGCCATGATCAACAGCATATTTAAAGAACCCTGACAATACTGATACCCTGAACGAAATGATCACCGGCAATACATTAAAGAGAAGTTTCCTGGAAGGGGGTGGTGAGATGGGCGCTTTGACGCGTGCATATGACTGGGCTTCTACTTCAGTGGGACCGGTTGACCAATGGCCGGAGACCCTAAAGGCCACCGTGGGTATCATCCTTCGCTCCAACTTCCCCATGTTTCTCTGGTGGGGTGATAATATGATCCAGTTTTATAATGATGCCTACAGGCCAAGCCTGGGGAACGAAGGCAAGCACCCGACAGCGCTTGGACAGGATGCAGTTGACTGCTGGCCGGAGATCTGGGATATAATTTATCCCCTGATCATGAAGGTGAAAACGAACAACGAATCTGTTTATTTCGAAGATATGCTGGTGCCAATCTACCGAAACGGCCAGATCGAAGATGTGTACTGGACATTCAGTTATAGCGCAGTGATTGGCGAAACAGGGAATATCGATGGCGTGCTGGTAGTCTGTAATGAGACGACTGAAACGGTGAACTCGCGGACGTTGATTGAAAAAGCCCAGAAAAGAATCCAGCAAAGCGAGTCGAACCTGCGAAGCATCATCCTCCAGGCTCCTGTAGCCATGTGTATCCTGAAAGGCTCAGACCATATTGTCGAGATCGCCAACGACCGCATCTTAAGACTCTGGGGAAAGCCAAAGGAAAAAATGATTGGTTATCCTGTGTTCAATGAACTTACAGAGGCACGTTACGAAGGATTTGAAGCACTGCTGGATAAGGTCCTGGAAACAGGTGAAACCTACTCTGCATACGGCGCGCCAGTGACCCTGTATAACGAGGGGCAACCTCAGCTGGTATATATCCATTTTGTTTATGAGCCTTTCCGCGGTGAAGATGGATCAATAACCGGGGTAATGGTGGTTGCCATTGATGTAACACTCGAAATAACTGCCTGGAAAAAATTAGAGGAGAGTGAAAATAAAGCCCGCAACCTGATCGAAAATGCGCCTTTCCCGATGGGACTTTACGAAGGCAGGGAAATGCGGTTGTCGATCCTTAATCAATCGATCATTGATGCATGGGGAAAAGGCAGCGATCTTATCGGGAAAACATTTTATGAAGTTTTGCCAGAAATGAAAAACCAGGGCGTATTCGACATCCTGGACAGCGTATTCACAACCGGTGTTCCTTACCATGCACGTAACCAGCGGGTAGATATTGAGGTTGACAGGGCACTTCGCCAATACTATTTTAACTACAGCTACATTCCATTGCGTGATTCGACAGGTAAGATTTATGGCGTGTTGAATACGGCGGCAGATGTTACCGATCTTGAACTTGCCAGGCAAAGAGTGGAACGGAGCGAAGGGAATTTCCGCAACCTCGTTCAAACGGCGCCAGTCGCCATGTGCATTTTGATGGGACCTGAACACGTGGTTACGGTTGCCAGTGATGAAATGATCAGGCTTTGGGGAAAACCGGAAGAACAGGTAATGAACAAGCCAATCTTTATGGGATTGCCGGATGCACGTGGGCAGGGACTGGAAGAGATCATCAAAAAGGTTTACGAAACTGGAGAACTGTTTGTTGCCAATGAGCAGCCGGTTGACCTATACCGCGATGATAAGGTGGAAACCATTTACCAAAATTTTGTTTATGAGCCATACCGCGATCCCAATGGCAATATCCTTGGCGTGACTGCGGTAACGATAGATGTAACCGCACAGGTGCTTGCGCGGCAAAAGATCGAAGAGATCGTTAAGGAGCGAACGGAAAGCCTGCGCAAAACAAATGCCGACCTGTCGCAGTTCGCTTATATCACTTCTCACGACCTGCAGGAGCCGGCAAGGAAGATCGCAACCTTTACCGAGATGCTCCGGAAAAGCCTGGGCGACAGGGTTGACCCGCGGTCAGGCACTTACCTGGATAAGATAGAGAAATCATCAACCCGGATGCTTAGCCTGATCAGGGACGTGCTTGCGTTTTCAACAATCAGCAATGGCAAACAGGATTTCGAACCCGTCAACCTCAACGAGATCTTCGCATCAGTAAAAAATGACCATGAACTGCTGATCGAGGAAAAGCAGGCCATCTTCGATTACCCTGAACTACCGGTCATCGAGGCCATCCCGATCCAGATGAGCCAGCTGTTCAATAACCTGCTGTCGAATTCACTGAAGTTTATTCCCCGGGACAAAAATCCTTTTATCCGCGTTACCTGGAAAAAGCTGAATGAAGCGGAAGTTCTGGCAGAAGGACTTGCCGCCGGGAGCGGTCATGTACAGATTGAATTCAGTGATAATGGCATCGGTTTCAGCATTGAGCACGCCGAGCAGATCTTCAACATCTTCCAGCGCCTGCATGGCCGCACCGAATATGAAGGCACGGGCATAGGCCTGGCCATCTGCAAGAAGATCGCCGAGAACCACCACGGAAAAATTGAAGCCATTTCAGCAAAAGGCCAGGGTGCGACCTTTAGAATTATACTGCCATCGAAGCAAACCGGATCACCCGGGAATATGTAACCGTTACACGCGAAACTTGCACCTTTTTTACCTTTTGAATTTTTACTTTTGACATTTCATTGCATACCGGTCAAACATACAAGCTTCGGGAATTGCTGCTATGGACCAGGAGAAACATCTACTGGCTCCTGCTGACGGCCATTATTCCTACGATATTGTACGAAGGATTCGGGTTGAAATGGCTGACACTACCCTTTGCCGTTGTGGCCCTGCTGGGTACCGCTACGGCTTTTATGGTAGGTTTCAAGAATGCATCCACATATGGCCGTACCTGGGAAGCAAGGCAGATCTGGGGCGCTGCAATGGGAGCCAGCAAATCATGGGCGATCCTGTGCCGCGACCTGATTGATGACAGCAGGTCAAGGGAACTTGTTTACCGGCACCTTGGCTGGATGACGGCATTGCGCTACCAGCTCAGGGCAGAGCGTTCCTGGGAAGCATCAAACAAATCTTACTTCAAAGAGTACATGCAGTACTATTCCATTCCTGAAAAAGAAACGCCGTTGAAAGAGGAACTGGCGAAATACATTTCAAAGGGCGAGCTGGAAATGGTATTATCCAAAAAGAATCCGGCATACCAGTTATTGAGCCTGCAGGGTTCCGCACTCACAAAACTGTATAACGACGGATCACTTGAACACTTCAACTACCTGACATTGCATGGGGCGCTCCGTGAATTTTGTGAGCACCAGGGCAAGAGCGAAAGGATCAAAAACTTCCCTTACCCCCGGCAATATGCTACGATCAATTCTTTATTGGTGAAGCTATTCTGTATCCTTCTTCCCTTTGCCCTGCTGGGCGAATTCAATGAGCTTAACGATGAAGTAACCGGTGTGCTTAAGGGTCACATGGTATGGTTTGTTGTCCCTTTCAGTTTATTGCTCTCCTGGATCTATACATCGCTTGACCAGATCGGCGAAAGCACGGAGAACCCCTTCGAAGGCAGTGCGAATGATGTTCCCATTTCGCAGTTGAGTCGTGCCACGGAAATAGATATAAGGGAAATGTTGGGCGAGAGGGAAATACCGGAAGCACTGCAGCCGAAGAATAATATCGTTCTGTGAACAATTCAAAAAGGGAAAGGCGCCACTATAGTATAAGCGACTCCTGAACTTACTTCGATTGTTTTAACACGGTTGCCAAGTACAATTTCAACTTTATCATTCTTTGCGGGATAAATGGTTGCAGAAACCAGTTGACCATCTTTCCATGAAATGTCGAGTTTATGGCCATTATGAATGCGCATGCCTGATAATTTTCCGGCAGGAAAATCTTTGGGGCAGGCGGGCAATAATTCGAGCCGGCCAGGTTGCGAAAACACTAACAGGTCATACAGCAGCCGGGGTAAACTCAACACAGCGTCGAGGTTGTAAATCTCGTGCTCCGGGTTATGGGATGTAACGAGGCCATTGTAAACATAATTACGACGTGCAAAACGATCGAGGTTGGTGGAAACCTTTGTTGTGTCGTGAAGACGGGCAGCCATAAGCGCAATATGGATCAACCCATGTGCTGATTCAGTATCGTACTTAAATCGTTTTGTCAACGCCTCACGGGCTGCATTCAACAATTCTGGCCTGGTTCCCTGCTGCAGGAACTCGGTTCCCGGAAACACGGGATACAGGTGGGAGTTATGCCGGTGGTTATAGTTGTCGCGATATTGATTTGGAATCCATTCAGCCAACGCACCATCTTCATTAATGCGATAAGGAATCAAATTATCGTGATAAGATTTCCATTTTGACATCTCACCTGGATCCAACCCAAATAATTTTCCCAGCTTCAACAGATGATCAAATACTTCGCGGGCAACCGCGATATCGATGGTTGCATCCTTTGCAAGGGTAGTTTCATGACCCTGTAAATTGTTTTCCGGTGAAATGCCTGGTGAAATATGGTAGTAACCGTCTTTCTCCTTAACCAGGTAATCCTCATAAAATTCTGCCATCTCAATGTAAAGGGGCAACACGCGGTTGCGCAAAAAGGCAGTATCACCTGTTATCATGCCATGCTCATAAAATGGCATCAGGTTCCATCCCGCACCTGAGGGCCAATACATCCATGGAAACCCGGTGTCGAAATGGTTGAGATAGCCCGCTTCCGGATCGCTGTAGTGAGGCACCAGGAAACCGCGACATCCGAGGTAATTACGGGCATTCAGGCGCCAGGCTGGTAATAACCGTTCCACGTAACCGAAATACGACTCCGCACATTCCGGAAGGTCGCCTTGTGAAATGGCAGAAATGGCGAGATTGACATTTGAATCGAAAACAAAACCACCATTCCAGGCGGGAGTCCAGCCCCCACCCCAGATGCCCTGTAAAGGCGGCGGATATTTACCTGATGAAGAAATCAACAGGTATCTTCCCATTGCATGCATCTGTTCAAGGAATACCGCGGTTGGCCCTTTTTCGTGTGCCTCCGCAAGGATTTTTTCTGTTGGATTGTTTGTCCATTGTTCTGCGCATCCGAGATCCAATACCAGGCGGCGGAACATTTCACCATGCAATTTTGCATGCGGCGCAACGAGACTTTCATAATCGGTCGGAAACCGTGACAATTCATTCCGGGTAAACGCCTGTTCTGTGGTACTGCCAAATTCAAGTGGTGTTATTCTTATCACCACCACTATTTCATCTGCATCTTTTATTTGTAACTCATTGCCTGAGGCAATGATCTTTCCTCCTTTTGTTGTGATACGAGCCAATCCTTCATAACCTCCCGAATCGTTTGCATATTGAGCATGATAACTCAACCATCCGGAGGCTTCGGCTTTCGTTGTTATGGAACGAAATGCTTTTGAGACATCAACGCCATCTATTTTTCCGGTTCGTCCCGGTGTTTCGTCAAGACGCAGCCTGGCAGTTAGTTTTTTCCCATTCAGCCTTCGGGCATGCCAGACGTTTACATTGTTTGCCCTTGACGAAAAGACGCTTTCCTGCACACCGCCATTGTTATCATTCCAGCGGACCTGCGACTCCCCTGTTTCCAGGTTTAACTGACGCCTGTAACCAGAAATATTTCCTGCTGTTTCCAGTTTTACATTCAAATCAAAAGCAGGATGCGGCGAATTGGGCCACGCCTGTGGCGCACCCATGGCAGTTAATTGCGTGCGGGCCGTTTTGCAGGCGAGGTCTGCAGCGGCAGTGAATTGTCCTGAGTCACACAGCTTCCTGACTTCAGGAAGCAAGCCTGCAATATTGGCTACCGCAATCTTGCGACGGTCCCAGGCGCGGAGAAATAGCTCTTCATGCACATTGACCAGGCGGGTATTCCCTGCCGATCCTGTGACCATGGTACCATGACGGCCGTTACCAGTCACAAATGCATCCTGCCAGGCGCTAGCGGGTTTCCCTGACCAGGCTGTCCACCGGCCTGTAAAAGTGGGTTCTGCAACATGCGCGACTTTGCCTGCAACGTCCATATCTCCATCAGTAAACCGGAACCAGTTGAAATCAGCATAACCACCAGCGCCCTCTCTTTTTGTGCTGAAGTTGAAAAGGGCAAAACGGTTGGCGGTCCAGTCGTAACCCAACCCCATCTTTAACTGATTTCCGAGTGGAATGAACCTGGCGTTATCGAAGCTGTAGGAAAAGCTGGCGGTAAAGTCAATGTGCGTTGCTGAGACCCTGATCCAAATCCTGTTTTGTGTAACATGTTGAATGCTGTCTACCACTTTACCATTGTTTACCATCACCAGCGAATTTCTATTGCCTTCTTTCCTGATCGCTATATATGCGTAAGGCGACTGGAAGATGCCAAAGCCGGCGATATTTCCATCCTTCAACTGGGACACATCAAGCTCTACTGTTCCTGTAGAAGTGGGTCCCTGGACTCTTTGCGTGAGGGTATTGCGGGCAGTGGTGAGGTCGTTTGCAAGTGACGAACGCAAACGCATGAATCCTGGCTTTTCCTTCAGCGACCATTTTGAATCATCGGGATTATGGTTCCATTGCCATTGCAAGCCCAGGACCTTGGCATTGAATTCGTCCGATGTAGCAGGCACTGAATTACGATTGCCGGGTATTGGCTTTTGATGATTGACTACGCCTTTGCCATTTCCATTTTTACCAAGCATGGGCCAGTTGTCGATCCACTGCACGGGTACCAAATGAGGCACCCTGCCGATTGGTCCCCTGTCCTGCATGATAATGAACCACCAGGTGCCATCCTTTAATTGCACCATTCCGCCCTGGTGCAGACCGTTGTTGGGGTAAGAGCTTTCGTCCTGTACAATTATTTTGCTTTCATAAGGGCCGTAGATGTTTTTGCTTCGCAGGCAGACCTGCCATCCTTCTGTTCCGCCGGCAGGACAAGTGATATAGTAGTAGCCATTGATCTTATACACATGCGATCCTTCCATGCCATATGCATTATATGGAGCAGTAGAGCCGGCAGGCTTTTCAATTGATCTATTCCAGATCTCCCGGGGTTTTCCAATAACTGACAATGCATCAGCCGCCAACTCAGTCACATACAATTTACCCTGTCCATGTACGACATATACCTTACCATCGTCATCGAAAAATAACCCTGGATCATACAGGTACTCGGGAAAGATGGTACGCTTCCAGGGGCCTTTTATATCTTTTGCCGTACAGATGGAGAACTGCCCTTTCTCTTTATCCCACTGCGGAGTGCAAAAGCCTACATAAAACAATCCCTTGTGATGCCTGATGGTTGCGGCCCAGGAGCCGCGGAGATACATCTGGCCCCCTTGCAGGTTGTAACGCGGATCTTCGTCGTATTTATCTACTGCATAACCTGCCATTTCCCAATTCACCAGGTCCTTCGACTTCAGAATGGGACAGCCTGGCACATAGTGCATGCTGGTGGATACAAAGTAAAACTCATCGCCTACCCTGATGAAATCAGGGTCAGGCCAGTCGCCCCACAGCAATGGATTTTTGAATGTGCCGTTCCCGTTGTCGGGCGTCCATTGCGCATTAAGGTTATAACAATGCAGTATTATAATGCATTGAAGAGTGAGTATGATCCTAATCATTGCTTATGTCTGTGTTTAAATGAGCGAGGGGTAAATTAATACCCCCCGCGTTTTTTCATAGAACGTAACTGCTTTACAAAAAACGAAATCAATAACCCTGGTTCTGCGAAAGGTTTTTATTCAAGTCGATTTCCTTTTGAGGTATCGGGAACAAGTAATTTTTTGAATTGAAAATACGTTCGGAAACAGGGCTGATGCGTTCAGGCGTGAGCGTGAGGTTACCGTTGTTTGCATCAACAGTTCCGAGCAGGGCGCCGGTTACTGTTCCGGGCATAACTTCTTCGCCTATCTTCCAGCGTTGGATATCGTACCAGCGGAGACCTTCCATTGCGAGTTCCACACGGCGTTCCCTGCGAACGAGGGTACGGAGTGAGGACTGATCATTATACACAAGCTGGTCAACTGCGGGCATGCCTGCTCTTTTTCTCACGGCATCGATGGCACTATAAACAGATGCATCAATCTGTCCGGCTTCGATCTTAGCCTCCGCATAGGTAAGCAGGATCTCAGCATAACGCATCACGATAAAATTCAGGCCGGTATTGTCGATATCGGTACCATATTCCGTATTCCGGAAATCGTCGATGTCCTGGATGAATTTCTTCACGTTATAGCCGGTTGGGGAACAGTTGTTGTTCTTATAATAGTCTGTTCCTGCATACGGATCGAAGTAAGTCCCTTCGTACAATAAACCCGGGCGAATGATAGTAGCATCCAGGCGGGGGTCGCGGTTTTTGTAAGGTTGCGCCGGATCGTAAGCAGGATCTGCAACAATGGTCTTGCCATTAATTGTTTCGTAGGCATCAATCAATTGCTGGGTCGGTGAAATAGAACTCCATCCTCCCTGTGAATTGGGTGCAACTGCTATCAGTACCCACGCAGAATTATCGTCTTTCAGGTATTGCACATCCAGCATCACTTCCTGGTTATTTGCATTTCCGGGACGGAAAAGTTCCGCATAATCAGGATATAGGCTGTAGTTAAATGGCGCCGACATCAATTGCTGTGTAGTGGCGATACATTCGCTCCATTTTTCATTGAACAGTTCCACCCTGGCTTTGAGTCCTAGTGCAGCGCCCCTTGTAATGCGACCAACTTCTGTTCCTTCATAGGATACCGGGAGATCTGGTGCGACAGCTGCCAGTTCAGCCAGAATAAATTGGATTACCTCTGCCTTGGGAGTACGGGAAACCGTGTTTGCTTCTGCAGGTTTCAGTTCGTGCAGGACCAGGGGCACGTCTCCATAGTTCTGGCTCATGATGAAATACTGGTAAGCTCTCAGGAAGCGGGCTTCGCCTTTCATTCTCGCTTTCAGTTCATCAGAAATTGCTGTTGAAGGAGTCTTGTCTACGTTGTCCAGGAACCAGTTACATTTCTGAACAGTGGTGAAGTCCCATCTTCCAATTCCATAGTCGTTCGGGGTTGCATAACCAGATGCCAGGGTCTCATAACCTTCCCATGGGAACTGATCAAAACCGTTGTCGGTCATGCAATCGTTGTATACGACATTGTCGCCATACTCCCATCCGCTGTAGCAGCCGTTCAGGGCTGCGGTAACATCCTGCTTCGATGTCCACAGCGAACTATTGCTGTACACATCCATCGGACTTCTATCGAGAAAATCTTTTTTGCAGCTGCCCAGCAACAAGGTAGCAAAGCAGGCAAGAGAATATATTTTTTTCATGATTGTTGGTGTTTTTAGAAACTAACGTTTATGCCCAGTGTATTTACCACGACCTGCGGATAGCTGTTGATGCTTCCTGTGGAACCGATCTCCGGATCTATCCATTTGTAAAAATTAGTGAGCGTTAAAATATTCTGACCACTGTAGTAGATCTTCACATTCTTTAATCCTGCCTTGCTGATGAGTGAGGTTGGCAGATTGTATCCCAACATGAGGTTTTTCAGGCGGAGATATGAAGCGTTCTTCACCCAGAATGATGATGGGTTGCTGGTCGGGCTGTTTTGTTTGTATCCATATGACAGTCGGGGGAATGATGCCGAGGGGTTGTCGGGTGTCCACCTGTCGAGGTAAACCGAAGTAGGTTTGTTGACATCCGGACCTACTTCCCCAACAAGGTTACCACTGGCAACTTTCACGCCGCCTGCACCCTGGAAGAAGATAGAAAGATCGAAGCCCTTCCACTGTGCACCTAACGTGAATCCATAAGTGACTTCAGGAAAATAAGTGCCGAGATAAGTCCGGTCATTGCCATCGATAACACCATCTGGCTTGCCCTGCGGACCGCTGATATCACGGTATTTCAGGTCACCAGGCTCAATTTTACCACCGCTTTGTGTGGCATGATTGTCAATTTCTTCCTGTGTCTGGAAGATCCCATCAGAGATATACCCGTACAGTGAATTGATCGGGTAGCCAACTTCTGTGAATGTTCCGCCGGAAATGTATGGACCGCTTCCTTTCAGGTCAGTGACTTCATTTTTGATAAAGGAGACATTGGCAGACACATCATAGGAAAGTGATTTGTAGTTGTTACGGTAACGTGAAGAGAATTCCCATCCCCTGTTGGAAACTGAACCGGCATTCTGGTAAGGAGCTGTTAACCCATAAACTGCACCAACAGGCAGGTTCAGGAGAATGTCTGTGGTTTTCCGTTGAAAGTAATCAGCAGTAAACTCCAGCCTGTTTTGCAGGAAAGCGGCGTCAAGACCGATGCCGGTGGTTGTTGTTGCCTCCCATTGGATATCTGCGTTGGCGCCATTTTTAGGAGCGATCCCGGAAGCGAGTGTCTGGTTAAAGGAATAGTTTACGCCCGGGGAGATGCTGGAAAATGTGGGGTAATAGCCAACCACATTCTGGTTGCCAAGTTGTCCCCATGACCCGCGCAGCTTCATGCTATTTACGGCTGGCAATAACCTGTCGAAGAATTTCTCTTTTGAAATATTCCAACCTGCTGAGAAGGACGGGAACACAGCCCACCTGTTTTCCGGCGCGAAGCGGGATGAGCCATCGCGACGAAGATCCGCTTCGAACAGGTAACGACCTTTGTAGTCGTAGTTCAACCTGCCGAAGTAAGACTGCAATGCCCATTCCCTGGAGTAGCCTTCGTTTTGCTGTCCATCTTTAGGCGCGGCGTTGAGTTCTGTGAGGGTATTATTCAAAAAGCCCTGGCGATAGGCATAGAGATAATTATAGATCTCGTGTTCCTGCGTTGCACCAACAAGGATTCCAACGTGATGGTTCCTGGCGATGTTCTTCTGGTATTCCAAAATTGCCTGCAGGTTGGTATAGCTGGTTTTATCGGAGCTTTCAATGAGGTTGTTCGGACCCTGGTATTTGGTAGGTTCGCCGGTTGTTCCGCTATAGTATTGAATATCTTTTACGAACTGCTGGCGGCGGCTGCTGTTGGCACGGTAGGCGATCGCGGGCCTGAAGTGAAGGCCTTTGATGATCTCCCAGTCAGCCCCGAAATTAGTGGTAAGTATATCGCCTTTTGTTTTGTTGAAGGAACCAGCTTCGAGCCAGGCCATGGGGCTACCGTCTGCCACGTAACCATAAGCGCCATTCGGGTATTTGTAGGGAACCGTGTTAGAAACACGGTTGATCATGCGAACGATTTGGGAGAAACCTGTGGCGTAGGTACTTACTGGTTCGCTGAATGGAGCGTGACGGTATGCCAGGTTTGCAGTGACGGTGAACTTTTCACTGATTTTTGAATTGATATTAAAACGGGTGGAGTATTTTTTATAATTGGTGCCTTTCACGTTTCCGTCCTGGTCGAAATACCCCAGTGAAAACATGTATTGTGTCTTTCCGTCGCCGCCACCAACGCTCATGTAATGATTCTGCTGGTAGCCAGGCTCCGTGTAAAACAGGTCTAACCAATCAGTGTTGGGGTGCGTGGGATCTGAGCCGTTTTTGAATTTCTGAATGTCGTCATCTGTCCATTTAGGCGACTTCCCTTCGTTTGCAAGTGCTTCGTTATATAGTTGAGCCTGCTGCCATGAGGGCAGGAAGTCAGGCAGGCGGTGCACATCCTGCTTACCGATATAACCACTGTAGTTGACCTGTAACTGGCCTTTCTTCCCACGTTTGGTGGTGATAAGGATCACGCCATTGGCAGCCCGCGAACCGTAGATGGCGGCAGAAGCTGCATCTTTCAACACTGTTACGTTCTCAACATCGTTTGGGTTCACTTCATTGATGGATGCAATGACCCCGTCAACAACTACCATTGGGTCGCTGTTGCTCAGTGTGCCTATACCACGGATGCGGATTGTGCCATTATCGCGACCGGGCTGACCGTTGGTGGTAGTCACGGTTACTCCCGCCATGGTGCCCTGTAAGGCGTTCACTGTATTCGTCACCGGCCTGTCTTCGATTGCCTTGGAACCAACAGAGGATAGTGAACCGGTAAGATTAAGTTTCTTCTGCGTACCGTAACCAACAATCACTACTTCCTCCACTTTTGATTCTGCCAGTTTCAGTACAACCTTTACGCTGCCGGCTTGTGTTACGTACAGTTCGGTTGTTTCGTGACCTATATATGAGATTTGCAGTCGCCCGCCTTCTTCCGGGATCTGCAATACGAAGTTGCCGTTAAGATCTGTGACGGTACCCTTGTCGCTACCCTTCAGTTTCACTGAAGCACCTGCCAGGGGAGAACCGTTTTCAGTTGCGACGGTGCCTTTGATTTCAATGGGAACAGGCAATTCTTCTTTCTTTGGTGCTTCCTGTTTATGGGGTTGAACTACGATGGTTTTTTCAATGATGATATAGGTAAATGGTTGTTCGCTGAAACATAAATTAAGTGCATGCTCCAGGGAAACATCTTTTACCTTAATGGTGCTTCTTTTTGCATTCTTCATCAACGAATGCGTGTAGGCAAAAGTGTAGCCGCTCTGTTTCTCAATTTTATTGAGAATGTCTTCGAGCGCCGCGTTCCTTTCGGAGAGCGTAATTTTTTGGGAATAGCTATTGGCGCTGACCTGCAGGCAGCAGGCAAGCAGTAGCATGGCGGTGATCTTCATGATCCGCAGTGTTTTGGTTAAATCCATACCTTTGATTTGTTTGGGTTACACAATAAGCAGTCTTGCGGGACTTTATTTTAATGGGTTAACCCAAACTACCTGCTGGGAGTGTTGCAAGCGCTTCCAGCTTTCATTTAGGCCAACCGCGTCAATTACGGTTTCACCATGATCTTGTTTCCATTGATTTTAAAATGCACACCACCGGTTGTTTCCAGGATTTTGAATACGTTGGAAACGTTGGTGTTGCGATCCATTTTTACATAAAATTTTTCTTTCACTTCTTTTTCAAACTCTACGTCTACGTTATACCAGCGGGCAAGCTGCCGCATAATGGTTTGGATGTCTTCACCTTTAAAAATGAACAACCCGTCTTTCCAGGCCATTACTTCGTTGAGGTCAGCGTCGTTTATAACCTTGCTGCTGTTCGCCGACACCTGCGCCTGTTGGCCGGGTTCGAGTAAAAGATCTTTAGCTCCATGACTCACCTTGACTTTTCCTTCCAATAAAGTGATGCTGTTGGTTGATTCGTCATCGTAGGCATTTACATTGAAATGTGTTCCAAGTACCTGGATAGTAACAGCATCTTTCGTTACGAAGAAGGGCTTGTATTTATCTTTTGCCACTTCGAAATAGGCTTCGCCAGTGACGGACACCTTTCTTTCCCTGCCTGTAAATGCAGCCGGAAAAGTCAGTGTGGAACCGGAGTTCAGCCAGACCCGTGTGCCGTCAGCCAGGGTGATCGACGCAACTTTGCTTCCGCGCGGATTGTTCAGCGTATTGTAGTGAATTTCATTTGAATGGCGGGAAGCCTGGTAACTGATGTCGCCGTTGGCTGATCTAAGAATTTTTACATTGCCTTGCGTGGCCAGTTCGCCGTCGCCTGATTCATCGAGGTAAACCTGCTGACCATTTGCCAGTGTGATCGTTGCACGATTGGATTCAGGTGCTTTAATGTCGGTAACGGCTGCGACGGCAGGAGCAGTTTCTATGGTCGGGGACTTCGTTTTATGAAGCAGGAAGTAGGAGCCGGTTCCCAATGCGAAGATTATAGCCGCTGCGGCCGCCCATCGAATCGGCCGGAACTGGCGAATGCTGGCAGGCGCAGAATCCTGTTGCGCGTTAATCTGTTCCAGTAATCGATTTTCGCCAGCCTGTTGCAGTTCTTCGGCCTGCTGCCCGTCGATCTGGGCCTCACCACTTTCCACCAGTTGATCGTACCACTGTTCGATCAGTTGAATTTCTTCCTGTGAGCATTTCCCGTTCCTGTACCGCTGTAATAGTTCCCTGGCCTGGTTGAAGTCCATTTGCTGGCTTTTATACTAATAAGTCCGGCCAGGAGATCCGAGGGGGTAAAAGAAATTATTATTTTTTTAGCAGGAGGGAAATGAGCAGCAGGGAGACTGAACCTGCCGTTTGTCCCAAAGCGAGTTTGATCAGCTTCAGCGCATGCTGGATATGTTTTTTAGTAGTCTCGGCGGAGATACCCATTTTGTCGGAGATCTCTTTGTGGCTAAGGTGTTCTTCCCTGCTCAGCCTGTAAACTTCCTGCATTTTTGGTGGCATTTTAGCTACGGTTTCATGGATGATGAATTGCGCTTCTTTCAGTTGAAGGCGCTCTTCAGCAGATGCGGGCAGGTAGTCGGATGCGAGAACAGTCAGCAGGGCAGCATAATCCCTGCGGACAATATTCTTTTCAATAAAGTGGATGGCTTTATAGCGGACGCTTGTATGAAGGTAGGCGGCAAGAGAACCTTCCAGTTGCAATTCAGTCCGTCGATTCCAAAGTGACAGGAAAACATCCTGTACAATATCTGCTGCTGCATCATTGTCGCGCAGTGCTTTGGCTGCAGTCAGGAACAATTCTTTCCAGTACCTGCGGTAAAGGCAGGTGAATGCCTGTTGATCGTCTGCCGCCATTGCGGAAAGCAGCGCTTCATCATTATGTAAGCAGTTATATGGCATGCAAGCGGGAACCGTCTATTCGGAATTGAAGGTAAGGCTGCGTGACCTGAAGAGGGACACACAAACGTTTGCATTAAAATGCGGGGAGGATGCGAATCGTGGCGGCCTGGGCCTTTTCGCTGATCATGGCGGGAACAAAGGGATTGGTTTTATACTTGGTTTGATAGGCTTTGTTGACCAGGTCTTGTATGGTACCAGGGGACACGGGTTCGAAGATCACATCTTTAACCAGTCCGGCTGCGTGGATGCGACCGTTGGGGTGCTTCAGTGCGGCCTGGTACCAGCGCGATTTTACCCCGTGATATCCACGGACATATAATTCGCCTTTTACTGCCACGTTCCAGATCCAGGTGGGAGTTCCGTAGGTTTTACCATCATCACGCAGGGGCGAGATTTTGAGGTCATCGGCAGTTGAGATGGCGCCGAGTTCTTCGGTTGTCCATTTGGGTTTGGCATTCATCGCTTTGCGGTTTGCATGTTATAGCGAGTGGTGCGTGCATCCGTGATCACTCCTTTCCAGTTGAGGCCGTAACCGAATTTGTAGGAATTGCCCTGGCTGTCGAGGTGCGGCTGCATATCGTGAGGAACATCTTCAAACTGCTTTTCTACTATTTCCATGCTCGCGGGCATGGTCACGGGGAGTAAACCAGAGGGCTCTGTTTTACCGCTCAGCATGTCGAGAATGGCCTGGTGCTGCACGCCGAAGGAAAGCAGGATACCATCTGCCTGGCTTTCAAATTCACTAAAGACCATGGGCGAAGCTGCATTGATCACAACTATCACGGGTTTGTTGCCCATGAGCTTTTTTGTATCGAGGATGGATTGCAAGTCGGTAATGTTTGTGGCCGTGATTGCTTTGTCTTTGTATGACCTGTTGCTGACAGTTGAATCAAGTACGGGATCGCCCGCAGCAATGCTTTGCGCCCGGGCTTCAGCCGCGGTGTAAGGACCGTACTGCAGGCTGATGGGAATATAGCCATTGCTGCCCTTCAGACGGTCGTTGCGGTCGTAGCCGGTACTGCCCGTCGGACTATTGACAAACACTATCGCATAATCGGCGGCTGCGGCATCGTTGGTGAAAGTGACATATTTATTCAGTAAGTCAATGCTCACAGGGTCCTGCACTTTTTCGGGAGTCACATTGCCAAACCAGTCGCGCGCTGCGGGTGATGTGCGTTTTGGCACATATACTTTAGGTTTACCTTTAAGCGGTAGCACATTGGATTTGTTTTTGAGCAGCACGAGTGATTTCAGTTGTGCATCGTAACCGGCCTTCATGTATGCCGGTTTACCAACAACGGATTTTGAGTTAGCCGGATCGAGGTAAGGATTTTCGAAGAGCCCGGTGCGGAAAATATTTTTCAACAACCTTACTGCGGAGGCTTCAAAGCGCTGACGCATAAAAGCTTCGCCGTGTTCTGCGACACCCAGTTGGTATGCTTCGATGATCGGGCCGGCCACATTGTTTCCGCCAAACTGGTCTACACCTGCCATGATCACTTTGTAGTGTCGCTGTGCTTCTGTTAGTTTTTCCACGCCCCACGGTTTTCCCCGAAATTCATCGACGTACTGTCCTTCGTTGCGGGTAATGCCCCAGTCTGTACATACGACGCCATCATAGTGGTATTGGCTACGCAACAGGTCGGTGATGATGAACTTCGAATAAGCATTCCCGACATTCTCATTGTTCACGGAATCAATGCCGAATGATACGGTATAGTAAGGCATTACTGCGGAAGCCATGGCTGTTTTCCCTTTAAGTTTGAAAGCACCTTCCGTGAATGGCACCAGGTGCGCTTTGAAGTTATTGCCAGGGTAAACGGCAAACTTTCCATAAGCGAAATGACCATCCCTCCCACCCTCTTCGGGTCCCCCTCCGGGCCAGTGTTTTACCATAGCATTCACGCTGGAGTATCCCCAGCCATCTTTGATTTCATCCTTTCCCTTCGAGGTCTGGAAACCGTCGATGTATGCGCGTCCGAGGTCGGCAGATAACCAGGGATCTTCGCCAAATGTTCCGTTGATCCGGTTCCAGCGTGGTTCTGTTCCGAGGTCTACCTGCGGCGAGAGTGCAGTGGTAATGCCCAGTGCGCGGTATTCTTTTGCCGCGATGGACCCGAACTCTTCTACGAGTGCCGGGTCAAAGCTGGCAGCGAGCCCGAGGGCATCGGGCCACATCGAGATCCTGCCTCCGCTACCGGCATTGTATTCGGTGGATGCCACGGCAATATGCCGCGGGTCAGAGCTTGTGTTCACGGGAATTCCGAGGCCGGTACCTTCTGCGAATGACTGGGCGTTGTTATTCCACGTGGCAGCAACTTCGGGACTCTCCACAGATGTGATCAGTACATGCCGTAGGTGATCCCTGGTCAGGAATTCTTTTTGCTCGTCGGAGAGGTCTGAAGATTTTGCGCCGCTTTCCTTTAGGGATTTGCCGTTGTAGGTTCCTTTTCCAAAGCCGGCATCCCGGCCGGGGATGGACTGGTGGGCACTATAGAGCATAAGCCCGGCAATCTGTTCAATTGACATTTTTGTCGCCAGGTCTTTGGCGCGCTCTTCAGCCGGAAGTCGCCAGTCTTCGTATTTATCAAGTTTCCCGTTCTTATTCAGGTCCTTGAACGAGAAGCCATCCTGTTTGATGAGTTGAACCCCGGATGAGAGTGAGTAACAGAGTGTACTGCCCTTTTGTTGAATAGTGCGGTAGGGCAACTGGGCAATCGTGGCAGTCGTAAGGCAGAGGCCGGATACCAGGACTGCAAAACGCGAGGATCTCATGTGTGCGGGGATTATTCTTTTAAGTTAAAGAAAATTCCCACAAAGTCCCGAAGAAGCGTAATGCTGCAGGGAGGAGGAAGAATGGCGCAGGGAGGAAATAATAAGGCGCAAAAGATATTTCCTTTGCGCCTTATTCGTATGCCTACACTAAAGCTTCGGCATATGCAATGAAACTTATTCTGTCTCCAAACGGAAGGTGATCGGCTGCTTCTTGTAGGATTTAACCTGGCGACCGTTCTGAACCGCGGGAGTCCATTTACCGGACTTCTTGATTACGCGGACAGCTTCTTCGCGGAGTTCGTTAGGACCGGAGATAGCTTCCACTTCGGAAACGTTACCTTCTTTGTCCACGATGAACTGGATCACTACAGTACCCTGGATCTCGTTATCCTGGGCTTCCTGCGGGTAGCGGAGGCTCTTGTTCAGGTAACGCTGCCATGCGGAGGTACCACCTGGGTATTCAGACTCGATCTCCACCTTTGTAAAGGTTTTGTCCCAGTCTTCTTCCACTTTTTTGGGGGCTTCAACTACACCCTTTCCTTCGTCAGAAGCGGGGGGAGCAACGATACCCTCATCCTTGATACCTTCCTGGTTAATTGTACCGATCTTGGTTTCCTCCAGCTTTTCAACTTCTGGTGGTTTTTCATCTTCTTTCACTTCCTCATCCTTTACGATCTTGGGAGGAGTGAATTTAGCCATTTCCACTTTTGGTGGTTCTGGCTTTGGTGGAGGCGGCGGCGGTGGGGGCTCGTTCTTTGGCTCCTCGCGTTTCACTTCCTCCAGCTGTACGTCCTGCACGATCATTTCTGTTTTATCGTCCTTCTTCTTCAATGAATTAGCCAATACATTTCCAAGCAGGATGAGTAACAGAAGCGCAGTCGTAACTATCAGTGCCACGGTCATGCGCTTATTGTAGGTCTTGCGCAGCTCATATGCACCGTACTCTTTGTTACGGCCATCAAAAATGATGTCCAGTAAGTCTGAGTTCAGTATTTTATTTGCTTCCATTTTTCCGGTTTTAATATTAGATGCAAAACTTAATAAATTCCATACGCCTTACTTGGTTGCAGGAGCCGCAGCAGGTGCAGCGCCGCCTTCAGTTACGCGGATCAGCTGGTCTTCAACCGGGCTGATGTCAACCAGTGCATAACGCTTTACTTCGTTGATAGTCATTTCGTCCAGCATATCAACCACGTTTTTGTAGCTGCTTTCTGCATTGGGCTTGATCACCACGACGAAATCTTCGGGCTTGGTATTCTTTTTCTTGTTCAGGATAATATCGCGTACTTCTTTGAAATTGGTTGTCTTGAAGTTAGATGCATCAGGAGCCAAGATCCCTTCATAGTAATACACGACATCATTCTTGGAGAGCATGATTGTCAAAGCACCGGATTCCTTTGCCTTGTTCTGTTCTTCCGGCTTTTCCGTGTCCTTGGGCAGGAACAACCGCATGGCGGTTGGCTGGCTCATGGTAGTGGTAAAGATGAAGAAAGTGATCAGCAGAAAGCCGAGGTCCACCATTGGGGTAAGGTCCACACGGGTGGAGAGTTTTTTCCCTTTTTTAACGCCAGGTCCTTTTTTGTGTCCCCCACCTGACGAGGTATCCATTTCTGCCATTGTGCAAAAATTTGTTTTTTATAATATTATTTACTCTTCAGCAGGTGTTTCTCCGGAACCCCTTTTCAGGTTCGTGTTATACAGTTCTGTACCGGGTGGAACACCTTCGGGGTTGGTTACCATCTGGAACTTCAGTTCATCATTCTTTTTGAAGGCATCGATAACACCTTTGAAAGAAGGATAACGTGAAGCGTTATCACCTTTAACGAGCAGGTTCATTTTAATTCCCTGGAAGGCGGTTTTAACGGCGCGCATCCATTCAACCAGTTCATTGTTCAGGGTGTCGGTCACCGGGATGCCGGTGTATTTCAGCTGTGGCCAGGTTTCTGCAGGTTGCTGCAGGAGTGACTTCAGCTGGCTGATGGGAACACCGATGAAGGGACCTTTTTTGAAGTTGGCAATCTCAGCATCGGTTAGACCAAGGTTCTTATTGGTATTCAAGGCTTCAATTACTTCCTGTTTGGGTGCATCTTCCGAGAAAGAAAGGAAAACTTTTCCCTCCTTGTCGATGGTTACCATAGCCACGTCCTTCTGGGGAGCTACTTTAGAAGCCACCGAGTTGGGGGTAACAACCGTCAGTGTTTCGGAGGGCTTGAACTTTGTTGTCAGGATGAAGAATGACAACAGGAGGAAAGCCACATCGCACATGGCGGTCATATCAATATTGGTGCTCTTCCTGGGAAGTTTAACTTTTGGCATGACTTAATTTTTGATCTGATTCACATTTAGATTCACTTGCCGTGATTTTCCACAAATAGAGATCTGTTAAAAAGTCCGGCTGCTGCGCTTACTTGTACAGTGAAGCGAAGCTTTGTGTCAGCGTGAAGCCAGACTCATCGATTCCGTAAGTGATACCGTCGATCTTTGTTGTAAATACGTTATACATGATGATCGCAACTGCAGAAGTACCGATACCGAGGGCCGTGTTGTAAAGGGCTTCAGAGATACCTTTTGACAGTTCGCGGGCAGCGTCACCACCACCTTCGTCACCGAGTTTAGAGAAGGAACGGATCATTCCGAGTACCGTACCGAACAGACCGAGGAGGGTAGCTACTGAAGCGATGGTTGACAGGAACACGAGGTTCTTCTCAAGCATCGGCAGTTCGAGGGATGTAGCTTCTTCCACTTCTTTCTGGATAGCGATTACTTTTTGTTCAGTGTCCAGTTCAGTGTTAGTGATCATCTCTTTGTACTTACGGAGACCAGCCTTCATTACGTTTCCTACAGAGCCTTTCTGTTTGTCGCACTCAGCGAGGGCTGCGTCTACATTTTTGTTAGCAAGATGATACTGTACTTTGCGGATGAATTCGTCGTTGTTACCTGTTCCAGCAGCTTTGCTGATAGTAAGGAGCCTTTCAATAACGAACACCAGTACAACCAGGAGGTTAGCAATCAGGATCGGTACAACGATACCACCTTCATACATTTTGTTGAATGCGCCTTTGGGTCCCTGGTGGTTAGGCCAGAATCCGCCGTTAGGATCGGGGTTTGTAAAACCGCTGTCTGCACCGGCTACAAATCTCCAGATCAGGTATCCACCAATCACACACAACAATGGGGCAATCCAGGAAATAGCGTTGCTTCTTTTTTTCGCCTGAACAGATGTTGATGCTGCCTTCGCGGTTGCAGTTGGTTTAGTCTCTGCCATAATCGTTTGTTTTTAGTTTTTTTGTAAAACAGGTATTAATTGTTCTTGAATTGACCCTAGGTCTTTTTTGGGGACACAAGTCTAAATAAAAAAAGAATAAAAAGTACAAATTGCCACAATAAATATCCGAAAGCGCTACAAATTAAAAAAATTAGCTTGGTACCCTTTTGAAAGCCGCATGGCAAGCCACTTACAGCATTTTCTTAAATTTGTACCAGGCCCATCATTTGTGCCGGTTCGGGTGTTATAATCGTTCACTTTGCCTTATCGCAACCAATTTAAACAGAATTTGACATGAGAACAACTCCCCTGAAGGGAAAGTTTGTGCCGTTGACCGGGTTGTTACTCCTCATGGTCAGCACAGGTTCCCTGTTAGCCCAAACCAAACCGCCATCCGTAACCAATTCGATCGGCATCACTCCTGCCCTGGGTCCCGCCAAAAGCGCATGGACGCACCCTGGTCCCAAGGCATATACCGACGTCATTACCTCGAAGGCCGTAACCGACAGTGGCCTGTTCATCGTTCACAGGGTGGAGGACAAGTACTACCTCGAGATCCCTGACTCCCTGTTCGGGCGCGACATCCTGGTGGTGAACCGGCTGTCGAAGGCGGCTGCCGGCATGCGTAACCTCTTCTTTGGTTATGCCGGCGATTTTATAGGCGAGAACGTGATCCGCTTCGACAAGGGACCGAATAACAAGGTGTTTATCCGGAACATTTCCTTTGATGAGATCTCGCGTGACAGCACCTACCCTATGTACAAAGCAGTTGCAAACTCGAATATCCAGCCTATAGTGCAGGCCTTTGATATTGCGGCCCCGGGACATGACTCCACCGGTGCCGTGGTGGAGATCACTTCCTTCCTGAACAGTGACAACGAGATCCTGAATTTCGAGGCGAACCAGAAGCGGTTGTTCCGCGTAGGTTCGCTACAGTCGGACAAGTCATATGTGAACTCAGTGAAATCGTACCCGATGAATACGGAGATCAAGACGGTGAAGACCTATACGCGGAGTGGTGGCACTGTAACGGGTTCCCCTGCTACGATGTCGGGCGGAGCATCTTCCGGTGCCTTTACCGTGGAGATCAACAGCTCGATGCTGCTGTTGCCGAGTGAGCAGATGAAAGCGAGGTATTATGACGACCGCGTGGGATACTTCAGCAGGGAGTATGTTGATTTCGATGCCAATCCGCAGGGGATCGAGAATATCAGGACGATTACACGTTGGCGGCTGGAGCCGCGGCCTGAGGACGTGGAGAAGTACAAAAGAGGGATTTTGGTAGAGCCCCGGAAGCCTATCATATTTTATATCGACCCCGCTACCCCGAAGAAGTGGGTGCCTTACCTGATCCAGGGCGTGAACGACTGGCAGGTGGCTTTTGAGAAGGCAGGCTTTAAGAATGCGATCATGGCGAAGGAGGCTCCCGCGAATGATCCGAACTGGAGTCTTGAAGACTCCCGGTATTCGGCGATCGTATACAAGCCATCCGATATTCCCAATGCAAGCGGTCCGCATGTACATGACCCGCGGAGCGGTGAGATCCTGGAGAGCCATATCAACTGGTACCATAATGTGATGGAGTTGCTGCGAAACTGGTACTTCGTACAGGCCTCGCCCAATGACCCGCGGGCGCGTACGACAAGGTTTGATGATGAACTGATGGGACAGCTGATCCGGTTTGTGTCATCGCACGAAGTGGGCCATACATTAGGATTGCGCCACAATTATGGAGCGTCTTCCACGGTACCGGTAGAAAAGCTGCGGGATAAGAAATGGGTGGAAGAGCATGGGCACACCCCTTCGATCATGGACTATGCGCGGTTCAACTATGTGGCCCAGCCGGAGGACAAGATCTCGGAGAAGGGGATCTTTCCAAGGATCGGGGACTATGATATCTGGGCTATTGAGTGGGGCTATCGCTGGTATCCCGATGCTAAGGATGCTGAAGATGAAAAGGTGATACTGAACAAGATGACGGTGGAGCGGATGAAGAATAAACGGCTGTGGTTTGGGCGGGAAACAAACCCTGATGACCCGCGGTCGCAGAACGAGGACCTGGGTGACAACGCGATGAAGGCCGGGACTTACGGGATCAGGAACCTACAGCGCATCATTCCCAACCTCGAGGCGTGGACCCGCGAGCCTGATCACGATTATCATAGCCTGAACACTTTATATAATGAGGTGGTTACCCAGTTTGGCCGGTATGTCGGGCATGTGACGAAGAATATTGGCGGACTGATGGAAACACCCAAGACTGTTGACCAGCCTGGTGCCGTGTTTGAAACGGTGCCGAAGGAAACACAGCGGGAGGCGATGGAGTTCCTGAATCGCCAGGTGTTCACTACACCCACATGGCTGCTAAACAAGGACATCTATAGCAAGATAGGGCTGAGCGGGGTAACGATCACTTCGCGGATGCAGGAGATGGCATTATCACGGATTTTGTCTGCCGGTGTGATAAACAGGTTGCTTACTGCCGAAGCGACGGAAGGCAGTGCCACCTATACCTTGAATGACCTGATGTCGGACCTTAAGCGGTACACATTCAGTGAAGTGGTATTGCACAAACCGATAGATATCTATCGCCGCAACCTGCAGAAGTCAGTGGTCGAGCGACTGCTTGGGATTGTACGCCCTGCTACTGGTGGCGCGACGGCTGCGCAGCCTGGAATTGTGATTACGCTGGTGCCAACTGTTGGTCGTAACAGTGATGCTGTGTCATTTGCAAAAGGCACGTTGCGTGCGCTGCAATCGGAGATCAGGACTGCGTTGCCTTTTTATTCTGATGTGGCGAGCCGTTATCACCTGCAGGACCTGATGGATCGCATTGCAGAGGGGTTGAAGGTTGAGAAGTAAGTAGCGGGTCTGCGCGGTTCGGACTTTAGCGTTCTGAGTTGCGCTATAAAAATATTGCAAGTGTGGTTTATGACTGCACTTGCATTTTAATTTTCATAAAGGGTGAAAACACCCTTGACAAACAGCCTTTCAAGAATGTATTTTGCCCTCGTAAATCACAGGTGAAGATGAAATGGAGTTGGTTCATTACAGGCGTTTCCTGCCTGCAATAAACGGAAGCAGTGACAGGTTTACCTGACCAGGAGGATTGTGCCCATAAGCTTTTTAGGATAGGTGTTTGTGTTATCTGTGTACGTGCAGGTCCAGGTGTACAAACCTGGCGCCTGGTCCCTGCCGTTACACTTACCATTCCATGCACCGTCGGGTTCGGTGCTTTCAAAGATTTTCTGGCCCCATCGATTGTAGACCTGGAGTTGAAAAATGATGAAGCGATGATTTCCGAGGACTTTGAAGGATTCATTGATCCCGTCATTGTTGGGCGAGAAGGCGGTAGGGAAACGGACTTCACATTGTCCTTCAACGACAACAACCTGGTCGGTTGCGGAACCGCAGAGATTAGTGACAGTAACCCCATAGGTTCCTGGAAGGCGGGCAACAAAAGAGCTGTTGGCAGAACCGTCCGGCCACCTGTAAGAGTCGAACCTGCCCGGAGTGAGAGTTATGGAATCGCCGGTGCACAATACTTTATCCGGACCAAGCGAAGGAGCCGGTGATTGCAGTATTTCGAGCTCAAGCTGTCGGATACTGTCACAACCATTGCGCGTTACCATCGTGTCGATATAAGTGCCAGCCGTTGAATGCCCCTCAAATTGCTGGCCCTGGCAGATGGATTTGAATTCTGTTGTATAAACCGGCGAGTTGATGGTAAGGTGAAGGGTGATGATACTGTCGCAACCATTTGCTGAAGGAAAGGTATCGGTGTAGCTGCCGGTTGAAGTGAGTACATAGCCGTTCCATTCGTAGTTTGAGCAGGCATTGATATTGATTTCGCCTGAAGCGTTTTGATTACGGATAGTAAGTTGCAATGTTATGGTGCTGTCGCAGCCCGAAGTGTTTTCGATTACCTGCGTGTATACGCCCCCGGTAATATAGGTCTGACAGTTAAGTGTAAACGGGCTGCAGGCAGCGATGGAAAGATTTGACGCAGTACTGCCTGTACATGGCCTCATTTTATGAATGAACACATCACCCTGGACGGGTGCTGTCTGGTATACGATTCCTGAACCGGGATCAAAATCGACAGTACCACCAAATCCACCTGTGCTAAGCACATTGCCTGTGGCATCTACGGCAATTGATGAGCCGCTGACACCTGTGCCTGCATCTGGTTTATCAGATCGCCCAAGTTGTTTACCCCAGCTGAGGTTGCCGCTGACATTGAAACGTGCGATGAAAACATCCGTACCGCTCGCCTGCATTTCGAGCTTGCATAGGCCAGGGTCAATGTCTATCCTGTCCCGGAACTGCCCTATGGCAAAGATATTTCCGGACGCATCTGTTGTCAATTCGAAGATGGCATCTTCCGAAGCTCCACCTATTTGCCTGGCCCAGGTGAGGTTTCCCGCGGCGTTATATTTAGCAAGGAAGATGTCGAAGCTGCCCAGGCTGGTCAGACGGTAGTTGGAAGAACCGGGATCGATGGTGATGGTGCTGGCGAAACTTCCCGTTACTATGGCATTTCCGTCGGCATCGACTGTAAGTGAGTACGGGGATTCGACTGAGTCAGCCGGTTCTGTTCCACCAATTTGTTTTGCCCAGGCGAAATTACCGGCAGTGTTAAGCTTACACACGAAAATGTCGCTTGCACCTGATGCGCTAAGGGTGAAGGTGGATGGACCGGGATCAAAATCGGCGTCCTGGTGAAACACGCCGGTGACGTACACATTTCCGCCGATGTCGATATCGAGGCCGACCCCGACATCTTCATTTGTGCCACCAGCCTGCCTGGCCCAAACCAGATCACCGTCGGTATCGAGCTTGACAAAAAAAATATCCCAGCTGCCTGCGGAGGCTAAATTGAAAATGCCGGGCCCGGGATCGAAATCGACTGTTCCAGGAAAGCCGCCAGTGAGGTAGATATTGCCGTTGCCATCGATACGGGTTGCGACTCCGGGCTGCTCGTCGCCGTTACCACCCAGTTGTTTAGCCCAAACGAAGTTGCCTGCTTCGTTAAGCTTAACTACAAAAATATCCCTGTCACCAAATGAGGTAAGGGTGTATGATCCCTGGCCTGGATCGAAATCGTTGGTACCGCTGAATGTGCCGGAAAGATAAACGTTGCCCGCATTGTCCAGTGAAATGGTACTGCTGAAGACGCGATTGCCGCCACCACCTGTGCCGCCTATTTGTTTGGCCCACGCAAACTCACCGGCTGCAGTAAGTTTCAGGATATAAACGTTAAGTTTTTCGTCATTACCTGGCGGAATACTGAGGTTAACCACACCGGGGCCGGGATCAAAATCTGCTGTTGCGGTAAAGTCGCCGATGGTGTAAATGTTGCCGGAATAATCAATTGCAATGTCGGTGCCGTAATTACCGAAGTTACCATTGGAGCGGCCACCCATCTGTTTCACCCAGTCGAAACTTACATTGACTGACGGGGTCACCTGTGCTTCCAGCAAAGGTGAAGTGGCTAACACAAAGAGTATGGAAAGAAGCCTATTCATGCAGTTAAATGAATAGGCTATAAAGTTAGTTTATTCGTTGTTCTTTATTCGTATCGCAGGGCTTCGATGGGGTTAAGTTTCGACGCTTTGTAGGCCGGGTAAACGCCGGCGGCAAGTCCAACAATGGTGCAGATGATTACGCCCATGAAAACCCAGATCCAGGGCACCACGAAACCAGTGCTCATGAGCATGCTGACAATGTTGCCGAGAAGTATGCCGATAACAATACCAATTACTGCGCCCATCAGGCTGATCAGGATGGATTCATAAAGGAATTGCCAGCGGACATTGCGCTGCTTCCCGCCGATTGCCTTGATGAGGCCCACCTCCTTGGTGCGTTCAGTCACTGCTACGAGCATGATGTTCATGAGACCAATAGCAGCTCCCATAAGTGTGATGAACCCGATCACAACGGCGGAGGCAGTGAGCCAGCCGATCTGCCGCATGGCCATTTCCGCAAAGGCGTCACTTTTATCGATCAGGAAATTGCTTTCTTCCTTGATCTCATTTTTCCGGATCACGCGAAAAACACCTTCGGCCTCACCGATTGCAGTTTCAATATTGATGATATCAGGCGACTTCACCCCTATTGAAAATGATGAGGAAGCTGAGTTGGCAAAAAACCTGCGGACACTGTTAAAGGAAGTGATAATGTTGTTATCGAGACTGCGGCCAAAAGTGGAACCGCGCGGCTGCAGTACGCCAATAACGCGGAATGGAATACTGTTGACCTTGATGATCTTCTCCAGTGGCTGTTCAAGATTGGTGTTGGCGCCGAAAAGCTTTTCTGCCACATCTTTACCGATAATGCAAACATTGCGGCCGGAACTTACATCAAGCTCGTTCAGGTTGCGGCCTGCTGCGATGGTGTAACCATTCAGATCCAGGTAGTTTTCATCGCCGCCATTCACCCAAACAGTAGGGTTAGTCTTTTTATTGCCAAAAGCAGCTGTATTATTGTTGCCACCGCCCAGTGATAAACTCACTTTTGCAGGGTAGTTGTACCGCTGTTTGAAGGCTTCTGCCTGCTCGCGGGTGATCGGCTTATTGACGTTCGACTTTTTCAGCTTCTTGCCATCCTTTTTCTCCTTTTTCAGTTCTCCCCGGTCGAAGCGGAAGGCAGAACGGTAACGGATGGTGAATCCATTTGCTCCCATGCTGGAGAAGCTCTCCATAAACTTCTGTGAAATGGCCTGGATAGCCGTGTTAATCCCGATAAGTGCCGCAATTCCCAATGCAATGATGGCAACGGTAATGCCCGTGCGCAGCTTATTGGAGCGGATAGTGCGAAAGGACAAGGAAAGCGTATCGGTGATTTTCATAGGCTGAAAATACAAAAAAGATGACTCCGCGGGCGAGATGTGCCTTCAACTTTGTCCATCAATTCCGTCAATAATTGACCTGATCTGGTGAGATGCACCGGAGTAGGCCTCAAGGTTGAGGGCAAAGTTTTGTAAGGCAAGCCTGAACAGGATCTGCATTTTACGGGTCCTGGCGAGATCGCTTACTGACTTATTATCAATTCCATCAACCGCCAGGTACATGATTTTTTGCTGTAACGAATTGATATAGTTCTCACCAAATGCCAGGTTTGGGTTGGTTTGCTGGTAGTAGGCCAAAATTTGTTCTTTAAGCTGCCCGTCCTGGATCGTGCCTATCTTTCCGCTTGACTTAAAACCTTCATACCTCCCGATATTTGGATGGGTCATGACTATCTCGAATTTGAAATTCCGGGAGATGACGGAATCCTGGTACTTGTTGCCGGCAGGATTATCCTTTTTAACATTCAGGATGGATTCATAATGCCTGCACAAGGTTGTTACCAGGCTTTTATTCTTCTCAATTATTTCGAGGTCATTGCTAAGGTCATCTTTCAATCCCCGGAGAAACGCATTGGCGGCATCTTTCTCATGCCCGTATTCGGACCAGCTGTGAAACCAAATGGAAAGCGAAACCGCGAAAATAATAATGCAGACCTCAATGGTAATTTCTTTCAGTCTATGGGCTAAAGTGTGTGTTGGATACTTAAGAATGTGATAGATCTTCCGGCAATGCTTTGTTAATTCCTCACGCATATCATACTGGTTTAAACTACAAATTCTGATTAACGAAGACGCAAAATTGCATTATCCGTGGGCTGTGGGAAATGTCAATAACCACCATTCACATGTCAAAACCGGCAGGCATAAAAAAAGGTTTACGATTGACGTAAACCTTATAAAAATATTATTGAGATCGGGCGAATGCTACGCATTGCCGCACCTGCAATTTAGAAGTAGAGATACTGCAGCACCAGGTTGGGGAAGATGCCGAGCAGGATCACGAGGGCGGCCATGAACACGAGGATCCAGCGGAAGCCGGGGGTCGTGGGCTCAATGGCAGCATGACCGTCGCGGAAATACATGGCCTGGATGACACGGAAATAATAGTACACGCTCACAACGGCACAGAGGATCGCGAAGAATACGAGCCAGAGATGCGCACCGTTCTTAATTGCTGAAGCAAGCATAAAGTATTTGGCGAAGAAACCGATCGTCAGTGGAATGCCCGCAAGAGACAACAGGAAGATTGTAGTAGTGGCGGCGAGCACAGGCTGAGAACGTGCGAGACCGTTGAAGCCTTCGAACGTATAATCCTTCATGCGGATCAGCACAGCGAAAATACCCACAGTAGCAAGGCAATAGCCGAGCGAATAGAGGATGATGCCTTCGCGCGACAATGAGTTAAAGCTGAAGAGTGCAAACAACATGAAGCCGGCTTGTGCAATAGAGGAATATGCCAGCATCCGCTTCACACTCTGCTGGAAAACAGCCGTTACGTTGCCGATGAACAAAGTGGCCGCAGTAATGATCGCGAGGATCAGCTGCCACTGGTATCCGGAATTAGCGAATGTGCCTTCGAACAGGCGTACAAAACCGATGAACACACCTGCCTTTACAATCGTAGCCATGAAAGAAGTGAATACAGTGGGCGCTCCATCGTAAACGTCGGGTGTCCAGAAATGGAAGGGCGCAGCTGAGACTTTGAAGGCCATACTGATCAGGAGCAGCAACAAACCTGACAGGTACCAGGCATTCCTGCCGGGATTCACGTCGGCGCCCATCAGCTCGATGTTGAAGGTTGCCTTGGCACCATATACCAGTACAATTCCCATCAGCATGATACCGGTGGAGAATGAACCCATCAGGAAGTATTTCAACGCTGCTTCATTGCTCTTCAGGTTACGCTTGTCTGCCCCAGTAAGAATATACAGCGGAATAGAAACGATTTCTATGCCAAGGAACAACATCAACAATGACTGGAACGCAGTGATCACGGCGATACCACACAACACGAAAAAGATCAATGCAAAATACTCGGCCACATTTATACCAACATTCACGATATCCCGGGAAGACACCAGCATGTACATCAGCGTAGCGCCGATCGCGATGCTATTAAACAACAATCCGAACCTTGTAAAAGACAGAAGGTTCTTCGTGTTGATATCGAAAAAATGGTAGCCTTTCATCTCCGCCAGGTTGGCGAACAGCAGGATCAGCATGCCGGCAATGGCGATATTCCGCACCGTATTGCCATTCTTGAACATGATGCCACTGAACATCAGCACAACACCAAGAATCGCGGAAAGTATTATTGCGTTCATAACTATTTATCGAGGTCGTTAGATTCGGATTCGTTTACCTTATTTTAAAATCATCTTGTTCAGGATCTGCTGCGATACATCACTCGTAAGCGTTAAAAGCGGCTTCGGGTAAATACCGATAACCAGGATCGCTACCACAATTATCGACAGCACCACCTGCACATAACCGGAAACTTCGCGCGTGTTCATGGTCAGCGTGTTCAGCTCACCATAAAAGACCCGCTGGATCATTCGCAACGTATACACTGCTCCAAGGATAATGGTGAGACCGGCAGCCACTGCATATATCACACTGTACTGCGATGCCGTGGAGCCCAGTACTCCATTGAACATCATGAATTCACCGATGAAAGCATTCGTTAATGGCAACGATACATTCGCAAGTGCAACCACTACCAGCAAAATCGTAAGCACAGGCGCTTTCTGCGCGATACCACCGAGTTCGCTGATTTTGCGCGTACCGAACTGCTGCTCGATCGCATTCACTACCAACCACATTCCGAGGATATTGATACCGTGGTTGAACATCTGGATCATCACACCCTGCAGTCCACTATAGCTCGGTACAAAAATGGCGAGGATCATCAGGCCGATGTGTGCGATGGATGAATAAGCAACCAGGCGTTTCAGGTCGTCCTGCTGCATTGCAATGAAACTTGCATATAGCATTCCCACTACGGCCAGGGTCGCGATATTATCTCCATACTGGAAGGTCGCAGCAGGTACAACAGGCACCAGCCAGCGCAGCAATCCATATACACCCATTTTCGCCATGATAGCACTCAGTATCATGGTACCTGCGTTTGGTGTTTGCTCGTAAGTGTCGGGCTGCCAGGTATGGAAAGGGAACAAAGGCATTTTGATGGCGAAAGCCAGCATCAGCATCAGGAAAATGGCCAGCTCTTGCGAAGAGCCGGAACTTGCATGTGTCTGCGCAGTCTTCACAAAATCTGCCCAGGCGAATGAGTTTCCTGCCTTGAAATACAACATGATCATCGCGATCAGCATGAACAGCGATCCGAGGAATGTATATACGAAGAATTTGAAGGTTACTGCGATCCTTCTTTCACCGCCCCAGCGGCTGCAAAGGAAGTAAAGTGGGATCAGTGCCAGTTCCCAGAAGAAATAGAAAAGCAATGCGTCCATGGACATAAACACCCCGAGGAGTCCGGCCTGAGACAACATCAGCAAGCCGAAGAAACGGTTCGCATCAACATATCGGTTTCCCCATGTACCATAAATGATCAGCGGGAAAGAAAAGGTGGTAAGGAGGCAGAGCAGCTGGCTCATTCCATCGAGATCAAAATGGAAGCGGCTGTTAAGGGCGCCAATCCATTGTTCGTTGTAGGTGAGGTGTGCCGCATCATTCCAAATGCTCATTCCAGCAAGCATCACGGCCAGGGACAGGATGCTTGCAAGGAAAGCAATTGTTTTTGCCGTGTTTTCCTGCCTGATGGCAAATAACGCCAGGCCGGTTATCAGGGGGATCAATATCAGTAAAACTGGTACCATTATTTGAATCTCTTTCTTTCTTAATTATTTCTTCAGGAATACCTGTATCGCAAACAGGATAATCATACCGATGACCATCAGCAGCACGTAACTGCCTACCTGTCCGCTCTGGATGAGACGTGCCTGCCTGCTGGCATACTGCACACTCCTTCCTACCCCGTTCACTATCCAGTCAATACCATATTTATCCAGCTTCTCCATCATCCGTCCGAAAGCATTTGTCGGGCGACCGATCACTGCTTCGTACAGTTCATCAACATACCATTTGTTCTCCAGCACTTTACCGAAACCGCCAGCTTCTTCCTCCGTTTTCTGGTATTTGCTGAAACGGCTCCATGCCAGTGCGATCACAATAATAATCAGCAGTGATAAGCCACCTGCCATCATCCATTCAGTGTTGTGGTCAATTTCATGTGCTGGCTGAAGCGCGGTGGATTTTGCAAACACCGGCGCCAGGAAATCACCAAGCTGGTGTGCGTGGTGCGCCATAAATTCAGGGACGCCGATGAGTCCACCGAATGCACTCAGTATGGCCAGCACCACCAGTGGAATTGTAATCGCAGCAGGTGATTCATGCAGGTGATGTTCCTGTTCGTGCGTACCGCGGAATTTGCCCTGGAAGGTCATGGCGTAAAGACGGAACATATAGAATGCCGTCATCAATGCGCCTGCAGCACCAAGGATATACAACATCGGGTTCTTTGCAAATGCTGCTGCCAGGATCTCATCTTTCGAGAAGAAACCGGAGAAGCCCGGAATACCGGCGATTGCAAGGCACCCAATAAGAAAGGTCAGGTGCGTGGTGCGCATGTATTTTTTGAGTCCGCCCATATTACGGATATCCTGCTCATGGTGCATGCCATGGATAACCGAACCGGCGCCAAGAAAGAGCAGTGCTTTAAAGAAGGCGTGCGTCATTACATGGAATACTGCGCCGGTGAATGCGCCTACCCCAAGTCCGAGGAACATATAGCCGAGTTGGCTCACAGTTGAGTAGGCCAGTACCTTTTTTATATCGTTTTGTTTGAGGGCAATGGTTGCTGCGAGCAATGCAGTAGCGAGACCGATGATCGCCACCACGTTCATGGTAAGCGGGGCCATCGTATATAAGATGTTGCTGCGCGCGATCATATAGATACCTGCTGTAACCATCGTTGCTGCGTGGATGAGGGCGGATACCGGTGTGGGGCCGGCCATCGCATCGGGCAGCCAGGTGTATAAAGGAATCTGTGCACTCTTACCGGTAGCTCCAACGAATAGCAGCATCGTGATGATGGTGAAATCGTTCTTCGTGAGCAGCTCCAGGTTTGCATTGTCGAATACTTCAGCGAAGTTGACGGTGCCGATCTTCGCGAGCAGCCAGAAAACCGCCAGCAGGAAACCGAGGTCACCGATCCTGTTCATCACGAAGGCCTTCTTCGCGGCATTGCCATACTCGATATTCTTAAACCAGTAACCGATCAGGAGATAGGAACAGAGTCCTACACCTTCCCAGCCGATGAACATGATCACGTAATTGGATCCCAGCACGAGCAGCAGCATCGAGAACACGAAGAGGTTGAGGTAAGCAAAATACCTCGCGAAATGCATTTCGCTTTCTTCGTGCATGTATGCAGTTGAATACAGGTGGATCAGGAAGCCCACACCGGTGATGATCAGCAGGAACAATACCGACAGCTGGTCAACCAGGAAAGAGAACGGGATGGAAGTTTTATCGTAGCTGATAAAATCGAACAGGGTAACAGTTCCGGTGTGGCCGTTCTTCACTTCAATGAAAAGCAGCACACTCACCACAAATGAAGCCAGGATGGTTCCGCAACCGATGATACCTGTAAGCGGCTTTGACAAACTGTTCCGAAGCAAACCGTTCAGCAGGAAACCCACCAGTGGGAAGAAGGGTACCAGCCAAACGTAGTCAATGATACTATTCATATTAGTTTTTCAATCTGTTCAGGAAATTCACGTCAACCGAATGGGTATTGCGGTACATCATAACGATGATGGCCAATCCCACTGTTACCTCTGCTGCAGCCACCACCATGATAAAGAATACGAACAACTGTGCGTCGGCACCATTCGTTGCGACGTTAAGGGCAGGGTTAGCCTTATCAGCCAGGTGAAGCTTTGAAAATGCCACGAGCAAGAGGTTAGCTGCGTTCAGCATTAACTCAATGCACATGAAAATGATAATGGCGTTTCTCCTGGTCAGTACCCCGATCACTCCGATCGAGAATAAGGCGAGAGCCAAAAAGATGTAAAGATTTATGGGCATCTATTCGAATTCAAAAGTTAAAAATCAACATTCAAAACGGGTCCAGGGCGACTCTGTGATTTTCACACATAGGCACAAAGGATCGCAGAGGCGTAAAGAGCTTTAGTGTTATTCCTTTTTTCCGAGAACCACGGCGCCAACCATGGCGCTGAGGAAGAGCACGGAACTGATCTCAAAAGGAATAACGTATTCGTTGAACAAAGTCTTTCCAAGGTTTTGAATGAGGCCGATATCACCTTCTTTCACAAGGGCAGTGCTGGTGCGGGTATCCGCATCGCGCAAGGCGGCTACCAGGACCAGGAGCAAACAGCCGCCGGCAATGGTTCCGGCGAATTTGAGCCACTTGTTTTTCTGCGGCTCGGTTTCGGTGTTGAGATTCATGAGCATGATCACGAAGAGGAACAACACCATGATGGCGCCTGCATAAACGATCAGGTTAACGATGGCGAGGAACTGTGCATTCAGCAGGATATAATGCCCGGAAATAGCGAAGAAGGTGGCGATCAGGAAGAGAACGCTGTAAACTGGGTTCTTGCTGACGATCACCATCAGTGCACTACCAATTGCCATTACTGTAAGGAGCCAGAAAAGTATTTGTGTGATATTCATGTTAGTCAGTTCTTTTTTGCGCGTGATCCCAGGGCTTTCTGGTACTGTTCCGGTTCTGTTTTCGGATCAGGGATCAGGAGGTCCTGCTTTTTGTAGATAAAGGTTTCACGCGTAAAATTGGCCGGGGTAAACGTTTCACTGAGGTAAACGGCGTCTTTCGGGCAGGCTTCTTCACAAAGTCCGCAGAAGATGCAACGCAGCATGTTGATCTCGTAGCGGGCTGCATATTTCTCTTCACGGTACAGGTTCTCTTCACCCGGCTTGCGTTCGGCAGCTTCCATGGTGATGGCTTCTGCGGGACATGCAACCGCGCACAATCCGCAGGCAGTGCAGCGCTCGCGACCTTCTTCGTCACGGTTCAGGATATGCAGGCCACGGAATACCGGGCTGAACGGGCGCTTCTCTTCGGGGTAGCTGATGGTCGGCTTCTTTTTGAAGAAGTGCGACAGGGTGATAGACATCCCCTTCATAATGGAAGGAATGTACATCTTCTCCCACAAGGTCATCGGCTTGCGATCAACTGCTTTATTTCTGTTTGTTAATGCTTGCATAATTGCGGCGTAAAATTATTTCTATTGTTCGTTCTCTCCAAGTTTCCAGCTCCCTATCAATGGCCCAGCCAGAGGATTACTGCCCCTGTCACCAGCATATTCAGCAATGCCAGTGGAATCAGTACTTTCCAGCCAAGGTTCATCAGCTGGTCGTATCGGAAACGGGGGATAGTCCACCGAACCCACATAAAAAAGAATATGAAGAAAGCGACTTTTAAGAAGAGTGTAATTCCCTGAATTGCAGCAAGAGCATTGATCCCGATGTTTGCGCCAAGATTTGCGTCATTCACGAATGGAATATCATAACCACCGAAATACAGTGTAGCCATCAGTGCGCTGCTGATAAACATGTTGATGTATTCTGCAAAGAGATAGAAACCCAGTTTCATGGAGCTGTACTCCTGGTGGTAACCGAAGTTGAGTTCGTTCTCCGCTTCAGGAAGGTCGAAAGGTGTACGGTTACATTCTGCGAATGCGCACACCATGAAGATGAGGAAGCCAACGGGCTGCAGGAAGAAGTTCCACCAGCCTGTGCTCTGTTGTTCTACGATAGTTTTGAGGCTGAGGGAACCGGTGATCATGAGGAGGGCAATGATAGCGAGTCCCATCGCCAGTTCGTACGAGATCATCTGCGAGGCACCTCTCAGTGCTGCCAGCAGGGAGAATTTGTTGTTTGAGGCCCAGCCGCCGATCATGATACCATATACACCCATGCTCACCACACCGAAGATGTAGAGGATGCCAATGTTGATGTCTGCAATCTGCAGGTCGACAGTGCGTCCGAAGACTTCGATCTTTCCGCCCCAGGGAATTACAGCGCTTGTCATCATTGCTGTGAGCATGGCGAGTGCCGGGCCGAGTATGAAGAGAGTCTTGTTTGATGCATTAGGGATAATTTCTTCCTTCATAAAAAGCTTCAAACCATCGGCAAGCGGCTGAAGAAGTCCACCCCAACCTGCGCGGTTCGGTCCAAGCCTGTCCTGCATGAAACCTGCAACTTTCCTTTCTGCCCATGTGGAATACATTGCAATAAGGAGGGAGACGGTAATTATTCCCCCTATGAGAACGGCTTTTTCGATTATGAAGGCGAGATCAAACACTTTATTCAAATTAAAAAGTGAAAAGTAAAAATTTAAAAATGTACAGTTCTTAAGGGGTTGGCGGTTTAAAGTCGTCACTGTGTGCCGGTCCTTCGATTTTCGACAGTTGAATTTCCGGACGGTTCACATCACTGACTTTATGAATGTTCATCAACAGCTTCGGTGCGCGGCCTCCCATCACTTCAGGCAGTGTCTCTTTGGGCGTTACGGTGTTCACGTAATGTCCCTGCGAGATCACGGAATGACGGTTCACCTGGGTTGGTCCTTCGATTACCCAATCCTTCACCGACTTTTTGTGGAAGCGGCAATCGTTGCAGATCCAGCCTGGTTTGCCTTCTGTTGTATCCTTTACTTCACCCCATTCGTCTTTCCTTGCGGTTACGCGATATACTTCATCACCACGCATCCAGAGCTGCACCTGGCCGGAGCAGGTCGGGCAATCGCGGTGTGCGTCCATCGGCTTCGTAAACCATACACGGTTCTTGAAGCGGAAGGTTTTATCAGTGAGGGCGCCAACGGGACAAACGTCAATCACGTTACCGATGAATTCGTTGTCGAGGGCTTTCTCAATATATGTTGCGATCTCTGCATGGTCTCCCCTGTCGAGAATTCCATGTTCGCGTTTGTTGGTAAGCTGGTTCGCCGTATACACGCAACGATAGCAAAGGATGCAGCGCGTCATGTGCAGCTGGATATATTCACCCAGGTTATGTGGGGTAAATGTCCGGCGCTTGAATTCATAACGGGTACCTTCCTTGCCATGCTCATAGCTGAGATCCTGCAGGTGACATTCGCCAGCCTGGTCGCAGATGGGACAGTCGAGCGGGTGGTTGATCAGCAGCAGTTCCACTACTCCCGCACGCGCTTCGAGCACTCTTTCGCTGGTGATGTTCTTCACGATCATGCCATCCATAACGGTGGTACGGCAGCTCGCAACGAGCTTAGGCATCGGCCTCGGGTCAGCAGTTGAACCGGCGGCAACTTCCACCAGGCAGGTACGGCATTTACCTCCGCTTCCCTTCAGCTTGCTGTAATAACACATCGCCGGTGGAGTAACGTCGCCACCCACCATGCGGGCGGCATGGAGGATGGTTGTACCGGGCTCAACATCAACAGTGATGTTGTCGATGGTTACTTTAAAAAGTTTCTTTTCTTCAGCTTTCTTTTCTTCGGCCATATAAAAAGTCAAGATTCAAATTCAAAAATTACATTACGCGGGGACGTAAATAGGGTCCGCATAATGAGCGAGACCGAAATTACGGGTCTGGCTTTCCTGCGGATTGTTTACGTGCCATTCGAACTCGTCACGGAAATGGCGGATGGCGGCTGCAACGGGCCATGCGGCGGCGTCGCCGAGCGGGCAAATGGTATTGCCTTCGATCTTGCGCTGGATATCCCAAAGCAGGTCGATGTCACTCATCTTTCCTTTTCCCGTGTCGATGTTTTTAAGGATCTTTTCCATCCAGCCGGTTCCTTCGCGGCAGGGTGAACACTGTCCGCAGCTTTCATGACGATAGAATCGTGCGAGGGTGTAAGTGTTCTTTACCACGCACTGGTCTTCGTCGAGAATGATGAAGCCGCCTGATCCCATCATGGAACCAGTTGCGAAGCCACCGTCGGCGAGACTTTCATAGTTCATGTAACGCGTTTCGCCCTTTGCTGTTTTAAGCAGAAGGTTGGCGGGAAGGATGGGAACGGATGAACCACCGGGGATACAGGCCTTGAGCCTTTTCCCATTCGGGATGCCACCACAGTATTCGTCGCTGTAGATGAATTCTTCCACAGAAATGGTCATGTCTATCTCGTATACTCCCGGCTTGTTGATGTTACCACAGGCAGAAATCAGTTTCGTACCGGTTGATTTGCCGACACCGATCTTGGCGTACTCTTCACCGCCCATATTGATGATGGGTACTACTGCTGCGAGTGTTTCGACGTTGTTTACAACGGTCGGACGGTCCCATACACCTTTTACGGCCGGGAATGGCGGTTTGATACGCGGGTTACCACGCTTGCCTTCGAGTGATTCAATGAGAGCAGTTTCTTCGCCGCAGATATAAGCACCGGCGCCACGCTGCACATAGATCTCGCAATCGAAGCCACTGCCTAAAATGTTCTTTCCCAGGAAGCCATTGTTCTTCGCTTCTGCGATGGCCTGCTCGAGGATATCAGGGATCCAGGCGTATTCGCCGCGGATATAAATGTATGTAGCATGTGAACCCAATGCGAAGGAAGAAACGATTAGTCCCTCTATAAGCAGGTGCGGGATGAATTCCATCAGGTACCTGTCCTTGAACGTACCGGGTTCAGACTCGTCTGCATTACAAACGAGGTGACGGGGTACGCCTTCTGGTTTGGCGAGGAAACTCCACTTCAGTCCGGAAGGGAACCCGGCGCCACCGCGACCGCGGAGTCCGCTTTTCTTCACTTCTTCAGTAACCGCATCGGGGCTCATCGTCTTAAGTGCCTTCTCCACACTGCGGTAGCCGCCTTCCCGACGATAAACATCGAAACTGCGGATTCCTTCAACGTGGGCTTTTTCAAGTAATAATTTCACACTCATTTGCTTCAAATTCAAAATTCAAACGGGTTTATTCACCTATTCACTTTTTCACCTTTTCACTTATCGACCTATTTACGTTCAACCTGATCATTTATTCCCCTCCTGCCCTTCATCAGGCAGCCTTGTTGCCTGCCGGCCTAGCAGTTGCCAGCCTTTTTTGTTCTTCCAGATCCAGACCTGGAGGACGTGAAGCCGGAAGTGGGCGGGCTGGCCGTTCCGGATCACATCGACTTCGATGTTGGAGCGGAGAAGCCCGGTTTTATCTTCAATTACCGCTGTCATGGTGCCCTGCGAAATATTGGTGTATTTCAGCGTGCCATTGAACATGTTGGCGATAAGCTCATTCTTCTTTTCTATCCAGCCATTGGAATGTCCGTAATTGCATTTCTTATGCAGCAGCTGGTTCACTTTTGCAGAGTCCTGCGCAAGCATAGCTGCGTTCAGGTCCATCGCCGTTTTCTTGAGCGAAAATGAATCAACCTGTTGTGCTGCCAGCGACAGCGATACAAAGAGCAGCAGGAATAAAAATGCAGGACGTTTCAATGTTTATATTTTAGGGCGTTGTAATCAGTTCAGGATACCGGCATTTTTCCTGCATTCCTCAATGATCTGATCCACTTTGGCCTTTGTCAGGTGCTCACGGTAATGTTTTCCGAGTTGCATCATCGGGGCATAACCGCACGCACCAAGACACTCTACAGTTTTGAGGGTGAACAGTCCATCAGGCGTTGTTTCACCGACACCGATATTCAGTTTCTGCTTGATGTATTCGATGATGTCATCACTTCCGTTGATCATACATGGACCGGTCTGGCACACTTCAAAAAGGTACTTGCCGACCGGCTTCAGGTTGAACATGGAGTAGAAGGTCGCCACTTCGTACACTTCAATGGGCTCGAGCTTCAGCAGGGAAGCGACATAGTCCATTGTTTCCGCACTCAGCCAGCCGAACACATCCTGGGCGAGGTGCAGCACGGGAATCAGCGCGCTTTTCTGCTTTCCTTCCGGGTAGCGGGCGATGATTTCCTGTACTTTATTGAGTTTCTCCTGGGATAGCATTATTAAAAGTCAAAATTTAAAAGTCAAAATTTAAAAGTGTCGGGCTTCCTTACGCATCCATTTCCCCTGCGATCAGGTTGAGGCTGCTCAGCGTGATGATCGCGTCGGAGAGCATTGCTCCCTTGGTGATCTCTTCATATGCCTGGTAATAGATGAAACAGGGCCGACGGAAATGCAGGCGATAGGGCGCGCGGCCACCGTCGCTGATAAAGTAGAACCCGAGTTCACCGTTACCGCCTTCCACTGACTGGTACACTTCTCCTTTCGGCAGGTCGATTTCACCCATGATGATCTTGAAGTGCCAGATGAGCGCTTCCATCTTGGTGTATACGTCCTTTTTTTCCGGCAGGTAATACTGGGGAACATCGGCATGATAGATCTCTGCGTCAGCACCGGTGAATTCCTTGATCTTGTTGTAAGCCTGCTCGATGATGCGAAGGCTCTGCCACATTTCACCGTTACGAACCAGCCAGCGATCGTAGTTGTCGCCTGTTGAACCTACCGGGATCTCGAATTCGAAATCATCGTATGAGCTATATGGATTGTGTACCCGAACGTCGTAGTCGACACCGGCTGCGCGAAGGTTAGGACCTGTGAACCCGTAGTTAAGTGCGCGGTCGGCACTGATGGCGCCGCTGCCCTGTGTACGCTCCATGAAAATACGGTTGCGCTGGAAGAGGTTTTCGAACTCTTTCAGCACGCCGGGATATTCTGCGAGGAAGCGTTCCAGTTTCTGGAATGCAGTTGGAGTAAAGTTGCGCTCGAACCCGCCGATCCGGCCAATGTTGGTGGTAAGGCGGCTGCCGCAAACTTCTTCGT
>NZ_JSVC01000029.1 GCF_000814475.1 Flavihumibacter solisilvae | reverse complement strand
GCGTAAACAAGTAGCTGAAAATCAATCAAAATACTATTAAATATTAGATTAAAGTGACAGATTCTTACTAAATCATGAAGTCTGTATCAAAGCCGGCACTACCTTTCTGCATAAGGTCCTGGAGGGTCTTGCCTTCAATGACCTGGAGCGTCGCATCGCGGACTTCAAAGAAAATCTGCCTGATGTTACAATTGGATTCCGGGTAAGGACAAAGCCTGCAGGGCTCATAGAACATCTTGCTCACACAGGGAAGCAACGCTATGGGACCATCCATCAATCGCAGGATCTGTACCATCTGGATTTTGCTCGGGTGTTTAAGCAGGTAATAGCCCCCGTTTTTGCCGGCCTTACTTCCGAGCACACCAGCTTTCCTGAATTCGAGGAGGATAGCTTCCAGGAATTTTGCCGGGATCTTTCGTTTTTCGGCGATCACGTTTATGGGAATAAAACCCCGCTGGTAATGCTCACCCAGGTAGGTAAGTGCGTGGATGGCATATTGAGCTTTAGCGGATAACATATAATGGAGGGCAAAATACTATTTCTTTTTATCCTGCGGAAACCACATGCGTTCCGTCAGAAAGGTTACATATATGCGAAAGTGGTTTTTGCCCGAACCTGTTGGCAAACGCGTCGCCCAACCTTTGAACAACTTCATTGATATAAGGTTTGCGGATAAGATTGATGGTACAGCCGCCAAAACCGCCCCCCATCATCCTTGCACCAATAATGGCATGCTCTTCACGGGCAAGTTCGACCAGGTAATCCAATTCAGGACAACTTACCTCGTACAGCTTGCTGAGACCAGTATGCGAAGCGTACATTTTTTTACCGAAACCCACCAGGTCGTTTCTTCTCAAGGCTTCGCAACCTACCTGTAAGCGCAGGTTTTCTTCCACCACGTATTTACATCGGTTGTAGACTACATCCGGCACCATATCCCTGAGGGTGTATTCTATCATTGCCCGGTTGGCATCGCGAAGACTTTCCACCTGCGGATAGATTTTGCGGAGTGCCCTGACTCCCATTTCACATTGTTCGCGCCTGATATTGTATTCGCCTGAAGCGAGCGAGTGTTTGACCTGTGTGTCGAGCAGGAGGATTGCATACTGGTGAAGGTCAAAAGGGACATATTCATATTTCAGGTTGCGGCAGTCGAGCAGGATAGCATGGTTCTTTTTTCCGAACATGCTGGCGAACTGGTCCATTATCCCGCATTTAACCCCCACAAAGTGATTCTCAGCCGCCTGTGCAATACGCACCATATCCATTTTTGAGAGTCCATACCCGAGAAGCTCATTTACCGCAAATACAACCGAGCATTCCAGCGCAGCAGATGATGAAAGTCCGGCCCCCGAAGGAATATCTCCGCCAATAGCGATATTCAGCCCGGTCAGCGGAAAACCTCTTTCCTGTAATTGTTGTAACACTCCATTAATATAGTCAGGCCAGAGCTTTGTAGATTTTCGAAAATCCGTATATGTTCCGGCATGAATATCATTAAAGTCTGCAGCGAGAAAGTGCAACTGATCGTCGTCGCGTTGGGAAACAGCCAGTGAAATCGTTTTGTCGATTGCGGCCGGCAGTACAAAACCATTGTTGTAGTCGGTGTGTTCGCCGATCAGGTTGATACGGCCGGGAGAACTTACTATAATAGTGGGATCGGACTTAAATCTTTCCCTAAACTTTTGTGCCACAGCAGATTGTGAAGTCAATAAGCTGGGCACCTTCGGTGACTTGGCTGAAGGGGTCATGAATCGTTGATTGCTAATAGATGGACTAAATTAAGGGAAAGTTTTTTTCCTGCTTTGTTCATTTCTGAAATGGACAGCGTATTTTTCAGGTGTTTTACAATTAAGGTTTTGTACTTAATAGCTTGTTGTATGAAAATCCTGCAAACTGAAATTGCTATTAAACTGAATAGCTTGTTTACGGTGGTGGAGAGAGATGAGTCTTTTTTCAGTTCGCCATTACATGTTCATCCTGAGTATGAACTGGTATATGTAAAAGAGAGTTCCGGCAAGCGAATAGTCGGCAACCTTATTGAGACTTTTGCACCAGGCGACATGGTGCTTATTGGTCCAAACCTGCCCCATATATGGATGAACGACGATGAGTTTGTGAGTGGCAAGACCAATCAACGGGCAAAGGCGATTATCGTTTACTTTCATCCCTGCCTTTTTGAATCAGGCATTTTTTCCCTGGCGGAAGCCGGGATGATCAATGACCTGCTGAAGAAATCAAAATCCGGCATTTACATTCAGCACAATACACGGAAACTTATTGCTTCCAAGATGGAAAGCCTCCTGAATGCTTCTGGCTTTGAAAAAGTTTTGGGGCTGTTGGAAATCCTGCACCTGCTCTCCTCTTCATCTGATATTGAGCACATCAATTCTGAAGAGTTGCTGAACCATGAAAGTGTAACGGAAAAGGACAGGTTGTGTGAAGTTTACAGGTACGTGAATGAGAACTTCCGTTCCGACATCCAATTGAAAGATGTTGCCAGGCTCACCAACCTGACTCCCCAGAGCTTCTGCCGGCTTTTCAAAAAAAGGAATAAGATTCATTTCGTGGAATATCTTAACCAGGTGCGGATCAGTAACGCATGCAGGCTGCTGCTCGACAGCGACTGGACGATCTCTGAAATTGCATACAACTGCGGTTATAAAACCATTTCCAATTTCAACAAACTGTTCAAGGAAACAACCGGGCATTCTCCAAAGAAATACCGGGAACATAGTCATACTTATTCAGGGGCGGTGAAGTAGCATCAAAGCATTGCCAAAAACAAGCGCAGGCATAATCTTTTTTCGTTTCAGGTTTAATCAGCCGGAAGTATTGCTCGTGCATCCGGGTGGTCCCTTCTGGGTAAAAAAGGATGCCGGTGCGTGGTCAATTCCAAAGGGTGAAATTGAAGCCGGTGAAGAGCCGCTGCAAGCAGCAACCAGGGAAGTGAAGGAAGAAACAGGCTGGGATGCGCAAGGAACTTTTATTCCGCTTACCCCGGTTCAGCAAAAATCAGGAAAGATCATAAAGGCATGGGCCGTACAACAGGATCATGATCCGGCAGGAATGGTCAGTAACTCATTTGAAATGGAATGGCCGCCACACTCGGGAAAGAAGAAGAATTTTCCGGAAGCCGACCGGGCTTCCTGGTTTACAATGGAAGAGGCGAGGATAAAAATAATCCCTGGACAGGTTCCGCTTTTAAATGAACTGGAAAAAATGCTGGGGCTATAAAAACAAAAAACCGCTCAGATTGATTCTGAACGGTTTTTGCATTCTGTGATCCCGCTGGGACTCGAACCCAGGGCCCATACATTAAAAGTGTATTGCTCTACCAACTGAGCTACGGAATCAACATTTTTAAGAACTTTTGAACTGTGTATCGTTCGTTTTGGGAGTGCAAAAATAGGGATAAAACAGTTACTCCCAAATTTTTATCTAATTTTTTTCGAAAAAAATTCAAGCCGCTCCCATCTGCAATTTCATCGTGATAATTGAGTTGCAAATTTTGAATTTAGATTAATGTATAACTCCCGCACGCTTTTTACTTTTCCCTTTTTACTTTTGAATTTTAACTACGTTTGCTCATTAAACAACTTGTTTCTCCTTTATGTCTTTCTTTACTAATAAAGTAGTTGCCATCACCGGCGGAAGTGAGGGAATCGGGAAAGCGGTCATTGATGCATTGGTTCCACTCGGAGCGAAAATAGCTACATGCGGCCGCAGTTACGATAAGCTCTACAACCTGCAGATGGAATATACCAATGTGATGATGCACACCGTGGTGGCAGATGTGAGCGAGGAACAGGATTGCAGGAAATTCATTGAGTCAACGATCGACACATTTGGTGGCATTGATATACTGATCAACAATGCGGGCATTTCCATGCGCGCTTTGTTTGAAGACGTTGATCTTAGTGTCTTTCGAAAAGTGATGGATGTAAATTTCATGGGCAGCGTGTACTGTACGCGCTTCGCATTGCCGTCGCTGATCAGCCGCCGGGGAGTAATCGTGGGCATCAGTTCCATTGCCGGCTATCGTGGATTGCCAGGTCGCAGTGCTTATTCCGCGTCAAAATTTGCCCTCCAGGGCTGGCTTGAAGCACTGAGGACCGAACTGATCGATAAACAGGTTCATGTAATGTGGGTATCACCGGGCTTTACGGCGTCAAACATTCGTCATGCTGCCCTGAATGCAAAGTCAGAATCGCACGGCGAAACCCCAATGGATGAGTCAAAAATGATGACTGCTGCCGAATGTGCACAGTTGATACTCCAGGCCATTGAAAAGCGGAAGAGAAGTGTGGTACTAACGTTTACGGGCAAACGCACTGTGCTGATGAATCGTTTTTTCCCTTCGTGGGCTGACAAACTTACACACCAGTTTTTTTTCAAATCAGGTAAGCTGGTAAAATAGCACCCTAACCGCACGGGCATTCATGGCATTACTGACCTTGACATCTGATATTGGCATGCAGGACTATCTCGTAGGTGCTGTGAAAGGACAGTTGCTGCATATTGATCCTGAATTCCGGATCATTGACATATCGCACCAGATCAGTCCATTCAACTATCCGCAGGCTGCCTACATCTGCCGGAATGCATTTTCAAATTTTCCCAGCCACACCTTTCATATTGTTCTTGTAAACCTGTTTGAAAAGAAGCCAGACCAGTTACTTCTTGCATATCACAGGGAACAATACATTTTATGTGCAGACAACGGGCTGCTCCCGATGATTTTGCAGGAACCACCGGAACTGCTGATCGGACTCCCTTCCGGGTCGTCGCAGTTGCGGAACACACTGCATTGCTGTAAAGTTTTCGGGAATGCAATTGCTGCGATCAACAGGGGTGAAAGATTAACTGATATCGGCATACCGGACAGCAGTTACGTGGAGAAGAATCCATTGAAACCCCTGCTAAGCGAATCCTGGATCGAAGGCCAGATCATTCATATTGACAATTTCGAGAATGTGGTAGTTAATATAACCCGGGAACAATTTGAATTGCAGCGAAAAGGGAGAACCTTTTCAATAGTGTTTAAACGGGACGAAGTGATAGAAAAGATCTCCGAAACATATGCGGATGTTCCTGAAGGGGAGAAACTGGCCCTGTTCAATTCCGCCGGCTACCTTGAGATTGCTATAAATAAAGGAAATGCCGCAGGATTATTCGGCCTGCAGGGTTATCTTGAGCAGGCCCAGAACACGTACCTGCAGAACCGGCTGTTCTACCAGACAGTAAAGGTGTTCTTCGGGTAATGGGCTTTTGCTGATGGACTATTTTCACATTTTTTTATTTAACCATTAAAAAAGTAAGGCAATACCTTGCGCGTTACGGCTTTGGGAACGCCAGAATCTTATATTTGCTTCGCCTTTTTCTAAACCAACGCATTATGACATTTAAAAAAGTGAACAACATTGCCGGCTGGATCATTTGTGCCATCGCCTGCGCGGTGTACCTGCTGACAATGGAAGCCACAGCCAGTCTCTGGGATACTGGAGAATTTATTTCAAGTGTTTACAAACTGCAGGTCCCCCACCCCCCTGGTGCCCCGCTGTTTATCCTTCTCGGTAGGATCTTCATCGTTCTTTTTGGCGGCAGTAATCCTGCCAAAGCTGTGAACATCATGAGTGCGCTCAGCAGTGGCTTCACGATCCTGTTCCTTTTCTGGACCATTACCCATTTTGCCAAAAAACTGGTTGCGCCCCTTAACGTTACGCCAACAGCGAGCCAGACATTTGCCATTATCAGTTCAGGTGTTGTTGGTGCCCTGGCCTATACTTTCAGCGATTCATTCTGGTTCAGCGCTGTTGAAGGCGAGGTTTATGCGCTTTCCTCACTCTTCACTGCACTTGTATTCTGGGCGATCCTGAAATGGGAACACAGCGCTGACGAACCCGGTGCAGACAAATGGATTGTGTTCATCTTCTTTATGATGGGACTCTCAATCGGTGTTCACCTGCTTAACCTGCTTACCATTCCGGCCATCGTAATGGTGTATTATTTCAAACGTTACCAGGTTACCCGTGCAGGTACTTTCTGGGCTTTCATCACAGGCTGCCTGATTACCGGGTTTGTGCAGGTAGTAGTGATCCAATGGTCAGTTAAACTTGCCGGATGGTTTGATATCCGGTTTGTCAATAATTTTGGCTTGCCTTTCTTCTCCGGATTTATATTCTTCTTCGTGCTGCTGGGTTTCCTGCTCTGGCTGGGATTGCGGATGGCTGCAAAAAACCATTGGAATTTCCTTAGACTCGGAACCTGGTGTGTGATTTTCATGCTTCTGGGGTATTCGAGCTATATCACGACAATGATCCGTTCAAATGCGAATCCGGCTGTGGATATGTATAATGTCGACAACCCTAATTCGCTTGTAGGATACCTGGGACGTGACCAGTATGGTGACTTTCCGCTCCTGTACGGACAGGTGTTCACGGCTTCGCCGAATGACTATGCGCAGACGAACATGAAATATACCAAAGGTGAAAAGAGTTACGAGGAAGTTGGTTACGATATCAAGCCGGTATATTCTTCCGAAGACAAAATGCTTTTCCCCAGGGTCTGGGATGCCAGCAATGACCAGGGACACGCTGAATTTTATAAAGACTGGCTGGGACTAGCGGAAGGAGAAAGGCCGAATATGGCGCAGAATATCTATTTCTTCTGGACCTACCAGCTCAACTGGATGTACTGGCGCTATTTCCTCTGGAACTTCGCCGGCAAGCAGAATGACATCCAGGGCTTTGGTCCCGGTAACGTACGGGACGGAAACTGGAAAACCGGCATTGGACCGCTTGACAACTTCCGACTCGGCGACCAGGACACTTTACCCGACAGTATCAAAAACAACAAGGCAAACAACAAACTTTTTGCACTGCCCCTGATTCTGGGACTGATTGGGGTAGTATATCAGTATTTCGCCAATCGCAGGGATTTCCTCGTTGCGGGACTGCTCTTCTTTTTTACGGGCATTGCAATTGTGCTTTACCTCAACCAGGCAGGTAACCAGCCCCGTGAGCGTGATTACGCCTTTGTTGGATCGTTCTATGCGTTCGCGATCTGGATCGGCCTGGGAGTTTTGCAGATAAGGGAATGGCTCATGCGCAAGACAAAGGAATCCCTGGCAAACCCGGCAGCCGCCCTGGTATGCCTGCTGCTTGTTCCGGTCCTCATGGGATTCCAGGAATGGGATGACCACGATCGCAGCAAGAAAGTGCTTGCGCGCGACCTCGCGAAAGACTACCTGGAGAGCTGTCCACCAAACGCCATCCTCTTCACTTATGGCGATAACGATACTTATCCGTTATGGTATGCCCAGGAAGTTGAAGGGATCCGCCCGGATATCAGGGTAATCAACAACAGCCTGCTTGGAATCGACTGGTATATCAACCAGCTTCGTTACAAGATCAATGAAAGCGCTCCTATCGACGTGATCTGGTCTGCAGAGCAGATCCGGGGACGGAAGAGGGACTACGTTGTGTACAACCCGCGGCCTGACGTAAACCAGGAAAAATTCTATGACCTGTACGACGTAATGAAAAATGTGGTAGGCAGTGAAGACCCGGCGTTTAAAGTAGCGCTGCAGGGTGGCGAGTCGATAAATTATCTGCCTGCCAGGAAGTATGTCATTCCGGTTGATGAGCAACTGGTAAGGTCAAACGGTACCATAAATAAAGAAGACAGTGTACTGTCGCAAATGCCGGTGATCATCCCCGAAAACAGGAACACATTGTTGAAGAATGACCTGGCAATCCTGAATATCATCGCAGCCAATAAATGGAAACGCCCAATTTGTTTTACGGCTCCTTTTACCGCTTCAGAACTCGGGTTCGGAAATTATGTGCGGAAAGACGGCCTCACATACAGGCTTGTGCCCATTTCCAACAACTCCGGTGTGAATGTCGACTGGATGGTTGAAAAGCTGCGCACCAAGTTCGGGTTCGGCAGTGCAAATATCAAAGGCGTATATTTTGACGAGGAGAACAGGCGTCACCTCAATACCATCAGGGCAACATATGCTGACGGTGCGGCCGGTCTCGCTGACCGGAACCGCAAAGACGAGGCAAAACAAATGCTCGACATGGCTGATAAGGGAATTCTGGAGGAAAATATGCCTTATGCAATGGTCAGCCGCAACAACCAGCATAACTATTTCAGCCTGAAATTCCTTGAAGCATCGTACAAGGCCGGTTATAAGGAAATGGCGGATAAAGTTTCAAAGGCGATTCATAAAGACCTGGACCAGCAAATCAGCTATTACAGCCAGCTGCGCGACAGCAAGCAGGAAGCAATGCGCAGTGAAATAGCCAGTGCCCAGCAAATGAAACAGATGCTGAATATGCTGGACAACCAGTACAAAACCGGCAGTACCATTCAGCCTTCCCTGGAAGGTTCCATTCCGGTAGGTCCGGCAAAACCTGATACCCCGTAATATTTTCCAACCTGGAATATTGAAGTGCCCCCATTCAACCATGGGGGCACTTTTTTGTTATGAGGAGAGTCTAAAAAGGCCAATCCTGTTTTGACCATTTAGTTGTAATTTGAACAGGAGGAGGAGACATAACATGAAGGGATACTTATTTACAGGCTATAAACCGGGGGAAGGGAAATCAGTATTTGATCAGTTGTTGGAGTTATTTATCCAGTTACTCACATATACCAATGGCGATGTTGCGGAAGCATTACAATGGCTCAACCAGCTCGACCGCGAATATGAACTGACAAATGAAGAGTATGGCATGGGTGATTTCATTGACGACCTGAAAACGAAAGGATATATCGACGAAGACCCAGGATCCGGCACTATTAAGATCACACCCAAAACGGAACAGGGCATCAGGAAAAAGTCACTCGAAGAAATCTTTGGCAAACTAAAAAAAACCAGGCAGGGGAACCATACCACTTTTAAGCCCGGCCAGGGTGATGAAATCAACCCCGAAACAAGGCCATTCCGTTTCGGAGACCAGCTTGAACAAATCGATTTCACTGAAAGCATCCGCAATGCGCAGATCAATCATGGCATTGAGGCTTTCAATATCCAGGAAGATGATCTTCAGATCAGGGAGACAGATTTCAAGGCACAGACATCAACGGTGTTGATGATCGACATTTCACATTCCATGATCCTTTATGGCGAAGACAGGATTACGCCTGCAAAAAAAGTGGCTATGGCGCTTAGTGAACTTATTACAACCCGCTATCCAAAAGACACACTGGATATTGTAGTCTTTGGAAATGATGCATGGCCGGTGGAGATCAAGGACCTACCCTACCTGCAGGTTGGTCCATATCATACCAATACAGTCGCCGGCCTTGAACTGGCGATGGATATGTTGCGGAAAAGAAGAAACCCTAACAAGCAGATCTTTATGATCACAGACGGAAAACCGACCTGTCTTAAAGTGGGTAAGCGGTATTATAAGAACAGCTTTGGACTTGACCGCAAGATTACGACCCGGTGTCTGAACCTTGCTGCTCAATGCAAGAAGCTAAAGATCCCGATCACCACCTTTATGATAGCATCGGATCCCTACCTGCAGCGTTTTGTAAATGAGTTCACCGAGACAAACCAGGGTAAGGCATTTTTTGCTTCGCTCGATCACCTTGGCACATTTATTTTCAAGGATTTCGAAAGCGGAAAAAGAAAGACCCTTTATTGAGAGTCTGATACTGACGAGAGAAAGAGGATTTTCGAATAATTAATAAAAGAATTGATGAATATAAATACTATAACAACACTGGGAGAATTAAAGACTTCAGGATACCGGCCCAAATCAGTCAAGGAAGAGATCAGGCAAAACCTGTTGCAACACCTGAACAACGGATCACAGGCATTTAAGGGTATCATAGGTTATGAAGACTCGGTGATACCTGATACCGAAAGGGCTTTGCTGAGCAGGCACAACATCCTGTTTCTTGGCTTACGCGGCCAGGCAAAAACGCGGATGGCAAGGCAGATGACCAACCTGCTCGACGAATACATTCCCATAGTTGCAGGAAGCGAAATCAATGACGACCCCATGAAGCCGGTTTCCAGGTTTGCAAAAGATATGATTGCACAACATGGAGATGAAACTCCGATACATTGGATCCACCGCAGCGAGCGTTATGGGGAAAAACTGGCCACGCCGGATGTAAGTGTAGCCGACCTTATCGGTGATATCGATCCCATCAAGGCAGCTAACCTCCGCCTGAGTTTCGCTGATGAAATGGTCATTCACTATGGGATCATTCCACGCAGTAACCGTGGCATCTTTGTCATTAATGAATTACCGGATCTGCAGGCACGCATCCAGGTTTCCCTTTTCAATATCCTGGAAGAAGGCGACGTGCAAATCCGCGGGTTCAAACTTCGGATGCCGCTCGATATATTATTTGTTTTCACAGCTAACCCTGAAGATTACACGAACCGTGGTTCCATAGTAACACCGCTGAAAGACAGGATAGAGAGCCAGATCCTTACACATTACCCCAAGACGATTGAGCATTCCCTTGCTATTACAGAACAGGAAGCGGAGATCGCCGAAGAACAGCTTGCTGTAGTTACAGCAAGCGACCTGATCAAAAGATTGATCGAACAGGTGGCATTTGAAGCAAGGAATAATGAATATGTTGACAAAAAAAGTGGCGTGTCTGCCAGGCTGACCATCAGCGCTTATGAAAATGCGATCAGTTCAGCAGAACGCAGGGCCATTCTGAATAAAGAAAAGCAGACCCAGGTATGGGTAAACGACCTCATAGGTATTATTCCGTCACTTACGGGGAAGATCGAACTTGTGTATGAAGGCGAACAGGAAGGACCATTCCAGGTTGCCATGAACCTGCTCGATAAAGCCGTGCGGTCACAATTCATTACCTACTTCCCGAATCCCGAAACTTTAAAAAAGCGTAAGAATACAGGAAAGGATTCGTTGCGGGAGGAAGAAAATCCATATAAAGCTATTACCCGCTGGTTTGATGCAGGTAACCAGCTTGATATCTTCTTCAATACTACCGACAAGGAAAAGCTGCTTCGGTTATACAAGGTCGATGGATTGCAGGCGGTTGTCAGGAAATATTTTCCGAAAGCCAATGAAAAGGAAACTGCCCTCCTGATGGAATTTGTACTCCATGGCCTCTCCGCCTATTCCATGATCAGCAAGAAGATCATTGAGAACAGGATAGAGTTCAAGGACCTCATCGGTTCGATGGTAAACCTTGGCAGCAGTTCTACATTCAGGGATGAAGATTTCGATTCCGAAGACTTCAATTAAATAACATTCACTTCCCTTTCCAGGTGAACACCGAAGCGCTTTGTGACGCTTTCCGCAATTTCATTGCTGAGGGAAAGTAGTTCCACACCCGTGGCTTTGTCGTAATTGACAAGGACGAGGGCCTGCTTTTCGTAACATCCTGCGTCCCCTTTTCGGAAACCCCGCCAGCCGCAGTTTTCGATCAGCCAGCCTGCTGCCAGTTTCACTGATCCTCCAGGCAGTGAAAATCCGACGATGTCCGGGTTGGCCGCTTTTAATTCATTGAATTTTTCCTTAGGAATCATTGGATTCTTAAAGAAGCTGCCTGCATTCCCGAGATTATCGGGATCGGGAAGTTTTGATTGCCTGATATTAACCACGGCACGGGAGATCGCCTGGATCGAAAGGGTGCTAACTCCCATCCGTTCCAGTTCCTGGCTGATAGCGCCATAGCTTGTGTGAAATACCGGTTTCTTCCTGAGGCGGAACGTCACATTCAGGATGACAAACTGGTTCCTGTATTTATTCTTGAACACACTTTCCCGGTAACCGAACTGACAGTCTGCCTCAGTAAATGTGTGTACGGTATGGTCATTTAAATTATAAGCTTCCAGGTCCCAGAACACGTCCCTCACTTCAACACCATAGGCCCCGATGTTCTGCATCGGCGACGCGCCTACATTTCCCGGAATCAGGGATAAATTTTCAAGTCCCGCCCAGTTTTTTGCCAGGCAATATTGAACAAAATCATTCCAGTTCTCTCCTGCTCCTGCACGGACATATACGAACTCTTCATCTTCATGCAATTCTTCTATACCCATGATTTCATTCTTAAGAACCCAGCCATCATAGTTATGGGTCAATAGTATATTACTACCACCACCCAGAATAAGTAACTGCTGTTTGGCAATTGGAGATTGCTTGAATGCAGTTAGCAGGTCTTTAAGTTCATCCACGTTGGAAAAAGTTGCAAAGTGCCTTGCCTTTGCTTCAATATGAAAGGTATTGAATGGCCGGAGCGAAATATTTTCCTGGATTTGCATAAGTCAAATAATATTTCAAAGTTATGGGCAGAAAGGCAACACTGTCAGGTGCAACCGGAGGAAATTTGATTACGACTACTATAACGGGTCAATATCAGGTGTTACGATAACAGATTTGAATGGTGGTTGATGGTGAAGGTGCGCCGTCAGCAAATGGATCTGCTCCTTGCATTGCTGCAGCAGTTGTGCGTCTTTAGGTAATTTGATCAATAGTTCCATCAGGTACATATTCCGGACACGGCCCACTACAGGTGCTGCGGGTCCAACCAGGTAAGGTCCGAATTTCGGTTTGAGCCAGTCGGCCATCTGCCTTGCTGCAGCTGCAGCCTTCTCGAGTTCGCGATGCCTGAATTGAAGCTGGATAACGCGGGTAAAGGGTGGATAAGCAAATTGCCGCCGATTTGACAACTCAGCTTCAGCAAAAGCAATGTAATCGTGGTTTTGTACAAACTGTAAAACTGGATGCGAGGTATTCTTTACCTGGATGAGCACTTTTCCCTGTTCTCCTTTTCTGCCAGCCCTACCACTCACCTGTTCCATAAGTTGAAAACCACGTTCGTAAACCCTGAAATCGGCAAAACCCAGGATGGCATCGGCGTCAAGGATACCTACAAGTGATACATGTTCGAAATCAAGACCCTTCACCACCATCTGGGTACCAACGAGGATATCTATGCGTTGTTGTTCGAATAGTTGGATCAGCGTATCATGCGCATGTTTTCCCCTGATGGCATCAACATCCATTCTTCCCGTTCTCACCTTGGGAAACATCTCCTGTAATTCTTCCTCAATTCGTTCAGTTCCAAAATTCTGCTGCGCAAAATGGTGGTTGCCGCAGGCTTCGCATGTGGTCAGGGGTGGATACACCGTTCCGCAATAATGGCAAACCAGCTTGTTACGGATCTTATGGAATGTAAGTGAAACGTCACATTGTTTGCAATGCGGGATCCAGCCACAGGTCTGGCAAACCTGGTAAGGAGAATATCCTCTCCGGTTCTGAAAGAGGATAACCTGTTTATCCTTCCCGAGACTTTGTTGTATAGCTTCCTGCAGGTCGGGTGAAATTATTACCCTTGACTTATCCGGGGTAACGATCTTCTTCGTATTAATAAACCGGATCTCAGGCAGGGCAAGATCCCCGAACCTTGAGGTAAGCTGCACTAGACCGTATTTCCCGAGTTGTGCGTTATAAAATGACTCCAATGATGGAGTCGCACTGCCAAGTAACACTTTAGCAGAAAACAGTGACCCGAGATAAATTGCGGCATCACGTGCATGATACCTGGGAGCAGGATCCTGTTGTTTGAATGAAGGGTCGTGCTCTTCATCGCAAATGATAAGTCCCAGGTCTGCATAAGGCAGGAAAATTGCTGACCTTGCCCCGAGAATGATCTTTGCCGAACCATCCTTCACTTTGTTCCACAGCTCAACTCTTTCATTCTGGCTGAAACGTGAATGATATATCACAATATGACCACCGAAATATTGTTGCAGTCTACGGATTACCTGTGCCGTCAGGGCAATTTCCGGAAGCATGTATAACACCTGCCTTCCCTGTTTCAGCATCTCCTCGATCAGCTTAACATATACCAGTGTTTTTCCACTGGAAGTAACTCCATGAAGCAGGCAAACCTGTTTTTCAAGGAATGTGCTTTTTATTTGTTCGAGGGCAGACTGTTGTGCGTCTGTCAGCGTGAATGAAATATTTATTTCAGCTGCCTCCTGGCGCAGCCTGCCCACACTGCGTTTTTCCACCAACAGAACAGCTTTTTCCACCAGTCCCTTCAGTTGTGCCGCGGTTGCTCCCGATTTCTTCAATAACTCAGATTGGGTCACTTCACCGGATGTCCTGGCCAGGTGCAGGTATGCTAAAAGTAATTCGAGTTGTTTCGGAGCCTTTGACCAGTTGTTCATCAGGTCTGCAAGCTTTTCTTCCTGGTGGTACGCCGGGTGCAGCAAAACAAACTGTTCCTTCTTTTCTTTGTAAGTATGTTTAAGTTCTTCCCAGACAAGGCAGATGCCCTTATCAATCAGGCGTTTCACCACAGGATACACATGTGCCGCGGAGAGGATCTGCTGCACTTCTGAAAGTTTCAGTTCCTTCCTGATAGTAAGTGCTTCAGCAATGAGGAATTCATCGTCATCAAGACTGCTGAAATCGTCACCCGCGTCATCGTTGAGAAGTACAGTAGTTTCGCTGCTCAACTTGAAATGAGTTGGTAATGCAGCCTGCATCACTTCACCCTCGCTGCACATATAGTAGTTTGCCATCCATTGCCAGAACTGGAGTTGCAGGGGGTGAACGATCGGATCGTCGTCCAGCACATTCAGTACTTCCTTTGGTTCAAATGCGGCTGGTTTGTTGTTATGCAGGCGTTTTACAACCCCAGCATATTTCTTGCTCTTTCCCAGCATTACTTCCACCCTTATGCCTTCTTTAATCCCAGGCAATAGCCTTGCAGGCACTTTCCAGGTGAAGTTTTTGGGAAGGGCAAGTGGTATGAGCACTTCGACGAAGTTCTCGCCGACTACACGCGAAGCCGTTTTATCTGTAGTTGTTTCTGTCAATATTTTGTTCATTCAGGCCGTATCGGACCAGGGCCGATTCCATCATTGAAAATACTTTCGCTTTGAGTACCCTTACATCACTATCCGCGTACTCATCAGTGTTAACCATCGGTAAATATACGGCACGGCAGATTCCCGGGTTTAGTGAAAACACGGATTTATGGTTAAGTCTTTTCACTGTATCCGGAAAGATCACCGGTTGAATTGGTGTGCGGGTTTCAAGAGCTATGCGGAATGCTCCATCATAAAAGGATTTCAGCGGTGCGCCACTTTCATTGAATGTTCCTTCCGGAAAAATGAAAATTGACACGTTCCTGCCCAACACCCTTTTAAGGATGTTAACGGACTTCGCCCGTTGTGATGTGTCTTTCCGGTCAACCATAACGACAGCATTCCGGTAAACGAAACCGAATACCGGGATCTTTGCCATCTCCTGCTTACCGAGCACCCGCACCGGTTCGCGGATAACTTTAACGATCATAGGGATATCGAGGTAGGAAATGTGGTTGGCCACAAAAATGCAGGGCCTGTGTTCGCTTTTTTCCGCTTCATGGATCACGGGAACCCGGATTCCAATCAGGAAGAGCCAGGCATCCGACCACCAGTTGCAGATACGATAGATCAGGTTTCCCCCTTTAATTCTTCCGAATAATGAACCAATGAAAAAACCTGGCAGCAGCAACAGGAGCAGGATGACGAACCAGAGGTGACCATAAATACTGAATAGGAATCTCAGCAACTTCTTCATGAAAGGCTATTTGCAATTACAGGAATATTCATTGTCAAGGTCAATACAAGTGATCACTTTTGTAAGATCCCCGCAGCGGGCTACCACTACCCTGATGTGTTGCCGGTCACCGCTGCTGTAGCCTTCCAGGGCATAGGTGGGGCATGGCTTGTCAGCCGGATCACTTTTACGCCTGTTTATCTTGCCCTGTTGGATGATTTCGCGTACCTCGTTCTCGCTGATTTGCCGGCATTCCATCCTGCAACGGGCATGCCTGGTATATTGCAGGCCCGAGTTTTCTAGTTTAAATTCTTCATATTCAAACTCTTGCGTTCTTCTGCCCCGGAAAATGAGTACAAGGGCAACAAGGATTGCCAGCAGTATTCCAAGGGATACACGGTTTCGTCGCATGGGCCCAAATCTAACTGAAAATATGGCTGAAATGCCTGATCGGTCGTATCTTTGCGGCCCTATGGCCGAAAAAAGATCAGTTGCATTTCATACACTGGGCTGCAAGCTCAACTTTTCGGAGACCTCTGCCCTCGGCAGGATGCTGGAGCAGGAAGGTTTCGAGAAGAGAGAGTTTGAAGAGAATGCCGACGTGTATGTAATCAACACCTGTTCGGTGACCGATAATGCGGATAAGGAATGTCGCCAGATCGTCCGCAGGATCCAACGCAGGTCGCCTGAAAGCATGGTAGTGATCACCGGTTGTTATGCGCAGCTGAAACCGAAAGAGATCGCCTCTATTCCCGGGGTTGACCTGGTATTGGGTGCTGCCGAGAAATTCAATATCGCCAGCCACCTGGCTGAGCTCACCAAGGGTGACAGCGCGAAGATCAGCAGTTGTGATATCGAAGAGGTATCCGGTTTCAATAGTTCCTGGTCAGTAAACGATCGCACAAGAACCTTCCTCAAAGTGCAGGATGGCTGTGATTACAACTGTTCATTCTGCACCATCCCTATGGCGCGGGGCAAGAGCCGGAGCGATAATATCAGCAATGTCCTGGAAAACGCACGGATGCTGGCTGACAAAGGAGTCAAAGAAATTGTGCTGACTGGTGTTAATCTTGGCGATTTTGGTAAAGGACCGGAGGGAAACAGGAAACATGAAGAAAGTTTCTATGACCTTGTCAGGGCACTGGATGACGTGGAAGGCATCGAGCGATTCCGGATTTCATCTATTGAACCCAACCTGCTTACAAATGACATTATCGCATTTGTTGCCAATAGCAGGAAGTTTATGCCTCACTTCCACATTCCATTGCAAAGCGGCAGCAACACATTGTTATCGCTGATGCGCAGACGTTATAAAAGGGAACTATACGCTGACCGTGTGGCCCTGATTAAAAAACTGATGCCGCATTGTTCAATAGGTGCAGACGTAATTGTTGGTTTTCCGGGCGAATCAGAAGAATTGTTTCGCGAAACTTTTGATTTTCTCCACTCGCTCGACGTGAGTTATCTCCATGTGTTTACATATTCAGAAAGAGCAAATACTGTTGCCCTGGATATTACACCGGTTGTACCGGTTCATACCCGGCACGAAAGGAACAAAGCCTTGCGTAACCTGAGTTACATGAAACAACAATATTTCCGGGAACTTCATGCAGGGCAAACACGAAAAGTGTTGTTTGAAGGCCACGAAAAAAATGGTATGATGGAAGGTTATACTGACAATTATATCCGCATCAGTACTCCATTTCGTGAAGAGTGGGTGAACAGCCTGGTTGATTGGGCGATCTGAATTTTGTAATTTTTGTCAAAAAATTTTGCTGTAAAATAATAGCCCTTATCTTTGCAATCCCATTGCGGATAAGCAGTGAAAAGTTCTTGAAATAGTTGTCAAAAACAACGTCACTTTCATCTGGGAGCATAGCTCAGCTGGTTCAGAGCATCTGCCTTACAAGCAGAGGGTCCGCGGTTCGAATCCGTGTGCTCCCACTGTGTCCACCGAAGCTTTAGCGTAGGTGGACAGTCCAAATATATTTTATGGACAATAAAGTTCTTTACAGATCACCTACGCCAAGGCTTCGGTGATCAATGGGAGCATAGCTCAGCTGGTTCAGAGCATCTGCCTTACAAGCAGAGGGTCCGCGGTTCGAATCCGTGTGCTCCCACAAATGAAGCCTTTTCAGAAATGAAAAGGCTTTTTTTTTGCAGTTGACCAGCGGATGTATCAGATATCATTTGTATCCCGGCGACGGCCTGGCGGATAAACGAAATCCATAGGATACTTTCGGAAATAACGCCAGATAAATCCAATCAGTTCAGGATAATCCCTCAGGTGAATACCTCTTGATTTCACTGCCACAAAAAATGCGAGTGAGAAGCTGACAAAAAAATTCAGGAAACCTATTCCCAGTACTCCGAGAAACACCGCGGCCAGGTAGGCATAGGAAACAGGTTGTTCAATGCCATAAAAGCCGATCGCTGCGTTACCGGAAGAAATGGTGATATGACGGATATCAAAAGGGATTCCGAAGATCTTTCCTACTACGGCCGACATGCCCAGGAAAAATCCAAGTGCAATACTACCCGTAAATGCGCCTGAATAGACATTCATATAATCAACCATCCGGTTCAATCGCCTTGCAGACATGGTTTGGCTAAGCACCGGATGGTTCCTCAGCCGCTCCGTCAGCTGCCCGTAAACAATATGATTCTCAACATAACCGGAAATGATACCACTTAGAAACAGGAATCCGCCTGTAAAACAGGCATACAGCAATGACCAGCTGTGAAATGGATGTTGTTGCTCTAGTAAACTGAATGCTTCTTCACCATTAACTATCCTGTAGCCCATGAACCGGTCCATCAGCCATACAAGAAAGTAAGTAAATGGAAACACAACAACAAGGTTACCGGCGAACGAAGCGATCTGGCTGCGGGAGACATCGCCAATTGTTATTGCCAGGTTCTTCAGGTCTGGCTTCCCTTTCAGCTTTTTACTGTCAAGCGAACTTGCCACTGCTGAAGCCGTATAGGCAGGTTGCTTGGTTGCCAGGGTGGTATTGGTGCGATCCATCAGCATAAAGCCTGCGGCATAGTTGGTGCTGTATATAAAACCCATCCAGAATGGCGCCAGGGTAAGTTTTGATAGAAGGTTTTTAATTATCGCAACTACACTGATAATAAAGCCACCACCCGCCGCACTGCGATACAGCTGCCTGAACTCGCTGCGGTTGGAAGTGATATATTTCTCCCCTTTTTTTCCTTTGTGTTCCGCTATCTGGTATGCAAGCAGGCCAAGGTTGTCTGACAGGAAACCACGCAGGCTGTTCTGCTTATTTTCATTCGTGATAACCGTTATAAAATATTCAATGAACCGGTCTTCATTAAGATGGTTGTCACGATCAAGCACATCCGAAATGATCAGCATCCTGTCGATCATCTGGAGAATTCTTACGGTAAGAAAAGTCTGTGCGAGACTTGTACCATGATATAACCGCTGATCACGCAGCCATACAATGCTTTGCCTGCAGTTGTAAAGCTGTTCCTGCAGGTTATTCAGTAATACCTGGATGTATTTTTCGTCTGCATCAGGATCATCGAGATACCTGATCACGAGCCTGTTCTGTTCAAGGAAAGGACTGTTTGCATCTTTGTTGGCGCTGAGCCGGTTGGCAACTTCTTTTTCAAGACCGAGTGTAGCGATCCTGAATGAAAGAATAAGCAACGCTTGTCGCAGCTGATCTGTAAGTTGCCGGTCATTAATCCTGATGTGAACCCGCAGCAACCTGAAAAACCTTTTCCAAAGTTCCCGGTCAATTTCACTTACCCATATATAGTCGGTAGGTTTGTAAAATACGCGGCTCAGTACAAAAAGGAAATCCGATGGCTGTCGCAGCTCAGGAAGGATCTTATGTTTAAGTTTCCCACCCAACTCCTGTACAAATCCACGGGAACCAATGAGTCCGCTTGCTACCAGGGCCGGAAGCAATTCGCTTTTAAAAAACAGGTTCCTGATCGCGGTCCTGATCGATACCAGCGTACCAACATCATGCTGAAGCTGATGAAGCATTGAACGGAAATTACTTTCAGCTTCAGCGATTCTGCGCGGAGACGCCGGGCGTATCTGTTTTACCAGTTCAATTAGAAAATCGAGTCCGTTTTCTGCCAGTTGAACCGGCAGAACTATTGTTTTTTCAGGGGCTTTGTCTTTATTACCCTTCTCATCGGTCAACGGCTCCTTCATATTGATTAACAGGTTAATGCCATGCTAAAAATACTACGACTTGACAATTCAACCTGCCAATTTATTCTTCAAAATAGGCGCTTTGGCAGGAATTTTTAAATTTGCAGGAAAGCCCTTTCGATGTTGAATTATAAAGAACAGCATGAACATGAAGTAAATGAATCGGTGGAAGTATTAACCGAAACAGCAACACCATTCCAGTTAATTGTGTGGAATGATGAGGTCAACACCTTTGATTGGGTGATTGAAACACTTATCGCTGTATGCGGACATACTTCAGAGCAGGCAGAGCAATGTGCATTGCTAATTCATACCCAGGGAAAATATGCAGTGAAAAATGGTGAATTTGACGAACTGAAACCAATGTGTGATGCCATAACCGAACGGGGCATCGGTGCAACAATTGAAGTCACTGCATAATATGGCATTAGTTTTCCTGGATCGCTCCCCTCAATTTCCGCCGGTCAGTCAGGCAGAACCCGACGGACTCCTGGCTATCGGTGGTGACTTGTCCCCCCAACGGCTGCTGGCAGCGTACAGACAGGGAATATTTCCATGGTATGAGGATGAACCAATTCTCTGGTGGAGTCCGGATCCCCGTTTTGTGCTTTTCCCGGCTGAACTTAAAATCAGCCGTAGTATGCGTCCGGTTCTGAATGGCAATCGTTTTCGTTTCAGTATAAATGAAGCATTCTCACAGGTAATGAAACATTGCCGCCAGGTAAAACGAACCGGGCAGAGAGGCTCATGGATCAATGAAGAAATGATCCGCTCTTACACTCAGCTCCATGAAATGGGGTATGCATTTAGTGCAGAAGCCTGGGAAGCTGACCAGCTTGCCGGTGGCTTGTACGGCTTGCGGATTGGCAAAGTGTTTTGCGGGGAGAGTATGTTCTCACACACGAGCAATGCAAGCAAATTCGCCTTTATCAATTGGGTGAAATTCCTGCAGAAAGAAGGAGTACAACTGATCGATTGCCAGGTGTATACAGAACACCTCGAAAGCCTTGGCGCAAGAATGATTCCAAGGTCAGCATTTCTTCAAAACCTGGAAGCCAGATAATGCGGTAACATGGCACGCCAGGTCGGCCAGTCATGGGTCATATCCTTCCCCCAGATATCCAGCTCATACCAAATACCCTTGTTATACAGGATGCCGGACAGTCGTCTTGCCGCATCAGGATCCTCATAATCGCCCGATCCGCTTAAAATGTGGATATGGCTGCTCTTCCTTATTTGTTCGAGAATGCCATGATCGGTAAGATTCGGCAGGTAATGGCATGGACTGTTGTAATAGACATCTTCGTCAAAATATCCTTTGGTATATTCGGTAAGGTCATATACTCCACTCATGGCAATACATCCGTTGATGAGATCCGGTCTTTTGAAGAACAGGTTGGCAGAGTGAAGCGCGCCAAATGAAGCGCCGGAAGTAATGATGGCAGTATCCTCGCTGGTTTGCGTTTTAATAAATGGAATGACATCCGAGTAAACATACTGATTCCACTGTTGATGGCGAACGGACTTATGCCGGGGGTCCATGCTGTTGTTCATCCAGCTCTCGTTATTTATGCTGTCGATGGAGAATACTTTCACTTTACCCGATTCTATATAGGGACGAATTGAATCCAACAGCTGGAATCTTTCGTATTCAAGGTAGTCAGCTGCAGCTGTGGGAATAAGGAGAAGTGCAAATCCATAGTGACCATAAACAGCGAGTGGCATTTCTTTCTGAAGGGAGGGACTAAACCAGGATGTTAGCTGTCGGTTCATAACGTATGCCTTTAGCCTAAAATACAACGTTTTACACTAAAGAATTTTTTTGCGAAAAATTGGAAATTGTCGCATTTTTAACTACATTGGCTGCAGATAAGAAAACCTTATCCCCCCTACCCACACATCCCTTGAAACCATAATTTTTACCGTGCAATCATTTTTTCACGCATAAATGGTTTACTATGAGACGTATTTTTGACCTATCCCATGCCAGTACCGGCAAACTGTTTTTAATTGTTCTGGCTTTGTATGGAGCCATTGCAGCAATTACATATTTCGTCTGGAAATAGTTATCGAAAACAGTTAACCCCGGCCGGCAGAACCGAACTTCCTGGTTAAGGCTTCGCTTCCTGAATATTTAACCGGGTGATGGAATTTTTACCTGCAAACTGGTAAAGCAATCCGCGTATATAGTCGTTATCTGCGGACGGGTCGATATTCTTTTTCCATTCCTCGATGGTCAATGGGATCCCAAATGGATCGCAGGTGTATCCCATTCCATAAAATCTTCCTTTTTCCACTACATAAACCGCGTAGTCCTTTCCGGCGAACAGGTCCTTTTCGACCAGCACAAATGTCGGGAGTTGCCTCTTCATGTCTGATATGGCGTCGTTAATCCTCTTGTTATAGGATTCAGCAGGTTCTTCTATTACCTGTTCCTCCACATGAGATTGCACTTCATTTGCACCGCAGGCCGCGGCTGTAAGTTTGCGGATAAATGCCTGTCCCTCCGGTAACCAGTCGAAAGTATAAATGGCGGGTAAATGTGGCCGTTTCTTTTCAATTACAAGCCTCAGATAACCCCTGCCGTCTTCGTATGAATACAAGCCGTATTTATGATGATATTTCTTTTGGCTTCGGTTGAACGCCGGCCATAACCGCCGGATCTCCTGGCTTTCAAGGATGAGCGCCATCAATTCACTGCAGCAGACCGTATACCGGATGTGGTGCACCTGGCGAAGCAGTTCCTGTTTACGGCGACCGCCATCATTGTTGGAAAAATGACTTTTTACCCTGTTGTTAAGATTGACAGCCTTCCCGATATAAATAACTTCCTTCTTTTCATTTTCGAAATAATAAACACCAGGGGAAAATGGCAGAGCCTGGATATCAGCAAGCGGCAGGTTTGGCGGCAGGTATTGTTCCGCACTCCTTCCCTTCATCATAGATGCTATCATCCCCTTTTCATCATCACGCAGCATTTTTTCAAACAGTGTAGCCGTAGCCCTTGCATCACCTTCTGCACGGTGCCTGTTTTGCAGATCAATCCCCAATGACCTGCAAAGATTGCCCAGGCTGTAACTCGGAAGGCCGGAGTATAATTTTCTCGCAATCCTGACGGTGCATAGTTTTTTTAACTGGAACGGATAGCCGCAGTTCTCAAGCTGCTGCTTGAGAAATGAGTAGTCGAAATTTACATTATGGGCTACAAAGATCCGTCCGTCGAGCAGGTTATTAACGGTCTCTGCAACTTCCTCAAATACCGGGGCTCCAGCAACCATATCATTATTTATCCCTGTTAATGCTGTCACATACCTTGGGATAAGCTGACGTGGATTAACAAGGGTGGAATAATAACCTTCCACCTCCCTCCCATTATGGAGAATGATGGCTATTTCAGTTATCCCGTTTGATGTGGCAAAACCACCAGTAGTTTCTATGTCGACAATAGCGAACACACTGCAAATATAACAATCAACACGATCGGACTAAATTATTTAGCATTTTCATTTTCTTCTTCTGTTCCATCGAATTCCCGCCACCTTCGCAATACATCGATATCAACCGAACGGATGTGAAGATCCTGTTGCGGAAAAGGTATATTGATTCCTTTTTCGCCAAACCTGTTGTAAATGGCTTTGATCATCTTGCTTTTCAGGTTGACCCAGCTGTCGAAATCACTGGTCCAGAAATAGACCTTAACCATTACCGCGTTATTCCCCATTTCATTCCATAAGATCGCAGGCGCTGGCTGGGCCACAATGTCTTTTTCCCCGTCGAGAACCTGCTGAATGGTTTGCTGGGCGATATCGAGATCGGTTCCATAGGCGACTCCTATCGTCAGGTCGATGCGCCTGTAAGAGTTACTATGCGTCCAGTTGATCAGGCGCTGCGAAATGAAATCTCCGTTAGGAACTATGATTTCCGCCCCATCAAATGTGCTGATCTTGCTGCTGCGGATCCCCACTTCTTTCACCCTTCCTGAATTGGTCCCGATCTCAATCACATCCCCGACATCCATAGGTTTTTCGAATGCGAGAATTATACCGCTGACGAGGTTGTTCACAATATTCTGTAAACCAAAACCGATACCCACACCAAGTGCGCCAAGAATGATAGCCAGTTTGTCAAGCGGTATTCCGGCTGCTCCCATGGCAAGCAGGAATCCGACAGAAATAACAAATAACCTGATCACCAGGATCCAGGAACCTACCTTACTCTTCCTTGCAGCTCCAAAATGTTGTTCACTTCCGCCGAAGAAAAAATTCAGCAGGTTGGAAATGACAATGGAAATATAGAAAACCAGCATGAATATGAATATGCTGCCAAGCGTAAAATCCATGCTGCCTATATTCCTGGACGTACTCAGGAAATCACTGAGGAGTTCCGTTGTGGTATCTATCATATTCAAGCTCCACAGGAATGCCATCAGCCAGAAGATCACTCCAAGTACAACAAGGAGGTTCCGGAACTTTTCCTTTACCCGGGGTTGCAGGAAAAATGCCGCGGTACGACTGTGCCGGTTACCTTCATAATGAAGATAAAACGCTTCAATAATGATCTCTACGAGCAGGTAGAAAGCCAATGCCTGACCAATTCCGATCACGGCAGCATTACTGATCAGCTTCGACAATGTAAAACGACCGAAAACATTAAGCATCATTGCAATCACATTCGCTCCGACAAAGAGCCACAAAACTTCATCCTGGAAAACCGGGTACCGCAATGGTTCCCGTTTCACTTCGCGGAACAGGCGCCAGCCGGCAACCATAGCAGCAATATTGAGCGCAAGCATTCCGTATCGTTCCCCCACTGAAGTACTTATCAGCAGGTTGTCATAACCGACAAGCAGGAAAACAAGCACCACTGTGCGCCAGTACCGGTGGTAGTTGACGGACCAGTCAGGCCAGGCGAGCCGGGAGGCAACAAGGATCATGACTACCCAGAGAATCTCAATGTAAACTGCAGGCGGACTACTAGAAAAAAATGGTGTAATTGTGAAAAAGAGCATCAGGGATGACAAAATGTAACTTCTCCCCAGGTACTTGAGTGGATGTGCAAATTGGCTGGCTGCAATTTTCCGGACCTTGCTGAGGTTAGCCCGGACCCACAACGCAAACAGGCCTGTCAGGGAAAGCATGAACAGGGGTCCGCTCCAGTGATCTTTCAGGTAATACCGGACAAGTCGCCAGTTTGGCAATACTGACCTGGCAATGGACCGCAGGAGACCATCCTGTCCGGCCGAAGTAACCTCCCAGATAAAAGGTTCGGTCTTGGTCAGCATTTTCCGCTTTAACATACTCATCCGGTAATTCACCTCGTCGATCAGGTCCGTTGCCTCAATTGAGGTTACGCCGACATTGTGAAGTAGGAAGGAAATATTGTTTACCTGGTCACGGAATTGCTCACGCAGGACGGTCCATTTTTTACCCTGGTCGGTGAGCTGTGAGAGGTAAAAATTGAACAACGCGGTATCACCCGCCAGTTTTTTAAATACGGAATCATTTACAATGTTGCTGATTTCATTTTTTAGATCCCTGAGAACAGACTGGTATTTTTCCAGGTCTGCCTGCCAGCCGTCAAGTTGCGCTGCGGCCTGGGTCAGTATGGTTTTGGAAGCATTAAGGCTTCTCAGGTTAGGAGGCACTTCACTGGAATAAAGTCCCGTTTTAATATTATCCAGCAGGTTCCTGATCCGGGGTAATTCATGGTGAATTTCCGCAGTATCCAGCCCTCTTTTCAGGAACCCGTTCACTTTGTTCAGGGCGGAAGTAAGTTGTTCCAGCTTCACCACTACCTGGGAGGAAACAGAGTCGGAGCTCAGTCGTTCCCCGGTCACCAATTGCCGGCCGACACTGTCGCCCGGGGGCACACTGTCCCGCGGCAACAGGCTGTCATTTCCGGGCGTTTGCTGCCCATTCAGCTGTCGGCACAGGAATAAAACAATAAAAAGCAGGATAAATCGGGTCGCCATAGTATCCGGTTGAATTCAACAGTCGGAACCTTAGGTCAATTTAAGCATTTCTCTTCGCTTGAACGGGAAGCTAGGTAGCGATTTCTTATTTTTGCAGCCCTAAGTAATAAGTATCAGAATTTTGTATGGAACTGAGCAAGAATTTTATACCTGCTGAAGCCGAGCCAAAATGGAACCAGCATTGGACAGACCGGAAATATTTTAACAGCACTCCTGACCATCGTCCGTCGTTTACGGTAGTGATCCCGCCACCGAACGTAACCGGCGTTCTCCACATGGGTCATACATTGAATGAAACCGTCCAGGATATCCTCGTCAGGAAGGCGCGGATGAGTGGTTTCAATGCCTGCTGGGTACCTGGTAGCGACCACGCCTCTATCGCGACCGAAGCAAAGGTTGTTCAGATGCTCGAAAAGGAAAAAGGCATTCACAAGTCTGACCTTACCCGTGCAGAATTTCTTCGTTATGCTTTTGAGTGGAAGGAGAAATATGGCGGGATCATCTACAACCAGATTGACCGGCTGGGTTGCAGTGTTGACTGGAGCCGGGTAACATTTACCATGGATGACCACTACTATAAGGCGGTGATCAAGGTATTTGTTGACCTGTCTAAAAAAGGCCTGATCTATCGCGGTGCGCGGATGATCAACTGGGATCCGGAGGCAAAGACTGCCTTAAGTGACGAGGAAGTCGAATACAAAGACATTCATGGTAAACTTTACCATGTCAATTATAAAATTGAAGGATCTGAAGAAAGCATTGTGATTGCCACACAACGACCTGAGACCATCATGGGAGACACGGCAATATGTGTTAATCCCAATGATCCCAGGTATGCCCACCTTAAAAATGCGCATGCATTTGTACCGCTCGTCAACAGGCGGATCCCGATCATTTTTGATGAATATGTAGATCCTGCTTTCGGAACCGGTGCATTGAAAGTTACTCCTGCGCATGATATCAATGACTATAACCTCGGCCTCAAACACAACCTCGAAGTAGTTGATACACTCAACGAAGACGGAACACTCAGTGAAGCCGCAGGTGTTTTCATCGGTGAAGACAGGTTCAAAGCCCGGAAACTGGTGATTGCTGCACTGAAAGAGAACGGATCACTGGTAAAGGAAGAAGAATACCAGACCCGGCTTGGATACAGCCAGCGCACAGGCGCTGTAGTTGAGCCCCGAATCTCGACCCAGTGGTTCCTGAAGATGAAAGAGATGGCAACGCCCGCCCTGGAAGCGGTCCTGAAAGGAGACATCCGGATTCATCCGGGAGACAAATTCCTGGCCACTTACCGGTACTGGCTTGAAAATGTAAAGGATTGGTGTATCAGTCGCCAATTGTGGTGGGGGCAACAGATTCCCGCCTGGTATACCCCGGATGGAGCCTGTGTTGTTGCCGCGACAAGAGAAGAAGCCTGGGAAGAGATCATCAGCCAGCCGGCTTTTGACCTGACCCGATTAACCATAGACCAGTTGACCCAGGACAATGATGTGTTGGACACATGGTTCTCTTCCTGGCTCTGGCCAATGGAAGTATTTAACGGGATTACCGATCCGGGAAATAAAGAAGTAAGGTACTACTACCCTACTTCGGTGCTGGTTACCGGCCAGGATATCATTTTCTTCTGGGTCGCCCGTATGGTAATGGCAGGGATGCATTATGAAAAAATGATTCCATTCCGCGATGTTTACTTCACGGGGATGGTTCGTGACAAGCAGGGACGTAAAATGAGTAAGAGCCTGGGGAACTCACCGGATCTTCTCGAGCTGATTGACAAATATGGCGCCGATGCCGTTCGATTTGGCATAATGATCCTCTCTCCTGCCGGCAACGACCTGCTGTTCGACGAATCATCAATTGAACAGGGAAGGAACTTCAACAACAAGATGTGGAATGCCCTGAAGCTGATCGGCATGTGGAAGGCACGTGCAGCCGAAACAACGGTTAATGATGACCAGGATCATACCACCAACTGGCCGAACTACTGGTTCAGGTGCCGCCTCAATGCAGCACGCCTGGAAGTTGACCAGCTGATGACGCAATTCCGCCTGAGCGAAGCGTTGAAAACGATTTATTCTCTTATCTGGGACGACTATTGCAGTTGGTATCTTGAGTGGATCAAGCCAGCGTATGACGCGCCTGTAAATAAAGATCACCTGGAATCAGCAATAGGATTCTTTGAAGAACTTGTTCAGCTGCTTCATCCTTTTATGCCTTTCATTACCGAAGAGATTTACCACCAGTTGAGAGACCGAAAGGAAGGAGACGACCTGTGCATCCGCCAGTTCAGCAAACCTGAAACCTTTGAGCGCGACATCAATGGGAAAGATGCAGTGAAGTTTCTTGACGAAGGCGTATTACTGAAAGATGTGATTACCGGCATCCGCGACGTCAGGAACAGGAGCCAGATCAAACCGAAGGAGTCGATAAGTGTGCATGTCAATACCTCTAACAAGGATATATATGCGATGATCAGGTCCATACTTGAAAAGCAGGTAAACGGTAGCCTTCATTTTGTGGAAGCTGCAGTTCCGAATACTATCGCTACTGTAATTGACCGCGACCAGTTTTATATTGAAACAGAACAACCAATCGACTCCGGTCACCACCGTGAGGAACTGGTTCGTGAACTGGAATACCTTAAAGGGTTCCTGGTAAGTGTAGAGAAGAAGCTCGGTAACGAACGTTTTGTTCAGAATGCCAAGCCGGATGTTGTGGAAATGGAAAAGAAGAAAAAAGAAGACACCATCAGTAAGATAAAAGTGATAGAAGACAGTTTGTCTAAGATCTGAATTGTAAAAGGGCTTCCGTTAACAGGAAGCCCTTTTTATCTGGAAGTTCATTTATTTCCTGCACCCCTGGCCTGGATCAGGTTTACGGGAATCACGAAATCAATCCTGTCGCGTCCCGTCCCCCCAAATACATCATCGTCGAGTAACCTCGAATACCGGATGCCGAAACTGACGGGCAATTGATTCCACCATTTGGTGTCAAAAAAAAGTTCTGTGCCGGTTGAACGGAAGTTTACAAAGCCATCGGTCGCGAACCTTTGCGAATCTTTGGCGACAGCATGGTCATAGAAAAAATTCATCCGCATTCTCATCAGGTAAACAATGTTCCAGAGTCCTGCATCCGGGTAAGCAATTGGCAACTGGTAATTCACTCCGATCTTGCCCATGCGAAAAAGATTTTCATCACTGTAGCCACGGGCAAATGGGAAATCATTGGTAAACCGGATACCGGTTGAGCTGTCGCGTTGCTGCGCTGCCAGGTTCATGCTGAAACTATGGTTGACTGATAATCCCGGGAAATAAAGACTACCGGTGGCCATTAACTGCCAGGAATCAAACTGGTTAAGCGCATCCCTGTATTGCAACCGCATTGTCTGTGCCCATCTTGGAAAGATATGTTGCTTAGCCTGTTGTACCTGGTGACTAAACCGCAAGTCGTTATCCAGGTAAAAATATGGCTCGATTCCATATTGTGTTTTCTGAGGTTCGGGGAAGAAGGCATGATTATAAACCAGGTCGGAGCCGAATGTAAGATTACTGATGCTTCTGCCCTTACTGAGGTTTAGCGGCACCTGGAACCCGGTTTGTGCTTCCAGTTCATTCCAGTAAACCTGTTTATTTTCCAGCCTGGCCCGCCTGTCGAGGGTATAACTCAACCCGGCGTTGATGTAGGGAAACCATCCACCATACACTCCTGCGAACCCGATTTCCTTAAAGCCTTCGTTGTTGTTATACAAAATGTATAATTCACTTTGCATTGTATTCAGGAGATTCTGGCCGAATATGGTGAAGCTCAGTTCGGGATCTTCATAATATGGCAGCCAGCTGTGAAAATTAAAGAACTTCGTCGTCTTCCGGTAGTTGCTGGTACCGGGGTTCAACACAGTGTCCTTTGCCAGAACATCAACCAAAGGTTTGTCACCTGCTAATAATCCGAAAGCAGTCAGCGGACGGATTGATTCAACAGGCTGCCATTGAGAAACACCGGCAGTTTGCTCGGAGATCTTATATCCCCCGGCCGTAAACCTGCTGCTTACCAGCCTGCTGCCAAAAACCGAAGGCTGGTATTCACCCGTGACAGACACATCTCGTTCCTCTTTCCACTCCAGTAATTGCCGTGACGAAAAAACGAGTGCAAAATTCCGGTCCCGCCCATTGCTGGTCATGGTGAAACAAATAGTGTCGCCTTTTCCGGAAGGATACCCAACCAGGTTCTGACTCCATTCCGTAAGCGGATGCTCATTCCCGTTAGCAGGATCCACAAGGAGAAGAGACATATCACCTGCGGAATTCCTGGCAGCTGTGATGATCTTCCCCTGGTAAAACATCGGATGAGAATAATAGTGGGATTGTTTATTGGGTATGGCTTTAACCAACCCACCGGAAACATCCAGGATATGAAGGGCATATTTGCCTGCAGAACTTGCCTCTACTGTCACAATCGAATCCCCTCCGGCAGAAAGGGAAGGCATGAAATACTTTGATTTTTCGGTTATCCGCTGTTGTTTACCTGAATGTAAGTCCAGTAACTGAAGTTCGCTATAATCGATCCAGCTCCAACGGGTATCGCGACGAAAGGAAGCATAAACTATCTTGCCGTTCGCATAAGCAAAATAGTTATCCAATGACATATCCCTGGTCCGGATAAAATGGTCCTTCTGCCCCGTTCGCAGGTAAAATGAAGGGACCTGTTTATATGACGAACGTACCAGCAACAGATCACCCGATTCTGTGTAAACAGGGTTCTCCTCGTTAATCACTTCAGGGCCACCCTTCCGCAGTGCAGAAGACGGAACGCCGAGTCTTGTGCGGTTTGCCAGCAGGGAACTGTCCACAAACCTGGCAAAGGATATTCCACTATAACGTTTTACAGCTTTCTGAAAAGGATAAAAAAACCCCTTCATGGCCGCAGCATTTTCAGACACCTTCTTCCAGAAGCCCGGCCCGTATTGTTCGTTCCCATTGGCAACAAGTTGATAGCCCATTTCATAATGATCAGGAACAAAATGCCTGTATGAACCGTTACGCAACTTCATATAAGAATAATTTGTTCCTGCCTCCCAGATTGAGCGGTAGCCATTGAAGAATGAGGGAAGCCTGCCACGTCCCTGCCTGCTCATCCGCGTTTCCTGGAAAACGGCATCCCCTTCAAAGAACCAGTCAGGTACGGTAAGCGCATTGGCAAATGCCTGTCCTTGTTGTCCCAGCAGTACGCGGAAGACCTTCGCAAGTCCGCGATTGAAATTGCTGTACTGTTGAACATGTCTCCACTCGTGAAGAGCTAACTGGTCGCCCCAGGCCAATGAGCCCAGCTCAAAGGGATTTGACGGCGGGGTCATATAAAATTCGCTGCGGAAAGGTGCAAGGGCCACATACCCATTGGGAATGGTAGTCTGGTGTTGCAGAATTATGTTGGTGCGCATAAGCCTGCTGCCTATTGAACTATCGTGCAACGATGTTACCAGGTTCACGACTGTCGCAATACGCCGCGAAGAACTATCCCACCCTTGTGGATAAATCACGCGAACTGAAGGAGTCCTGATCTGCATCCAGCGTTGAGAAGGCGGGTGACCACCAAATTGCTGGGCGCGGACTGATAAAAACGTAACCAGGAAAAGAATAGCAACCAGGGTCTTACGCATACTGTAAATTCTCTGTCAATATTAATTCACTAATTTCAGCGCAACAAACCCTAAAATATGGAATTGCTGGCTTTGGCACTGGCACCAGGTATCGCTATTATCTGGTTTATCTACCTGAGGGATAAATATGACAAAGAGCCATTCAGGGCTTTGGTTAAAGCGTTCCTGTTGGGGATGGCAGTTACATTGCCTGCAATGATTTTACAATGGGCAGGATTTACTTTACTCAATCACCTGATGTCAGCTACAGGTTGGACCTATTATATCATCTTTGCGTTCCTGGTCGTTGCCCTGGGAGAGGAAACCTGTAAATACCTGATGTTAAGGTTCTATGCCTTTCCCCGAAAATTTTTCAATGAACCCTTTGATGGCATTATATATGGTGTAATGGTTGCAATGGGATTTGCGACGGTGGAAAATATTGTTTATGTAGTGCAGAGGGGATATGAAACTGGATTTCTTCGCATGTTCCTGTCAGTTCCCGCACATGCAACTTTTGGAATTCTTATGGGCTATTATGTAGGGTTAGCTAAATTTACAAGTCGCGGGCATTCAGTTCAATTGATGGTAAGGGGATTGCTACTCGCTGTTTTTTTCCATGGCCTTTTTGACCTTTTCCTTTTTGTGCAGGCAGACAGCAGCATTACCAGGAATACGTCTACAAGCATACTGTTCGCCAGTGCGATTCTATCGTACCTCGTTGCCATCAGGCTGTCGTGGAAAGCCATTAAAATGCACCAAAGCCTGTCCAAAAAATATTTCAACACCACAAACAATTCAGCCTGATATATGAGCGAGGCATTAGTTATAAGAAGTGCAGACCAGGATGATATCGGTACGATCGGATACCTGGCCCACCAGGTTTGGCCCGTAACCTATAAAGACATTCTTTCATCAGACCAGATGAATTACATGCTGGACCTGTTTTACAGTCCCGAGTCCCTGGAAAACCAGATTCTCCAGCTCAATCACCGCTTTATAATAGCGGAAATTGAATTGGGAGAAGTCGGCTTTGCTTCATTCGGACCTGTCGACAAAGCAACATGGAAACTGCATAAGCTGTACGTGTTACCAGGGTTGCAGGGCAAGGGTGTTGGCAGGGCTTTGCTGGATATGGTGGAAGAGGAAGTCCGTACACATAACGGAGCCCACCTGGTTCTGAACGTGAACAAACAAAACAAAGCCATTAGTTTTTACGAGGCAATGGGATTTAATATTGAAAAGGAAGAAGTGATCGATATTGGTAACGGGTATGTAATGGATGATTTTGTGATGGGCAAAGATGTTTAGCTGGTTCCCGGCTGCAGTTCAAGGGCAGCTTTCTTCATATCGGCTGCCTGTTTGTGTCCCAGGTATTTTTCAATCATTCCATGGATAAGGTAAATAAACGGCGTGCATAGAATGGCGATGGCAAACTTATAGGTATAGCCGACGATGGCTATTGCGGTAACCCGCGGAAAGGAGAAGCCGAGTGCGAAATACAAATAAATGTAGGAGACCACGACGGTATCAACGAACTGGGAAAACAATGTGGAGACCGTGGCACGCATCCAGATCCTTTTTTCTCCTGTAAGCTTCTTGATCTGCCTGAAAACTGTCGCATCCGTCAGCTGGCCGATCAGGAATGCAGTAAGCGATGCAACGATGATATTCATTCCCTGACCAAGTATCTGAGTATATGCTGCCTGCATATCAGGCACCCCGTTTTTGTCCTGCGAAAGACGCCACCATTCAGCAGGTGCCGTTCTGATCGAAAAATAAAACACTACAAAAGCGAAAGCTATGAGCCCGGCAGTCAGCACCGATAAAAAGCGAACTCCCCTGACCCCGTAGTATTCATTCACAATGTCTGTCATGATAAACACAATCGGCCATGGCAAAACGCCTACCGTTAGGTCGAACGACAGGCCTTCTTCACCAAGCAAAGAAAAAGTAGCATCAGGGAAACCAAAGGTTTCTTCAAGGGAAAAAATCTTCACCCCTATCACTTCAGCGAGAATCGCATTGGCAATAAAGAATCCGCCGAGGATGATAAACAGGCGGGTCGGTTTGTCTTTAATGATATTATGAATCATAATCAGATATTGGATAAAGATAATATTCCCGAAATGATAAGCAACACCTGGATAGCTAACATTACCTGGTTGAACCAGAATACCAGGTCCGCTTTAACAGGCTTCCTTATATAGGACCACCAGTAGAATATTGACACAAGGAGGTTTGATACCGGTGAGATGACCAGTCCGGCAATAAGGATCACCGACTCTGCTTTTGTGCCCTGCATAAATGGATAAACCCGCATCAGCATTGCCGTAAGGAAGGCCAGGTTGCAAATGAATGCAAGTTTATTGATCTTTTGAAAAACCATAAACCTGTAAAATATGTATTATTTTGCCAGCTGAAAAAGTCAAACAGGAATTATGAAGTCAACCTGGCTCAAAACAGCGACACCACACATTATCGCAATTTTAATATTTCTGGTTGTTTCGGTTATTTATTGTCAGCCTGCACTTCAGGGCAAGGTTGTTGAACAACACGATATCCAGGGCTGGAAGGGAATGGCCCAGCAATCTTTTGAATTCAAGGAACAACATGGTCACTTTCCGCTTTGGTCGAACAGTATGTTCAGTGGTATGCCTGCGTATACCTTCACTTCGAACGGCGCACCACTTGAAACTATTTATATCCAGTCACTGATTACGCTGGCATTGCCGGAACCGATGAGTTTCTTCTTTCTCGCATGTGTAACTTTTTATTTCCTTGCCATGGTATTGCGGGTTAACCCGCTTGCAGGTATTATGGCTGCCCTGGCCTATGCCTACTCAACTTTTGATCCTATAATCATTGCCGTTGGACACAACACACAAATGATTGCTATCGGGTATGCACCTGCTGTAATCGGCTCTTTATTACTTGTTTTCCAGCGCAGGTACCTGTTAGGAGGTACACTGCTGGCATTATTTTTCGGACTGCAAACCAGTACGCAGCATATCCAGGTCGTTTACTATACTGCCATTGTCATGATCCTCATCAGTATCGCTTACCTGGTAAAATCCATTAAAGAAAGCGATCTGAAGTCAGCCTTCACCGGATATGGTGTAGCACTGCTGGCCGGAATTCTCGGTTTGGCCACATATGCCATTTCCTGGTATCCCCTGAAAGATTATGCCAAGGAAACAATGCGTGGCGGAAAATCGGAACTGACTGTTGCAACAGACAGCACCAATAAAACCAAAGGCGGACTTGATAAGGACTACGCATTTGGCTGGAGCTATGGGATTGGAGAATCTGCTACCTTCCTGGTGCCCCGCGCATATGGCGGAAGTACAGCGACCATGGTTAATAATGAATTGAAAAGCGAGTTTGGTGATAATACCAAAACAGCCGGTACTCTTATGGAGAAAACCGGAATGCAGGAAGATCAGGCAAACAGCTTTGTGAAGCAATTGCCTGCGTATTGGGGGCCGCAACCCGGCACCTCAGGCCCGGTCTATTTTGGGGCAGTGATCTGCTTCCTGTTTATCCTGGGATTATTTTACGTTAAGAGCTGGCACAAATGGTGGATCCTGGCGGCAACAATTACCGGAATCTTTTTATCATGGGGAAAAAACTTTTCTTCTCTTAACTATTTCCTGTTTGACTTCCTGCCACTGTACAACAAGTTCAGGGCTCCTTCGATGGCGCTGATTATACCGCAGCTTACTTTTCCTTTGCTGGCTGCATTGGGGATACAGCAATTCCTTGAAGACAAGGATACGGATGAAATAAAAAAGAAAAAATTCAGGATGACCCTGATGACGGCAGGAGCTGTTATCTTGCTTCTTGCCGCATTTTATTTCATGGCCGACTACAGCGGCGAGCGCGACGCTTCGCTTAAACAGCAGCTCACTAGCTCAATGCTTGGCGGAGCAAAGCAGGTAACCCCGGATGTACAGCAACAGGCAGAGGGTTTCGCACAAACAATGGTCAATTCACTGCGGGCTGACAGGCAGAGCCTTTTTGGAGCAGATCTCTTACGCTCAGTGATATTTATACTGGTCGCTGCAGGGCTGTTTTATTTTTATAAGACCGGGAAGATAAAACAACAGGTATTGCTTATTGGTCTGTTGATCGCATCGTCCATAGACCTGTTGGGAATTGCCGGACGATACCTGAACTACAGGAATTTTGTCGAGAAGGACGAGTTCGAAGCAGCCTTTCAGCCAACAGCTGCTGATCTCGCCATAAAAAAGGACACACAACTTCCTTTCCGTGTTTTCGACCAGTCAGAAAACGCAAATCCTTTTGAAAGTTCAAGAGCTTCCTATTTCCACAATTCAATCGGTGGTTATAGCCCGGCAAAACTTGGCCTTTACCAGGACATCATCACCCACCAGCTTGCCAAAGGAAATATGCAGGTATTCAATATGCTGAATACGCGCTATTTCATCCAGCAGGATCCCTCAACCGGCCAGCCGGTTCCAAGGCAAAATCCCGAGGCATTTGGCCCCAGCTGGTTTGTCCGCGAAGTAAGGTTTGTAAAAAATGCCGATGAAGAAATGAAGGCCCTTGACAGTGCATCGCTGAAGGAAACGGCAATCATCCAGGAGAGGTATAGGTCAAATGCCGGTAAAGCACCTGTTTATGATTCTTCCGCAACTATTCAGTGGCTGGAAAACCTGAATGATATCGTAAAATATAAATCCAACAGCAATTCCGATCAATTCGCGGTATTCAGCGAGGTATTCTATGATCATGGCTGGAATGCATATATCGATGGCAAGCCTGCTCCTTATGTAAAGGTCAATTACATTTTACGCGGAATGAGTATCCCGGCAGGCAGTCATGACATAGAGTTCAGGTTTGAACCACCAGTAATCAGACTTAGCCAGTCAATTACAGTGATCTCTTCGGCGATCGTTTACCTGCTGTTGATAGGACTCGCATTTTTGTCGTGGAAAAGGAAAAAGCTGGTTTAACATGAGAGATGTTAGTATTTCCGTTATTATCAGTTCCTACAACAGGGCGGACTATATTCTTCAGGCGTTAGACAGTCTATACAATCAATCCATACCAAAAGAAAAGTATGAGATCATAGTAGTTGACAATAACAGCACTGACAACACGAGGCAACTGTGTGAACAGTATATCAGTTCACATCCTGACCTTAAAGTCAAATATGTCCTTGAAAAGCAACAGGGGTCATCTTTTGCAAGAAATGCCGGTGCGGTAAACGCAAAAGCACCGTTGATTACCTTCATGGATGATGATGCTGTTGCATTTACTGATTTCCTGGAAAGAATTCTTGCTTTTTTTGATATGCATCCGGAGGCTTCAGGACTTGGCGGACGGATCATTCCCAAATATATTCCCGAAGAACCTAAGTGGATGTCACGTTTCGTGTCTTCGCTGGTGGCTAATTTGGATTATAGTGATCATGTCACGGAGTTTAGTCCAACCCGCTACCCTTATGAGCCTAACATGACTGTCCGCAGGGATGACTTTTTCCTCATCAATGGTTTTGATACAACTATTCCCGGCGTGGTCGGGAAGCTTAGGATCTGTGGTGAAGGGAAAGAATTCTTTTTCCGCCTTAAAAACAAACAGAAGCGGGTTTTTTATGACCCGTCTGTGAAAGTCCACCACATCGTGGAGGTGAAAAAACTGACACCCGAATATCTTGACAGGATCGCCTCAGGAATCGGGAGAGGCGAACGTGTCCGGACGAAACTGATCAGTGAAAATGCCTACAGGATGAAGATCCTGGAATTCATTTATAAATTGGGCGGATCGGTTGCACTGGGTGCCTGGTATGCGGTGAAAGGAACCCCATCAAAATCCTGGCCGGTCATCCGTTTCAGGATTGATGCACTTAAGGGATTGGTTCAACCATTCAAACTCTGACCATGGAAGCAAGGATCTCCGTTATTACCATCTGCTTCAATAACCTGGAGGAGTTGAAATACACGATGCAGTCGGTCGACCGACAGCAACACCTTCCTTATGAACACTGGGTAATTGACGGTTCCACCAACACGGAAATCAGTAGTTATCTCAAAGAACATCCCCAGCCTGTTTACCGGAAATGGTTAAGCGAAAGGGACCATGGCATTTCGGACGCATTCAACAAAGGCGTGTTACGCGCCGAAGGTGAAATTGTCAATATGCTCAATTCGGGTGACATGTATGCGACCGATGATGTAATCAGTACAGTAATACAAACTTTCGGGACGAATAAGGAGATTAACTGGCTGCACAGTAAAGTGGAAACTGTCCGCGGAGGCGTTACCGTAATATTAGGCAAACCATTCGATCGCCATAAACTTTACCGCGGCATGCGTTCTGTATGGCACCAGAGCATGTTTGTCAGGAGGCCGTTACACGAAAAGTATGGGCTCTATAATATGAACATTGATATTGCGATGGACTATGATTTCCTGTGCCGGATTGGAAATGAACCATTTCTTTTCCTTGACAAGCCAATGATCAGGTTTGCCGCAGGAGGCATCAGCCAGTCAAATTATCTACGCTCACTTGAACAGATCAGGCAGGTATATACAAGCTATTTTGGCAAAGATCTCCGGCTGGACTTTTGGCAGCTGCGGCTGAAATTATTGAACTTCTTATTAAAGAGTCCCCTGGGAAATGCACTCTACCGGATCAAGGTATTGCTGCGGCTGGAGAACATGTAATTACGCCTTTGTGAAGAGGCTCGCAATATAGCTGCCTGTCATCAGCACTTTCGAAAATATCCCCACCTTCAGCAATGACAGCGGAATATGCTTTTGAAACCCGATCATCTTCTTTATAATAGGATGCAATGACCGGCCATATAAAGCCAGCAGTTCTTCCTCACTCCTGACACCAAGGTTCCTGTACATTCTCCAGTAGTAATCGTACACCAGAAAATTCCTCAGTATCCGCGCCCCAAGTTTTTCCAGCAGCCTGTGATTTTCAGGCACCTGGACTTCTTTAACCAGGAAAGTGTACTTGGTAACCTGCAACTGGTTAAATCCGATCTGTAGTAACACCTCATCGATGTATTTCCACTTCTTTACTTTCCTGATGCACCGGATATAGTATTCAAAGTCTACCACATATTTGAAATCCGAATCGTAATACAATCCAACATCACGCCTGATAAGGGTACAACTCGGGTTACCCACGTATACTTTACGGAAAAGGGCAAGCGGACTCTGCCTTAGCAGTAGAATGTCTGTTAAACTGCAACGTACAACTTCTTTTTTCCCTGAATCCTCATCTACATTCCGGAAAGCAGCAAAGAAAAATGAGCAATCTGGAGAAGACTCAGTCGCGTCGAAAAACTTCTGCAGGCTATGCTCGTCGGTAAACCAGTCGTCGTCATGCATTATCTTGATCCACTTCCCTCCTGCCCTTCTTATGCCTTCGTTCCAGTTTTCAGGAGTACCGAGCGCCGGGTTGTTTTTATAATAAATAATTGGAAAAACCTTTTCAAACTGCTGGCACAACTGGTGCACTTCCTGGTCAGGGCTATCATCAGTGATCACAACCTCGAAATCGCGGAAGGTCTGAATACTGATGCTCTCCAGTAGCTTTTGAAGGTATTCTATGCGTTTATAAGCCGGTATGCAGATGGAAATGGCAGGATTCATATAGTCCGCGTAAAATTATTCCTTTTGTAATCTATAAATCCCTGGAAAATGTTTGATAGCGTTTCAAGGAAATGACCGTTAAAAAACAGGTTGTTCTTGAGAGACACGAGCACCTGCCTGTCCCTTCGCCTGAATTCCTCGCGGAAGTGTTTCCCGTATTTGTGTTTTACATACAAATAATTCCTTACCATGAAATACACCCTTTGGGGAGAATGGAGTATTCGTCCCCGGCTGGACAAAACAGAAAGATATCCCGCTTTCCTGGTTTTTCCCAGGTTGTGCTTTATCGCGACCGAAGATAAAATGATGACATCGTATCCATGAACGATAGACCGGTAGCAATATTCGTGATCTACTTCATCAATAAAAAGTTTCGCATCAAACCCGCCGATTTCTTCCCAGGTTGATAACCGGACCAGTGACCCGGATGTGATTACGGCATTTGTATGGTTCCATTTCTCAACTTCCTGGAGGTTTATATGCCCGGCATCATGCTGCACGCCCGCAACAGCGATACCGGGAATAGAGCTGAACGACTTAAAAGCTTCCGCATAGGCTTCCAACTGTCCGTTTTCAAAAGATGAATCCTGGTCCATAGTCATCAACCAGGAAAATCCTTCTCCGATCGCAAGACCTGCTGCTTCGTTCAATGCCGCAGACACACCGGTGTTCATGTCTTTGAACACATAATGCACTTTCACATCAGAAAGCAGGTCGCCGGGCAGGTTGCGATTATCGGGTTTGCTGTTGTCAATGATATATAGCCGGTCGAGAAAGGGAAGATATGAACGGATATTTCCTGCGACGGAATCGTCAGGATTATAAACCACGACAACACCGGCCAGGCTTTTAGCAGACTCGTATCGGTTGTTGCCTGTCATCGCTGGATGCCTTTAATGAGGTCATTGAATTGTTGCAAAATAAGTGATGCATCAGTATGCCGGTCCATCACTTTGTTATAGGCCACGCTTCCCTTTGCAGCAATGGCGGACCTGTTTTTATACAGATCAATAAGGAGGTTACAAACAAAGTTGACATCAAAGCCCGGTATTGTCCACCCCGCGTCGTTATCGACAAATTCCGGAATACCTCCTGAATCAGCAAAACAGATTGCCGGGATTTTCATCATTGCTGCTTCCAGGATCACAAGTGGATAAGGATCTTCGCGACTTGACAGGAAGAAGATCTCAAACGGTGCAAGGTTGAAATAACTATGTGGAAGTACACCGGTAAACACAAAGTTATCCGGATTTCCCTGGTTAAGTTTCTGGAGCAGCTCCTCCCGGATGGTTGCGGTTTCAAAGTCTCCAATCCAGCAAAACCTTATTTCTGCGTTCTTTCGCCTTACTGCATGATACACTTCAATAAAAAGATCGGTTCCTTTCCTCGCTGATGCAAGCCCCATTCCGCCAACAATAAAATCACCGGCTGAAAATCCAAACCTGTTCCGGAAAGACTGTATGGCCAGGTCGCGCATTTCCTGTTGTCCAAGTAGTTGGCTGTCGACCGGAAAATAGTAGTTCAAAGGCATTAACCGATGCTGATCTACTTTATATTTCTCAACCAAAGTGTTCCGCACTTTAAGTGAAGGGTACGCCAGTACTGAAGACTGTTTTAAAGAATAGCCGGCATCACCGTACCTGAGATAAAGATCAATCACATTTTCCAGCTCATGAACGTAGGTGATCACTGGCCTGCCTGCCAGGGCGAGCACCTTAAGCACTTTCCCATTGATTATTGTGTTGCTGAAAATAAGGTCCGAATTCCATGTCATCTTCAACAACCGCAGTAACTGTATCTTGTTTCGAATGAAATTGCTGATCTTTCTTGCAATATTTTTCTCCCTTCCATAGTCAGCTGACTTCAAAACAAGAACCGGAAAATACTTTGCATAAGTCTGAACAAGGGGACCGTCGCGGTGAACACTTAGCCGGATATGAACAGAATCCTGCCTTTGCAACAGCTCCAGCAAATTCATTAATAAGAGAGGTGCCCCGGAAAGACTCGCCTCATGTCCCAGGACAATTATATCTATGCGTTTGTTCCCGGGCATCTTTCGGCAACTATAATATTATTCAGGTACATCGATTTTTTCTGTGGTAACAATTTACTCAGAAGAGCCCCGACGATGTTTGGAAGCGTAATAAACAGGAGCTGGAATATGAGGTTGACCAACGGAATCTTTCTCACTTTCGGGTACCAGCTGTCATAGAAGTAAAGCACCTGCAACTGGAACAATACTTCAATAAAATTGCCGCTTTTATCCATTTCCTTAATAGAAAAGCCATTCTTTTCAAACAGGTGTTTCAAGGCACAGTGGGTATACCGGGCATAATCATTGGGAAGTTCATGTTCCTTCCAGACAAACGGGCAGGTTATGAGGATGGTTCCGCCAGGCTTTATAACGCGGTAAAGTTCCTGCAAAACTTCATCAAGGTTAAAGATGTGTTCAAAAACTTCACTGCTCAGGGCAGAGTCGAACGTGCCATCATCTACAGGTATACGCTTCCCATCATAAAAAATATCTATTTGTTCGTTGTCATGCGGATGCCCTTCGTTTACAAAGTCGACCCCAACATATTCATTTACATTGATCAGCGACCTATACGGTTTTGAGCCGCATCCAAAGTCGAGCAGTTTTCCATGCAACAGGTGCCTGTACTGCGTGATCTTATTTAAAAGTCCCTTCCTGATGAAAAAATATGGATGAAATATACTGGGTCTGAATTCGGAACTGATCATAGAAGACAATATCAACGAAAAAAGTGCTTTTTTTGCAATTACGCAAATATAGCCTCAATGCTGGCTAGCTGCATAAAAACTTACTAAATGCCAGTAATTAATAATATTTTAAATGGGGCTAAGAAGAAGGCTGTACGGGTTTTTATAAATCCATTCAATAAAACAGGACTCAGCTGGTGGCAGGTAAGACGACTGAAAAACCTTGAGGAGAACCGGGAGAATCACACCCCGTTCCTGGGCGGGAAACTGCATTTTTACCGGCACAACGAGTTCCTGCATAGTATAGACGAAATATTCCTGAAGGAAATTTATTCGACCGACTTTGAGGGGAATCAAACGCCCTATATTCTTGACTGCGGCGCCAATATCGGCATGAGTGTAGTGTATTTTAAGTGGAAATATCCTGGCTCAACGGTAATTGCATTTGAACCGGATGATTTCAACTACAGCTACCTGGAAAAGAATGTGAAGTCAATGAAACTGGATAACGTCACCATAAAAAAGGAAGCTGTATGGATCGAAAATACCACCCTTAATTTCCATAGCGAAGGCACTATGGCGAGCCGGATAGAAGAAGTTAACAACGGAGACCAGGCGCCGGCACTCCAGGTAAAAGCGATTAGGTTGAAGGACCTGCTGAACAGGGAAGTTGACATGCTTAAGCTCGATATTGAAGGCGCAGAATATGCAGTAGTCAAGGACATTGAAGAAAAACTTATCAATGTCAAACGGATTTTCCTGGAATATCATGGAAAATTCGATGAGTACTACAAACTGGAGGAAGTGCCGCAGATGACAGTTTAGCTGAACGATGGATAGCGCC
>NZ_JSVC01000028.1 GCF_000814475.1 Flavihumibacter solisilvae | reverse complement strand
GGGCATTCATTTTTGCTTGATACACAGTAACTCCTTTATGATCTAAACTTGTCGAAATTCGTGGGTCGTCTGCATTAGTCAAGAGAATATCTGTGTATTTGGCATCTTTTGTCTTTCCGGCTTTTTCACATCCAAGAATAATTTCATCAACTTCCTTACTATTCAACAACCTTTTAATTCTTTTCTCTCGACTACAACTAATTATCAATACAAGCAAAATTGACATGCCCAGTAACCACTTAATCATACAAATTCTATTTTGATTTATAATATGTTACACTTTCTACGATACCACTGTTGACCTGCTGTTTTAAAATATTCTTAAATTCAGTTGGCGACAACGTTGGCCAAGTACCAATAGTTGAAACAATTGTCTGCCCTGCGATAGGCCCAGAACTTGGCAAATATTTTGATTGTTGAAGATTTACGCCTGAATTCAATAATGTAGCGCATGTAACTGTGGTACATTGAAGACCTAATAAATTATACTGCCCAGGATCCATAATGTAGTTCATTAAATTATTTACAATAGTAGAATACTGTTTCTCAGACACTTTCAATGTGATAAAAGTGACCCCATGAGGGGCATATCGTTTGTCAAAACTACTCCGAGATTCTACACGCATATCTCCCCTATCATCTCCCATTAAGTCGCCTGTTGGATAATACCCAAGAACATTATCGCCCACTTGTAAAGCGGTGTGCCCTACATCTTTATTATTAACAGCCTTCCCGTCAACAATTAAAATTATCACCTTTTTCTCCGCCTGACTATTTCCCTTCTTATCTTTTTCTCCATTTTTCTCGTTTCCTTGACCACCATTCTGATCCTGATTATTATTGTTCGAACTTCCTGATCCACTATCATCATCTACATAATCCCAAATACGAATCTTTTTCCCTGACTTATCAACGACATCTACATAATTAACCATTCTCTCCTCATCGTTCACATTTGCATTATTCTGTTGCTCCTGAGGACTCATTCCATCAGGGTCTATAAATCGTTCTGGATTGTTATATGCATAGTTGTAAGGCGACCAGCGTCGCATTTTATCACACAGCGGATCAATTACTCCCCAACGACCAATTTGATGATCGTAATTTCTTGCCCCATAGTCATACCATTCGAGCCCACCTCCATCACTAAACTCTTTCTCCTGTTTTTCCTTGCCATTGTATTCGTATTTGTTGTCCAGTTTCCCCGCTGCCTTGGAACTTATCGCACCCATCTCCAATCCGAACGGATAATAATGCGTCTCTTCTAAAATTGCTCCCGGTGTATGTGTCACATTCAGGTTATCAAAATACACAGGAATATTACTTTCGTTACTCACAAATATATAGATATAACCATTTCTGTTTGCTTTGACGGGAGAAGTAACGAACTGGTTGATGTGGGTGTAAATAGCATTGGTCGAACCTCCAGATCCATTTACAGAAGCGGCATTTGCCTGTCCGGTAAATTTGAACTGGTCATCAAAAAATAGGTAATTTAGGTAGGCCTTTGGACGATCTGAACCCTGGGTCCGATTGTTATTCATTGCCTGGAAAAAACCCATCGGATTAAATCCTTCCATGGCAGGTTGAGTTAGCCCCTTCCCTCCCATCACAGGACTAACGACAAAAGAGGACAGCAACTCGGTCAACGTCAGAACAGTTGTATTAATACCAGAAGTAGTACCACCCGGCAAGGTGTAGATAGACTGAACATGCATTTTTATCTCATCCCCTGCCATTACTTTCAGGATCATAGCCAGCCCTGTCCGGGAACTGTCTTCTCCACCATGAACCTTGTACAAATTATGCTCAAACCGCACAGTATCTGCTCCGTTCACGACAGACTGGGAAATAATTTGAGCCGTCCGGATCTTTGCTATCTGATCTTCGTTTGCGCGGCGTTGTGGCTCTAGAGTTATTGGGATATAACAATTGTCTTCTTTTTGTTCAGTTAAGACACTGCGGGTATTACCCAGGTGGTCCTTAATGAAGTAATCAAAAAGGAACCGGTCATTTTGCGCAGGACAGTTCGAAGTCGTGGCTCTCTCTAATCTTATCCGCCCCTCTTCATGTGTGATAAACTGTAAACGATCGGTATAGTCAAGCGGGTTCAAGCTACTGTTTAGGTAGTCTTTACTCTCATAAATTATACCTGGTAGATATGTAGTAGTGGTAACTACGTCAGAGTAATAGGTTATTCCATTATACACAATCGTATCGTTCTTTTCAGTAACAATTTTTTCATATTTATATCCCGACACTTCATAGGAAAATTCAATTGTACCTTTAACTGTTTCGTTGTCATTTTTTACTGTAATGACCTCTGGAAGGTTGAGAAAATTATAGGTAATCTGACCGATTTTCTTATTCTTATCCTCCAAGAGATTACCATTTTGGTCGTAGACATAGTCATTCCCTGACTTGTTTTTATCATAAAAGTCACCCAGTTTAAAATTCTCCGTCGTTGAATCGGTTACGCTTTGTAATTTGTTGCTGAAGCTCGTACCATAGTCATAGGTCAAATCGTCAATTACCCTGCCAGCATTTTTTACTGTCCAGCCCTTATGTTGCATCCGCTTAATATTACCATTGTAATCATAAGCTTGATCCGGATCGGACCCGCTACCCAGCATAACCCCAAAATTCATGGACAGCGGATCCGAGAAATCGGCTTTCAGCAACCTGTTTGCCGCGTCGTAAGTATAATTGTATTTGCGAACCACCTGGTCTCCTTTGGATTTCCACGTAGTTCCGGCCATATTTCCATTCAATTGCGCCGGACCAAAACTTTGACTACCGGCTTTATCGTAACCCAATTCCATTGCGAAATACCGGTCCAAGGTATCCGTTGTAGCCTTTGTAATGTAATTTTTGTTAACTGATAAAAGCCAGCCACGGATATTGTATTCATAATCCGATATGGCCAAGCTGCCACCCGTGGATTTGGCCCCAAACTGCTTTTTTGTTAGTTGCCCTAAGGCATCATAATTATTTTCCACGGTTGTCTTCCAGGCTGACACTGCAAATGCGTTAACTAATGTACTGGCCAGCCTCTTTTCCGTCTTAGTTGGCCGCCAAAGATCGTCATAAGTCGCCCTTGTCCAAAGTCGATGGCTTTGCGCATTGCGGTTATTGCGGTGGGCTAATACGGATACGGCGACACGACCATTAAAGCAATATAGTGTTGTCAACGTATCGACACCACCTGTAATGTTCCGGGTTCGGGTTTGAACAATACGCCCCTTATCATCATATATCATTGCTGTATAAGTCCAGATGTTGTTCCAAACGCCCGTCTGCCTACCCTGCGTTTGAAACGACTGTGTCAAAGGCTCAGGGTAACTAGCGAGATTTTGGGCTACCAGCTCAGCATCAAAGGCGGTTGTCCTTGTCTTGAAATTAGGATTCAAGTTGGCCGTCCAATCGTAAGTATCATAATAATTGGCAGTATATGCCGAGCCGGATGTGACGACAGGAAATGTCAGGTTCATCGTATACTGCGGTTGAGTAGCCCCGGCAGTAAAATTCTCATGACGGCCCAGCCCTGAACCGTCTACTAAAGCTTGCATATTTGCCTGCCCTGTAGTCGTCGTATTTGTATAAGAGCCTGTTACAATTGGACGATTCTGATTATCGTATTTTGTATATATCCATTGGTTCACACCCCTAAGTCTTCCGTCCTGCGACAATATTATACGATCCCATTTGTCATAAATCATAAAAACCGATTGGGAGCCCGGCACCTGTTTTACGATGAGCCGTTTGCGGGAATCGTACTCATATCGGAATGTTTGCTCTGAAAGTATGTTTGTATTACCGAGGTTCCAACTATTCGACTTCAACCAATCTACACCAACCGGTTGTACAACAGCTCGCAACTGATTTTGATCATCATAAATATAATACGCACACATCCAACCAGCATGTCCCTTACCAGATCCATTATCAGTCGTGCCCGTTAATTGCACTTTACGCAAAATGACTAAATTCTCTTTATCCTTAAAGATTACCAACTGCTTACCATGTTCGTCGACTGTCACACTCTTGGTAAGCTCACCAGGTGCATATATCCCGGAAGTTGTGTAGCTGCCAAAATTTCCTTGGGTTGCATCATTGGTCACGTTCCAGATCCGCACACTATCTGTCGTCGTATTAAACCAGTGCTTTGTCTCAACACCTTTGCCCGCTCCCACCCAACTATCTCCTGCTGGCATAGCAAGTGTTGTTCTGTTCAAGGGAGATTCTTCAAAAACTGACTTGCTATAAAAAAAATCTTCTGACTGACCTTTCAAGGGACCATTGGCATTTGAGGTATTGTAGAACGTCGCCTGTTGATCAAACGGATCCAGTTTAAAATTGCCGTTCAGCGAAGTAGCAGCAAATGGCAGGAACTGATTTCCTTCACGTCCGAATGAGTCATACACCTGTGGCTGCACAAAATCAAACTTGGAAGATGCCCCCGTTATAAAGGAACCTTCCCGAACAACAGTCTGTAAAGGCCGTCCGATTCCATCCAGGTACTGTGTGGTTTGTTTCACTTCTTTAACCGGTCGACTGTTTATCGCATTTGAATCAGTTTGAGGTGATAAAGCCTCCCATGTACGTACGTAGTTTAAGGGGATAGAAGCTGAATAAGGCGCAGGCTTGTACTGTCCATAGACATTATTTACGGACCACACTAGACTGCATACAAGCGCTATAATCCAACAGATATTCTTGCTTGACATATAGGTAATTTCGCAGGTTAAGGTTATTGGGCTTGAACTTGACCATTATATTGATACCAGTATTTCTTCAAAATTCGCTGGTCTTTGTCCCTAATAAATAGCAGTCGACCAAGTGAGTCATATTGAAAGAAACTGCTGATACTGGTTTCGTCAGTCTGACTGGTCATACCAACGGCTGGCTCATACGTGAATGTCTTCATAACTGCTTGAGTTGGATACAATCGCACTTCGTCAATATACCCGGTACCCGTAATCGAAACTGAGGTAACACCTGTGACCTTATGTTCGTAATATTTCCAGCCATTGATTGTTGCTCCACCAATTGGATATCCACTCACCGTACCGGAGATCGTATACGACGCTGACGTATTACGGCTCCAGTAACTGACAAAATAAGTCTGCGTTGATTGAAGGCCAGATCTACCTATTGGACTACTGGCACTCATGTTATATACCTTTTTGCCGGTATGTGGTGTAAAAGTTGTTACCAATCCAGCATTATAAGACCAATTTCCGACCGCATTATCTTCAAATGATGTATATGCAACTTCATTCATTTTCCCGTTACCGATGACCGCTGTCGGGTAGTTGCGCGTTTGATCCCAAATATAAGATTGACTTATACCTGATTTTTCCGTCAACTCAAGCATCGCTCCCTGCTCCATAAGCATATTATCCTCTTCAGCATATCGTGAGTCCTTCATTAAATTGTTGCCACTCACTGAAACCTGAGAAAAACTAGAACTGGAGGTGCGTAAGTTGATCTGCCAGGATTTGTTGGGAAAAACATATACAGGACTTTGGGTGGTATAAGCGTGTTGAATGTAGGTGCCTGTTGTAAGTTTACCACCAGAAAAATCCAACTGTTCTATCATGTTAATTTGGCCTAATCGATTTAATTCGTAAATAGGCTTCAACTCTGTTGTAGCTGCACCGATAGCATTGGAAAGATTGGTCTGAAAAGTATTACCAACTAATGTGAATTTATTCTTCCGCCGCTCGATATAAGTCCGGCGTACAGTCAACAGACCCATTGCACGATCCTTCCGTTTCTCATAGCGGCATTGATCCGTCTGGCAAGTGGGAAACGTACTATTGAAGGTTCCCTCCACGTATCCAACTTCTGAGTTATATAGCTGCACACAACTGGTTAAAGTATCGCAACTCAATGGCATCAAGTCGGCACTATATTTAAGCAAAGTTTTCAGAGTGTCCCCGGTTGATGAAATCTGGATCTGCTGGGTTGGCTGATTATGCCATTTACTACTTATATGAGTAATATTTGTGGTTGTTTGAACCATCCCTCCCGGCATGATGGTTCGCGTAGTGGTGGTAGTTTTAATTTTTTTTGCTGTCTTAATTGTGTATTTAGTGGTTATAATCATGTTTGTGAGGCTTCCTCCTACCCCATTCTCCATCCAATAGTATGGAATGATGGCAGGCGTTAACAACTCATCGTCCAGATAATCCTGTAAATAGTCCATTTCCATAACCGAGTTCCCACTATTATCAAAATGACCTTCATATTTAATATCTCCACGTTTCCAATCTATTGTAGGCGGAGCTTCAGGGTAATCTGGGGTTGCGATGAGACATGAACTGGATATATTAGCATTCTTGTAGGCAATATCATCATGGTTCAGGTCCCATATATCCGAACTGAAATATTTGAATATGCTATAGCCATTTCCCGTTTTCTCAACCTTAACTTCGTTATATCCGATATGCTGTCCCTGGGAATATTCCATTGGCCTTATTGGTGCCGGTGAAATGTAATAACCTCGTGTTGCACCTATATCACAGGTTCTGCATCCGTTCGGACTACATGGATTTGGTTCATAACCAACTACCTGCCCACCACCTCCAATAACGGGGGTAAACATTGCTTCATCATTCTGAATAACCTGCACATAAGTTGGCCGGGCATATAAAACTCCAGACGACTTATTAATTTCACCACTTGTTTTGTAGGTAAATATTGTTTTGATCTCCTTTCCAGGTTGATCAGACACTTTTAACGTGTCAATCCTTAGGCCTCCAACTGTTACATCTGCTTCATATTGATAAGGCACGAGCTCTTTTAATGTACCTGTAAATCCTTCAGTGGATCTACGATTCAATAATGTAACTTGAAAAGTATATTGGCCCGGCGGTACTGTAAAAAATGCAGAACCGGATCGGTTGTTATAATCAACGGTAATGGTTTTAATAGTAGTGGTACCTTGCAAAATCTTTGCACTGGCGATTACCTGTCCTGGAGTAGACTCAGAAGAAGACAAGCTTGCAGTCAGTTTATAATAGTTTGAGCCAATTGAAAATATTGGGCTTGTATAAGTAGTAGCGGAATTGCCAAACCCTAAGGTTGCCGACTGAATTTGAGATTCGTTATACTTCTGATAACTTACCCAGGTATCATGTGGCTCCATCACCAATTCGTGTGTCCCACCTGTTGGATAAGTAATCTTTTTTAACGTTCCTCCCCGCATGGCTGGCCATGCAGGTTCGCGATTTCCCATTGAAACAGAACTGAAATTATCAAGCGTATAAGTGCTGATCAGGTCCTGATTAGCGTCCTGCCCGTTATAAAAACCCCAGTGATCTTGTGCAAATGACAACCGACGAGGTACTTTTTCAGTGTAGTACTCAAATTTGTGTGCAGGTATCTGCAGGGTGCTGTCACATGAATACTCTAGCAGGCTATCAAGTTTTAAACGATATTTATCCGTATTAATGGACAGGAAGGTCAGTTTACTCGAAAGGCTGGTTGAATTATCAACAAAATAGCTTTGTTTCAGCCTAATTTTTTTACATAGTTGGTTATTATTAGACCGGACTTCGATGACGTCAAGAGTCCGAGCTGAGGTATTTATTTCGTCAGTTGGATCAGTCAAGGTGGTGCCTGCCAAATCCTGCCTGAGGGCGCCTCCAATAAAGTTCACTGTACCATTTGACCAGACCATAGAGGACAATCGAAGTCCATTTACAAAGTTCTTAGCTATCCGGTAGAATAGCTTACCCTGTTGCCCCACTTCGTCATTGCGCAATGGATTCATAGACACAGTATGGTAAGCATAGTATTCCTGGGCATAATTAAGTGTGACACTAAACTGGCCATCTGCGGACTGTATTTTATATAGATACCATGAAGAGACAGCCCCGATTTGCGTGAGACCAGCCTGCGCAGTGCTGATGCGCGTTTTTTCAATTGCATCAACATCACCTACAATTGGAGTTGTCCCAAAGAAATATTGCGTTCCATCTGGCGTAGTAAGTTTGAATGATTCTATACTTATGCCAATTGCCGGGCCATTATAGGTATACTCGATTTTGATATCTTGTTCGGGCAATAATATTGGAGTACGATCTTCCCCAAAAATGAACTTACCGGAATACTTCCCAAAACTAAACGTGAACATATCCGGCTCGCCATCAGCCTTTCCGTCTGCAAAGTCTTTTACCGTAGGTTTATTTGCTTCGTTCCCATCCAGGTTAATATAGGTGTGATACCCATAGTCAGTAAAATGTGCTGCCATTCCATTATTTACGGAAACAGCAGACCCTGTCAGTCTCTCATCCGGTATACCTTGCACTGTTCGGGTAATCATACCACCTGCATTCAATGCCCAGCCTGCACCAACCCAGCTCGAAGGCTCGGCAACTTTCAGGCCACCCGCATGGTAACTCAAAGAAATCGGCAACTCAATAGGCCCATCTTTGATTGTGTAAATGGGAATGTTAACCTGTGGAAGCCCGGTGTGATTATTCACTGGAACATCGACAAATTTGCCAAGGGACGCAGCGTTTGGTGAAGCAATGGATACTTCGTTAAAAGGATTTGTCTGACCAATTCCTCGCTGTAAAGAAAATAATAAGCAGCAGGTCAATACAAGATTTAATCGAATGAATAATTTCATAGATAGGTAACTATTTAAATTGATAGCCAATTCTGAACAATAAGGGTTGTGTACGTGGAATTTGCTGTTGCCACAAAAAATCATATAAAAGAGAAGCAGTTCCTCGCGCTTTGCTAACACGGTAACGCTTTTGCACACCCAACAAAGCACTTTGTTGCCACTGGTTAAACGTCTTTAGTATTGTCAGACTTTCAAACCGGGTACGATAATTCCACTCGCCGCCGCCACTTACCCAGAAACTTCCTTTAAGTTTCATGTCGATGAATGTGCGTATGCCCATTCCTTCATGTGTAATTCGAACCTTTCTGATGCTCTCACCCCATCCAACTTTGTAGGATGCCCCTACCCCGATGACGGATTTGTTATTGAGCTTATATCCAAGGCTCAAACCAAGATCAGAGGTTGTTGGGAAATAGCCATTAGCGCGGGTACTTTGATGGTTTGTCCCGACTTCTATACGTTGTATAAACTTCTTTGTCTTTTGCTGATTTGGAGTAAACCCTGGCAAATCGGTGGACTCGCCATTTTGCAACACCCTGTTTAATTGTTCCTTTAGGGAAGACAACTGACTTTGTCCCTGTTGCAAGCCCGACGCAACAGCTTGTTGCGTATTCACACTTCCGCCTAAACGGTTTGTCAAATCCGCCAATACACTCTGTCTGGTCTGCAAGCCCGCAATCAATGTAGCCGGATCCTGATCATCCAATTGACCCGGAAGGCGAAACATGCTCCCCAATTGAGAAAACCTGTCAAAATACTTGCGGAACGCAGGCACTTTACTCAAAACTTCAAGCGCCTTACGTTCCATTATCGCAGGGTTTTCCAAAGCTGCTTTGTACTCATTGAGTTGTTGTTGATAATAAATCGCTTGCTTCTTGTAGCGTGTGAAAGCTCTCCCAACTGGCAATCCCTGCAACTTCTCCTTTAGCAACGCTTTTCTTTGTTGGACCAGCTGCCGAAGCTGTTCGGTCTGAGTAAGTTGTCCATTTAGTTTTCCATATTGACCAACCAGTTGCTTGTATTGATCAGCATTTAGCCCTTTCAATAACTGTTGTTGTTGCATAAATTTCAAAGCTGTAGCCATTGAATCCATTCTACCACTGTATACGTTACTTCCACTAATAATCGTTTGCCCAGGATCACGCGCGAGTTGCAAATAAGATTGATATAGGGAGTCGCTACCAAGATTGATAGATGCTGCAAGTGAACTATCACTTTTCCCAAGCTTTCTTTTTATGCGCTTCTCCTGGCGCAACAGCTTTTGGAAATATCTTTCAGTTTGCCGATCCAATCCCACCTGCACTTTCTGTTGCTGCTCCTGCAGGGAACGATTCAATTTGTCTGGAAATGCAATTAGCCTATCGAGGCGTGTTGTTTCCTGAGCTTGAGTGACGAAGACAAACAAGCAATAGCAAACAGAAAAAATAATAAGTCGATAGCGCATAGAATGACGCTTGGAATGGACAATAAAGTTCCTTTGAGGATAGTAGCACTACCCAATAACAAACACTTGGCAGTCACTAAGCGATGCGCTTAATGATTGTAAATGCTAGTCATAAATTTTAAGAGGAAGTTGTTTATTTGAGGAAGGTGCGCGGTAAATTACTGCCGCTGACCTGTATTCAGGTCTGGTAGAAAAATTCATAAGAGTGAGGTTTTTATCTGCTGAAAGTATAACCCACATACCTATGCGCTACTAATCTATTTACTAATATGAACACAATCTTTGATACTTGCAAATATTTTTTAAATTAAATTTTTCCCCTATCAGTCAAGCCTTAGCGAGGTAAAGCACAAAAACTGATTGCGCTGCATTTGAATTTTTCACTAAAGAGTCTTCAAAGCCAGAAAAGACGTTGTTCTTGGAACAGGGCAAACCTTTCTTATTTCGGGCGGCAAAAGACAAGGGAATAAAACTCGACGGGCTTCGTCCGCTAATTATCGATCTTAATGAAAGTGCAAGTGCTGATGATTGTAGGATTCATGATGAGCGTGACTTCTACAAGGCCCATATTCTTGTAAGAATGTTCGATGATCCGACTATCCAGGATCACATGCTACGTCCCTTCGGACTATTGTATTAAACCGAGCGGGCATATTATGGAAAGGCTGCTGCTATTGAATGCTGCCTGGATACAGGTTTGAATCCTAAAGTCCGGTGGACAAATTTTAATATTGATCAGCAAACCTATCACGGAGCACTTATTGCTAAGGACGAATACAAACGAGAATTTTTGAGTCAACGGACAAAGATAGAAGGCTATGATTATTCAAAAATCACTGAAGTCCTGCGCCTGATTGCCGAAACAGCGATCGATATAAAGTAGAAACCGATGCTATTTAATCTGAATACTGAGGATCTTTTATAAATAACTAATAAAAATCACTTGAGAAAGTGACTGTAACCTTGACGCCGATGCATAACGTGCCAACCCTGCTATGCGGGGTACTGTAATGAAAGGAGGCATTCTCGCGTCTTATACGGATATAGCTTTACAGATTTTGAGCAAAATCAGCCTCAATGCTTGAATCTGGTCTCAAAATATATGATTTGGCTTTGGCGACTGATTTTGAAAATCTACCGTAAGCGGTCACTAGCTGCAAGCGGAAATACCGTATGTAGGGAAGGTATTGAATTGCTTGTTTAGCCTGTGGAATTCCATTTTCGTGTACCCACGGTGTGGGTTTGTGTATGAGCGTGCTTCGAGGCAAACATGTTAGTTTACCTTTGCTGCAAATTTCGAGTATTTACTATGTCAGGAGCACTGAAAGAGGTCCGCAACCGGATCAAATCCGTTCAAAGTACCCAGCAGATCACCAAAGCGATGAAAATGGTAAGTGCAGCGAAGCTGCGCCGGGCACAGGATGCAATCATCCAGATGCGTCCCTATGCCAATAAGCTGCAGGAAATGCTGAGCAATATCGTGAGCAATTCCGAGGGTGAGGTGGGAGGTGTACTGGCTACAGAAAGAGCAGTTGAAAAGGTGCTTTTGATTGTGATTACAAGCGACCGCGGACTTGCCGGAGCATATAATGCGAATATTGTGAAGGCTGCCAAGGCGACAATCAATGAACGTTACAGCCGCCAGTTTGCTAACGGTAATGTATCCATCTGGAATATAGGGAAAAAAGGATATGAAGCGCTTCTGAAGGGTAACTATAACACTGATGCGACGTATAAAGATATTTTCCTCGACCTGCGGTTTGAGACTGTACAGGCATGTGCCCAGGCTGCAGTGAAAGGTTTTGAAGACAGGCAATTTGCAGCCAACCCATTTTAACGCAATGATTGACTATTTTACGAAAGTTAGCGAGATACTTCATAGTGGTGTTGTGATCGCACTTTCGAATACTCTTGAACCAAAATTCAAAATCGTTGATCATTTCATAATTAAGCTCTGTGATAGGAAGGTCGGCCACTTTATACTTCCAGCTAATAAACTCCTTTGTATGTCCAATGGATGTTTTGTAGCGCTTAATGGTTGCTGGTGCAAATTGGGAACCAACAAGTTCATTAAGCCTGTCATTGTGCTCCTGAAAAACTTCCAAAATCATTTTCCGTTTATTGCCCTCCCTGCCAATAAGATGTGCCTTGATATTTGAAGCAGTTACAATTCGACCAACCTCCATCAAACGCCGTTTTGCTTCATAAACCTTGTGTTGACACAAGTCCAAAAAGGCATTAAACTCACGTACATTATCGGTCTTCCCATTCATTCTTCCAGATGAAACGTTCCATTTCGTAGGGTCACATTTTCTTTTTGCACTGATTTCAACATTCTCCCCATCTACAGTTATACGCATATAAACAGTAGGTAATTCCTTTTTGCTTTTTGATTTTCTCAAAAAAAACAGTAGCCCAAAACTCCTTTCCATAACCGAGCTTTTTATGTTTTAAAAATACTTTTGTCACGCCATCAAAAACGCGACAAAATGGCTTATAAATCGTTAATAAATAGCGAGTTACGTTAAGCTTAGTGAGTCCTGGTAATGTTTCACAATGAACTCACTGAATGACTCACTGAACTTTAGCAGTAAAAGCGGGTAAAGTGCTGATAGGCTAAAAAGCAAAAAGCCCGCAAATACTGAGTTTTGCGAGCTTTTTTGACCGTAGTTAACGGCAATTAATTGATAAAAGTGGAGCTGGAGGGAGTCGAACCCTCGTCCAAACATATTCCCCAAAAGCTTTCTACATGCTTATTTGATTATTATTTGTCGGGAATGAACAGGGAATCAACAAACCGATTCATTCCTTAGCTGGATAGTCTTTTGCAACCGTCACAGCCTTCGGTCGCAGCATCCTGTGTTTGTTTTTGAGTCGGCGGCGGAGCTTGGTAACAGGACAACCTGCTCTCGCGGCCCTAATGACTACTTAATCACTGATTAGGCAGCCATGGCATACTGTGTATTGCCATTTGAAGTTTGAATATTCAGATTTACGTGCTAATTATCCAACGCACGACATGCTTACACCTTCAAAGATCTACGCTGTCGAAGCCAATACAGCCCCAGAGAGTGAACTGCAAATATACTAATTTCAGGCCATGAGCACAAGCAACAGGGAAGCATTCTACCTGAAACACGAAGATGAATTAACAAAAGAAAAAGCAAATATCACCCGCCGGAAAAATACAATCGGCTGGACCCGCGTCGGCGTATTTGCACTCGGGCTCTGGGGCGTGGTCACCGTATGGCCTGAGACCGGCAGCGCATTGCTGATCGGAATTGCAGCCATAGCCATCTTTCTTGCGCTGCTGAATTACAGCATGCGATTACAGGACCAGGTCAACATGCTTTCCGCGCTTATCCGCATCCACCAGGAAGAACGGGAAATCGGCAATCATCGTTTCAGTAACCGCTATAACGGTGATAACCTGGCGCCCAGGCAACATGAATACAGTGCGGATCTTGACATCTTCGGTCGCGCATCCCTGTTCCAATACATTCACCGGACAACTAGTGAGCAGGGACACCGGCATTTCGCTTCCTGGCTATTGTCACCTGCACCAAACGCCGCTATCAAAGCAAGGCAAAAAGCTGCACTCGAACTTTCCAATGAACCTGGATGGGGTATTCATTACCAGGCTATCGGTCAGCAGGAACCCGTAGGCCGGAGTATTGAAGAAAAGCTGGGCTTATGGCTTTCCAAAAGCCCTGAATTCTTTCCCAAAACAGGTTGGAAACTTCTCGCAGCCATATTTCCTTTCATCTCGCTGGCATGCCTGGTTATGCATATCGCCGGACTCATGTCAGCACCCTTGTTCTACCTGCTGGTTCTGGTGTTCGTAGTCATCGCCTTCAGCATCACCAAAATGGTGATTCCTCAATACCAGGCCCTGGACAAGATCGTTCCACAACTCAATACCCTTTCCGGAAAACTCAGGTGGATTGAATCCTCTTCCTTCTCCGCTGACCAGCTCGTTACATTAAAGCAGCAGCTGCATCCGGCAGGCAAACCCGCTGCATCAGCATCGATCACCGGGTTAAGGAAGATCCTTGACCGGTTCGACTACCGACTCAACCCGCTGGTCTTCCTGCCACTGAATACTTTCCTGCTTTGGGACCTGAGACAGGTTTTATCGCTGGAAAAATGGAAAAGCGTTCATAGTGCCGATATCGGGAAATGGTTCGAAACAATGGCGGAAATGGAGGCATTAAACAGTATTGGGAGGCTGGCGTTCAACCACCCGGGTTGGACCTTCCCGGTACTTACAGAGGAACAGGGCGATTATTCCGGTGCGTCAATCGGTCACCCGCTTATCCCTGAAAGCACGCGCGTTAACAATGATTTCAGCACATCCGGGAAACCGGCTATCGCGCTGATCACCGGATCTAACATGGCGGGGAAAAGTACCTTCCTGCGGAGTATCGGGGTGAACCAAGTACTTGCCATGTGCGGAGCGCCGGTTTGTGCCAGCACACTAACTGTTTCAAACATGCGGATCATGAGCAGCATGCGGATCGCAGACAACCTTGAGGAAAACGCCTCCACCTTTTATGCCGAGCTCAGCAAACTGAAGTCAATCATCGAGTCCGTCAACCGCTTTGAGCCAGTGTTCCTTCTCCTGGATGAGATCCTTCGCGGCACCAATTCCCACGACCGCCATACCGGTTCCCGCGCACTGGTGATGCAACTGATCCGGCATAATGCCTGCGGCATGCTCGCCACTCATGACCTCGCGCTCACCAGCCTCGTGGAAGACTACCCCAAAGCAATCCGGAATTACCACTTTGATGTGTCCGTCTCCGGTGAAGAGTTGTACTTCGACTACCGGCTCAAGGAAGGCGTTTGCAAGAGCATGAATGCAAGCATTCTTATGAAGAAAATCGGGATAGAGCTTTAGTGCGAATCACCCCAAATTTCCATTTTGAATTCTTCCTATAACTCTATAAATTTAATAGAGTTAAATCTTCCTACATGTCAAAGTCCTCCACTACTCCATCCCAGGTCCATAAGGAGGTCCTGGACGCCAACAAAAAATACGCAGCAGATTTCGGTGAAAAAGGGAAACTCCCACTTCCACCAGGCAGAAAATTTGCCATCCTAACGTGCATGGATGCACGCCTCGATCCTGCAAAATATGCAGGGCTTGCTGAAGGCGACGCCCATGTCATCCGCAATGCGGGTGGAAGGGCAAGTGATGATGCTATCCGGTCGCTGGTTATTTCTCACAAACTTCTTGGTACGAATGAATGGTTCGTGATCCATCATACCGATTGCGGCATGCAGTTATTCACAGATGATATCATGCGTGGCCTGCTGGCGAAAAGTCTTAAAACAGCAACAGTGGACGACAAAGGCTGGCGCAACGTGGAAGAGAATGGTGGTTCAGCCGAAGCTGCCAATATTGCCTTCCTTACTTTCACCAATCTTGAACAAAGCGTTGTGGATGATGTGAACCGCATCCGCAACCACCCACTGGTACCGAAAGACATCCCAATTTACGGGTACATTTATGATGTGAAGAGCGGCAAACTTATCGAGGTAAAAGAAGCCACCAAAGCCGGCAGCGTCGCCTGAAAACTTTGGTTATATTAGGCTATATAACTTTGCCATGATCCGCAACTTCATAAAAATCGCCTTCAGGAACCTGGGGAAGCATCCCTTTATTTCCTTTATCAACCTGTTCGGCCTGACCGTCGGTCTCACCTGTTGCCTGCTCATCACGATCTATATCGTGAATGAACTGAGCTATGACAAATACCATAGCAAGGCCGACCGGATTTACCGGATCACCCGTGAATTCCGAACCCCGGATGGAAATGTTGCCTTGCATCTTGGAACCATCTCCCCTCCTTTTGCTCCCTTACTGCGGAACGACTTCCCACAGATTGAAAAACTGACACGGTTATTGCCGCTCGATAATCCTGTGGTAATGCGCTATGGCGAAAAGATGTTCGCAGAAACGGAAGTGTATTTTGCAGACGAGTTTGTACCGGAAGTCTTCGATCTCCAAATGATCAAAGGCGATGCAAAGCAGGCTTTGTCAAACCCGTTCCACATCATGCTAAGTGAAGAAATGGCGGAGAAATATTTTGGGAACGAAGATCCGATGAACAAAGAGATCCGGTTCGACAACCAGCAGAACGCCAAAGTTGCAGGCGTGTATAAAGCTTTCCCTGCCAACTCGCATATCCATCCTTCTATTATGATCTCCTTCAATACGCTGAAGGATAGTGCGATCTACGGCGAAGAAAACCTGCGCACAAACTGGGGAAACAATTCTTTCCTCAATTATATTTTATTGCCGCAGAACTTCAAACCGGAGCAACTGTTAAAGCTTTTTCCTGCATTTGTTGACAAGCATATGAGCAGGGAATACACCATGCCCGGATTTAAGCCATCACAACTTACCAGCCTGCACCTCCAGAAACTTACGGATATCCACCTCCGCTCCCACCTCGATTATGAAGCGGAAGAAAACGGTGACATCAAACGTGTTTACATCTTCTCTGCAATTGCGCTCTTTATCCTGCTGATCGCCTGTATCAATTATATGAACCTTTCCACTGCACGGTCAACGCTTCGTGCGCGGGAAATAGGCATCCGGAAAGTGGTTGGTGCACAGCGAAAGGAAATCATTTCGCAGTTCCTGAGCGAATCTGTACTTCTGGTGGCAATCGCATTGCTGCTGGCTCTGACATGCACTATCCTTGCCCTGCCATGGCTTAATAAAGTAAGCGGACAGTTACTCTCAGCAGGGTCGGTGATTAACTGGAAATATCTTCCACTGTTGCTGGCTGTTCCATTTGTTGTCGGCATACTCGCAGGTATTTATCCTGCCATGTTCATGTCTGCTTTCCAGCCGGTAAAAGTGTTGAAAGGATTGCTGAAGTCAACCGGTGGCATTTCATTCAGGAAAGTATTGGTAACTGTACAGTTCGCCATTTCGATTGTACTTATCATCAGCACTGTAACTGTATTTAAACAGTTGAGGTATATGCAAACTCAGGACCTGGGATATGACCGCTCGCATGTGGTGACATTACCATTTTATTCTGTGATCAATGACCGGTTTGATGCGTTCCGCGACGACCTTCAACGCAACCCAGCAGTGTTGTCAATAACCCGTTCGTCGCGTATCCCGACAGGCCGGCTGCTGGACAATATGGGCGCTTCCACAATGGCAGGCGATTCCATGCGCCCGTCGAATGTGGATGTCAAGTATGTAATGGCAGACCATGATTTCCTACCAACCTATAACATTAAGATAGTGAAGGGAAGAAATTTCTCACGAGAGTTCGGAACGGATACCGCATCCTTCGTATTGAATGAAGCAGCAGTGAAAGCGCTGGGCTGGAAGTCGACAGGAGAAGCCGTGGGCAAGCCTTTTTTATATGGTGGAATAAATGGCCGCGTGATCGGCATCATGCAGGATTTCCATTTTGAATCGATGCACCAGAAGATCCTGCCGCTGGTGCTGATATTACCGGCGCCGACCCAGGCATTCTATTCAAACATTTCGGTAAAGATTGCCGGGAATAACCTGAAAGGTGCCCTGGGTCATCTCGAGGAAACCTGGAAGAAATACCTGCCCGAAACGCCTTACCAGTATACCTTCCTTGATGAAAATTTCAATCGCCTCTACCAGACGGAAATGCGGCAGGGAAATATCTTCACCATCTTTTCATGTATCGCCATTTTCATTGCGTGTCTCGGGCTACTCGGTCTTAGTGCATTCAGCATCTCACAACGCATTAAAGAGATCGGGATCCGCAAAGTACTTGGCGCAAGCACGCAGAACATCGTAACACTTATCTCACGCGATTTTCTGAAGCTTGTCGCTCTCGCTGCGGTGCTTGCTTTCCCGCTCGCCTGGTACTTCATGCACAGCTGGCTGCAGGACTTCGCCTATCGCATCAACATGCCCTGGTGGGTTTTCCTTGCCTCGGGCATTCTCGCTGCGATCATTGCACTGGTTACAATCAGCTTCCAGGCCATTAAAGCTGCATGGATGAACCCGGTAAAGAACTTGCGTACAGAATGACATCAAAATCACCAGTTGATTAAGTGAATAGGTGAAAACACTGTTTGCCGATTGTAGTTCCAGTATTATTTTTGCATCAGAATCCGAACGCCGGTAGGCCGGCATATCATACTACCGCAGGGGTCTGTGTAGAATGGGCAGCCTGCGGTTTTTTGTGCCCAAGACTCAAGGCTATGTTTCATAAGGTAGCAATTTTGATAGATGGAGGCTTCGCTTAATATTGCCTGGATGTCGTCAAAAAGGACAATCGATAAAATCGTCTTAGTCGCCGGCGACAGTGATTTCATATCACCAATGAAATTCTCCCGAAGGGAAGGCATACTAGTTTATCTGTACCCAATGGGCCAGGCACAAATAAAAATTGGCCTGAAAGAACACGCCGATTTCATACTTCAATAATCACCGTGACCTATTGCCCGATCGAAGTGTAATACAGGTCGTACCAGTCCTGGTGATCCATGTTGATGTTGAATGCATTTACAATGTTGCGGATGCGCTGCTCGTTTCGCGTTCCGATTAGCGGTAGTGCTCCGAGCTTGTTGAGCCAGGCAACTGCTGTGGATTCAACCGTGCTGTCATATTTCTTGCCGATCTCTTCAAGCTTGGCACGGACTTTCACTGCCTGGGCGTCTGTTCCGTTTTCAATGCGTCCATCAGCGAGGGGAGCAGATGCAATCGGGCGACTGTATTTCTGCCTGATATAATCGAGCTGGCCATTATCAATAGCCTGCGTTTGCAGCACGTTAAGTTCTATATGATTTGTCACAACCGGAATGCGGAGGTGATTGGCAAGTAGTTGTTGTTTGAAGACAGAAAAATTTGCAACCCCGAGATTCCGGATCTTACCTGAATGCTTAAGCCTTTCCAGCGTAATCACCGTTTCTTCCAGGTCAGACAAATGATCGAGCTGGTCGAGCAGGAAGATGTCTATATAATCGGTCTGGAGTTTACGGAGTGAATTCTCCACGCTGCGCGTGATATGCGCAGCACTGGTATCAACATGCGGAATGCGTACACCAGGGTTGTTCGGGTGCGGTACATTCAATCCGCATTTGGTAAAGAGAACGATATCTTCCCGCTTGAACGACTTCTTCTCCATTACTTTCCCAAAGATCTCTTCCCCCAGAAAGCCGGCATATTTATCTGCGTGATCAAAGGTGTTAATGCCCAGCTCAAGACAAAGATTGATGATCTTCTCCATCTCATTTTCTGCAGCAGCACTACTGTCATCCCACCTCCAGAAACCATAAATCGCAGGAGACACTTTTGGGCCGTAATCTGAGAGATAAATCTTTTCCAAAGTAAATAGTAAAAATTAATTATAAAATCGGGTACCGGATCAGAAGGCAAAAGATAAACATTAATAATTGAAAAAGTCCATCTTCAAGTGAGACGGACTTTTGAATTTATATTTTAGATTTTAAATCGGATCTAAGGTGCTTTACTTAAACAACCTGAAAATATCAAGTCCCAGTGCATACGCCATCAAACCAAGCAGCAACACCATTCCGACCATCTGCGCATACTCCAGGAATTTTTCACTCGGCTTACGTCCGCTTACCATTTCGATTATTGTGAACAATGCGTGCCCCCCATCGAGCCCTGGTATCGGAAGAATATTCATCAGCGCCAGCACCAGCGAGAAGAAAGCCGTAAGGCTCCAGAACTGCATCCAGTCCCACTGCGGTGCAAACATCTTACCGATGCTGATCACGCTTCCGAGCGATTCGTTGGTATTCACTTTACCACTGAAGATGAGCTTCAGTTGCAGCCAATATGATTCAAGTGTTTCGATACTCTTGGTAAAGCCGGCAGGAATTGCGTCGAAGAAACCATAACTGATTTTCTTTACTTCGAACGAATCAACTGTGGACAGTGGATAAACGCCGATGGTGCCATTCTCGGAAACTGTTGCTGCCACATTGGACGTGTCTTTTCCGCGGACAACCTGCATTTCGATCGGTTTGCCCTTGTTCGACTGGATCGCCTTTCGGAACTCGTGGTAATATGGAACAGGTTTGCCGTTTACAGCCAATACCTGGTCGTTCTTCCTGAGCCCCGCACGTGCGGCGGCGCTGGTATCAATAACGGAATCGATGCCGGTAAAGGGCACCCGCATATCGATAAAGTTGATCGTTTTAAAATGGATCAGTTTGGCTGCAAAATCGTCCGGAATATTTACAGTAACCGGTTTCCCATCCCGTTCAACCTCAAGTGTCTTTGCGCCGGTAAGGATCACTTTGAGCGGGATCTTGTTGAAGCGATCGATGTATTCACCATCCACACGAAGCAGGTGGTCCCCGTCGCGCAGGCCGATGCTCTGTGCGAGTGAATCGGTGGCAATCCCATACTTGAATTTATTAGTCGGCACATAGGATTCACCCCAGTACCACAACATGCATGCATAAATGAGAAACCCGAGGATCAGGTTCACAGTGACACCACCCAGCATGATGATGAGTCGCTGCCATGCAGGTTTACTGCGGAACTCCCAGGGTTGCGCCGGTTGCTTCATCTGCTCTTTATCCATGCTTTCGTCGATCATGCCGGCGATCTTTACGTAGCCGCCGAAAGGCACCCATCCCAGTCCATATTCCGTTTCGCCAATTTTCTTTTTGAAAAGGGAAAACCATGGATTGAAAAACAGGTAAAACTTCTCCACCCTGCATTTAAACCATCTCGCAGGTAAGAAGTGACCCAATTCATGAAGTACTACTATGATGGAAAAGGAAAGGATAAATTGCCCGGCCTTAACTGCTACTTCCGCCCAATTGATAGCTAACAACGTCATATTAAAATTCTGTAAGATACGTTTTTGACTAGTGACAAATATCCGGGAAAAAACCCTACCGGGAACATAAATTTTTTACAAAACTGACAACGTAATTTGCCGCAAAATTGTCAAGTAAAAAATCATTCGAATGAAAAATCTCGTTTTTGTAGCGATTGCCGTAGTCCTGTTCAGTGCTTGCCTCAAATCCAACGACGTTCCGGAACCAGACCGGATCCTTGTACCCATGAACTTTTCCAGGGTGATTACGCCTGACTCAACCCAGGTCGGTGATACGATGGTAGCCCAGGTCACTGTAACCGGGTCAAACCTCTGTTATCGTTTTGAAGGATATGATGGTGCCAGAAATGGTGTTTCTGAAGAGTTTGACATCTTTGCAGTGGGAAGCATTCCTAATCCCAATAAAAAAGATACCACATGCCCTGACATTCAATATTCAAAAGATACTGTCCTCAGGATCACTCCCAAAACACCAGGCAAACTGACACTGAAGTTTTACAACGGTTCTACCATCTTCAAAGTAGATACTGTTGTTGTATACAACTAAGTCAGTGATCACAAATGAATCAGGGTAGCCGCGAATTCGCGGGCTTCGGCGTCACTTTCAAAATATTCTTCCAGGGTGGGTTGCGCGATAAAGGCAACTTTTTGCATGGTCCTTTCAATGACATCAGTCATATCGAGGAAGCCCACCCTGTTTCTAAGGAACGCAAATACTGCGATCTCATTGGCTGCATTCAGCACGCAGGGTAGGTTTCCGCCTTTGAACAGCGCTTCGGTAGCTAGTGTGAGGTTGCGGAAAGTTTTTACATCCGGCTCCTCGAAAGTGAGGGTATTCGGCCGGCGGAAATCATATCTTGGAAATTTGCTTGGAATCCTTTGCGGAAAGGAAATGGCATATTGAATCGGCAGCTTCATGTCGGGCAATCCCATCTGAGCTTTCAGGCTGCCGTCTTCAAACTGAACAATACTGTGAATTATGCTTTGCGGGTGAACGAGCACCTGTACCTGCTCGGGACGAAGGTTGAAGAGCCATTTGGCCTCGATCATTTCCAATCCCTTATTCATCAGCGTTGCTGAATCAATCGTGATCTTGGCACCCATATTCCAGTTGGGATGCTGAAGGGCATGATCACGCTTTACATTTACGAGGAAGTTTGGTTTCTTGCCGAGGAAGGGGCCACCTGATGCAGTCAGGATCACTTTATCGATCGGGTTCAAGTTCTCTCCTACCAGGCACTGGAAAATGGCGGAATGCTCACTGTCAACCGGGATGATCGGCACTCTTTTTTCGATCGCTTTTTTCATTACGATATCGCCTGCCACAACCAGTGTTTCTTTATTGGCGAGGGCTACCGCTTTCCCCTGTTCAACGGCCTGCAGGGTAGGTTTCAGTCCCGCAAAACCTACAATAGCAGCCAGCATGAGATCATAACAATCCATTGCCGCCACTTCTTCGAGCGCATTTTCCCCTGCAAAAACTTTTACGTCTGTTCCGGCTAATGCAGCCTTTACCTTTTCATAGCGTGTTTCGTCACCGATGACAACAATATTTGGATTGAACCTGCGGGCCTGCTCAACCAGTAATTCATCATTATGCTGCGCCGTAAGGATTTCTGCCTGGAACATTGACGGGTTGGCAGCGATCACTTCAAGCGCTTGCGTTCCTATTGAACCGGTGGATCCGAATATTGCTATACGTTTCTGCATGCGGCAAATTAACGTAATAATTGTGCGATAGCAGCATTTGTGTCCTGAAAATTAAAGCGCTCCATCACCTGTTCCATGGCATTTTTGATCTCGGCAGTCCGCAGGTTGCCGATACTGCCTTCATGCGTATGCTGCAGGTGGGTGTCGTAGCTATAACTGCCATCCTCAATAGACAATCCGACCTGTTTGTATGCATCGCGGAAGGGAATCCCTTTAAGCACGAGTTTGTTCACTTCTTCCACGCTGAAGAGATATTTATATTTCTCATCGGCCAGGATGTTTTGCTTCACCTCGATATTTTCGAGCATGAGTCCCGCCATGCTGATGCAATCTTTCAGGGTTGCGAAGGCTGGGAACAGGTGTTCCTTCAGCAGCTGGAGGTCGCGGTGATAACCGGAGGGCAGGTTTGTGGTCATCATCATGATCTCATTTTGCAATGCCTTGATCCGGTTGCAATGGGAACGGATGAGTTCAAATACATCCGGGTTTTTTTTATGGGGCATGATGCTGCTTCCGGTGGTCAGTTCCGGCGGGAAGCTGATGAAACCGAAGTTCTGGTTCAGGAAAAGACAGGCATCCATTGAAAGGCGCGAGAGGGTGTCTGCGATATTGGCCATAGCCATTGCCACCACCCTTTCCGCTTTTCCGCGGCCCATCTGCGCATATACCACGTTGTTGCTGAGCGCAGCAAAGCCAAGCAGTTCAGTAGTGCGGGTACGATTGATGGGAAAAGAAGAACCATATCCTGCTGCCGACCCAAGCGGGTTCTTGTTCACCACTTCATAGGCTGCCTGCAGGGTCACCAGGTCATCGACCAGGCTTTCGGCATAGGCTCCGAACCAAAGTCCGAACGACGACGGCATTGCCAGCTGCAGGTGGGTATAACCGGGAAGCAGGTGATCCTTATATTTTTCACTCTGGCGCTGCAGCAAGTCAAAAAGGGGTTGTACCGCCTCTGCAAGCTCCTGCACCTGGTCGCGGATAAACAGCTTCAGGTCCACCAGCACCTGGTCATTCCTGCTGCGGGCGCTGTGGATCTTCTTGCCCGTATCACCCAGTGATTCAGTAAGCAGGAATTCCACCTGGGAATGAACGTCCTCAACGCCTTCACCTATCACAAACTCTCCCTTGCCAATACGTCCGTAGATCTTCTTCAGTTCCGTTACCAACTCGTTCGCCTCCGGTTTCGTAAGCAACCCGATTTCCGACAGCATGATCGCATGGGCCATGTTTCCCAGCACATCCTGTGCAGCCATCATCGTATCGAACTCACGGTCGCGGCCAACCGTAAACTTTTCCACTTCCTTCAGCGAGGTGATATTTTTCTGCCAGAGTTTCACGGTAATAATTTATAATTCAAAATTTAAAATTCAAAAGGCACCGGTCTAACTTCGATGTAGCCTCATCGCCCTTGAGATTATTTCAATGTATTCTATGATTCCCTCTTCCAGCTCAACGACATAGATGAATTCATCGGCGGTATGGCTTCTTGCACTGTCACCCGGACCGCACTTCAGTGCTGGGAAAGGCATCAGGGCTTTATCGGAAGATGTGGGTGACCCGTAATAATCTATTTCGAGTGACAAACCCGCGCGAACGAGCGGATGATTCATCGGGATGGCAGTTGCACGCAGGCGTGTACTGCGTGGCTTAACCTGTGATGAGATATTCGACCTCACAATATCGAGGATCTCCTCGTGGGTATATGCGTCGGTCACGCGGATATCGACAGTATATGAACAGGCAGCCGGCACAACATTGTGGGCTTTATTTTCAGTGCTGATGACGGTTACATTCATCTTTACCGGCCCGAGCGTGGGAGACACTTTCGGAAACTGGTAAGTACGGAACCAGTTGATATCGTCTACAGCTTTATAGATGGCGTTAACGCCTTCTTCCCTTGCAGCGTGACCAGCCACTCCTTCAGCTGTGCAGTCGATGACCAGCAGGCCCTTTTCTGCAACCGCAAGCTTCATCTGTGTTGGTTCCCCTACGATGCCGGACCAGTTTTTATAAAGCCCGGCAGCTTCGCCGGTTGTTGATGATAGTCCAACCGAAAGCATGAATTCAGGTGCACGTAACAAGGCTTCAATGCCATTGAAGCCTGAGATCTCTTCTTCAGCCGTTGCTGCGATCACGACGTTCCATGCCAGGTCCGCTTGATCATGGAAGTGAAGAAATGTAGCAATTAAGGCAACGAGACAGCCACCTGCGTCATTACTTCCGAGACCAAATAATTTCCCATCCTCTTCACCGGCCTCAAACGGATCACGGGTGTATTGCGGATTTGGTTTCACGGTATCATGATGGGAATTGAGAAGAAGGGTCGGCTTTGACTTATCGAAATGTTCATTTACCGCCCAGACATTATTCAGATACCGGTTCACATTAACTCCTCTTTCCTGCAGGTATGAATAGATGAGGTCAGCGGTTTTGTCCTCCTCCCTGCTGAGTGAAGGTGTTTGAATCAATGCTTTCAGCAGTGATAACGCGTCTTTATATAAATGGTCGACTGTCATGCAGAAATGAGTGTTCCGGTAGTAGATGGAGTTGTATTCTGCAGCAGATCGTCTGCGTGACCGATCAATACTTCCTTTACACCTGCATCAATGGCTGCAAATGCATTGTCAAGCTTGGGAAGGATCCCCGCAAATAATTTCTGTTCTGCTTTCAGTTGTGCGTAGGACTCTTTGTTGATGGTACGGATGACGGAGTTGTCATCTTCCACGGATTCAAGCACACCTTTCTTTTCAAAGCAATAGATCAGCCGCACGTCATAAGCCGTTGAAAGCGCTACAGCTATTGCCGACGCCATAGTGTCGGCATTCGTGTTCATGATATGAGCATTGCTGTCGTGCGTGAGTGGCGCCAGCACTGGTACAAATCCATTATCAAGGAGAACCTGCCATCGGTCTGAAGGCAACTGGTTGCTTTTCACATCACCTACCCAGCCCCAGTCAATTTCTTTTACAGGACGCTTTTCTGCCGGAACAAGGTTGCCGTCGGCGCCGCAAATTCCGAGTGCATTGCACTTAAGTGCCTGCAGTTGGGCTACGATCTTTTTATTAACCAGTCCGCCATACACCATCGTGACCAGGTCAATCGTCTGGTCGTCGGTGATCCTTCGTCCGTCTACGTATTTCGATTCTATACCCAACTGTTCACCGATCCGGGTTGCAATTTTACCGCCGCCATGCACAAGGATCTTCCTACCATCCACGGTGGCGAAATCGCCAAGAAATGACCGAAGTGCGTCGGAATTGTCAATTACGTTTCCGCCGATTTTTATGATGAAAAGCTTGTTCAATTAAAATCAATATTTAAAAGTCAAATCTGTCCTACCCACTCCTCACTTGCTTCGCAGCAGGTTCGCTAATACAGCCTGCGCTGCCCACACCCGGTTTCCCGCCTGCGTGGTCACGAGGCTGTTGGTACTGTCGAGAATCTCGTCGCTCAGTTCAACATTGCGGCGAACCGGCAGGCAGTGCATCACTTTTGCATTTCGTGATACCCGCAGTTTTTCATTCGTAAGCATCCAGGACGGATCATTGCAGTAGATCTTGCCGTAGTCGTGGAAGGTGCTCCAGTTTTTCACATACACGAAGTCGGCATCGCGAAGGGCTTCTTCCTGGTCGTGCGTAATAGTCGCACCTTGGGTAAACTGGGTATCGAGTTCATAATCTTCCGGGTGTGCAATAACAAACTCTGCCTGTCCCCATGCATTTACCCACTGAGCGAAGCTGTTGGCCACACATTGTGGCAGGGGCTTTACATGCGGTGCCCAGGTAAGAACTACTTTCGGCTTGCCCTGCGGCTTGGGTGATTGTGACAGCACCTCGGTCATGGTGATAATATCGGTAAGGCTCTGGAGCGGGTGCAGTGTGGCACTTTCCAGGCTCACTACCGGGATGCCTGCATATTTGATGAACTGGTTGATATAAAGTTCGCTGTAATCGTCGTCCCGGTTCTTGAGGGAAGGAAAAGTCCGGATACATAGGATGTCAAAATATTTCCCCATGATCGGCGCCGCATCTTTCACATGCTCAACAGTATTGCCGCTCATGATTGCTTCTTCCTCGAATTCCAGTGCCCAGCCTTCACTACCGACATTAAACACTACCGCTTCCATACCCAGCTGCTGTGCAGCTACCTGGGTACTCAGGCGCGTGCGCATGCTGGGATTCAGGAACAACATCCCGATCCGCCTGCGCGTACCAAGGTTGATGTCTTTATACGGATCCGCCTTATACGCGAGCGCCTCCTGTACCAGTGCGTTAATGTCTTTTACATCTTTTACGGAAACGAAATTCTTCATATACAGTTCAGTTATCGGTTAGTTCAGTTCTTCACGCAATGCCCCGAGAAAGGTATCGGCTTCTGCCTTCGTGAGCGCGAGTGATGGAAGTAAACGGATTACGTTTGGCTTGGCTTCCCCGGTGAAAATGCGATGCTTTTCGAGCAGGTTCTTACGGAGGTCTTTATGTGTTTCCGGAACATCAAACCCGATCATGAGTCCTGCTCCTCTTACATTCGCGATTTTTGGCATAGCCTTCAGTTGTTCCATCAGGTAATCTCCTGTTTGCTTAGCATTCTCCATCAGGTTTTCCTGCTCCATCACTTCAAGCACAGCCAACGCAGCTGCACATGCGAGATGATTCCCACCGAAGGTAGTTCCCAGCATGCCATACTTCGGCTGCAGGTGCGGTGCAATGGAAATGCCGGCCACAGGGAATCCATTTCCCATGCCCTTAGCCATGGAATAAATATCTGCGTTTACGCCGGAATGATCCTGCGCATAGAACTTACCACTTCTGCCATAACCACACTGAACGGCATCGGCAATGAAAACTGCGCCTGACTCATCGCACAGCCTGCGGATAGCCTGCAGGAATTCTGTTGAAGCCACATTAATGCCTCCTACACCCTGGATTCCTTCCACGATCACGGCTGCTATTTCTTTACCCTGTGCATTGAACAGTGCCTGCAGGGAAGCAGTATCATTGAAAGGAAGAAAGATGACATTATTGGTCTGGTTCACCGGTGCAACAATGGCGGGGTTGTCGGTTGCAGCAACTGCCAGCGAGGTCCTTCCATGAAATGATTTCCGGAAAGCGACGATCTTTTTCCTGCCGGTATGAAAGGATGCCAGTTTCAATGCGTTCTCATTTGCTTCAGCACCGGAATTGCATAAAAAAAGCTGGTAATCGTTCTTTCCTGAAAGTTTACCGAGCTTGTCTGCGAGTTGCTGTTGCTGTGGAATCAGCACCGAATTCGAGTAGAATGCTATCTGCCGCAGCTGTGATTCTATCTTTTCAACCCAGTGCGGGTGGGTATGACCGATGGAGATCACGGCATGACCACCATACATATCGAGGTATTGGTTTCCCTTGTCGTCCCACACATTAGATCCTTTTGCTTTGGTGATGGCGACATTGTTAAGGGGGTATACGTCAAAGAGTTTCATTCTTCAGATTCAAAAGTGAAAAGAAAAATTAAAAAAAGTTCGCCTTGAGCTTCAGGCCTTCGCATTCATTGCGCCCGAACATCAGGTTCATGTTCTGTACAGCCTGGCCGCTTGCTCCTTTGAGCAGGTTATCAATTGCGGAATGTACCACGAGTTTTGTTCCTACTTTTTCAAGCTGCACAACAGCCTTATTGGTATTGACCACCTGTTTCAGGAAGATGGCATCATCATTCACGAAAGTGAACGGATGATCGGCATAAAATTCATTATACAGGTCGAGCAATTCCTTCTTCGGAAGCGGGCAGGTCAATGTGGAGCTGATGAAGATTCCACGCGTGAAATCGCCGCGCCAAGGAACAAAGCTCAGGTCAAATTCTGTTTCTCTCTGCAGTTGCAGGAGCGATTGTCCTATTTCACCAAGATGCTGGTGCGATAATGTTTTATAAGCCTGGATATTATTTGCGCGCCAACTGAAATGCGATGTCCCTGAAAAGGATTGTCCAGCTCCGGTTGACCCGGTAATACCGGTAGTATAGATATCGGAAAGCAAACCGACTTTTGCCAGTGGCAGCAGCCCGAGCTGGATGGCAGTTGCAAAGCAGCCTGGGTTAGCAATGGCCTGGGCCTTGCGGATCTCTTCGCGGTTGAGTTCTGGTAATCCATACACGAATTTCCTGCCCTGGAATTCAGCATTTGCAACCAGGCGGAAATCGTTTGACAGGTCAATGACCCTGACATGATCCGGAAGCGCTGTTGCTTCCAGGAATTTCTTCGCATCACCATGTCCTGTACAGAGAAACAGTACGTCAACCGTCGTGTCGAGCTTATCCGTAAACAGCATTCCTGTTTCTCCGACCAGGTCCTGGTGAACCGAGTGCAAGGGCTTTCCCGCACTGCTTTTGCTATGTACAAAAACAATCTCCGCTGCAGGGTGATTGATCAATATCCTGATCAATTCACCACCAGTGTAGCCTGCACCTCCTACTATTCCGATTCTGATCATAATAATGTATTATTCACCTTTGTTTACGGCGTTCCAGATCGCAGTCTGGTTACCGAATATTTTCGAGAATCCTCTCACATCTTCACCACTCCAGCCACTGTTCATTTCGCCATACTTGCCAAACTTCGACGACATCAGGTCGAAAGCAGATTCGATGCCGGTCACCTGGAAACGGTACGGCAACAACTGCACATATACGTCACCGGTAACATTCTGTTGTGAGCGCTCGAGGAAGGCCTCGATGTCGCGCATTACAGGATCCAGGATCTGGCCTTCGTGCATCCAGTTGCCATAGAATTGTGCGAGCTGGTCTTTCCAGTTGAGCTGCCACTTGGTGAGCACATGCTTTTCGAGGGCATGGTGTGCCTTCAGGATCACCATGGGAGCAGCGGCTTCAAATCCAACGCGGCCTTTGATGCCGATGATGGTGTCGCCGACATGGATATCGCGGCCAATGCCGAATGGACCCGCAATGCTTTGCAGGTGCTGGATAGCTTCCGCGGGGTGATCAAACTTGCGGTCGTTGATGGCCGTGAGTTCTCCTTTTTCGAAGTGCAGTTTCACTTCTTCAGGATTTGATTTGGTCACCTGTGTAGGCCAGGCTTCTTCCGGCAACATTCCCTTCGAGGAAAGTGTCTCCTTTCCGCCTACACTGGTTCCCCACAATCCTTTATTGATAGAGTAAACAGCTTTGTCAAAGTTCATTGCTACCCCTTTCTCCTTCAGGTATTCGATCTCTGCTTCGCGGCTTAGCTTCAGGTCGCGGATAGGTGTAATGATCTCCACACCGGGGATCATAATATGGAACACCATATCAAAACGCACCTGGTCGTTTCCTGCACCGGTACTGCCATGCGCAACGGCATCAGCGCCGATCTCCTTAACATGTTCAGCAATATGCAGCGCCTGGCTAAGTCTTTCCGCGCTTACACTCAGGGGATAAGTATTGTTCTTGAGCACATTCCCGTAAATGAGGTAACGGACAATGCGGTCATAATATCCTTTAACGGCATTCACGGTCTTGTGCGATTTCACGCCAAGAGCATATGCATGCGCTTCGATCTTCTTCAGTTCGTCGTCGGTGAAACCACCGGTATTCACGATAACGGAATGCACTTCGTATCCTTTGTCTTCACTCAGATACTTTACGCAGAAGGTGGTATCCAGGCCACCACTGAATCCTAAAACAACTTTCTGTGACATTATTAGCTGGTCTGTTTTTAAAAGTTAAAGAAGAACTGGAGCAGGGAAAACATCTTCTTCTTTCCTGAAGAAGCGCCACCTTGTTTATCGCCGGTATTGTCCGTGCCTGTGGCTTTTTTCAGGAAGGCTTTGATGAAACGCGACTGCTTGAATCGCATGAGGCGTTCATATGCTTTCGAGTGCTGCTTGAAATCAGCTGCAGTTTCTTCGGGCTTGTAATGATCCTTAGGGTCGTAGAGCATGGCGGTACACAGGCAATTCTTGCGTTCCTTGCTCATGAGGATGTCGAAATTCACACAACTTTTGCAACCAGACCAGAAGGCTTCATCCTGTGTGAGCTCAGAATACGTTACCGGCTCATATCCCAGGTCGGAGTTGATCTTCATAACGGCCAGGCCGGTAGTGAGACCGAACAGTTTCGCATTGGGGAATTTTTCACGCGAAAGCTTGAACGTACACTCCTTGATGCGTTTTGCAACTCCGCTTTTCCTGAATGCAGGTGATACGATCAGTCCTGAATTGGCCACGTATTCACCATGGCTCCAGGTTTCGATATAACAAAAACCAACCCAGGTACCGTCTTCAGTCAATGCGATCACTGCTTTTCCTTCATGCATCTTTTCAACGATGTACTCGGGCGAGCGTTTGGCGATACCGGTTCCCCGGGCCTTGGCTGACGATTCCATTTCATCGGTGATGGTAGTTGCAAAATGGCTATCATCGGGAGTGGCTACCCTGACGATAATGTTTTGTGTTTCCACTTACAGTAAATTAAGAATCAGTAAATTTTAGCGTACACGTATTGTGTAAGAATAAATTTCGTGGGGCTTTTTTCACTGATAGGGGCCGTTGCAAAGGGCTCGTCCTACCAGCAACCACGTCGCGGTCGTGGCAAAAAACAAAAGGCAGCTTCCGGAGAAAATACAACCCGGCTATCCATCTGGAGAGGAGCGCTATGTTGTTGGAATGCTTTCATGTTCAATTAGTAATGCCTTCGTTATTTAAAATGATGGACAAAACTATAAGTTTTTAGCGGAAATAAGTCAAAAAAAAATTTAAAATTCTTCTTTCCATGGCGTGAGGGCATCAGCGAGTGCCCTGTCGTTACTCAACCTTGGTACTTTATTCTGGCCACCAAGTTTCCCGATGCTCTTCATATAATCAATAAAGCCATTCTTACGGACAGGAGTAATCCGCAGGGGCAACAGTATATTCCCGGTGATGAGATCATCATAATAGATGTTCTTTTTACGGAGATTTGCATTCACCTGTTCTGCAAACGCACTGATATCTTCGGGCCTGTTGTCAAACTCGATCAGCCATTCGTGGTATGATTTGCCTTTGTCCTGCGAGATCATGGGTGCTACGGTAAACTCAGTGATGTGCACTCCAGCTTCTGTTGCAGCTTTCATCAGGCTGTATTCCACTTCTTCACCGATCACATGTTCGCCGAAAGCGGAAATGAAATGTTTGATCCTGCCCGACACTACTATACGATACGGGTCCGTTGAAACGAACTTAACTGTATCGCCGATATTGTAGCTCCACAGTCCGGCATTTGAGTTAATGATAATGGCATAATTCTGCCCAACTTTTACATCCTGCAGGCCGATCCTTTTAGGGTTTGGCAGGAAGATCTCTTCTGCAGGCACGAATTCGAAATAGATGCCGCTGTTGGTATTGAGGAGAAGTCCCTCAGCTTCCTGCGAATCCTGGAAAGCGAAAAATCCTTCTGAAGCAGGGTATGTTTCAATAGCAGCTATTTTCCTGCCGATGCTTTCAAAAAGCTTTGCCTTATAAGGTTCGAAGTTCACGCCGCCATGCACCAATACGGAGAAATCAGGGAACAACTCTCCCACTTTCTTACCGCTTCTTTCGATCAGGCGGTCGAAATACATCTGCATCCATGGTGGGATACCACTGATCAGTGTCATGTTACGGTTGATGGTTTCCTCGACGATCCGGTCCAGTTTGGTTTCCCAGTCATCGATACAGTTCGTTTCGTATGAAGGCAACTGGTTGGTCCTCAGATAACTTGGGATCTGGTGATTAACAATGCCGCTGAGCCTGCCCGTGGGGATGCCGCCGATCCTTTCCAGTTCCGGGGATCCTGAAAGGAAGATCATTTTTCCGTCAAAGATGTTTGAGCTGCCTATCTCAGCCATATTGCAGAAAACCGCGTTCCGACCACTGTTGAAGTGGTTCGGCATGGACTCCTTGGAGATGGGGATATATTTAATACCACTGGTGGTACCGGATGTTTTGGCGAAGTACATCGGCACGCCTTTCCATAATATATTATGTTTCCCTTCCTTGATCATGTCGATATAGGGGCGGAAACCTTCGTAATCGCGGAGGGGAACAGCCTGGCGGTACTCCTCAGGGGTTTTGACGGAATCGAAGTGGTGATCCCGGCCGAACTGGGTATTGGCACCTGTTTTGAGCAGGTCACGGAAGATGGCCTCCTGGTCGGGGACGGCGTTCTGCATGGACTTTTTCACCTGTTTCACCACATAGGCCGCAAAAGGTTTAGCCAGGAAAGACTTGAATTTCATACTGTCAGGCTGCTTGAATGCCGGCAAATTTAGGGGGTCATTTCGTTCCGGCACCTTAAATTTGCAGTAATTATTTCTGAAAATCTATTTGCAAGTAAGGTTTTTCCCCTTACCTTTGCACTCCTAATTTTGGTAAGTTATGTTTGCAGTTGTTAAAATAGCCGGGCAGCAATTCAAGGTAGAAAAAGACCAGACCTTGTATGTACCTCAATTGTCAGGTAACGCCGGCGATAAAGTAGAATTCTCTGAAGTATTGCTGGTCGATAACAACGGAAGCCTCAGTGCAGGTGACGCGGTTAAAGTTGTAGTTAAAGCTGAAATCGTAGATCATCTCCAGGGTGACAAAGTCATCGCCTTCAAAATGAAAAGAAGGAAAGGATTCCGTAAAAAGATTGGTCACAGGAATCACTATACCAAAATCAAGATCAACGAAATCGCATAATCCCGGTATTATTACCGTTTAAAATTTATTCGTCATGGCACACAAAAAAGGTGAAGGTAGTGTTAAGAACGGTCGCGACTCACAAAGCAAGCGTCTTGGTGTAAAGATCTTCGGTGGTCAGCCTGCTATTGCTGGAAACATCATCGTTCGTCAGCGTGGTACTGTTTATCACCCAGGCAAGAACGTTAGTGTTGGAAAAGATTTCACACTGTTCGCAACTACTGATGGTGTTGTAGAATTCAGGAAGACCAAAGACAACAAGACTGTTGTTTCTGTTTCTTCAACTGAAGTTGTTGCTTAATCATTTCTGATTAAACAACAAAAAAAAATTTTGCAGTTTCAGATTAGTTTATATTTTTACCCTCGGTAACCCATTTAC
>NZ_JSVC01000027.1 GCF_000814475.1 Flavihumibacter solisilvae | reverse complement strand
AAAAGAAAATTGTGGTGGTTTTTTCGTCCACTCTAAGGTCGTTATACATAGGATACCATGTTAGCACCAGTACTTTTTAATAGTCATATAAGTATTGTGACCACAGTTCTTGGGCATATTTCAAAAACGATTTTGGCAAAGTCTGGAAGGAATGATCAGGAACAAACTTGCCACCATATTCTTTATCCTCCATACTAGTAGATGGTTGAGACGTGCCTCGAATTGCATATTTATTTGAACCTTGATGCAAAATTAATTTTAATGTTCTTGGACTAACATCACTAGCGCAAGTTGTTGAATACATTATCCAGGTTTCTGCAATACCGTTTTTGTCGATGTCAGTAATTCTTGTTGAACCGTCACGAAATTCTGCAATAACATCAAATGGACATAATTTCTCAAAGTCAGTTAATTTCCAGAGAACTGAATCTCCGTTTACTAGATGAAATGCATAAAGGCTCTTGTTTTTGTGTACGTCATCATCATTCATAGTAGCGGGCGCTTTCATCGGATCAACATTCACTTCTTTTCCTTCTGTAAGTATGATAAAATTGTCACCCAATTTGTCTTTCCATTTGATAGTATAGATTGGTTGACCACTAATTATTGATTTCTTGCCTAGAGTATCTGGATTGAATTTACTTAATACAAATTGACTGAGTCCAATCTTAGGAATCAGGAAGAATATGATGAGTGCTCGAATGTGGGGCATTGTATTGGTGCTAACGTTTAGGGATTGGCGAAGGCGGGCGCTTAGATCCTTGAAAATTCGCCTGGTTGTTGGCAGCCCGCTTTTGCCAATACCATGTTGTAGGCAGTTTTTTACTAGTTATTTTTATGAAAACTGAGACATATCTGTCAACTCATTTCCATCGTAGTCGAATTTATAAACTCGATCTTCGAAGTCTTTTGCTATGATTAAATTGTCAGTCAGTTTAAATGCCTGTTCTCCACTTATTGTTGTAAATATATCTGCTCCGCTTCTTTGCCAAAGTATTTTACCATCTACGTCGAGTCTGGATATTTCTAATTCGCCATGAACAATGTAATTATCTTGATATTTGTAAATTTCAAAACAAGTTGCTTGGTCTGCCCGTGTTTGCCATAGTAATATTAGGTCTGGAATCGACAAGCAAAATATACTGTCAGAACAACAAATTAATAGTCTTTCATTTTCATAAATAACAGACGTGCTATGAATACCAGTCCCGCCACCAATAGAGCCAATAATGGCGCTTTGTATTAAATTATTTCCCTTGAATACCTTGACACCTATCATTGTAGGAAATACATAGTTGTCTTTTTTGAAATGTACATGATCGTATAAATGAACGTTGTCATTGGAATGTTTGTCGAAAGTCTCGTCGCGATAGATTTCTATTTGATATTGGCCTACAGTCTGCATACGGGTCATTTAAATTGCCTACAACGTTAAGGTATTGGCGAAGGCGGCCGCTGAGTCTTTTATTTAAAACAATGATATGCCGCTTTTGCCAATATGTTGTTATGCGCCGGCTGCAGGGTCTTACACTTAGAGAATTTAATACCGGTCCCCGGTCGGGGGCTGGCCAATCGGCAAGATCCACCGTGTACACCCAACCGAGATTGCGGAAATCCCATTTCCGCAGTCGGTACATTATATCGGAATGTGACATTCATGGACAACTATAATTCTATTTTATATAGGGTGTTTTCACCCGCCAATTACCGTTATTTATGGATCAACACTGTGTCAATTTTCTTTTAGCTTTGGCTAGCCAGCGGGCGTCGCCGCTTCGCGAGCAAGCTCACAGCCGCTCCGCCGATGGCTAGCCTGGCAAACATAAATTTTACTAGTTAATTCCATTGATTGCCGCATTTGATAGCTGAAAATATTCACTGAATAATTGTATTAGAGACGCCATTCATTTTGTTACACAGAGGTCTGATCCAAGGACAGTCCCACGACTGGCGCCATAACGAATGTATTTACGAATAGTACGAAGTTTTTAATTCGCGATTGGACTTGTTTTTCAACTTGTAAGGTGATCGCTATTTGCATAGCGAAGTTGCGTCAATAAATTGGCAGGTTAATGCGCTATTTGTATTGCGCGGCCTCGGACAAAATGAGGTGGCTCTGAAATTCACCTGTTCACTTGCTGACTTAACCTCGAACCCCAAAATCATCATCTCCACTCTCTTCCTTTGAACAACTCATCAAGTGGATTGATTATCGCCACCAGGTCCTGTTTCTTCACATGTAGGTAGCGCTCCGTAGTCTCTATACTGAAATGTCCAAGAAGCTGCTTGATATAATGGATATCTATGCCCTTCTCTAGCAGGTGCGTCGCAAAGCTGTGGCGTAACACATGAAATCCTACTGATTTGAGGATGCCTGCCCGCTCTTTCGCCTGCTGAAACACCGCCTGCGCTGATCGGCTCGTGTAGGCCTGTCCGGGTCGGTCGCCTTCGAATAGGTATACAAGGGGCCGGGGATGTACCTGGGTCAGGTAGGCCCGAAGCACATCCAGTAACAATACACTTAAACCTACATAGCGGTCTTTCTTCCCCTTCGATTGCTCGACCCGGATCTGCATCCGGCCGCTGTCGATATCTTTTAGTCGTAAATTTACTACTTCGCTTACCCGCAGTCCTGCACTGTAAGCAGTAAATAGCAAGGCCTTGTGCTTGAGATTCTGTACAGCCGTGAACATCCGCTCCAATTCCCTCTCGCTTAATACTTTGGGCAGTTGGTGCGGTTTCTGAGGCCTGGGAATTTCAAGGAAGAACTTTTCCCTACTTAATACCTGCTCGTAATAGAATTTCAATGCATTTAACCGGCTATGGGCCGTATGCTCGCTCAACTTTTCTACTGTAAGCACCTGGTGTATGTATTCTTTAACCCCTTCGACAGAAACGACTTTCGCGGACCTGTCTCCAAGATGCTGAAAGTACTGGATAACCTCGTTCCGGTAGGTGCGGATCGTATTGCGACTATAAGCCTTCAACTGCAGCAACTGCAGGAAGCGGTCTAACTCAGCACGGTTCTCTGCCGACAAGCTGGCCGGGATTGGAAACAGGGGCAGTTCCCCACTTAAAGCAGCATCTATCGCAGCGAAGTCAAGATCTGCCTTTCCGGACAATAGCTCTTTTAACCGGGAATAGGCATGGTCCGAATAAGGAATATGCCAGCAGCGGCCCGCGGGTTCCCAACGTGCATCTGGCAATTGCCGGACCACGTTAACCAACTCCGCGTTAAAGGTGAAGTAAAGGCCTATATGCAGCCTTCCGGTGCGGTGATAAGGCCGCAAGACGATCTTTTCCATTTCCTCTCTGTTATTCGTTTACACAAGATCAGGCTGGCGGGCAGCGCTTCGCATCCTTAGTCACATGACCTGACCGATAATGGGGTAGGAGTGACAAGGATAAGGTGTTCAATTCCGGCGAAAAAATAGAATATTCCGGTCATTCCTGCAAAGGTGTTTTCCTTCTTTTTTGAGTTTTAATTACAGAAAGCAGATTACACCACTGACAGGGATATACGATCAGGTTTTAGCTGTACCAGGCGGTTGCCTGAACTATGCATAAACCATGTATTAACCATGTATTAAATATGCTATTTCAGAGGGGATGATACATGGATAATACATGGATAATACATGGATTATACATGCTTGGTGGATGAAGGGGTAATTGAAAAACGAAATTTTGGTCGGGAAAAACGAAATTTTGGCCGGTTTTTTCACTGCATAAAGGATGCAACTTCCCGGCTTTGCAGCTTTTTTGACTATCCTCCAAAACGGATTATTCCGCTTTTTGGTCGGATTATTCCCTTTTTTAGTCGGATTATGAAATAGTGCTTGTAAGATTCATTCTTGTTTTTTTAGTTATTCCTGATTTACCGCTAAAGAAGCGTCTCACAAGTTGAAACGGGAGGTGAGACCCCGCCAGGCTTCCTTCTGAAGCGGTTATCGTAATAAATTTTTTAATTCAATTAAATGAAAAATTATGGCCAAGGTTACTAAAAATCTCCTCGTGAAAGGAGCAAGCGGTAAGTTAGGTGATCAGTTCGTCTACAAACAAAGAGGCGACGACACCTTTATTACGCGTCTGCCGGAAGTCGACAAAGACGCTGAACCAACTGAGAATCAGGTAAGGGTCCGTGATCGGTTCGGAGAAGCTTCTTTATTTGCCCAGGGTGCAAACGCAAACCCTGAATTGAAGGCAGAATATGAAAGAAACCTCCCTTCGGGTAAGACCGCTTTCAATGCGGCCTTCCGGGATTACCTTAAAGCTCCGGTGGTGATAAGCATCGATGTCAGCAAATATGCCGGACTCCCAGGGTCTCCTATTGTTGTGAAGGCAAAAGACGACTTCAGGATTGCTGAAGTCAGTATAAGCATTCGAACGGCAACGGGAGAATTGGTCGAAGTGGGTAATGCAGTACTTAACCCGATCAACCGGAATAAATGGACGTACACGACAGTAGAAGATAATCCTGCATATGCAGGGGGTAGTGTCAGTGCAACGGCCAGGGATATCCCGGGCAATGAGGGTAGGATGGATATTACCCTTTAAAGAAATCCCCCCGGACTGCAGCCGGGGGATTTCCCCTTTGAATAGCTTCATTTTGATTTTCTGCCACTACTTCCGAATATATTTTCGCTTTACCGCAATTTTGATATAAAGAATCAAGTTAGAGAGGTCTTGTTGCGACAAGCTATCCTTATAGTAATGCTCATATGTTGAATTCCATACTTTGCCAACTTCTATGGCACGATGAGATAGGGAAGTACAGTCACTATGGTTTTAAATTTAGATCGCATTCTAATTATGTTGCTGGGCAATCCTTTTAAACCTTTTAATTAGATTGACGGTCATCACCAGGATTGTCGTCAGGATTATTGATTTAAGCAGCAGGGAATTGATCTTAATGATCCATAATGGGTAGGTAAGCATTTCTCCTTGCTTATAGGCATCTGCCGATGTCAACAAGTGCAAACTGAAAAGCTTGCAGTTGAGTAAATAGGTGAGAACTAATACAGGTAAGTATAGTAAAATTGTCCACCGAAATCCTGGAGAAGTTCTATTTCGCAAAACCAGAAGGCATAAAAAGATGCTCAATGGTATTGAAGAAAAAATGAGCCCGAAATTCGGATCTCCTACAAACAAAAAAGGAAACTTGCCAAAGAACGAGATCCTGTTTCCCGAAAAGTATGTAATCAGGCTAAGTGTCCATTGGTTAAAGTACTCGTATGCAAGCCTGCCAGCAATGTAAAACAATATTGTTGCTACAATCGTCCAGGCAATTTGCCTCTTCATCTTACTTGGCCTTTCTGGGTTCTCCAAACACTGTGATCTCTATTATTCTTTTCAGCGTTTACTGTTTCTGTACTTTGAAGATCTCTTTTAGTGTGTCCTGGTAGTTCGTATACTTATACAGGTTGCTATCTTTCAGTATGGAACCGAGCAACAAGTCGTTCTTCTCCTTTTCCGAACCGCCTTCCCGGTTTAAGCAGATGAGATGGAAAAGCAGGGTCTCGAAGTATTTGTCGAGATAATAGCTTTTATAACTCTGTCTGCCCTGGTCCTTGATAATATTCATTTCAAAATCCGTGAAGTAGAAGTCTGAATATTGATAGTAGGGCTGCCCGTTGAATTCAGGAAACTTATTTATATTCTCGTAGGCATTTTTGGTATTAGGCGGCTTAACAACATTCATGTATCCCCAGATCACGCTGTTGCAATCTTTCATGCAGCGTAAAAAGAAGATTCCTTTTTCCGTTTCGTCTTTGAATTTGTAGTCCTTGAGTTTGAAATCAACTTTTGCAAGATTAAAGGGTTGATTCTTGTTGCCTACTGCCGTAAACAGCATGCCGTAATAATTGTCAACCAGTTCATAAGCCGGGATCTCCGCAGCGTTAAGGCTGTCAATGAGTTTATTATTGTCAATCTGGTTTTCTTCCCGCAGGTTGTGGTTGATGGCCCTGATGATAAATATTTGTCTCAGGGTCTGGTCATCAGGCCGTGTCAGGTACTGTTGTGATAATAACTTGTTTTTTGTCGTGATGGTCTGAACAATAAAGTCAGTCGAATAGACCAGGCTTTCCGGAACATTTGCTTTGGCGTCTTTTAAAACTTCTTTTGTTGCTGTATTGCGGAACATAAAGTCTTTGTAAGTCTTGCCAAGTTCAATTAGCTTCTGGTTGATTTCCGCCTGGCCGAAAGTCAATGCCGTAATGCAGGATCCAAGCAGCGCTAAGACAGTTTTTTTCATAGTCGGTGATAATGATTGGTTATTCAGCTTCTGGAGTGTTTTCCTGTTCTGATGGGACCCAGTCATCGTAATTGCTTTTTAAGGCCCAGAGCATGGATAAAATGATCGCTGAAATCACTAGCCCAACGATTATTCCTACGAAAAGAAACAAAAGGAAGCAGCCGATAATGGCATAAATGCGGATAGCCACTTTCCGGTATTCGTCTTCATACAACTTATACCGGCTCAACTGCAGGCCGATCACAGAGGCCCAGATTAAAAGACTCCAGGAGATAATGCCCATTGCCGCCGAGGCTCCGGAATAATTAAATAGCAGGATGCACAGTAGCAAGCCTGTTACGGAAAGCAATAAAGCAATAATGGACGCGATCCGGATAGCTTTAGGTGAAAACATACATTTGGTTTAGGGGATTTAGACGCAGTTTTGTGGACAGCGCTTCGCAGCCTGAGTCACAACATGCCCGTAGGGCAGGAGAGTGAAGAGGATAAGGTTGCAAATAGATTCCGGGCGAAAAAATATAATAAAGCAGGGGTTCCTGCAACTGTTGGAATAGCGTTTCGTCTTATATTTTTTTCCTTGATATGAAATGCTTTTATCCACCTTAAAACCAAATTTTCCCGATTTTTTAACAGCTGAAACGGCGTCATCGCACCATCAGGCCAGCTAACGGCCAGCTTACACGGAAGATACAGGGAAGCAAACCAAACTTATTCCTAAGCTTGTCCCTACCTTCTCCCTAGTTACTTTTTGTAAAATTTTGAAACCCAGCGTAATACAAAAACTAGAAATTGCGGCACTCCGGCGCTTCTTATTCCTCCTTCTTCGCAGCGGGCCTTACGATCCGGATCAGCGCACTGCTGTTCTCGTTCGCAAACAGGCGGGCCTCGTAGCGCTTGTCGCCAACCTCGGCTACCATAAACGACGTATTAGGGGGAATGCTGCCCAGGTTCTCGGCTACCATCACCAGTTCATTGTCATCGCCAAGCTCGGAAGCGTCCAGCTTAACGATATAGGGCTGTTCGGTCAGGCGTATATGTTGCAGCAGCATTTTCCCATTGAGGAAAAGGGCTATCGAATCACCATCCACCTGCGCATTGTCGTAAAAACGGAGCTCAATGGTTTTGGCGGTAATGGGAATCACCGTCTGCAGTACATTCTTGCGGGAACTGAACTTTATTTCGTTGGCGGGGGGAGCCGCTTTTACAGTGGGAGGGGTCACGGGAGCAGTCACAGGAGCGGTCACTGGCGGCGCTGAGGCTGCTACCGGTTCAGAGGTCGCAGCGGGTGGAATGGAAGCCGAAGGCTGGCCCGATCCGGGAGCCGTAACAGCTGGCACGGTAGCCGGCTGGTGGGCCGTTAACGGCGGGCGCGCAGGGGACGCCTCTGGTGTACCCATTGGCTCCTCTGGCATTGGCGCAACCGCCACCAGGCGAACACTATCGATCAGCTGCGGGTCATTACCCCCCACGAAGTAATTGTCAATGATAAAATCCCATTCGTCGCGGAACAATGGCTTGTCCATCTTCACCAGGTGAACATTGCCGTTTTGCTTCTGCTTGTTGTCGCGGGAACTGCTCGTTCCGTCGAGGTACATTTCATCGGCACCCGGACAGTTAAAATCCGCAACCATCAGCTGGGCCTCGGGGTCAGCCGAAAAGGGCAATGGGCGCGATTTGGTCATTTCCTCCAGCAGCAGCTCGTCCCACCAGATCACCGCATTGGTATTGGGATCAAAATGGCCCTTTACACTATATCGCTTATACCTGTTCTTATTCTGGTAGTAATAGGCTACGCCAACCAGGTTGTCGCCGGATTTCACCAGCTTCACTTCGGCCTGTGCTCCCTTGATCTTACCCCGCCACACACCTGTAATCGTCTGGGCAGACAATAACCAGGGAAACATTAATCCCAATATCACCGTAATAATTCTCACAGGTATCGTCATATTAAAAAGTTTCAAAGCTAAGTAACGATGTTCCTTCAATTCTATTTCAATCAATTTCAAAGTAAAAAGTGAAAACTCCGGGAAGAAGTCTTCAGTGGACCTTGAGTGAACATCAAGTCGACATCAAGGGGACATAAAGTGGATGTGAAGAGTCGGTGCTGAGTAGAAAAAAAGAGGTCCCCCAACGGAGACCTCTTTGAATTTCTAATTTTGAAACCAGGACTCAGAACCCCTTCTTCGGCTCGCTGATGCTTTTCAGCATCTCCTTCACCGCAGTTTCAATCTGGGGATCGCGGCCATTCAGGAAGTCCTCGTATGTCAGCGGTACCCTGATATCCGGCTCCAGCTGCAAATTTTCTGTTGGCCTGTTCTCCTTGCCGATAGTTGCTACCATCGGAATTCCGAACACGATCGTGGGATCGATCTGCTGCTCCCACCATACTGCAGTTCCTGTTCCGGGTACCGGCATCCCGATCAGTTTGCCTACGCCATTCTGCTTGTATACATAAGGGAAGATGAATGCATCACTGTAGTTGCTCTCGCTCATCACCACGCAGCTGGGTTTCGCCCAGCGGCCCATGGGTTCGCCATCTTTCAGGCGATTGCCCTGCGGCGCGAAGTCGAGGTAGCGTTTGCCACTCAGGAAAGTGTACAGGTCGTCGTGCAGCCAGCCACCACCATTGAAGCGCGTGTCAACAATCAGCGCTTCCTTGTCGAAGTTGCGACCGAGCACAGCGTCGAAAGTATTCCGGAAGCTGCCGTCATTCATGCCCTGCACATGAACATAACCCACTTTGCCATTGCTCAGCTTGTTCACCATCGCTTCCATCTTCTTCACCCATCGCTTGTACATCAGGCCGGCTTCCTCACCGAACGTAATAGGCTTAACGGTTTCGTCCCACCGCGTGTTCGTAGCGGGGTCATATACACTCAGCAGGGTATTCTTGCCATCCTTCCTGTTCAGCAGGCTCGACCAGTCTTCTTTATCGGTAATGGCTTCACCGTCGATCTTTTCGATCACCATCCCCGCTTTCAGTTTGTTGGTTGATTTGTCGAGCGGACCGCCTTCCAGCACTTCTGTCACCTCCAGGCCGTTGCCACCTTTGGATTCGTCGTACAACAATCCAAGCGCCGCAGTCTGGTCGGGGTTATCCATTTTGGGGGAATAACGTCCGCCCGTATGCGATGCATTCAACTCACCCAGCAACTCGCTCAGCAGCTCCTGGTAATCGTAGTTGTTGCTGATATGGGGAAGGAACTTGGCGTAGTCAGCCTTCAGTCCTTTCCAGTCGAGTCCGTGCAGTTTGGGGTCATAGAATTTCTTCTGTACCTGCCTCCAGGTATGGTCATAAATATATGCGCGCTCTTTCTCCGCGTTCAGTACCATTTCACCATTGATGCCGATCGGGCTGATCTTGCCCTGGTCATCCACTTTTACCAGTGAACCGCGGTTCGTCACGAACAGCGTCTTGCCATCCTTGCTCATTTCAATGCCACTCGGCGTGCCACCGAGCTTAGCGAGGATCTTGGTTTCACGCGTACGCGGTTCCGTTACCCACAGGTCATAGCCTTTTTCGAAGGAAGCCAGGTAATAGATCTTGCTGCCGTCGGGCGTAATGGCGTAATCGGCAATGGAAGAGGAGTTAATGGTAAGCCTTGCCACCCGGTTCTCGAGGTTGTCGAGCAGTGGTGTAAAGGGTACTTTGGGCACAGCCTGTGCAGCGGGTGCCTTTTTATCCTTCCCGTTTTTTGATCCATTAGTTGCCGCTGCCGCCGCGTCTGCTGCAGCCTTTTCCTTCTCTTCTTTTTCCTTTTTGTCTTTCTCTTCCTTCTCTTTCAGCAATGCATATTCTTCCTTGTTCAGCTTGAACTTGTCGTACAGCTCCTGGTCAAGGAAACCGGCATAAATGTCAACCTCGCGGCTGCCCTGCATGGCGAGCGACTTCCGGCCTTCCTTCGAGCTGGTCCAGGTGATCACCTTCCCGTCCATGCTCCATTTCAAGTTGCCCTGGCCGAAACCGCTTTTCATCGGGTGTACAATGCCGTTAGAGCCATCGGATTTGATCATGGCTGCATTGCCGGTGAACCAGTTGCCTTCGCCATCATCGGAGATGATCCACTTGCCGTCGGGGCTCCAGTTGAAATTCCAGTCGCCGTCGGCGTATGAATAGTTCCGGCCTTCCGGCAACAGTACGCGGGTCTTCTTTGACGCCACATTATATACTTTCAGGATATTCCTTTCTGCAACATAAGCTACCTCTTTACCGTCAGGGGAATACTTTGGCTGGTATTCCTCTTCCGCAGTTGCGATCACCGGTTCTTCTGTAATAATGGTTGAAGCATAGAAATATGGCTCCTCCTTGCGGGTAATGGTTGAACGGAAGATGTCCCAGTTGTCGTTCCGCTCTGCCGCATAGATTATACTGCGGCCATCCGGACTCCATTCCACCATTCTTTCCTGCTGCGGTGTATTGGTGATCCTTTTCGTCTGCGTGCCTTCCACACTGGTTACGAAGATCTCCCCGCGCGTAATGAAAGCGATCTCTTTTCCATTGGGTGAGATCGCAAACTCGGTCACGTTACCATTGATAGATACGTTCTTTTCCACCCCGGCGCGACCGTCATTATAGATCTTCACATCCAGCTTCTTCGGTGCGGCACCGTCTGCGAGCGTATAAACCTCACCGTTATAGGAATAACAGAGCGTGTTCTTATCGCTGATGCTCAGGTGACGCACGGGGTGCGTGGTAAGCTTCGTCAGCTGCTGCTCGGCCATCTTATTCTTCACCGGCGCCTTGTAAATATTCTGGTTGCCATTCTTCTCGCTCAGGTAATACACAAACTGGTCGTCATTGCTGAATACCGGCTCGCGGTCCTCACCCTCATAGCCACTCACCTGGCGATAGGTATTGGAAGCCACATCCATGATCCAGATGTCGCGGGTAACCGCAGAATTGTGGTGCTTCCGCCAGGCATCCTCATAACCTTTCCGGTCCTGGAACACGATCTGCGTGCCCTTACTGTTGTAATGGGCATTTTCCATACCGGCGCTGGTGATCAGGATACTGCGTCCACCCGTAACCGGAACACTGTACAGGTTCAGGAACAGGCGCGGACTGTAAAAGCGGACATTCTTTTCAGGGATGCTCCGGGCACTGCCGAAGATCACCTGGCGGCCATCGGGCGAAAAATCGTAGGGGTAGTCCGGCGAACTGTTGTATGTCAGCCGGGTCGGCGTGCCGCCTGTTGCGGGCATCGTATACACGTCGAAATTACCATGTCGGTCAGACGCAAAAGCGATTGTCTTGCCGTCGCGGCTCCACACGGGCATCATATCATGCGCTTCGTGGATCGTTAACGGAACGGCCACACCACCGGCTGCGTCAACACGGTAGATGTCGCCTTTATAACCGAAGGCAACGGTTTTGCCGTCGGGACTTATCGCAGGGTATCGCAACCACAGGGGGGCTTCCTGGGCACTGGCGAGTCCGATGCCGGATGCCAGGGCAAGCGCGGTTAGAAGGGCTTTCATATTTTCAGCTGTTTAATCCTTAAAGTTAGGGGCAGCCGGTTTTATTTTGGCCGCAGGAATTCATCACCGTTCGAAATTGCTTATGAATGGCGCAGCAAAGTTTAAACAAGGTTTGGCCGGGGCGGAAAGGAGTGGGAAATTCAAGTAACAAAACCTCGTATGGCCCATCCCAATCCCGAACTGATCGGTGCGCTGCGGGAAACAGCGCGCAGGCTCAGGGGAGGCGTATACTATGCCTGGGGGCACCATGGCGGCTGCAATTGCGGAAACCTCATCCAGGTGGTTACAAATCTCAGTAAAGAGGAGATCCTGGCTTATGCGCATCACGGCACAGGCGAATGGTCCGAGATCGCAGACTCTTATTGCGGCGTCACCAATGCCCCACACAGCCTGCTCATGCACAAACTGGAGCTGATCGGGCTCACCCCTGTCGACATCCATAATCTTGAATATCTCGAAGACCGCGAGGTGCTGCAGGCACTTCCGGGGGGCTTCCGCTGGCTGAAGAAAAACCGGCGCGAAGACGTGATAGAATATATGGAAGCTTTTGCGGGCGTGTTGGAACACCAATCGTAGTGGTTTGCGGGGAATTTTGGATCAAGATAAGCGCAGAACCATTGATAGTTAATTATTTAAGCGTCCAAAAAAAACTTTGTTAAAAAGCAAAAAAATCTATGTTTGCATAAAAATATGTACTTTGTACACACAATCGATTGCGTGGGCAGTCATTGTGCATGATTCAGGTATGCTGATTATGTGAAAGTCAAGCAGCGTTTGACTTTTTTACAGTGCCTTTGAAGTTGAAATACTGGTGAGCAAGCGGCTGATTAGATGCTGAAAATCAACGGGGGGTTGAGCTCGAAAGAGCAAGTGAGGGAGTTGCAAAAAAGACTATATAAACTTTTTATAAACCGTCACGAAAACCAAAACCAAAACTCAACAATTATGATTGCTGCATTGCCACGTTGGGTAAGGGGGCTATCAGTCCTTTTACTTATGCTGTTTCTAGGCTCTGCCGTTCAGGCACAGGAGCGGGTAATCTCAGGAAAAATCACAGACTCAAAAGACGGCTCACCAGTGGTGGGAGCGACGATCGCCGTAAAGGGATCGACACAGGGCGTGTCGACCGGAACGGACGGCCGTTTCACCATTTCAGTTCCCCAAAGCGCAACCGTACTGGTGATTTCATCAGTTGGTTTCGGCAGTAAGGAAGTGAACATCAGTGGGCTGACTGAAGTTGCAAGTACACTAACCGCTACGAACGCCGACCTTAACGAGGTGGTTGTGGTAGGATATGGTACTGCAAGGAAAAAGGACATTACCGGGTCCGTTGCATCGGTAAAAGCCAAGGACTTTAATAAAGGTGTAGTAACTGCGCCCGACCAGCTCCTCCAGGGAAAGGTTGCGGGTGTACAAATTCTTAACAACAGTGGTGCACCCGGCGGCGCCACAACTGTTCGTATCAGGGGTAACGCCTCTATCCGTTCAGGTAACCAGCCGTTGTACGTAGTTGACGGAGTTGCACTCGACGGACGTACAGCAAGACCGGGAGTAAACGCAGGTGGCGTAGGTAACCTGCCTACAACTAACCCTTTGAACTTTATCAACAACAACGACATTCAGTCCATGGAAGTGTTGAAAGACGCTTCTGCGGCCGCTATTTACGGATCCCGCGGTTCCAACGGTGTAATCATCATTACTACCAAAAAGGGTACTGCCAGTGGTCAGCGTGTTGATGTAAATGCCTCTGTAGGTGTGAGCAGCATTATGAAGCAGCTCGATGTGCTCGACGGAAATGAATACAGGGATGCATTGTCTAAATACAACCTCACTTCCGGCGACTATGGCTCCAACGTTGACGCCATGGATGCTATTACACGCAATGCGATCACTCAGAACTACAGTGTTGGTGTTTCAGGTGGTAACGAAAATGGTAAGTATCGCATTTCTGCGAGCTATTTCAACCAGGAAGGTATCCTCCTGAAATCCGACTTTAAAAAGTACACTGCGGGAATGAATGGTTCTTTCAAGTTCCTCCAGAGCAAGAAACTGGGACTTGATTTCAACGTTACTGTAGGGCACAATACGGAGAATGCAGTACCGGTTTCAAACGATGCCGGATTTACCGGAAGCCTCGTAAGCCAGGCGCTGCAGTGGAACCCCACGCACCCGCTCATGAAGAAAACAGCTACAGGTGATTCCATCTATATCATTCCACAATTTGGTAATACTGCCATCAACCCGCTGGCAATGTCAGAAGCGTATGATGATATCTCCAATACTTCAAACATTCTCGCTTACATAGCACCTTCTTACAAAATCACCGAAGGCCTCGATTATCGCTTCCTGTATTCAATTAACCACCAGGTGAGCAACCGTAAGAACCAGCTTAGGAGCTGGATTAACCTCGATGGTGTACAGGGACGTGGCCTGGCCAATATCGCGAACGGTTCATTAACTACCACACAACTTACGCACACCCTGAACTATACGAAAACATTTGAAAATAACCTGACACTTACTGCTCTTGCGGGTTATGAGTACATGAAGTTCGTAAACAGGGGTGAAGGCCAGTTCGGGCAGGACTTCGCGAACGTGTCGACTCCTTATTATAACTACATGCAGTATACTACACAGGGTTCCCGCCAGATTTATTCTTACGACGGAACTTCTGAACTGCAGTCATACTTCGGCAGGGTGATCCTGAACTTCAAAGACAGGTACCTGTTCACCGGAACTTTCCGTGCTGACGGTTCCAGCAAATTCGGTGAGAACAACCAATATGGTTACTTCCCTTCACTCGCACTTGCATGGAACATGCACAACGAAGAGTTCATGAAAGGAAGCAGCATATTCGACCAGTTGAGGATCAGGGGTAGCTGGGGACAGACCGGTAACCAGGAATTCCCTGCATTTGCTTCACAGGAAATTTACACAGCTGGTCAGCAGTCATTCAACCGTTATACACTGGAAAATAAGGACCTGAAATGGGAAACCTCTACAGTGATCAATGCGGGTGTTGACTTCTCTATCTCTAAAGGACGTGTTTACGGTTCAGTAGAATACTTCAACAAAAAGACAAAAGATATCCTGTTCGACCGTGACCTGGCTGACCCGGTTCCAGTTGGTAATGCAGCAACCTGGGTTAACCTTCCCGGTCAGATCATCAACAGTGGTGTAGAAGCCGCATTGAATGTACTGGTGTTCAGCAACAAGGACTTCAGCTGGGATATCGGTGCAAATGCAACCTTCCTCGATAACAAGCTTACTGATTTTGGTCAGATCGTAATTCCGACAGGTGGTCTGCACGGTCAGGGTATCTCCGGTACTACCATTCAGCGTTTCGTGAATGACCAGCCGCTGAACGTTTACTATGTTCGCGAATTCCAGGGAATTGATAAAGACGGCCAGGCTATCCTGAAAGATGGTGGCGCTACAAAATGGTACCTCGGCGATCCGAACCCGGATGTTCTGCTTGGTATCACTACCAATCTGCGTTACAAGAAGTTCAACCTGGAAATCAGCATGAACGGTGCATTTGGTCATGAGTTGTATAATAACACGGCAAACACAGTTCTGCCGATAAGCAACCTGGGTAACAGGAATATCTCCAAAGACCTGATGGATCTCAATCCGCTCGAAGCTACTTCAAGCCCGATCACAGCGTCTTCACGTTACCTCGAGAAAGGTGATTACATGAAGCTCTCCAACGCTACCCTGAGCTATGCCCTGGGTAATGTGGGATCTGTTTTCAAGAACTCAAACATCTATCTCACTGGTCAGAACCTGTTTGTAATAACTGGCTTCTCAGGATTTGATCCTGAAGTAAACGTAGATAAGAACGTTGCTGGTCGTCCTTCATTTGGTATTGAGTATGCTCCGTACCCGACTGCAAGGAATATTATTTTAGGGGTAAACTTTTCATTCTAATTAAAAAATTCCAGCCATATGAATTGTAAATCAATCTTAACGGCAATAATTCTTTCATCCTTCCTATTCAGTTGTACAAAACTGGATGAGGATGTGGATTCCGCTATAACAGGCGACCAGGCTGACCAGTTGTTCGGCGGTGCAAACCCCGACGTATCTGCTCTGCTGGAAGGCGCCTATATTGCAATGCGTAACCCTTACCAGGATCAGTCACAGGTGTGGGCTGCCGGTCAGCATACTACCGACGAAACAATCGGACCAACAAGAGGTGGTGACTGGGACGATAACGGTGTATGGCGCGTACTGCACAGCCATCAGTGGGACGCTGACCATAGCTTCCTTGCAGATGCTTATCGTAACGTAGGTAGGGTGGTATTTGCTACTACCGACCTGTTGAAATTCAACCCGCCCGCTTCCCAGGCTTCACAGGCCCGCTACCTGCGCGCTTTTGCAAGCTTTACATGGCTCGACGGATGGGACCAGGTACCTTACAGGGAGCCAGGTGGTGACCTTGCCGACCTGCCACAGGTGAGAAAAGGTTCGGAAGCACTCGACTGGATCATCAGTGAGCTGACAGCAATCATCCCGGACCTTCCGGATGGACCTGCTTATCTCGCAAACAAGGATGCCGCAAGAACACTCCTCATGAAGTGTTACCTCAACAAAGGTGTTTATGCAAACCGCGCGAGCCCTTCTTTCGATGCAGCCGATATGCAACAGGTGATTACTTATGCCGACCAGATGATCAACAGCGGTAAATACCAGCTGCAGGCTAACTTTTACGATAACTTCGCGCCAACGAACGATGCGATCTCCAAAGAAAACATCTGGACTGGCGAAAACAGGGGTGGTTCCAGCAGCGGTAACGTACGTTTCTACTGGTTCTGTACACTGCACTACAACAACAACCCAAGCGGATGGAATGGTTTCACTACCCTCAGTGATTTCTATGACAAGTTTGAAGCAACCGATACCCGCAGGGGAGCAAGCTATACTGGTGTAACAAACGTATCAGGTATTCGCGTCGGTTTGCTGGAAGGCCAGCAATACGACCAGAATGGTGTAGCGCTGAAAGACAGGAAAAACAACCCGCTTGCGTTCACCCGCGAAGTAAAACTGAAAGAAACAGGTAACAACCTGGAGGTAACTGGTATCCGCGTTATTAAGTATCCGATCGATTATGGTTCCGGTGATAACGTGAACAACGACTTCGTTTACTTCCGTTATGCAGACGTACTGCTGATGAAAGCCGAAGCACTGCTGCGTACCAATGATGCTGCAGGTGCACTGACTCTCGTTAACCAGTTACGTACTATCCGTGGCGCTTCCACACTGGGCTCAGTTGACCTGAACCAGCTGCTCGATGAAAGAAGCCGCGAACTGTACTGGGAAGGTTGGAGAAGGAATGACCTGGTCCGCTTCGGAAAATTCCTCGACGCATGGCAGGAAAAAGGTGCTTCCGGCCCCGAAAGGCTGCTGTTCCCGATTCCAAACCGTTCGCTCGCAGCGAATCCGAACCTGGTTCAGAACCCCGGTTACTAATTCTTATTTCATGTATAAAAAAGAGGTCATTTGAATGAATGACCTCTTTTTGTTTGTAGATTGTTGACATTATGAGACGTGCTTCGCTTTTAGTTCTGCTGCCCTTGCTGCTTGCCGCCTGTTCACAAAAAGAGAAAGAGAAAACGATGTTCTCGCCGATGGACGACACCGGCATAGATTTTACCAACCAGGTTACCGATACAAAAGACTTCAACATCTTCAGCTACCGGAATTTTTACAACGGCGGCGGATGTGCTATCGGTGATCTCAATAACGACGGACTCGCTGATGTCTTTTTCACTGCCAACATGGGCAGTAACAAACTTTACATCAACAAAGGCGATTGGAAATTCGAAGATATCTCCGCAAAAGCCGGAATTGAAGAGTCCGGTAAATGGAGCACCGGTGTTGTGATGGTTGATATCAACAATGACTCCCTTCTCGACATCTATGTATGTAACGCCGGATACCAGAAAGGGATGCGCCAGGAAAACGCCCTCTTCATCAACAATGGCGACCTTACTTTCCGGGAAGCAGCCCGCGAGTATGGACTCGCCAACGACGGCTACACTACTCATGCCGCTTTTTTTGATTTTGATGCAGACGGTGATCTCGATTGTTATATTCTCAACAATAGCTTCATCCCGGTTAATACACTCAACTATTCAAATAAACGAGAACTCCGCGCTAAGGATTGGCCGGTTGCCGATTTCCTGAAAGGCGGTGGTTCATATCTCCTCAGGAATGATAATGGAAAATTTGTAGATGTAAGCGAACAGGCTGGCATCTATGGAAGCCTGATCAGTTTTGGCCTTGGTGTTACCGTGGGCGATGTGAACAACGATCAGTATCCCGACATTTATGTGTCAAACGATTTTTTTGAACGCGATTACCTGTACATCAACCAGAAGAACGGAACATTCCGGGAAGAACTCGAAAACTGGATGCAGCACATCAGTCATTCTTCGATGGGTGCTGATATGGCCGACATCAACAACGACGGGCAACCGGATATTTTTGTTACCGAAATGTTGCCCGACGATGAAACGCGCCTGAAAACAACCACCTCTTTCGAAAATATCGACGTGCAGCGCTTAAAGGAAAGGTCAGGGTTTTACCACCAGTACATGCAGAATACACTGCAGGTAAACAATGGCAACGGGAAATTCCTGGAAACTGCATTCTACAGTGGCGTCGCAGCATCTGATTGGAGCTGGGGCGGGCTCATCTTCGATGCAGACAATGATGGTTTCAATGACATTTACATTTGTAATGGGATTTATCGTGATGTTACCGACCAGGACTTCATTGATTTCTTTGCCAATGACATTATCCAGCAAATGGTGATGACCGGGAAAAAGGAAGAAGTAGACCAGATCATTGCAAAAATGCCTAGCAGGCCAATCCCAAATAAAATGTTCCACAACGATGGGTCGCTCAAATTTACTGACCAGGCAAAAGCCTGGGGTATGGCTGAGCCTTCCTTTTCAAATGGTGCAGCATACGGAGACCTCGACAACGACGGCGACCTTGACCTGGTGGTGAACAATGTAAACCAACCAGCCTTTGTATACCGCAACAATGCGCGCGAAGAGAATAAATTCAACTATATCGCATTCAACCTGCAGGGCAAGCAAAATAATCTCCATGCCATCGGTGCGAAAATTTTTGTCCACCAGGCAAACCAGGTCCTGATGCGCGAACTTGTTCCTACCCGCGGGTTTCAATCATCTGTAGAGTATAAAATAACCTTCGGCCTCGGTAAAAATGAAGCTGATTCAGTGGTAGTGATTTGGCCTGGCGGAATTACCGAGTCGTTCGGTAAACTCGCCATTAACAAGTTGCATACGATCAAAGAAGGAACCGGTAAACCTACGAACATTAAACCATCTACTGACGGTTCATCCCTTTTTGAACTTGCCAGGAACCAGCAGTTTGATAAACATGTTGAAGACGACTATGTCGATTTCTACAACGAAAGAAATATTCCCATCATGCTGTCCCGCGAAGGACCGAAAGCAACTGTTGCTGATGTGAATGCTGATGGTCTCGATGATATCTATATCGGCGGCGCAGCAAAGCAATCGGGGCAATTATACCTGCAGACAGCAAAAGGTTTCATCAAAAAAGAAAATGAGGTCTTCAAAAGATTTGCTGACCTGGAAGATGTTGCTGTGTTGTTCTTCGATGCCGACAAAGATGGAGATGCTGACTTATATATTGGTTCCGGTGGCAACAACCAGCAGGGAAGCATAAGGATGAATCACCGGTTGTATCTCAACGACGGAAAGGGCAATTTTACTTACGATGAAAATTCACTTCCCGCCAATAACGCAAATATCGCAGTTGCCGTAGCGCATGACGTTGACGATGATGGAGACCTGGATCTTTTTGTGGGTGCCCGCTCTGTGCCACTGAACTATGGCGTTACGCCAAAAAGCAACCTGCTTATCAATGACGGTCATGGCAATTTCCGCGACATGGCTTCCGTACTGAATCCTTCGCTTGCATCACTGGGCATGGTGACCGGTGCTGTATGGGCAAATGTAACCGGCGATAAAAGACCTGAGCTTGTGGTTGTCGGCGATTGGATGGGGCCGCGGATTTTCTCCTTTGCCTCCGGGAAAGCCAGCGAAATAAAAACCAATCTCAGTTCCATGAAAGGATGGTGGCAATCTGTTGCTGCTGCTGATCTGGACAAGGACGGTTATGATGACCTGGTGCTGGGTAACATGGGTGAGAATTTTTACCTCAGGCCGGATAGTACACACCCCGTAAAATTATGGATCAACGATTTTGATGGTAACGGGAACGTCGAAAAGGTTTTCACGAGGACAATCAACGATCGTGATGTACCCGTGTTCCTGAAGCGTGAACTGACCGACCAATTGCCATCACTGAAAAAACAAAACCTCCAGCACGCCCAGTATGCTTCGCGTTCCATCCAGGAACTTTTTTCTGAAGACAATATTGATCATGCCGCCACCCGTGAATATAATTATACTTCCTCCTGCGTTGCGTACGGAAGTAAGGAACCACATTTTGAAGTTGTTAAACTTCCGGTTCCCGTGCAGCTGTCATCAGTGAATGCAATTGCCATCACTGATGTAAATGGAGATAATAAGCCGGATGTCGTAATGGGCGGAAACGTCTTTGCACTCCAGCCGCAGTTCTGCCGGCTCGATGCCAGTTATGGTCACCTTATGTTGAATGAAGGCAATAGAAAGTTGGTATATACAAGCAACAAAACCAGCGGCATCCAGGTGTCCGGGGCAGTGAGGGACCTGGTTCCATTCCAGGCAGGTAAGCAAAAGCACGTGCTCGTGCTCCAGAATAATGACAGCGCTGTAGTTTACCGATACAATAATTCACCATTATCACGGCAATGATTTCCAGGATAGAAAGAGTTCTCGCAACCTGTTGCGTTATGCTCCTTGCGGGATGTCGCGAGGAAGCCAAAGACATGCAGTTTGAGTTGCTGGATAGTAATCGTACCGGGCTCCATTTTTCCAATGAGCTTACGCCAACCGCGCGTCTCAATATGTTCAAGTACATGTATTTCTATAATGGCGCAGGTGCAGCGGCCGGTGATTTCAATAATGATGGAAAGGTTGACCTGTTCTTTGCGAGCAACCAGGCACAGAATACACTTTACCTGAATGATGGGGACCTTCACTTTCGTGACATTACAAAAGAGGCACGCATTCCGGCAGACAGTGGCTGGTCAACCGGGGTTTCTGTTGTGGATATCAATAGCGATGGACTGCTGGATCTTTATGTTTGCCGGGTCGACCAGTTCGAAGGACTTAAAGGTGCCAACCAGTTGCTGGTATGTGATGGGATAAAGGACGGCATCCCCACATATACAGAGCGGTCAGCGGAATATGGATTGTCCTTTTCAGGCTTCAGCACACAGGCGGCTTTCCTGGATTATGATCTTGATGGTGACCTCGACATGTTCCTGATGAATCACTCTGTTCATCATAACGGAACATTCGGGAAACGCGAGAGGTTTATGGGAACTTACCATCCCTTATCCGGCGACAGGTTTTTCCGGAATGACAACGGGCAATATACGGATATTACAAAGGAGACCGGGATCAACAGCTCTGTCATTGGTTATGGACTTGGGATTGTGATCAGCGACATCAATATGGACGGGTATCCCGACATTTTTATCGGCAATGATTTCCACGAAAACGACTACCTCTATATAAACCAGCGTAACGGCACGTTCCGGGATGAAATGCAGGAACGAACCATGCACAGCTCGCAGTTCTCCATGGGTGTTGATGCCGGCGATATCAACAATGATGGCCTGCCTGAACTTGTGTCCATGGATATGTTGCCGGATGACCCGTATATTTTGAGACGTTCACTGGGAGAAGATGAATACAACCTCTTCAAAATGAAGATCGGTTACGGTTATGGTTACCAGTATGCGCGGAATAACTTCCAGCTCAACAGGGGTAATGCCATGTTCAGTGAAGTCGGATTGTATGCGGGTATATATGCCAGCGATTGGTCATGGGCACCGCTCTGGCTCGATTTTGATAATGATGGCTGGAAAGACCTCTTTATTTCCAACGGCATTCCGAGGCGGCTGAATGATATGGATTATGTGAACTACATCACCAATGATGAGTTACAGCAGAAGATCAGGGAGGCCAGGGTTACTAAAGAAGACATGACTGCCATTGATAAGTTCCCGCGGATAAAATTGCCAAACCGCTTTTTCCGGAATGATCGGAACGCACAGTTCAAGGACCTGGCTGCGAGTGTGGGAAATGATCAGAACACTTTTTCAAACGGTGCAGTATATGCGGATTTGGACAATGACGGTGACCTCGATCTTGTAGTAAACAACATCAGCGACCCTGTGATGCTGTACCGGAATACCGCAAACGATAAGGATTCGGCCACATACCTGGACATCAGGCTTAAGGGTCCGGAAAATAATATAAATGCTTCGGGTGCAACCGTATTTCTTTACAGTGGGACTGAAGTGCGGACTTATGAAAAGACGGCGGTGCATGGCTTCCAGTCGTCGATGGAAATCCCCTTGCACATCGGGCTTCGGAATACTTCCGTTGATTCGCTGATCCTGCTGTGGCCCGATCAGTCTGTACAAAAGATCAATTATTCACCCACGCAAAAACAAATCACCGTTCAATATTCGCCCGGCCTGCCAAAGGTTGATAAAAGCAAACTGCTGCCTGTACAGCATGAGGTTGCTGATTTCGAAAACGTAACGGCGCAGACCGGCCTGCAATACCTGCATAAGGAAAATAATTTCGTCGAGTTCAACCGGGAGCCCCTTGTTCCCCGGATGTTATCGACGGAAGGGCCAGCATTGGCAATTGCCGATATCAATGGCGATAAGCTCGACGATGTATTTGCCGGATCGGCACGGGGTTTCAGATCACAGGTCTTCCTGCAACAGCGCGGTGGAAAATTTGTTAGCCAACCGCAACCCGAACTCGCAGCAGATAGCAACTACGAAGATGTGGATGCATGCTGGGCAGATGTGAATGGTGATGGCTTTCCTGATTTGCTTGTCGCCAGTGGTGGTAATGAATATTACGGTCATGATTCAATGATGTTGCCAAGGTTGTACCTCAATGATGGCAAAGGGAAACTGACCAGGAAGAAGGATGCATTTTCCAACGTGTATTTGACCGGGTCATGCATTCTGCCGAATGATTTTACCGGTGATGGATATGTGGATCTCTTTGTCGGTGCACGTGCTGTTCCTTACGAATATGGCAAGATCCCTGAATCATATTTCCTGGTAAATGATGGGAAGGGAAAGTTCACGACCGAAAAATCAGTTGATGGTAAGATAGGCCTGGTGCGCGATGGCGAATGGACCGATATCGACAATGATGGCGATAAGGACCTTGTCCTGGCCCTGGAATGGGATGGCATCTGCGCAATGGTCAACAAGCAGGGACGCTTCACGAAAACAATGCTCACCGATAAAAAAGGATGGTGGAATTTTGTTTTACCCGTTGACGTCAACGGCGATGGCAAAATTGACCTTGTCGCAGGCAATATGGGTATGAACTGCAGGCTGAAAGCAAGTGAAGAAAGACCTGTGCGGTTGTATTACAATGACTTTGACGGAAACGGGAAGAAAGAACAGCTGGTTACCTATTACATTCACGGCGAGGAATTGCCATTCGCTAACAAAATGGAATTGGAGAAACAGATCCCCTTACTGAAAAAGAAATTCCTTTACGCCGGTGATTTCGCAAAAGCCAACCCAGAGCAGATCTTCGGCAAGGAAAAATTGGCTGCCTCCGAAGTCCGGACCGCAGATTATTTTCTCTCTTCTGTCCTGATCAACAAGGGAGAAAACAGGTTTGAAGTGCAGGCGCTTCCCTGGCAGGCCCAATTAACACCGTATATGCATGCAACTGCAACTGATATCAATGAAGACGGGTTTCCTGATCTTATCCTGGCAGGTAATTTTTATGAAAATAATGTCCAGATGGGCCGCAATGATGCGGACATGGGTACCGTGCTGGTGAACAATGGAAAAGGAAGCTTCAGGTATGAACCCACCGGATCGCTTTGTATCAAAGGCCAGGTCAGGAAAGTATTTCCAATCGGTATTGATGGAATGAAGAATACACTATGTATGATACGGAACAGCGACAGCCTTGCAGTTGTAAGGTTCAATAGTACGGGTAGTATACGTTGATGCGTACCCGCTGCGTGTCGGAGAACCCGTAACCAGGCGTAATAAATTTTTGATAAGGGATTGCCATATTGATGAGATTGCGATCAGTTTTGTACGCATCGAGAGCCTGGTAAACACTGTCGGCATCTCCATACTTACCCTCGAACTCAGCTTCAAGAAGGTTCTTCTTATATGGCATATGCTTCACCAGGATGCTGTCTGAAGGATGATCAGGCACATAGCTGCTGACCCCGATACTGGCAAAAAGCTGGATGGTTTCCCTGTTGATTCTTTCGGTATGAAAGATCCGGACGCCATTGTAAGTAATGTTGTTGGCTGCAGCAAAAGAAATCAGGTCATTAAAGATCTTCTTTGTTTCTTCCTGTTTGGATGTGGTCGGAACTGTGCGGGTCATGAAGATAAATGTCGTATCACTGACAAGTGTTTTCCGGATCCTGAATCCGTACATCCGCTCCGAATCTTCCATATATGCCTGTAGCTTGTTAAGCAATTGGCTCAGGTTATTTTTTGGTGGCCGTCCGGGGAACAGTTTTTCAGTGATGTGCCCCTTCATTTTCATCGTAACAATAGTAGTCAGTGGGTTTGATGCGTCGGGCGTCATCGTGATAACGATATGCCTTTTCCGGTCATTGGCGTCAGTTGCATACACATTAAGCGTGGCGGGATTGATGGGTGTCACTTTCAGTTTGTATTGCGTACTGTCTTCGTTATACCATTTTGCAAGTGACTTCGAGCTAAGGAATTGTTCCATTGTCTTGTCCATCGGGTACGACACCTTTACAGCATGGCTGATAGTTACCGGTATGTAGGAAATAACGAGGAAAGCGAGAATGAAAACTGCCACGGAAAAGACAATAGTTCGTTTCATAGGCAATAAATTTATTGCATTTTACCTAATCAGGGCAATTGTTCCTTTTTGGGTGAAACTGCGGCCGTCGAGTGATAACATTTCGAGCCGGTACACGAATGTTCCTGATGGCTGCGGGCTGTTATTCCAGTTGCCATCCCAGCCTTTTTTTATGTCGCTGGTTTCGAAGACCAGCTGCCCGAACCGGTTGAAAATGGAGAAACGGATAAGCCTGTTCTGGTTATTTTTGGGGATCCGGAACTGTTCGTTAATGCCGTCGCCATTTGGCGTAAACGCGTTGGGCATCAGGATCTCGAAAGCGCAGTCTTTGTAGATGACTATCGAATCCTTACCTGTTCCGCAATGGTTTTCCAATTCAAGTGTATATGTACCGGGTTCTGTGATCTTGATGGATGAAGCCTGCGAGCTGCTGTTATTCCAGGTATAGGTATCATAACCTTCCGGTCCGGAAATTACCAGGCTGTCGGTTTTGTTGAAACAGGTATCAGCACCCAGGTTCACCTGTGGTACGGTCGAAAAGGTAATATCATAAAAGGCAATGCTGTCGCAGCCGAAAGCTGTTGTATGATTTGTATAGTAAAGCCCGGACTGGCTCACCTGTTTAAAATCAGGGAGCTGGTAGGAGGGTTGGTTGCACAATTGGATCCTGCTGGTGTCTGATGGAATGTTGACACAGCAATTTGTTTCACAAACTGTGTTCGCCTTCCAGGGATAATCAGGTTTGTTCGGCCCGGTAAGCAGGTCTTCAAAAAGATTGCGTTGCGCGGGTGTATATCGCGGCGCTATATTCTCCTGCCTGAATTCTGGTGTAACATCCCTGGTCAGTAACTGCGAAGGCGTTTCCATGCAGGGTGCCACACCTTCCGCTTCTGTCTTGATGATACCGGAGTTGGCCACCTGTGTCCTGCCACTAAAAAAAAGCAGATAACCAGAGCGGTCGCGATATAAGGCAGAGCCCATTAAATTTCCGTTTATCCTGCTCATGGTACGGCTCCAGTCGGAATTCCCGCCCGACCGGTAAGCGCTGAGGCGACTGTATTCGCCATCTTCCGTGAACAGGATGAACCTGTTTTGTTCCGGTTCATATTGTGCATCGATGAGCCTGCAGCCAGGTTGTTCGTGGGTTATTCCCGTGGCCTGCCGGATCACCCCAAATTCATTGACTTCAAGATGCAGTGCACTTCTTACATTCGGCAGCAGGACAAATACAGTACTGTCTGAATAGCTGCTGAACAGTGAAATATTTCCGTTATCATGTTCCACAATGAAGGGCACGTTTTGTAATGAGGAAGGCCGGCTCACCGGTGCCGAATTAAAGTGATAAGCCCTGCTCCAGGCAAGGCTCCCGCCTTCTGGTCGCACGTTAAACAAGTAATAACCTGTTTTTGCGATCATCGAATGATCTTCCGTATCCTCCATGGAGCTGCCTGCTATCAGCACTTCCCCGTTTTTTCGCTGGAACATTTTTATGGAAGCAAAAGTCCTGTGTTCATCATAGAACTCGTTTGCCCACACTACGTTCAGGGCGTCATCCAGTTTGAACAGCAGGTTACGGGCATATCCTCTTCCATTTACGGTACCCGCAGCGAGGTAGCCGCCTTCTCTCAAAGCAAGCAGGCTGTTGATGGAAACGAAGTAGGAGGCAAATGCAGTCATGATCTTCCCGTTAACCATATTTCCGTATTTGTCCAGTTTCCACAACATTGCCGCTGAATAGAGTAATTCGACAACACCATCGTTCTGGCGCTTCCGGAGCATACTGAAGAAGCCGGAGACGAGAAGGCCACTGTCAGGCGTAGGCGCTACTGCATAAAAATAACCGTTATTGTAGCCGGCGATATTGTAGCGTTTGGCCCATAGTACCTGCCCCCTTGAAGAATATTTCGTGATCATGGGGTCACTCCAGAGGTCGCGGTGCTGGAGCGTATGACCCACCACAATTAATTCGGAGTTGTGCCTGATGGAGTTGTTATAATATGCCGCAAGATCACCTTCGAATTCCCGCGCATACACATCGGGCAGGCAGAATTGGCCGAACGTCACCTTTTCATGAAGGCAGAAGAGTAAAATAAACATGGTGAAAACGCGCCAATGCATGACCTGCAGCCAGTTTTGTAGTCATGTAATTTACTCAAACTTCAGAAAACGGGAAAGCATACCTTAAGCTGCACGGAGTCGTCTGGCTGGAACCCGTAGCCGGGCGAATGATACTCCTCGTAAGGAACGGAGGCGCCGACCAGCGAATAGTCTTTCTTGTATTGCTCCAGCGCCTTGTAAACTGCGGGAACGTTCCGGTATGGACCTGAATATTCAGCGACCAGCATATCCTTGCCGGCAGTGACGGGCTTCTTGATGATGCCTGCAGATGGTTTCGGTTCTGCTGTACTGTTCACCAGTATGCTTGCAAAAACCTGCACACTATCGGTGTTATAATGGCGGCTGTAAAGGATCCGCTTGCCGAAGTACCTGATCTTTTTCAGCCCGGCATACTGGATAAGGGAATCAAGCAGGATGCCCGCCTGGATGGAAGATTTCGTAGTGTCAGTGGAGGTAGTGATATATAAACTGCTGCTGTCGGAAATAGTTGTGCGGGCAATTGGGTAGCCGTAATACAGGCGTGTACTGTTCGTAAACCTTTCAAGATTCCGGATGCTGTTGCCCATGATGTCATCATGCGGATCCGGATCTATAAACTCTTTCCAGAGCGTGTTCACAACCGGCAGGGAAACTATACAGTTTTTACTGTTTGAAGGATCGCGCGAAACAACAACAGGGAATTGTTTTTTTGTTCCATCATATACAAGGGAAAAAGTGAGGTATCCCGGCATGGCATCAACAACCGAAACCATGTGTTCGGTTTGTGGTATGCCGTCGGTAGCGGGCAGGAACCATTTACTGATCTGCTGCGGCTGTTCCAGTTGCTCCATGGTCTTGTTCAGTGTAAACGGAACAAATGCCCTGGTCGTGAACGTTAGTGGTACAGAAACAGATACGAGCAATAAAAGGCTCAGCATGCCCAACATGAGAACGGATAAAAACTTTCTGCGCCTTAACATAAATCTTAAATTCTTGTGATCACTTGGTAAATTTATTAACCTATCCGGAATATAAGCACTTTGAGAATCCTCAACGGTTAAAAAAAGCCATATGATTAAACAATTCCTTTCCCTGCTGGCAATCCAACTTCTCTATGTTTCCATCGGCTTCAGCCAGTCGCCCGATCCATGGAAGATCCAGGTGAACAGTATAAACACTTCGGAATATTACGGCGTAACTGTTGCAAACGGCATGATCGGGATCGTATCATCTGCAGAGCCTTTCAAGGTGAAAGACGTGGTGCTTGCCGGCGCCTATGACCAGTACGGCCGCGGCCGGGTGAGCAATTTCCTCCGCAGCTTCAACCTGCTGAACATGACCCTCGACATTGACGGGAAAAGGCTCGATGCAAAGCAGGCTACCGGCTTCAAACAGTCGCTGAACATGAAGGAAGCATCTTTCACTGCTGAATTCGATTACACCGATAAAGCTACTGTTTCTTATACGTATTATTCACTCCGTCATCTGCCTTATACGGTATTGATGGACGTTAGTATCACGGCAAAGAAGGATATCCTCATAACTCCCGCCAGCGTGATGGAAGCACCTGACGCGCTCCGCGACGTACAGAATTACTACAACGAGATTGATCGCCCGCACGTAGTACTCAGCCTGCTTACCTCATCGGCAAAGAGCCCGACCGGCAAGCTGCAGCTCTGTGCTTCGAATACCTTTTTGTTTGAAGAACATCACGGCGAAGAGCCACGCGTGATCCATGAAATGTGGGACAATAACATGCACCTGCTGAAGTTTTCGAAAAAACTTAAGGCGGGTCAGTCGTACCGTTTTTCGATAGCGGGCTCTTCCATTACTTCTGCACATCATGATGATCCGCTTAACGAAGCAGAGCGGCTTACCATTTATGCGAGGCTCGAAGGCCGCGACAGGCTGCTGAATTTTCATAAGAAAGCGTGGGAGGAACTCTGGAAAAGCGATATTCTCATCGATGGCGATCTGCAGGCGCAACAGGATATTCACAGCATGATCTATCACCTCTATTCCTTTACCCGCGAAGGCACTGCCTTGTCGCCGTCGCCCATGGGCCTGAGTGGACTGGGATATAACGGTCACGTGTTCTGGGACACCGAACTGTGGATGTACCCTTCGCTATTGGTGCTGCAACCCGCCATTGCAAAGAGCATGGTGGAGTACCGGTTCAAAAGGCTGGAAGCGGCAAAACGCAATGCCTTTTCAAAGGGATTCAAGGGTGCCATGTTCCCCTGGGAAAGTGCCGAGTCAGGTGTGGAAGAAACACCGGTATGGGCGCTGAGCGGACCCTTCGAACATCATATTACCGCATGTGTCGGCATCGCTGCGTGGAACTATTACTGTGTGAGCCAGGACAAGCAATGGCTGCGCGAAAAGGGCTGGCCGATACTTTCCGAAACCGCGGACTTCTGGTGCAGCAGGGTGGAAAGGAACGCACCGGGTAAATATGATATTAACAATGTTGTCGCCGCCGATGAGTGGGCAGAGAATGTAAACAACAACGCCTTCACAAATGCAGCTGCAAAGGCCAACCTGAAATTCGCGACTGAAGCAGCGAAGCTGCTGGGCATACCCGCTTCGCCCGATTGGATGCATGTTGCGGATAATATTCCCATCCTGAAATTCCCGGATGGCGTTACCCGTGAACATGCCACGTATAATGGTGAAGGCATTAAACAGGCCGATGTGAACCTGCTGGCATACCCATTGCGTGAGATCACCGATCCCGCTGCGATCAGGAAGGACCTCGAGTATTATGAAAAGCGTGTTCCGCATGAAGGTACCCCGGCTATGACACAGGCCGTGTTCACTACATTGTATGCGCGCCTTGGTAACGCGGAAAAGGCTTATCACTGGTTTAAGGATTCCTACCTGCCAAACCTGAATCCGCCTTTCAGGGTAATTGCCGAAACGCGTGGCGGAACGAACCCGTATTTCGCAACCGGCGCAGGTGGAGTTGTGCAGAGTGTGCTGATGGGATTCGGTGGACTGGATATCACATCCAACGGTATCGTGCAGGTTAAATCGGTATTGCCGCCACAATGGAAGAAACTAACGTTAACGGGTGTGGGACCAGCGAAGAAAACCTATGAAGTAAAAAGGTGATAAGGTAAAGTCGTAACTTGAATAGTAATTGAACAGCGTATGAGAAACACGATATTTTCTTTCTTGTTCCTGTGCTGTACATTGTCAGTCATGGCACAAAAAAAGTCAGTTCAGACGCCTGATGAGATCTATGGCGAATTGTTTACAGATGTCCAGGAAGCGAAGATCTTTCCTGATGGTAAGACCTTCGTGGACTGCATCCCTAAGCGTGATCCGGCAGAGATCGTAAAAGATTACCTGGCTATCAAAAAGAATCCCGCCATCAGGTTCTCCCTTCACCTTTTTGTACAGGAAAATTTCGAAGTGCCGCAGAATCCTGCCGACCAGTATAAGACCAACCCGAATGAAGATATCATTACACACTTAAAGGGATTATGGAAGGTGCTCAGGCGCGAGCCGGACAAAGAAGTAAAAGGTTCGTCTCTTTTGCCTTTGCCTTACCCGTACATTGTTCCCGGCGGAAGGTTCCGGGAAATCTATTACTGGGATTCCTATTTCACGATGCTGGGGCTCAAGGAAAGCGGCGAGAATGAAATGATCGAGAATATGGTAAAGAACTTTGCTTACCTGATCGATACCTACGGGCACATTCCGAATGGTAACCGTACCTATTATCTCAGCCGGTCGCAGCCGCCGTTTTTCTCACTGATGGTTGAATTGCTTGCAGGAGTGAAGGGGGACAGCATTTACAAAGTTTACCTGCCGCAGCTCGAGAAAGAACATCGTTACTGGATGCAGGGCGGGGCTGACCTGAAACCGGGACAGGAAGTGCGGTACGTAGTCAGGATGAAAGATGGCACCCTGCTGAACAGGTATTGGGATGAAAGCACAGTGCCGCGCCAGGAAAGCTGGCGTGAAGATGTGGAAACCGCACGACGTTCGAAACGCAACAAGGTGGAGATGTACCAGCACCTGCGTGCGGGTGCAACCAGCGGCATCGATTTCAGCAGCCGTTGGTTCGACGACAAAAAGAACATTACAACAATTGAAACGACCGATATCATCCCGGTTGACCTGAACGCCCTCATGTATAATATGGAAGTGGTGATCGCCCGCGCGAAGCAGATCTCCGGCGACGATTCAGGTGCGGCAAAATATGAAAAACTTGCCGCGGCAAGGCAGGTAGCGGTGGACAAATACTGCTGGAACAGCAACCTGAAATTTTACACCGACTATAATTTCAAAAAAGGTAAGGTGACAAATGCGGTTACTCCCGCCGGCCTGTATCCATTCTGCTTCTTCCCGCAAAAGCAGGGATACCTTAGCGTGCTGGGACAACAGGCCGGTGAAGTGGTTAAGGAGAAGCTGTTGAAACCCGGGGGTATCAGCACAAGTGTATATAATACCGGTGAGCAGTGGGATGACCCTAACGGTTGGGCACCATTGCAATGGATGTCGATTGCCGGGCTCGCACGCGCTGGCCAGATAGGCCTGGCAAAGGAAATTTCGAACCGCTGGCTGCAATTGAATGAAAAAGTGTTTAAGGAAACAGGTAAAATGATGGAGAAATACAATGTAGCCGACCTTAACCAGCCCGCCGGTGGTGGTGAGTATGCGGCGCAGGATGGTTTCGGGTGGACCAATGGCGTTTACCTGGCGCTTTCCGCATGGCTCAAAAAAACGAATTAATAGCTGTAACTTGTAGTATTCCAGACCCCATTCCAGACCCCATCCACACCATATTTTCTAACTTAAAATTGGTTGTTATGGCATTTAATATCCTGGATGCAGTAAAGGGTTTTCTTACTCCCGACATTCTCAGCCGAGCCGCTTCTTACATGGGTGAACCTGAAACCTCCGTTAGTAAGGCATTGAACGGGTTGATTCCCGCTTCTCTTCTCGGTATAACTCTGAAAGCTGAGTCAGGTGGTGCCCAGGCAGTATTGGATGCTGCCAACAAAGCCAACAACACGGGCATCCTGAATAGCCTCGCCTCAGCGTACAGCGCTGGTGGCGGTGGGATCCCCGATTTCGCACCCGGGTTGCTGAGCAGTGTGCTGGGTGATAAAGTTGGTGGCATCGCCAATGCCATTGCACAATTTGCCGGTGTAAAGGGGTCATCTGCTGCAACTCTTGTGGGATCCGTTGTTCCGCTCATACTCGGATTAATCGGGAAGCATGCAAGTGGAAATAACCTCAACGCATCAGATTTGAGCGGCATGTTGGCGAGGCAGAAATCGGCATTTATGAATGCCCTGCCGCCGGGACTCAACCTGTCTGGCGTAGTACCCGGAGTGGTAACTGGTGCTGAACGTACCGTACACGAAGCACGTCACGCCGTTCATGAGACCACGCAAACTAAAGTTAATGAAGGCCGCTGGCTGACGCCAGTCCTGCTTGGCGTGGCTGCAATAGCGTTGCTTTTATACCTGGTAAAGGGCTGCGGCGGACATAAAGACGATGATAAACTGGTTAGCCATGCTCCTGTCACACATGACACGGTAGCACATACGGAGCCTGCAGCAGCAGCAGTAACAAGAACTTCGATGATGGTGAAACTTCCGGACGGCACCGAACTGGATGCATACCGCGGAGGAATCGAAGACCAGCTTGTCGCCTGCCTCAATGATGCGGCCTGCACAGCAGGGAAAGACAGGTGGTTTGATTTCGATAATATCAATTTTGAAACTGGAAGCTCAACACTTACCGGTGAAAGCCAGAAGCAGGTCGGAAATCTTGTGGCCATCCTTAAAGCATATCCCAAACTGAAGATCAAGATTGGCGGGTATACAGATAAGACCGGTGATGCTGCAGCCAACCAGAAGCTGAGCCAGGACAGGGCAGAAGCAGTAATGAATGCCATCAAAAATTCCGGTGGTACTTCCGGCCAGGTGACGGGTGCTGAAGGATATGGATCGCAGTTTGCAAAAATTCCGGAAACGGCATCCGACGAAGAACGTAAAGTTGATCGTCGGATATCCGTCCAGGTAAGAGAGAAATAATTTCAGTTAACCCGCATTGTAACTCTCTGCGAAGATCTTTGCAAAGTCTTCCAGTGAAGTTTTGCCGAGCCTTGCGGGCCGGTGTTTGAAGAAGTCTTCCGCCATGATGCCGGTCCGCAGGGCCTTACCCATTTCCGTATAATTTTTTGCGATCTCACCGGGCAGGCCTGCCGCAAGCAGCCCATCATTCATTTGCTCATCCGTGAAAGTGACCCATGGCAGGTCAGGTTTACCTATCGCTGATCCGAATGCACGTGCAATGTCTTCGGTTGAACGTACGTCACTGGCAATATATACAGATGACTTTCCCGAAAAAGAAAGGGAGTTCAGCTTTTTGGCCGCTTCCTCTGCAATGTCGCCTGTGTACGACATCACCAGTTTGAATCCTTCACCGCCGAAATTGCTGCCAATGAAATTCATGTTTTTGACCATGCCGATGCTGGACAGGAAATTGGAATAGAAATACCCCGGCCGGAGATGGAGTACGTTTTTTCCTGCGAGTGAATCGAGTGCATGTTCCGCACGGTGGAGTCCTGATACAGGTCCACAGCCATCAGGCCGGTGCGCACCAAAACTGCTGAGGTTAACTACATACAGGGCCCGTGAGTCCTTTAATGCTGCAGCATAGTTTTCACCAATGCCTGCGATGTATCCCTTCCAGTCGTTGTCAATGTAGATGGGCGGTACCATTGTATATACAGCATCTGCATCACGGAATGCTTCCGAAAGGAATTTCCTGTCCTCAACAGATCCTATCGCAGCTTTTGCACCCTGGTCGGTCAGCACTTTCAGGTGTTCGGCATTGCGACCGATAACGGTTACTTCGTGTCCTGATTCGAGTAGTTTTTCAGCAAGCGGGCGTGAAATATTTCCTGCGCTGCCGGTGATTACGTATTTCATAAACTATGTTTGTATGTACAAATGATGAGTGAAAAAAAATTAAGGGAACAGTTTGTCCGTGATTTTATTGATGTTGTGAACCAGTCTTGCGCTTTCTTCCTTTCCAAGAATGGCAGAGTAGCTGTCGTGAAATTCTGCCACGCATGATTTCAGTTTTGGTAGCAGGTCCTTTCCTTTGGGTGTGGGATATACATTTGTCAGCTTTCCTTCGTTGGTGCGGACAACCAGCTTTTTCTCTTCGAGCTTTTCGATCAGGCGGGTAACGGTGCTTGGGCTCAGCTGAAGTTCGCTTGCAAGGGTGCCGGGCTGAATTCCCGGATCATCGATGACCATCATCAGCAGGTAAGCGTGGCTGGGTGACAACCCCACTTTTTTCCAGGTGTCAATGGCCAGCTTCTCCATTTTCCGGGCGAGGGCACCGCTGGCGAAATACATACATTTGCAATACCTGCTTTCTGAAGTTTTCATCTTTTCAAAGGTAGCGATTATCTATTTGTATATGCAAGTAAAATTATTGTGTTAATATTGGAGCGAACAAAATGAGCAATCCGAATCTACAACCAGATCCTTCACAGCTCAATTCAGCGGAAAGGGAATTTGAGAACAGTCTCCGGCCCAAAGAGATCGAAGATTTCGCTGGCCAGTCGCAGATCATCGAGAACCTGAAAATCTTCATTAAGGCAGCAAAGATCCGCGGCGAGGCGCTGGACCATGTATTGTTCCATGGCCCTCCCGGCCTTGGCAAAACGACCCTCTCCCGCATTGTCGCCAATGAAATGGGTGTGCATATCAAGGAGACTTCCGGTCCGGTGATAGAAAAGCCCGGCGACCTCGCCGGCCTGCTGACCAACCTGGAGGCGAACGATGTACTTTTCATCGATGAGATCCATCGGTTAAGCACGGTCGTGGAAGAATACCTGTATTCCGCCATGGAAGATTACCGGATCGATATCATGATCGATTCCGGTCCCAATGCCCGCAGCATCCAGATCAACCTGAATCCCTTCACCCTCATAGGCGCTACGACCAGGAGCGGGTTGCTGACCGCACCGCTGCTGTCGAGGTTCGCCATCAAATCGCGCCTCGAATATTACAACAGCGCTACCCTTGAGCGCATCATCAATCGCAGTGCGGGGTTGCTGAATGCGCCCATCTCCGCGGAAGCTGCCGCCGAAATTTCCGGTCGCAGCAGGGGAACGCCACGGATCGCGAACGGACTGCTGCGCAGGGTCCGCGATTTCGCCATGGTACTCAACGATGGACAGATCGACCTGGGCATTACCCGTCACGCACTCAAAGCACTGAACGTGGATGAGCACGGACTCGATGAAATGGATAACCGCATTCTCGCAACAATTATTGAAAAATTCAAGGGCGGCCCCGTCGGCATTACCACCATCGCCACCGCAGTGGGGGAGGAAGCCGGCACGCTCGAAGAAGTATACGAACCATTCCTCATCCAGGAAGGTTTCATCCAGCGCACTCCCCGCGGCCGTGAAGTGACGGCAAAAGCTTATGAGCATTTAGGGAGAACTCCACGAGGCGGAGGAAGTCCACAGTTATTCTAGGAACCTGAATAGACCGGTGATTTCACTCACGGCTTAGCCCCCGGTAAAGCAAAGACGCCAAGGGGGAAATCTAAAATTCCTCCCTGGCGCCTTTATGCTGAAAACATTTTAGAAGGGGCCATTCGCCAGTAAGTGCACGCTACGCATTCTGTGGAACCACGAGCCGGAACCCATTCCCATGTATATTCACGATCTCGATAGTGGAATCTTCCTTCAAATATTTGCGCAGCTTCGCAATGTACACGTCCATACTGCGGCCGTTGAAGTAAGTGTCGCTACCCCAGATCTTTTTCAGCGCCTGCTCACGGGGCAGTAGATCATTCATGTGTTCGGCAAGCATTTTCAATAACTCATTCTCTTTGGGAGAAAGGGTCTGCGTCTGACCATCATGGCTAAGCTCGCGCAGCTTGGGATTGAAATGAAAACTTCCGAGGTCGAATTCCTTGTTCTCGTTTTCTTTATTCAGTTCTTCATTTCTCTTCAGGATCGCCTTGATCTTCATCAGTAATACTTCACTGTCGAAGGGCTTGGTGATATAGTCGTCAGCACCCAGTTTATATCCCTGGATGATATCCTCTTTCATGGTTTTGGCGCTCAGAAAGAATAAAGGAATATCGGGGTCAATGTCACGGATCTCTTCAGCCAGCGAAAATCCATCCATGTTCGGCATCATTACATCAAGCAGGCAGAGGTCAAATTTTTCGCGTTGAAAAGCAGCCAGTCCAAGCCGGCCGTCGCGTTCCAGCACCACATCAAAATCATTCAGCTCCAGGTAATTCTTTAAAACAAGTCCAAGGTTCTGATCGTCTTCGCACAACAATATTTTCGCTTTCTTTTCTTCCATAACTGGTAATTTATTAGATAAAATAAAATTAAATCATTTCTGCAGCTAAACCTATAGGGGATAATCTTTTGTTAAATGGACATCTTAATTTTACGTATGCTTCTGACAAATGACAACAAACTGAAGAAACTGATTGTGATCGGTGACCGGGTGCTCATCCGCCCGTCGAAGCCCGATGAGAAAACCGTCAGCGGACTTTATCTCCCGCCCGGCGTGCAGGAGAAGGAAAAAGTGCAGCAGGGTTATGTGATCCGCACCGGCCCGGGTTATGCCATTCCGACTCCACCTGAAGATGAGACCTGGAAGCAACAGGAAGACCAGGTGAAATATATTCCCCTGCAGGCGAAGGAGGGAGACCTGGCCATCTTTCTCTTAAGCGGAGCCACCGAAGTGATGTACGAGAATGAAAGATATTTTATCGTTCCGCAGAGCGCCATCCTGATGCTCGAAAGAGACGAGGAATTTTAGACTTTTCTTTATCTTCCCTGCCAATCTTTTCACATGGCAGATACCAACAGCTTCCAGGAAGCAATAAAGGCAGGTTATTCCTTCAAAGGTGACTCGGCGAAAATAGGTGTGGCAATACTTGATGGACAACCCATTCCCGGCGCAGATATCCTTTTGCCGCTTAAGACCATGAACAGGCACGGCCTCATCGCCGGGGCCACAGGTACGGGCAAGACCAAAACTCTGCAGGTGCTCGCCGAGGTGCTGAGCGACAACAGCATCCCGGTATTGCTCATGGATATCAAGGGCGACCTGAGCGGTATTGCCGCAGCCGGAAGCGCCAATGAAAAGATCACCGAGCGCTACAAACACCTGCAGATGGATTATGTGCCTTCTGCATATCCCGCTGAACTGCTTACCCTCAGCAATGAGCCCGGCGTTCGGTTACGGGCCACTGTTAGTGAGTTTGGGCCGGTGCTCCTCAGTAAGATCCTCGGTCTGAACGATACGCAGTCCGGGCTCGTAGCCATGATCTTTAAATGGTGCGACGACAACCAGCTTCCGCTCCTCGACCTGAAGGATTTTATCAAGGTGCTCCAATATGTAGGTAATGAAGGGAAAGCGCAGCTCGAAAAGGAATACGGAAAGGTGTCCACCACCTCAACAGGTACGATCCTGCGCAAGGTTGTGGAACTGCAGCAACAGGGCGCTGACCAGTTCTTCGGCGAAAAGAGTTTTGAAGTGGATGACCTGATGCGCATTGCTGATGATGGTCGCGGGATGATCTCCATCCTGCGCGTCACCGACCTGCAGGACCGCCCCAAGCTCTTCTCCACTTTTATGCTCCAGCTGCTTGCCGAATTGTATGGCTCCAGTCCTGAAGAAGGGGATATGGACAAGCCCAAGTTGGTGATCTTTATCGATGAAGCCCACCTCATTTTCCAGGAAGCCAGTGAAGCGCTGCTGCAGCAGATCGAGACGATCATCAAACTCATCCGTTCGAAGGGCATCGGCATCTTCTTCTGTACACAGAACCCGATGGATGTGCCGAAGGATGTGCTGGGACAACTTGGATTGAAAATCCAACACGCCCTGCGGGCCTTCACCGCCGCTGATCGCAAGGTGATCAAGCAAACAGCAGAAAACTATCCCGAGACTGCCTTTTATAAAACCGACGAATTACTTACCCAGCTGGGGATCGGGGAAGCCCTCGTAACCATGCTCAACGAAAAAGGCATTCCCACACCACTGGCTCATGTTTTACTGGTGGCTCCGCGAAGTCGTATGGATATTCTCTCCGACGACGAGATCAAAGAGATCACCGGGTCCAGTAAACTCGTGGCGAAATACAACAAGGCCATCGACAGCGAAAGCGCGTATGAATTACTGACTGCCAAGCTCGAAGAAGCAGCCGAAGCAGCAGAGACTGAAAAGGAAAAAGCGGTGGCAGCAAAACCAGCTTCCCGCCGGACCAAAGAAGAGAAATCAGTCCTCGAAGAAATGCTCGACAGCTCCGCTGCCCGCCAGGTCGGACGAACCGCCGCCAGCGTAATCACCCGCACCTTACTCGGTGCCCTTGGACTTGGTGGAAGATCTTCGAGGAAAAAGAGTTTGTGGTAGGGATAACTCAAAAGCTATTGCTCTATTTCAGCCTGAACAACCCATCTTCTTCTGCGATCACCCGCTCCTCAGCGAGCAGGAAATCCAATGCGTTCCACAAACTGTTGTCATCACATTCGTAGGTCAGCTGCTGTTTAATTTCCGTCGGGCTAAGCGGGGATGCAGACAAAAGCTTCAATATATCTTTTGTTATCGTTCCGGTAGCTACGCGCCTGCGGTTTTTGGCGAGACAGTTATCGCATATGCCGCAGGGTTGGATCTTTTCGTCGCCGAAATATTTGCCGATGAAAACGCTGCGGCATTCACGTGACTCAACATACTGCTTCATTTTTGCTGCCCGATCAAGTGCGAGTTTTTTTCGCTCCTGTACAACGTTCATGTTTACCCGCAGGTATTCAGCCCTGACCCGCTCGGCCAGCAAAGTGAACTGCGGCTGATCCTTGAGCGGCTCATAACGGATGATGCCATGACGGTGAAGCGCCTGCAGGATCTCCTTCACTTCTTCCCTTTCTTTACGCCAACTGCGGGAGAGATAGCTCTCGTTAATGGATACCGGGTAAGTAAAGAGACCTTCATAATTCCGGAGCAGGCTTTTTACCGGCTCCTCGTATTGGGGATATAGTCGCTGGAATTCCTGCAACCACCCACGGTCACTGATGAATTGCACTTTAGGCGGAAGAAACACGGATTCATTCAACGCACAATAGCCTTCGCTCTGCAGGATCTGCAGCGCATTGATGGCCACCACCCGGTCAATGCCGAAATTGGTACAGAAGCGACCGAGGTCGAAATCGTATGTATTACCTTCTCCCGCGCCTGAAGGAATTTGCAGGAAATCGGCTACCGACTGGTACACTTTCCGAATGGTCTCGAGGTCAGGAAACTTCTTTTCCACCTGTTCCAGCATCGATGCAAACTCCGCCGGGTTGTAGAGCAAAACAGCGTAGGCCTTTTTGCGATCCCGTCCTGCCCGACCCGCTTCCTGGTAATAATTTTCCATGCAATCCGGCACATCGAAATGTACAACCGTTCGCACGTCGGCTTTGTCAATGCCCATTCCAAAAGCGTTGGTGCTCACCATGATCCTCGCCTGGTTGCTGGTCCACAGTTGCTGGCGCTCATGGCGGGTTTCCTGGTCAAGTCCAGCATGGTAAAATATGGCCGGCAATCCCTGTTCATTCAGGTGCCTGCAAACTTCAACAGTCTTTTTCCTGCTTTTGCAATACACAATTCCGGTGCCCTGAACCTGGGTAAGAATGTTGGTCAGCTTGTTCAGTTTATTGGGTTCTTCAAAACAGCTGTAGGAGAGCCCTTCACGGTCAAATGAACCACTGATTACCCGGGCATTTTTCAGTTTAAGTTGTGTAACGATATCTTCCCTGACAAGCGGCGTTGCGGATGCGGTAAGTGCCAGCATGGGCACTTCGGGCAGGTATTCCCGTAAGCTGCTGATCTGCAGGTAGCTTGGCCGGAAATCATAACCCCACTGCGAAACACAGTGGGCTTCATCAACTGCGACCAGGCTCACATTCATTTCCGGGAGGAATTCGCGGAATAATTTTGTCTGCAGCCGTTCCGGTGACACATACAATAGTTTCACCCGCTCGTTTACTGCGAGTTCCATTGTTTTCATCACTTCTTTGTACGACATGCCCGTATGGATCGCGAGGGCGGAAATTCCTTTGTTTCGCAGTTGCTGTACCTGGTCTTTCATCAGCGCAATAAGCGGACTGATCACAAGACAGATTCCGTCCATAGCCATTGCCGGCACCTGGTAGCAGACGGATTTTCCGCTACCGGTTGGCAGTAGGGCCAGTGTGTCGTTCCCTGCCAGTGCAGAATGGATAATATCTTCCTGTAAAGGCCTGAACTCACTGTAGCCCCAGTATTCTTTAAGTATCGAATGAATGGGTGGATTCATGGGATGGCAATCTACAAACTGTGGCTGTCAGTTCACACCGTTTTTTTCACGAATAGCCTGACAGAGTTTATGGCAAGAACCACATCGCTGAGTCCCATAACCAGTGCGCCGAATGTCGGAGTGAGGAATCCGAACGCTGCAACAGGGATCGCCACTATATTGTAGGAGAATGCCCAGAACAGGTTTTGTTTGATGGTAATTAGCGTATGTTTTCCCAGCCCGAGTGCGAGCGGAAGGTTCTTCAGGCCATGTCCCATCAGCACCACATCAGCAGTCTGCAATGCAACTTGTGAAGCTTCACTCATCGAAATGCCGATTGTCGCTTTGGCCAGCGCGGGTGCATCGTTGATACCATCACCCACCATCGCAGTTGGAGACTTTGCAGTTAGCTCCGCAATGATCTGCAGTTTTTGTTCGGGAGTTTTCTCTGCAATAACGGTATCGATGCCAAGTTCCCTGGCCAGCAAATCACACTTTAATTTCCGGTCGCCGCTCAGCAGGATCGTTTTAATTTGTCTCGCGTGGAGATAATTGATCACGGTCCTTGCTTCGGGACGGATATCATCCTTTACATCAATCCAGCCGATAAGCGCGCCATTCTTTATGACGTAAACATTATGCGTGTCGTCGTTGGTGAATTCCTTTGCAATGGCAAAAGAACCGGCAAGGTAAGTGTCACCATCACGGCTCACGGCATTCATGCCTTTCCCTTTTATCTCTTCAATTTTTTTCCACCGGGTTTCGGGCGATTGCTTCCATTCTTTTACAATCCCACGGGCTATCGGGTGATTGCTGAATTTTTCCAATGAGTAGACTATGTTCCTGAATGCGGCATCGTCGATCTCTGTATGATAGCCTGCAATTACAAATTCTCCCGTAGTCAGCGTTCCTGTTTTGTCAAACACAACCTGGCTCACGCTCTTAAATGCTTCCAGTGATTTTGCGTCCCGGAACAGGATGCCATTCTTTGCGGCGCGACCGAGACCAACAGCAATCGCAGCCGGGGTGGCAAGTCCCATCGCACATGGACAGGCAATCACCAGCACCGCAATTGACCGCATGAGTGATTCAGTAAATGGAGACGCATGGTTGCCGGAGAAAATAAAATAATTGACCAGGAAAGTCAGCAAGGCGATTGCGAGCACCAGCGGAACAAAAATCGCGCTGATTCGGTCTGCCAGTTTCTGAACCGGCGGCTTATCGCCCTGGGCTTTTTTAACCAGGTTGATGATATTCGATAAAACAGATTGGTCTGCTGTTGCTGTAACCTGTGCTTTTACCGTGCCTTCAACTACCAGGCTTCCGCCGATGAGATTATCCTTTGCTTTCTTTTCTACAGGTAGACTTTCCCCGGTAATGATTGCTTCATTTATGGTTGCCTCGCCCCAAAGGATCTTACAATCCGCGGGAACCTGCTCGCCATTCCGGATCAGGATAAGATCTCCATTTCTTAGCTGGGTATTTTCCACGGGAAAGATCAGCTCCTGGTGCTGGTCGTCGAAAGCGATCATATTGGCCATTACTTTCTGGCTTTTAGCCAGTTTATTCAACTCGCGCTGGGTGCTTTGAATAGACAGGTCTTCGAGGTAATTACCAAGGAATACCAACGTGAGGATGGTTGCAGCAGTTTCGTAAAAAAGATACTGTTCGCCCTGGCCCATTATGGTGCCCGCGAGACTGTATACAAAAGCCGCAGTAGCACCGATAGCGATCAGCACATTCATATTCGGGTTGCCGTGACGAATGCTTTTTACGGCGCTTACACCGAAGAAAGACATGCCGACAACATACACCGGGATACACAGGGCCAGTTGAACCCATGGATTCATCAGCCAGTGAATATGCAGACCTGGAATCATATGCAACATCAGCACAGCTGTAAAGGGAAGGCAGATCAGCAGGTAACGCAGGAACCTGTTCATTGGCCGCTTACCCGACGGCGCAGCTATTGTTTCATCGACAACCTTGTAGCCCAATGATTCTATACCGCGGCTGAGCGCTTTTTGTTTCGTATCATCCGGGTTTTCCAGGTCGAAGTGAACATCGCCATCGATCGGGTTCACCTTTACATTCTGCATACCTTCCTTCTCCAGGTATTTCGTAACGCTCAACGCACAATTTGCGCAGGTCATTCCTTCCACCTTCCAATTTATCGTTTCTTTTCCGGTCATGTTGCTGATTATAGTTGCACATACAAATATACAACTATGACGGGGCAATGTTTTGGTTGCATGACCAATAAAAAAGATACGCGGTTGCAAGTCTGGTATAACTTTGCCGCATGCGCTGGACCTATTCAATTGAAGAATTGCCACAGGTATCGAAAGAAATCATAAAAATGCTGGATGATGCACGCGTAGTTGCATTGTCGGGGCAGATGGGTGCGGGTAAAACCACTTTGATTCATGCAGTTTGCGATGCACTTGGCGTGACATCGGTTGTGGGCAGCCCGACCTTCTCGATTATCAATGAGTATAGTACCGCCAACGGCCCGGTTTATCATATCGATTGTTACCGCCTGCGGGATGAGCAGGAAGCCATTGACGCAGGTGTGGAAGATTGTCTTTACAGCGGTGAATGGTGTTTCGTTGAATGGCCGGAAAAGATCCCGCATATTTTTCCTGATGAAACAGCGCGGTTGTCGATCACGGCCATTGACGAAAAAAAGCGGTTAATAGAGCTTATTAAGTTGTAATTTTCCACTTCTTTTAACCTTTACATGGCTCAGCAGAAACCTTTTATCAGTCCGTCATTTAGTTACGAAACACTGGAGGAAACTTTAGATGTCAAGCCGACGGGGGCGCAGTTGCACATTGGGATTCCAAAAGAGGTCGCTTTCCAGGAGAACAGGGTAGCCCTTACCCCAGATGCGGTGGGAGTGCTGGTAAGCAATGGTCACCAGGTGGTGATCGAACACAATGCCGGCGATGCTGCGCATTACCGTGATAAAGATTACAGTGAGGCTGGGGCAAGAATTGTTTACGATAAGTCTGAAGTATATAAGGCGCCGATCCTGGTAAAGAGTGCGCCGGTAATTGAAGAGGATCTTCCCTGTCTGCAGCAGAACCAGGTGATCATTTCACCGATGCACATCACGCTGCTGAAAGCCGAACTGCTCGAAAAAATGATGGAAAAGCGGATCACCGCTTTATCATTCGAACAGTTGAAGGATGAGAACGGAACTTTTCCGATCGTACGCAGCATGAGTGAGATAGCAGGTAGTGCTGTAATGCTGATTGCCGGGCAATACCTCGGATCTGCCAATCATGGCAAAGGGGTTTTGCTGGGAGGGATAACGGGGATCCCGCCTTCCAAAGTGATCATTCTCGGCGCCGGTATCGTTGGCGAATATGCAGCCCGTGCCGCCCTGGCGCTCGGAGCCTCCGTAAAAGTTTTTGACAACAGCGTTTTCCGCCTGAAACAGTTGCAGGATAATGTTGGCCATAGGTTGTGGACCTCCGTCCTGGAGCCCAAGATCCTGGCCAAACAGTTGAAGACCTGCGAGGTAGCCGTGGGAACCCTGCGCAGCAACAGCGGCCGTGCACCCGTAGTGGTTACAGAAGAAATGGTCAGCAATATGCGTCCCGGTAGTGTGATCATTGACGTTAGCATCGACAGCGGTGGCTGCTTTGAGACTTCTGAGATCACGAGTCATGAGCATCCCATCTTCATGAAATACGGCGTTATCCACTATTGTGTTCCCAATATTCCTTCCGGTTTTGCCCGAACCGCCTCACATGCCATCAGCAATGTGCTGATGCCGCTTTTGCTCGAAGCTTCAGATGCCGGTGGCATTGAAAACCTGATCTGGCACAAGGTTCACCTCCGCAGCGGAATCTACCTGTTCAAAGGTGCGCTCACCCATTTCCACCTCAGCCAGCGTTTCAACCTGAAATACACAGACTTGAACTTACTGATTGCGAGTAGAAGGTGATCGGGGTCACTTGTAACCCATAATATCGAGCGACTGCGAACAAAACACATATTCGTGAGGATCATTACTGCACACGATCACTAACCGGTCTTTTGCATACTTTTCCATCAGTGACAAATACATGGCAGAGCCGGAGGCGTCGAGATTGGTAGTGGGTTCGTCCAGTAGAAGGACAGGCGTATCTGAGAATACAGCCTGTGCGAGTTTCAACCGCTGTTTCATTCCCGAAGAATAATAACGGATCTGCTTATGCGCCGCTTTTTCAATTCCAACGACAGTAAGCATTTCCGGAATGGTATGATTTGGCAGGAAGGGCTTGAATCCCCCATGAAAGCTTAGGAATTCGGTCGCCGTCATCTCTTCAATTAATTCAAGATAGGGCGCGGCAATGGCGATCTGTTTGAATACAGCATCATCTGCAATCGCATTCCCGTTAAGCTGGTAAGTGACCTTTCCCTCTGAAATGGTGAGTGCACCGGCGATGGCCTGGAGCAGGGTGCTCTTGCCTGATCCGTTGGGACCGGTTATGGCATAACTGTTCCCTGATTCAAAGGAATAATGAAGCTTCCGGAAGATCCATTCACGGTTGAATCTTTTCCCGGCATCAGATAGAGATATCCTCATCGTTGCTGCCTTTTGTAAAGCGCTTGATGATACCCCTTCCGCTTTCCCTGATGAAAGTCACGATTTCATCCCTTTCATCAGTTGCGCTGAATTCTTCCTCGATGTATTCAAGTGCCTGTGAGGTATTCATTCCCTTATTGTACAGCACGCGGTAAATGTCAAGGATGTGGTTGATCCTGTCGACACTGAATCCGCGGCGTTTGAGACCGACAGAATTTACGCCGGCATACGACAGCGGTGTGCGTGCAGCCTTAATGTAAGGAGGTACGTCCTTGCTCACCAGCGATCCTCCACTTACGAAGGCGTGCTGGCCGATCTGAACGAACTGGTGAACCGCACTCACCCCGCCGATAATGGCCCAGTCGCCAACAGTAACATGACCGGCCATCTGCACATTGTTGCTCATGATCACGTGGTTACCCACGATACAGTCATGTGCCAGGTGGCTGTACGCCATGATGAGACAGCCCCGGCCTACTGCAGTTTTTCCCCTGTCCTTGGTTCCGCGGTTGATGGTTACAAACTCCCGTATGGTTGTGCCGTCGCCAATCTCTACATTGGAATATTCTCCTTCAAATTTCAGGTCCTGCGGTATGGCGGCAAGCACAGCTCCGGGAAAGATCCGGCAGTTCTTACCTATCCGGGCGCCTTCCATTATGGTAACATTACTTCCGATCCAGGTTCCTTCTCCGATCTCAACATCCTGGTGTATTACAGTAAACGGGTCAACCTTCACGTTCGTGGCAAGGCGCGCATTAGGATGGATGTACGTGTGCGGGTGAATCATTGTGATATTTTCTTGTCAAGCCGGTTGGTCATTTCTGGTGCACACCGGATATAAAAAACGTCAGCTTTTTCAACTGACGTGCAAAAATAGGTGTAATTAGGCAATTTAAAGGACCGTCCTCAACCCCGTTTGACCACCTGTGCAACCATGTCGGCTTCAGCGCACACTTTATTACCCACATACACTGTCCCTTTCATTTCACAGATACCCCGACGGATAGGCGCAATCAGTTCCATTTTCAGGAGCATGGTATCGCCCGGAACGATCTTTTGCTTGAATTTGCAATTGTCGATCTTCAGGAAATAAGTATCATATGTAGCGCTGGGCATGGAATTGATGGCCAGGATCCCTCCTGTCTGGGCGAGAGCTTCGCACAACAATACCCCCGGCATTACCGGGTTACCGGGAAAATGTCCCTGGAAAAACGGTTCATTAAAGGTCACATTCTTAACGCCGATAATATGCTTATCGGTGAGTTCTATGATCTTGTCAACCAGCAGGAAGGGATAACGATGCGGCAGGGTCTGTTCGATCTGCTGGGCATTGAAAATGGGCGGCTGGTTGGGATCGTAAATGGGAACGTCCTTCAGATGCCTGTTTTTCTTTATGTATTGTTTGATCTGGCGGGCAAATTCGACATTGGTGCTGTGACCCGGGCGGTTGGCAATGATCCTTGCCTTGATCGGGTAGCCAATAAGTGCCAGGTCTCCGACTACGTCCAGGAGCTTGTGACGTGCCGGCTCATTCGAAAACCTGAGTTCCAGGTTATTCAGGTAACCTTCATGTTTTACTTCGATCCTGTCGCGGCCGAATGATTTTGCCAGGCGCGCCATTTCTTCCTCCGTTACCGGCTTATCCACCACCACGATGGCATTATTGATATCACCACCTTTGATCAGGTTGTGTTCCAGCAGCATTTCCAGCTCATGCAGGAAAACGAATGTGCGGCATGGTGAGATCTCCTTAACGAATTCCGACATGTTTTTCAGTCCTGCATGCTGCGTTCCCAATACCGGTGAATTAAAATCGATCAGCGTTGTGATCTGGTAGTCCACAGCCGGCATCGCCACCATTTCCACGCGCTTCTTTTCATCATAGTGGTAAATGTTCTGGTCGATGCTGTACCAGGCTTTCGCGGCCTGCTGTTCAACAACGCCTACTTCCTGCAGGATCTCCACAAAAGGCTGGGAGCTGCCATCCATGATTGGTGTTTCAGGACCATTGATCTCAATGAGACAGTTGTCCACGCCAAGGCCTACGAGAGCAGCAAGTACATGTTCTACAGTGCTCACCCTGGCACCGTTGTCTTCGATTGTTGTTCCCCGTGAGGTATCGGTAACCAGGTCACAATCAGCTTTAATGATGGGCTGACCCGGGAGATCTATCCGTTGAAACTGGAGTCCGAAACCGGGACTGGCCGGTCGGAAAGTCATATCCACCTTAACACCGGTGTGTAGTCCTGTCCCCGAAATACTTATCTCCGCACCTACGGTGTGCTGTTTGTCAGAGTTGAAATTTGCGTCCATGCGTTTGAATCTTAAGCGGCAAAATTAAAGAGAACACCGATTGGATCGGCTTGTAATGGTTCTATACCTCGAACTTTAAACTTTTTACGATCTGCTCGAGCTCTTTGATCCTTTTTTCGAGCTCGGGGAGATTACGGCTGACTGCCTGGCTGCGTAGAGCACTTGTATAGTCAAAGGCCGGTGACCCGGTTACCGCTGTATTGGGAAGCTTGATGGATTTGCTTACACCACTCTGCGCATTGATCTTACTGCCATCAGCTATAGAAATATGTCCCACTATCCCGGCTTGTCCGCCGATCATGACATTGCTGCCGATCTTCGTACTGCCGCTTACCCCCGCCTGGGCTGCTATTACTGTATTGTTGCCCACTTCTACATTGTGTGCAACCTGTATCAGGTTGTCCAGCTTTGCGCCGGCTTTAATTATGGTTGACCCGATCGTAGCGCGGTCGATTGTTGCATTGGCACCGATCTCCACGCCGTTTTCCACTACCACATTCCCGATCTGCGGAACCTTCTTGAAACTGCCATCGGCCTGTGGAGCGAACCCGAATCCGTCGCTGCCGATCACCGTGCCGGCATGGATCGTTACCTGCCTGCCGATCTTACAGTCATGGTAGATCTTTACTCCGGGGTGAATAATACTGTTGTCTTCTATGGTAACATTATTGCCAATGAATACCTGGGGAAAGATCTTTACCTGGTTGCCAATGGTTACGTTTTCGCCGATATAGGCAAATGCACCGATGAACACCCCTTCTCCCATTTTCGCTGATGTCGACACATAACTGGGTTCCTGCCTTCCCACCAATTGCTGCGTCTTCAGCTCCTGGTATTTCGAAAGTAAAGTGGCAAAGGCAGAATAGGCATCCTTCACCCTGATCAGCGCGGCCGTTACGGGCTGCTTCAGCTCGAGATTGTCATTGACAATAATGATGGATGCGGAAGTAGTATATAAATAATCTTCGTATTTAGGATTGGCCAGGAATGACAATTGTCCGGATACAGCCTCTTCTATCTTTCCAAAAGAACCTACTAAAACTTCAGGGTTCCCTTCTACTGTCCCATTTATCAGTACTGCTATCTGTGCGGCGCTGAATTGCATATATAATTTTTTATTAATGCGGCAATACTCTCAGAACAATTTTTCTGCAACTGCCGGATTCAGGTAGCAAAAGTAATATTTTTTAACAGGGCGGGATAAATTGTGCTGGATAAGAGCGTTATCCACCTGTGAAATATCCCTGATATTTCCATCCTTGAACAGGATTTGGATCCTTTCCTCGTAGGGATCATAAGTGGTATTGCTGGCTTCACCGGTAAATACCAGGAACCCGGCATCCTCTTCGGTGATGCCGGCAGCTTTTGCGGTTATGGCACGTTGCTCTGCCATAAATGCCGGGTCAAATGGTTCCGCCTGCAGCCGGACCTTCAGCAGTTGCCTGTCTACCAGCATCCGGCATAAAGCGGACAGCACTTTGTCGGGGTGTTGCATCCAGCTTTTGATAGCACCCATCACATCGAAATCATCCAGCTGGCAGAATTTTTCCAGGTGATCTTCGATCTTCAGGTTTTCGCCCTCCTGCAGGAAAAAGTTGAGGATTTCCGAAGGCGCTGCAACCTTTATGCCTGCACCGATGAGCGCTTTTGCCCGCTGGATAATGGTGACCAGCATCTTCTCCGCGCAAAGCACCGTTTTGTGCAGGTACACCTGCCAGTACATCAATCTGCGGGCGACAAGGAATTTTTCGATCGAGTAAATGGCCTTTTCTTCTACCACCAGCTCACCATTCCATACACAGAGCATTTTTATGATCCGGTCATAGCCGATTACGCCTTCTGAGACCCCGGTGAAAAAGCTGTCACGGGTTAGGTAGTCCATCCGGTCCACATCCAGTTGCCCGGAAACCAGCTGGTGAAGAAATGGTTTATCGTATTGACCATTAAAAATGTGGATCGCAAGTTCAAGTTGACCACCGGTTTCCCTGTTGATGGATTCCATGATGAGCTGCGAAATGGATTCATGCCGTAGTCCTTTGATCAGCGTATGTTCGAGGGCGTGAGAGTAAGGTCCGTGACCGGCATCATGTAACAGGATCGCAATTTTCGCTGCGGTTTCCTCTTCAGGTGTAATATGTACTCCTTTGTTTTTCAGTTCCATGAGTGCATTACACATGAGGTGATAGGCACCGAGGGAATGATGGAGGCGGGTATGCACCGCACCGGGATAAACGAGGTGGGCAAAAGCCATCTGCTGGATCCGCCTCAGCCGCTGGTAATAAGGATGTGCGATCACCTGCATCAGCAGCGGATGATCAATGGTGATGAACCCATAAACAGGGTCGTTCACAATCTTCCTGGTTGCATTCATCACCCTGACTTATTTTGTTAAATTCTGTGAATGTTGGCCGGCAAAAGTACGAAGCCGCTACAGATAAATTACATTTGGCTTCATGCCATTAGCCACCATTCTTTGGGTAGACGATGAAATAGAAAGTCTGCAATCACAGAAGCTGTTCCTTGAAAACAAAGGATATTCCGTACATACCCTGACAAACGGTTTCGACGCCATCGAATTTGTAAAGCAACAGCCGGTTGACCTCGTTTTGCTTGACGAGACCATGCCCGGCATAACCGGGCTGGAGACCCTTGCGAAGATCAAGGAGCTTAACCAACAGATTCCCGTTGTACTGATCACAAAAAATGAAACCGAGAACCTGATGGACGAAGCCATCGGCTCGCAGATCAGCGACTACCTGATCAAACCGGTGAACCCCAACCAGGTGCTGCTCAGCCTGAAGAAGATCCTCGATAATAAACGGCTTGTTGCAGAGCGGACCACTTCCGCCTACCAGCAACAGTTCCGTAACCTGTTCATGGCACTGAACAGCAACCCGGACTACAACGAGTGGATGGACATCTACAAAAAACTGGTCTACTGGGAACTGGAAATGGAAAAGAGCGATAGCCCGGAAATGCAGGAAGTGCTGCAATCCCAGAAGGAGGAGGCCAATACCGAATTCTGCAAGTTTGTCTGCCGCAATTACCTGAACTGGGTCAACCCCCGTTCTGATGATGCACCGATCATGTCGAACACCCTGTTTAAGTTTAAGGTGTTGCCGCATATCAGCAAGGAGGTCCCGACCTTTTTTATCCTGCTTGACAACCTGCGGTTCGACCAGTGGAAAGCGATCCAACCGATTTTTGCCGAATATTTTCGCATACTCGAGGAAGATACATTTTACAGCATCCTGCCTACTGCGACTCAGTATGCACGGAACGCGCTTTTTGCAGGACTGATGCCACTGGAGATTGAAAAGCAGTTTCCGCAACTCTGGAAGAATGATGAAGAAGAAGGTGGGAAGAACCTGCAGGAAGATCATTTTTTCCACGCCCAGCTGAAAAGGCTGAAGCGCGATGATATAAAGCATTCTTATGTGAAGGTGGTAAACCACCAGGCAGGGAACGAGCTTGTGAATAATATCCACAACCTGTTGGGCAATGACCTGAACATTATTGTATACAATTTCGTGGACATGCTCAGCCATGCCCGCACTGAAATGGAGGTGCTGAAAGAACTCGCCAGTGACGAGATCAGTTACCGCAGCATTACGACCAGCTGGTTTGAGCATTCCCCGCTGTTCCAGGCACTGAAAAAGATCGCTGATAAAAAGATCAACCTGGTTCTGGCGACAGACCACGGTTCCGTGCGGGTGAATACCCCACATAAAGTGGTGGGCGACAAGCAGACCACGACCAACCTTCGCTATAAACATGGTCGCAACCTGAATTACGAGGCAAAGGATGTACTGGCGATCCGGGATCCCAAGGACGCCGGGCTGCCGGTTCCGACGGTTAATTCATCCTACATTTTTGCCAAGGAAGACGGGTATCTCTGCTATCCCAATAATTATAATCATTATGTGAACTACTACCGGAACACTTTCCAGCATGGCGGCATCAGCCTTGAAGAGATGATCGTACCGGTAATAAAGATGACGTCGAAGTAGAACGCTGGTTTTTACTTTTTCATTTTACTTTTGACTTTATGAAATATACCCAGGCTACTTTAAACAAGATCGAGCAGGTGCTTGAGGAGGCGTCATATATAGTCAGGTATGAACGCGGAACCTTTCAGAGCGGCTATTGCATACTCGAACAGAAAAAGGTGGTGGTGCTGAATAAATTTCTCCAGCTCGAAGGGAGGATAAATACGCTGATAGACATTATTCCACAGCTGAAAGTGAACCCAGACGACCTTACGCCGGAAGCAAAAAAAACGTACAACGAGGTTCTTGAGCGTTCGCGCGAAGCAAAGGAAAATCCTCCTGGTGAATTATGAAACGACCTTCCTCACTCACTATAACATTTCTCGGTACCGGAACCAGCAGTGGCGTTCCGATGATCGGGTGCAGTTGTGAGGTTTGCACTTCCACTGATAAGCGCGACAACCGGCTTCGCTCGAGCATACTGGTGAGATCGGCGACGACGACCCTGGTTGTTGACTCAACCCCCGACTTCCGTTACCAGATGCTGCGGGCCCAGGTGAAAAAGCTCGATGGTATTGTATTCACCCATCCTCACAAAGACCATATTGCCGGGCTGGATGACGTCCGCGCCTATAATTTCTTCTCAAAACAGCCGATGCATATTTACGCGAACGAGATGACGCAGATGGCGATCATCCGTGAGTTTCCCTATGCATTTGCAGAAACGCGGTATCCCGGTGTTCCGGATATCCAGATAAATGCCATTGATATGGATCCGTTTACCGTTGGTGACATCGAGGTCGTGCCCATCCTCGTATGGCATATGATGATGCCGGTACTCGGCTTCCGCTTCGGTGATTTCACCTATATTACTGACGCCAACAGGATCGACGAGCCGGAGATCCAGAAGATCCGTGGCAGCAGTCACCTCGTGCTGAATGCACTCCGCCACGAGAAACACATCTCCCATTTCACCCTCGGCGAGGCCGTCGAAATGGTGCAGACCATCGGCGTTCCCAACGCCTACTTCACGCACATCAGCCACCAGCTCGGACTCCACGAACTGGTAAACGCCTCATTGCCCCCGGGCATGCAGCTCGCCTACGATGGCCTTACGGTCACCGTTCCCTGTTAACCCTAACGTTCACCCGTCGGGTCCCACCCGTCGGGTCTCACCCGTCGGGTCTCACCCGTCGGGTCTCACCCGTCGGGTGAAGGACCGTGAAAAAACGGTTGTTTGGCAACCTTGATGAGGTTTAATTCGCAGGATGGAAAAGAATGACTGGCGAAATTGGGCGGCGGACTATCTAACGTTTAGCCGGAGGGAAAGATGGGCGGTGATGGCGCTGGCCCTGGTATTGGTAGTGCTTTTGATCTTGCCCCGGTTTATACCGGAAACGGCGTCCAGGGTGGTTGAGGAAGACAGCCTGGCTATGGCTGTGATAAAACTCTGGCAGCGCGATTCACCGGCCTACAGGAGACAATATAACAATGATACGGGTAAGTGGACTCGCAACCGTCCTGCAACTTTTACGGCGAGTCAAAAGTTGTTTTATTTCGATCCCAATACGGCGTCGCCCAGCGAATGGATGCAACTGGGAGTCAGGGAAAAAACGACGCTTACAATAAGCAGGTTCCTGGAAAAGGGGGGAAGATTCAGGAAAGCAGACGACCTCGATAATATTTATGGACTTCCTGCAGCACTCGCTGATAAATTGAAGCCTTATGTAAGGATCAGGGAGCTCACAGATCACAACCCTCCTGGCAATAAAAAATCCTGGCCGGATAAACCCCGGGTAAAAGCCAAAGTCAATATTAATACAGCCGATAGTGCAGTGCTGGTCGCACTGCCGGGAATCGGTCCTAAGCTGGCCTCGAGGATCATTGGATACAGGAATAAGTTGGGTGGCTTTTACCGTGTTGGCCAGTTGCTGGAAGTGTATGGAATCAGGGATACCCTGTTGAACACGCTGCTACCATACCTGGAGCCGGATCCAGGCATGCCGTTGCAGGTTGACATTAATACAGTAGACAGGGAGGAATTGTCAAAGCACCCGTATTTCAGGGGACCGATGGCCAACGCTGTTATCAGCTACCGGGATGCTCATGGTGCGTACCAATCAATCGGGGATTTAATGAAAATCCATCTTGCGGACACGGACTGGTTAAGAAAAGTGGAGCCTTATTGTAAATTTCGCTAACTAACACTTGTTAGTGCAAGAAAAAACCTCTTATATTGCAATGGTATTCAAATAGTCTGGAATGGAACTGGAATCAACCGTTTTGACGCAACAGATTGCTGACACTGCCCGGGACTTTGCCCGGCAATTCATATTACCCCACGTAATGGAATGGGATGAAAAGCAGGAGTTTCCTGATCATCTCTTCCGGGAAATGGGAAAGTATGGCTTAATGGGAGTGCTGGTACCCGAAGAGTACGGAGGCGCTGGCCTTGGTTACCTGGAATATGTAGCCATTATCCAGGAGGTCGCCAAAGTCTGCGGGTCAATTGGACTTAGCCTGGCGGCTCATAATTCATTGTGTACGGGCCATATCCTGGCTTTCGGCAATGAGGAGCAGAAATCTAAATATCTTCCAAAGCTTGCTACTGCTGAATGGCTTGGGGCATGGGGACTTACAGAGGCGAATACAGGCAGTGATGCTGGAAACATGAAAACGACCGCCGTCCGTGATGGCGATTCGTGGATAATAAACGGCACAAAGTGCTGGATCACACATGGGAAAAGCGGTGACATAGCAGTGGTAGTGGCCCGTACCGGGGAAGCCCGGACAAGGGACAATGCCACTGCTTTCATCGTGGAAAGGGGCACACCGGGTTTCAGTGGCGGCAAAAAGGAAAATAAGCTGGGGATGCGCGCCAGTGAAACAGCTGAAATGATTTTTGACAATTGCCGGATCCCCGATGCCAACCGACTCGGTAAAGTGGGTGATGGCTTCCGCCAGTCGATGAAAGTGCTCGATGGTGGAAGAATCTCTATCGCAGCCTTATCATTGGGAATAGCCAAAGGCGCAATGGAAGCGTCAATCAAATATTCACAAGAGCGTCACCAGTTTGATAAACCGATTGCAAGTTTCCAGGGAATTTCTTTCAAAATTGCAGACATGGCCACAGAGATCATGGCAGCTGAATTATTGACAAACCAGGCCGCAGATCTTAAGAACCGTGGTTTACCGATGACAAAAGAAGCAGCCATGGCGAAATACTTTGCAAGTGAAGTAGCTGTGAAGGTGGCCACTGACGCTGTGCAGATCTTTGGCGGTTATGGATACACGAAAGACTTCCCGGTTGAAAAATTTTATCGTGACAGTAAGCTGTGCACGATAGGAGAAGGTACTTCTGAAATTCAAAAGATCGTCATCGCGCGTGAAGTATTGAACGCGTAACAAACATTTGTTTCTTCGTTTGCTTGCTATAGAACGCCGCTTCATTTTTGGAGCGGCAATTTTTTTTCCAATAAAAAAGCCCCGGTAACACCGGGGCTGTAATAAACTATCGGTCACGATCAATCGAGAAAATCGTCGTCTTTATCCTTTGGTCCATACTTCTCAAAAAGCCTGTCAATTGCACCGCCGAAGATGGGGAACTTTTCTTTCGCAAAGTTCTTTACAATCTCAACAGCTTTATAGGCCTGTTCTTCAGTTAATCCTTCCGCTTTCAGTTGATCGATTAATTCCTTCATGCTAATTATTTATCAGGCTACTTTGAGCAGGCTCATCTTGCTCTTGTCAAATTTCTTCTCAGCATATTCAAAGGTGAGATGGAATTTGGTTTCCTTGCTGGACGGCAACTCGAACATGGCGTCCGTCAAAATGCTTTCACAGATCGAGCGCAATCCGCGTGCACCAAGCTTATATTCCATAGCTTTTGCCACCATGAAATCAAGCACTTCGTTGTCGATGGAAAGTTCGATTCCTTCGATCTCAAACAGTTTCTTATACTGTTTGATCAGCGCATTCTTAGGCTCGGTCAGAATTGAGCGGAGAGTTTCGGCATCGAGCGGGTTGAGATAGGTTACAACCGGCAGACGGCCGAGCAGTTCAGGGATCAAACCAAAATGTTTCAGGTCCTGGGCATTTACGTACTGCAGCAGGTTTTTCTTCGCAGCCTCCTGTTGCTCTTTGTTCACGTTGAATCCGATCGCATTCGTGTTAACCCTTCTTGCGATCAGTTTGTCAACGCCGTCAAATGCGCCACCACAAATGAAAAGAATATTCTGGGTGTTGATCTTAATAAGCTTTTGTTCCGGGTGCTTTCTTCCACCCTGTGGTGGCACCAGCACATCGGTGCCTTCCAGCAGCTTCAGTAATCCCTGCTGAACACCTTCGCCGCTTACATCGCGGGTAATGGAGGGATTGTCTCCCTTTCTTGCGATTTTATCAATCTCGTCAATATAAACGATCCCTCTTTCTGCCGCGGTTACATCGTAATTACACACCTGCAGCAGGCGGGTCAGGATACTTTCAACGTCTTCACCAACATAACCAGCTTCGGTAAAAACAGTCGCATCAACAATTGCGAAAGGTACATTCAGCAGCTTTGCGATAGTTTTCGCCAGCAGGGTCTTACCCGTACCGGTTTCGCCGACCATGACAATATTGCTCTTTTCAATATCAATATCTCCATCGGTGGTCTTTTGCTGAAGTCGCTTGTAGTGGTTGTAAACCGCCACGGCAAGTACCTTTTTTGCATCATCCTGGCCAATAACATATTCGTCCAGGAATCGCTTTATTTCTATTGGTTTCTTAACTGTCAGTTTGAAACCATTTCCGGTTGTCTCTGAGCGTGTCAGTAACTCCTGTTCAATGATTTCGCGTGCGTGCTCAACGCAGTTTTCGCAGATATGTCCGTCCTGTCCGGCGATCAGGATCTTCACCTCATCCCGGCTTCTGCCGCAGAACGAACAATGTAAAGTGTTTTTTGCCATACTCGCTGTTGCTTGGTTGCAAAGGTATCTAATCCATTAGATTGGTAAAGATAAATAACCGCTCCGCTTAGACGGAACGGTTATTTACGGTAACTTATTACGTTAAATAAACGTATTTATCCTACAAAACGGATTAAAACCTTAATTGTTCTTTTCAATGATCTGGTCCACAATGCCATATTCAATCGCTTCGCGGGCATCCATCCAGTAATCCCGGTCGAAGTCCTTCATTACCTGGGCCATGGTTTTTCCACAATTCTCTGCTAAGATTTTGGCTCCCAGCTCTTTAACTCTTTTGGTCTGCTTGGCCTGGATTTCAAGGTCAGCACTTACTCCCTGCATATAGCCACCGAGGCTCGGCTGGTGAATCATCACTTCACCGTGGGGGTAAATAAACCGGCGGCCTTTAACCCCGCCGCTTAGCAGGATCGAACCCATTGAAGCAGCAAGTCCCATGCAAATGGTACTCACCGGGCTTTTCAGCATCTTCATAGTATCATAAATTACCATGCCACTGGTAACTACCCCACCCGGGCTGTTGATATAGAATTTGATCTCTGTACCCGGCTTGTCGGAATCGAGCAGCATCATCTTCGTCACTGTCTCGCGGGCCGATTTATCGTCCACCGGTCCCCACAGGTACACGGCCCTTTGTTCAAAAAATTGTTGTTCCAGCCTCTTATTCAGCATGATAAGCTCATCACGCTTGTCTTCTCTTTGTTTTTCTTCTTCATCATCCATGCGGTAACCTGAATATCTTAAGGGAAACATCTTTCAAAATTTTAATTAAAAATGTAAAATTAAAAGGAGGTGGGGCGGTGATTAGTCTTTGTGCTCTTTGCGGGGGTTCACCAGCAGAACTTCATCTACCAGGCCATATTCCTTCGCTTCCTGGGAATTGAGCCAGTAATCACGGTCGCTATCCTTTTCTACCTGCTTGACAGGCTTGCCGGTATGGAAAGCGATGATGTCATAAAGTTCCTTTTTCAGCTTGCGGATCTCATTCACCGTAATCTCGATGTCAGATGCCTGTCCACCGATTGCGCCACTTGGCTGGTGTATCATGATCCGGCTGTGTTTCAGCGCTGTACGTTTGCCCTTTGTTCCTGCACACATCAAAACGGCGCCCATGGAGGCAGCCATCCCGATACAAATGGTGGCAACATCAGGAGTGATATACTGGAGGGTGTCATACACACCGAGACCCGCATATACGCTTCCACCCGGACTATTGATATACATCTGGATATCGCGCGTGCGATCGGTGCTTTCCAGGAAAAGTAACTGGGCTGTGATGATGTTTCCGACTTCGTCGTTGATGGGATATCCCAGGAAGATGATCCTGTCCATCATCAACCTGCTGTATACATCCATAACCGCAACGTTCATCGGACGCTCCTCTATAATGTTCGGAGTAAGGTTCGTAACTAAATGCTTCTGGTAGTCGTGTAGGGTCAAACTCGAAATTCCACGATGCTTGACCGCATATTTTTCAAATTCTGAACTCATATCCCTGGTTATTTTATTAAAAATAAGGTAGAAGAGTGGTGCAAATATCTTTCCAATTGAAAATCATGACAAAAAAGGTCAATCGGGCTGACAAAACAGGTGCGCAATAAAAAAGGGCGCCCGGTTTTGACGGACGCCCTTTCACTTATTCACTTATTGAGTCATACACTTATCGACCAATCGCAGATCATCTTAGTGGTGATGGTGGTGTTCTGCCTGCATCTTCTGGAAATCTTCCAGGCTGATCGGCTTCTCAACCTTACCTACCTTGCTTTCAGCGAATCCGAAAACCTTGTCAGTCTGGATGCGGTGGTAGCTGTCCTCCACGAACTTACGGTCCTTCATCATGCGCTCAACATAGTCATTTACCCATGGCTGTTCGGTATCAAGCTGACCCATGTTCATATTGCCCATATAGCTGAAGAGCTGAGCCTTCGCGAAATCGCGGATATCGTCCTGCTGAATCTCGATGTTGTTGTCTTTTACCAGTTGGTCAACGATCAGAGTCCACTTCAATGAACCTGAGAATGAAGGATATTCTTTCTCGGCATCTTCGGCAGATTTTTGCTGCTCTGAGCTGTTCTGCATCCAGCGTTTCAGGAAAGTTTCAGGGAAGTTGATCTGGGTATTGTCCAGCAGGTAATGGTAAATGCCGTCGTACAGCTGGTTGCGGCTCTGGCTGTCGAGCTGGGCCTGGATATCTTCCTTAATGGCTTCACGGAAAGCTGATTCATCAGCAATTTCCTTTCCTGCAAACACTGCCTTGAACAGGTTTTCATCCAGCGGGGCTTTCTCTACCAGTCCAACTTTGGTAATGGTAAGTTTGAAATTTTTGTCAGCAGCAGCTGCGTCATCTTTTGCAAACCCGAGGTCGCCAAGGATCCACTCCCTTTCTTTTGCATCAAAGGCCTGGCTCAGCTGGATGGTTACCACATCGTCTTTTTTCGCGCCGATGAGTGAAGGGCGGAAAGATTCCGCAAAGTATTTTACGAGGAGCGAGTTGTCTTTGGTAACGCCACCTTCTACCGCATTTCCTTCAGCATCAACTTCTGTAAATGTTACGTTCAGAACATTGTCATCACCTGTAACTGATTCCGGCTCGGTCATGTTACCGTTCCGCAGTTGCAGGCGATCGATCTCTTCCTTTATCATTTCCTCGGTAACATTGATCTTGAAGAAGGGAAGGCTGGCAGTTGCCAGGTCTGCAACCTTATAATCAGGCTTCAGGCCGATCTCGAATGCGAAAGCATATTCATTGGGACTGTTAAAATCCAGCTGGCGTGAATCGTTCTCGGGCAAAGGCAACGGCTGGGCGAAGATCTCGAGTTTCTCGTTAACCATATAGTCGCTCAGCTGCTTTTCAACCGTACGGAGTACTTCATCAACGAAAACAGACTGACCATGCATTTTGCGGATGAGGCCGGCGGGCACCATCCCCTTACGGAAGCCGGGCATATTGGCCTGCTTGCTATAATTTTTCAAAGCTTTCTCGAAGGATGGCAAATAATCTTCTTTTGCCACTTTCACAGTTATCTTGTCGTTCAACAGACCGATATTTTCCCTCGTAACGGTTGCCATACATTGCAATTTTGAGTTGATACAATGGCAAACGGGTCTCGCCTGCCTTTAAATTGGGGGGCAAAGGTACGAGGAAATAGGAAAAATTCGAAATATTCAATCCTTGTCCTGCAGAACCAGCAGCGGAATATCGGACTTGTAGGCCATTTCCTTGGTATGGCTGCCGCTGACAAGGCGCTCCCACCAGCTATGCTTGTGGGCGACCATTACGAGCAGTTCGCTGGGGTGTTGGGAGAGAAAAGTTTTCAACCCGGTTTCGACATTGGTATGCTCCAGGTTGAAATATTCATGGTGGATTCCTTCCAGCATTGGCTCAAGACGAACCTTACCCGCGACCTGCTCGGCATTCATCACCTCACCGGGGCGCTGAATATGCACCACGTTCAGCCTTGCGCCAATGAAGATGCGGGCCATTTCCTGTAATGTCTTCAGGCACCTGAGGTTCATGGTGTAACTGAAGTCGGTAGCATATGTGAATTGTTTGATGGGAGAATAAACGGTATGAGCCGGTGCTACCAGTACCGGTACGGTCGCCTTTCTCATAATGGCTGCCGTTGTACTGCCAATGATCTTGTCGATTGTCTTGTTTTCACCCCGCATCCCCACTACGATCAGGTCAGCACCGATCTCCTTAGCCTGGTATACCACTTCGTCAGCCGGAAGCCCGATATTCACGATTGTCCGGACTGAAACCCCTGTCTGGGAATGAATGTGGTCGGCCAGCTCGCGGGCAAGTTTCTCATTGTCACGCTGCAACTCATCAACTGACACCATAACATAAGGTACTTCACTTACAGGCGTGGGTAACAGGTAGGCGTGGATCAGGGTGAGTTCGGCTCCGGCTGCATTTGCCAGGTTCGCGGCATACATCGCTGCTTCCCTGGAGATATCGGAAAAATCTGTCGCTACCAGAAAGGATTTCATTTCAGTAGTATTTATAATATGAAATTAAGCTTTCGCAACCGCAACAACAATCATATTTAAACGCTGACGGAAATAAACCCTTTGATAAGGCGCTGGTAATCAGAAATGCTGGATCACCCGTAGGCCCGGCGACACACCCCGGAAGAAGTCATGGAAGTAAATCATTGGCTCGATGGAAGTTTTCACAAGCTTCAATCTTCCCATGCCAAGCCGGAATGTATTTTTCTCATAAAAATCGCCTTTCCTGTATACCAGGTACCCGAGTGAAACAATAGCGGTAAAATGGGTCTCTTTTCGGGGGTCATTGTCCTTAACCGGACCCTGGCCATAATGCAGGCTTACGAAATCATTCCGGTATACCTGCATCTGTTCCTTGTCGTCTTTCGCGAACAGGAACTGCGGCTCCCAGTTCACCCCGATCACATGCCGCCACTGCCTGTCACGGTTACTTAAGGTTACTTCTGCACCCAGGCCGAATGACGGTACAAAATAGTTCTTATAATTCTGCACCTGCACGCTGCCGTTGAAGCCTATATAGTCACCCGGACCCGTTGCAAAGGCTTTGGGCTGGTCTGCTTTTATCGTAGGATCCTGTGTCAGGGTCAGCCTGCCCCATTCTTTCTTTTTATCCCACTTGTCCGTATAGTGTTCCCTGAAAACTTCTATTTTCTGGTTCAGTCGGCCATCCAGGTAAGTCTGAAGATTATCGAGATCGTTCAGGTATAAGCTGAAGCGGTAATACCTGGGTTTGGTTCGGCTGATTTTCTCCGAAGGTGTGGGAGGATTCTTAATGATTCCCAGGATATTCAGGGTATCCTGCTCAACCTTCAGGGATGCCGGTTCGTTGCCGTGAATGAGGAAGCTGGAACCATCCGGGGGGAATTGCAGGATCCTGACCTTGCGGTTTCCGGCGGCATCAGTAAAATGGTCCACCCTCCTGGTATTCTCTTTTATGGCAAGTGAGTCCTTAAACAGTTCCAGGTCTTTGGATACAAGCGCCAGTATTGAATCGATATTTCCTACACGCTGCAGGTCATTGATATCACTGAGTTCCACCCGGAGTTTGTTTCCCTGGCCGAGCTCGAAATAGAACCTGCGGTTGAAACTAAAGTCGGTGGGCGGTTCGAAGGCCTTGTCTGTCTTTGACTGCTGGGCAAAGCCTGTCCCGCTGATGCCTGTTGCAAGCACCAGTGCCAGTAAACATTTTTTCATGTCGGTCAGTTGTTGTTGAATTTTATTTTGATCTGCGGGTCTGATCCGCCGGCCATGGTCTCAACTGAAGTAGCTGAGCCGGTATTCATATAAAGGAAAAAGCGCTTCTTTTCTTTCCTGGTAAGGATTTCCTGCTGTGTGCCTGATGCGGGCTCCAGTTCGTTAATGTGGACCTGCTTTAATTTCTTTTTCGGCAATGGACTGATAACAGCGACACTGGTGGTTTCGGGGGCCACGGAACTGAAATAAGCTGCTGTATCCGGTATTATGGCTGGTAATGGTTCAAGTGCCGGTGCCGCAACTTTCACCGCGCGGCGGGTCATTACAGGCTGCTTAACCGGCATGGAATGTTGAATTTTTTTTGCTGGAATGTTTCTTGTTTCGACTGAAGACATTTCGGTTTCAGGCTTCGTCTGACGTTCTGTTTCCACCCGTGCCTGGTCCGGCGTTTTTCCGGGATCCTGCCTGTAAAACAAAAATGCTCCCACTGAAATCAACAGTATTGCGGCAGCGGGCCATAAAAGCCCGGCCCTCTTGCGTTTTGGTGATTCACTGCACCGCGCTGACAGCTTCTTCCATGCTGCATTTTTATCGAGCCGGAACTCATCCGGCGGCGTTTCGATGGAATCCAGCAGCTGCGACAGCCGGCTTTGATTACCTGGATTTCTGTCTTGCATATGTTATTCCTTTTTGGGCAACCATTTTTTGCAACAGCGCCCTTGCTTTACTTAACTGTGATTTTGAGGTGCCTGCTGAAATGCCCAGCAGCTCTGCGATCTCCTGGTGCTCAATTCCCTCTATGGCATGCAGGTTAAAAACCGTCCGATAGCCGACCGGCAGCTGAATTATCAGCTGCAGGATTTCAGTGGCGGTCAGATTGCTCAATGCGTCATCGTTCCCGCTGATAACTTCCGGTATTGTGTCCGACACAATTGTGAACACATTTTTCTTTCGCAGTAACATCAGGCACTCATTCACCATGATCTTCTTCAGGAAAGCGGTTACGGCCGCATCGTGCTGGTAATGAAAAGTCCCTATGTTCTTAAAGAACTTATAGAACCCGTCAAGCAGCACTTCTTCTGCATCCTCCCGGTTCTTGAGGTAACGGCAGCAAACAAGCATCATTTTTTCGGCATAGAAGTCGAACAGGCATTTCTCTGCTGCCCTGCTTCCATTTTTGGCCTCGTTTATCCATGCCGGTATACTCATTCAATGCAATTGGTTGGTACAAAGGTATAAATGCGGGGCAGGAGGGAAGAGTTGCCCGGGTTCAAATTAAAAATTTAAAAAACAAAATTTATAAATCCGGAAACGCGCCTGGCGGGCAGCGATAGGCCATTGTCGGACCGGGGCGGCTATATGGGGGCTTTGTCGTGGGCTTATCGAAACCGTATTGTAGTCCCGTAAAGGTCTCGTTAAGGTCTTGTCAAGGTCTCGTGAAAGTCTCGTAAAGCATGGCTACAGGTAGACTGACTTTTGCCAGCATTATGGAGGGCGTTATAAAAAATGAAAAAGCTGGAACCAATTGAGTTCCAGCTTCTGTGTGCGGGCGATAGGAGTCGAACCTACATGCCTCGCGGCGCCAGATCCTAAGTCTGGTGCGTCTGCCAATTTCGCCACGCCCGCGTCAGGGAGCGCAAAAGTAGGGGATTTCCCCAAAAAATTAAAAACTCCTTCTTTTATGTAAATTCGTTGAAGATGGAAACTGTAGCAGCGATACCTAAATACAATCTTACCGAAGACCAGGAAAAGAAACTGATCCTGAGGGAGTACCGTTCACTTTTAAGAGCTCTCAAACCCAAGCTTAAACCCGGGGATAAGGAACTTGTACGGATGGCTTTTGAGATGTCGGCCGATGCCCACAAGACGATGCGCCGTAAAAGTGGCGAACCTTATATCCTTCACCCGCTTGCCGTTGCCCGGATCTGTGTGGAAGAGATCACCCTTGGTGTTCGTTCCACGATTTGTGCCCTGATGCACGATACCGTTGAGGATACCGACATTACCCTCGATGACATCGAACGGCAGTTCGGGAATGAGATTGCCAGGATAGTCGACGGGCTTACTAAAATTTCAAATGTCATCGACGTTAACGCCTCCCAGCAGGCGGAAAACTTCAAAAAGATCCTGCTCACCCTGACGGACGATCCGCGGGTGATCCTGATAAAACTTGCCGACCGGCTGCACAATATGCGCACGCTCGAAAGCATGAAGCGCGAAAAGCAGCTGAAGATCGCTTCCGAAACCGTGTATGTGTATGCGCCGCTTGCGCACCGGATGGGCCTGTACACGATCAAGACCGAGCTGGAAGACCTGGCCATGAAATACATGGAACCGGAGACCTACAAGGAGATCGCCCGGAAGCTTGCCGAAACCAAACGCGAGCGGACCCGTTACATCAACGAATTCATTCGCCCTATCCGCGAAAAAATGGAAAGGGCTGACTTTAACTTCGAAATCTATGGGCGGCCGAAAAGCATTCACTCCATCTGGAACAAGATGAAGAAAAAGGGAGTGAGCTTCGAAGAAGTGTACGACCTCTTTGCCATCCGGGTGATCCTCGATTCTCCTACTGACAGGGAAAAAGAAGACTGCTGGAAAGTGTACTCTATGATCACCGACGAGTATACCCCTTCGCCGGAAAGACTCCGCGACTGGCTGAGCAATCCGAAGAGTAATGGTTATGAAGCCCTGCATACCACTGTGATGGGGCCGCAGGGAAAATGGGTGGAGGTCCAGATCCGGACCAAGAGGATGAACGATATCGCGGAGAAAGGTCTCGCGGCACACTGGAAATACAAAGAGGGAGCAGCCGACGAAAGCAGGTTCGACAAATGGTTTCACCAGATCAGGGAAGTGCTCCAGAACCAGGACAATGATTCAGTTGATTTCCTGCAGGATTTCAAAACCAGTTTCCTTGCAGAAGAGATTTACGTCTATACGCCGAAAGGGGATGTAAAAATGCTTCCGGTGGGTTCAACGGCACTCGATTTTGCATTCGCCATACACTCGGCTGTGGGTGCCCGGTGTATCGGGGCTAAAGTGAACCACAAACTTGTTCCGCTGAGCCATAAGCTTCGAAGCGGCGACCAGGTGGAGATCATCACGTCAAATAAACAGAAACCCACAGAAGACTGGCTGAACTTTGTTGTTACTGCCAAGGCAAAAACAAAGATCAAGGACGCGCTCAAGGAAGAAAAAAGAAAAATTGCGGAAGACGGTAAGTATATTGTACAGCGGAAGCTGGAAAATATGGGCGCAGCATACAGCCAGCATAACACGGATATCCTTAGCGATTTCTATAAACAACAGTCATCACTTGATTTCTTTTACCAGGTTGCTACGCGTGGAATCGATCTTAAAGAGCTTAAGGAGTTCCATGTTCTTGGCGATAAACTGGAAGCACCGAAGCCGCAGCGTCCTGTAATCGAGCTTAAACCGGATCAGCATCCGCACCCTGATTTTAATAAGAAAGATGCAGAGCTGATCATTTTTGGTGAGAGCAGCGATAAGATCATGTACAATCTCGCGAATTGCTGCAAGCCGATCCCTGGTGATGATGTGTTTGGATTTGTGACCACCGGAAAAGGACTCACCATACATCGTACCAACTGTCCAAATGCCTCTAAATTGCTGGCTAACTACGGGCACAGGGTGGTTAAAACAAAATGGGCCAAGAACAAGGAAATTTCATTCCTCACCGGTCTTAATATCATCGGTCTTGATGATGTGGGTGTGGTGAACAAGATAACCAACCTGATCTCGGGGGAAATGAAAATTAATATCAGTGCCTTATCAATCGAAGCGAAAGAAGGGATCTTCAGAGGCTCGATAAAAGTGTTTGTCCATGACAAAGAGGAACTGGATGAATTGGTACACCGGCTGAAAAGCCTCAGTGGAATTCATGCAGTTGAAAGATTTGACGCCGAGATCGCATAAAGTTTTCATGAGCGGGCCAAGCTGAAGAATGTGTGAATTGTAAGCATCACAGTGAATAATTACACTGTCTGCATATAATAATTCATCATCCAAAATTGCTTGCTATGAGAAAATTCAAAGGCTTCCTGATGCCAATGCTACTGGCATTATTGTGCCCGGTAGTTCTATGGGCACAGGTATCGGTAAGCGGTACCATCCTGGATAGCAAAAACAGTCCCGTCACCGGGGCGTCTGTCCGGCTTCGAAATTCAACCATCGGTACTTCAACCGATGCCACCGGCAGATTCTCGCTGAATATTCCATCCAACTCCGGACAACTCGAAATTTCGTCCGTTGGATTCAAATCACAGACCATCACGCTGGGCACAATTGAAGTTGCCAACATGTCTATCAAACTTGAAGAAGATGCTGGTAAACTGGACGAGGTTGTGGTGACAGGTCTTGCAACCAATGTGAAACGCCGCAATCTTGCCAATGCTGTGGCAACTGTTTCGAGTAAAGAACTCGCCGGTACAGCACCGGCGCAAACACTTGATGCTGCGCTGAACGGCAAGATTCCCGGTGCTTATATCAATTCGAACTCCGGTGCTCCGGGTGGAGGTATTTCAGTCAGGCTCAGGGGCGTTACCTCTATTTTCGGTAATACACAACCGCTTTATGTAGTGGATGGGGTATTTATTGATAACAGTTCCACACCTGCAGGCCTGAACACCGTTACTCAAGCCGCAGCTGCGGGTAACCCTGCAAACCAGGACAACCCTTCCAACCGGATTTCTGATATCCGTCCCGAAGACATTGAAAGCATCGAAATCCTTAAAGGTGCTTCCGCCTCCGCCATTTACGGATCGAAAGCTGCGGCAGGTGTGGTGATCATCGCCACCAAGCGCGGTAAGCAGGGAGTGACCCGTTTCAACATCAGCCAGGACCTGGGATTTGTCAAGCCCCGCAAATTATTGGGAGCACGCCCGCTGACAGAGCAAAGGGTGATCGACCAGGAATGGAATGTGGAAGAATACAGGGCAGCAGTTGCTGCCGGGAAAATCTATGATTACGAAAAAGAGATTTATGGTGAAACAGGATTTACGCGGAACACAAACTTCAGTATGACAGGCGGCAGCGATAAAACCACATTTTATTTTTCTGCCGCACAGAAAGATGAGGAAGGCATTGTGAAGTATACCGGTTACCGGAACAGCAGCCTTAGGTTGAATGTTGATCACCGGATAACAGACAATATCAAAGTCGGCTTCACTTCAAACTACATCAACTCATCTTCTGACCGCAGCCTCACCCAGAATGATAATGCCGGTGTTACCCTTGGTGTTGCGTTGTCTTCCACACCCAGCTTTACTGAATTACACCCGAACAGCGTAGGCGAATATCCCGATAACCGCTATGCTGCTTCTAACCCGATCCAGACGCGCGACCTGGTAACGAACAACGAAAAAGTGAACCGCTTCATATTTGGAATAAACCTGGATGCGATATTATACAAGAGCCCGAAATCAGTTACCCGTGTTGTAGGTCGTGGCGGGGTAGACTATTACGGCCTCAAAACAAATGCCCAGTTCCCCAGTACATTGCAATTCCAGGAAGTGGCCAAGGGAACTTCCATACAGGGCTTTGCCAATAACCTGAACACCAACTATATCATTTCACTGGTAAACAACTGGAACCCGTCAGATAACCTGGGTCTTACTACATCTCTCGGGATGACGCAGGAAAAACATGAATTCGATAACCTGCTGAATACGGCAACGCAGGTAATCTCGGGGCAAACCAATGTTGACCAGGCAGGCGCTCTGACCCCGGTGCAATTCAGGACAAAAAATAAAGATGATGGTTTTTTCATCCAGGAAGAAGCTACACTGCATGATGCGATCACGCTGACTGGTGGTGTGCGCTTTGACAAATCCACAAACAACGGCGATCCGGATAAATATTATGCCTACCCGAAAGCAAGTGTGTCATGGAACCTGTCAAGACTCGGACTGGGTGAAAACAACCTGTTCGATAACCTTAAGGTCCGTGCCGCTTATGGTGAAGCCGGTAACTTCCCTGCTTATGGCAGTAAGTTCACAGCGTTCATCATCAACAATATTGACGGGCTTCCCGGTTCCATTGTAGACCGCATCAGGGGAAATGCGGCAATCGAACCCGAAAGGCAGACAGAGTTTGAAGCCGGTCTCGATTTTACCATTCTCAACAACAGGCTGAGTGTTGAATTCAGCTGGTACAACAAAGTGGTGAAGGACTTCCTGCTTCAAAGAACCGTGCCCCCATCTTCAGGTTTTGCACTGGAATGGGTAAATGCCGGTGACCTCAGGAACAGGGGGATCGAAATTGGTTTGAATGCACTTGTAATATCGAAGCCGAACGTAAAATGGAACACAACAGTCAACTTCTGGAAAAATCGATCAGAAGTAACCAAACTGGTGATACCACCAACAGTTCTCGGTGCATTCGGCAATACACTCGGCACATTCAGGATCGAAGAAGGCGCATCTGCCACACAGATCGTAGGAATTGATGAAGGATCGGGCGGCCTTGCAGTGAAGCTGGGTGACCAGGAACCTGATTTCCAGATGAATTTCTGGAACGAGGTGAACTTCTTCAAAAACTTTACACTGCGTTTCCTCATTCACTGGAAACAACGTGGAGATAACCTCAACCTCACTGAGTTGCTGACAGATCTTGGAGGAACAAGTCACGATTACGATGATGACAAGAATGCTAACCGTATTCCGGATGGCATTGACAGGATCAACCAGTTGGGTGTAACTGCGAGGCCTTTTGTCCAGGAAGCAGGTTATGTGAAGCTGCGCGAAATTGCGCTGTATTACAATTTCAAAGTGGGATGGAAAAACATCAGGGGTATCAGGTTGGGAGTATCTGCTAACAACTACGCGGTGCACACAGATTATAAAAGCTATGATCCCGAAGTGTCCAACTTCGGCTCCGGATTCTCAACAGGTGTTGAGGTTATGCCTTACCCCTCCTCCAAACGCGCAACCTTTCACATTTCCGTTGACTTTTAAACATGACTGCTATGAAAAAGTATAAATATATATTACTGCTGATAGCATTGCCGCTCTTCATACTGCAGGCATGCAAAAAAGAAATCGGTAACCTGAACAGCCCGACTACAGATGAATTCCTGGAAAATGCATCAAAAGCCGAGCTTAACAACCTGGTGACCGGTATTGAGTCCGGGATGCGTACAAACCTGCCGATGTACCTCGATGTGATGGGAATGATCGGAAGGGAGATGTACCGGTTTTCGGGTGCGGAACCACGTTATACTACCGAACTTCTCGGTTTTGGTGACGCAACACTTGATAACAATACTTTTTACCTGAACAATCCCTGGCAATCGCGTTACCGCGTAGTGAAGAACTGCAACCTGCTTATTGAGGCTGCCAATAATTCAACACTGCTCAATGATGCTGAGAAAAAGGGATACTACGGATTCGCGAAGACCTTCAAGGCATACCAGTTGCTGATCAACCTGAATATGACCTACGACAGTATTCGGATCGACGTTGCAGATCCGGACAATCTCGGCCCGCTGGTTACCAATCCCCAGGCGTTGCAGGACATCAGTGATCTGCTTGACGAAGGCTTGTCCGACTTCAGCGGGGCAGAGATCACGTTCGCACTTACGAGTGGATTCTCCAGTGCGTTTGCTGCGCTGCCCGATCTGAATGACCAGGCCGGTATGGTGAAAGTGAACCGGGCGCTTGCTGCACGGGTATATGCATATCGTGCGCAATGGGATAATGTCCTGACTGCACTTAACGAATCATTTTTCGGACTGCAGTTGCCTTTAAGCTATGGAATAAGCCATGTATTCACAACAGGGGCAGGAGACCAGGTTAATACAGCTTTCTTCCCTCCGAACCAGACCGGTGAAGTACGCCTGGCACATCCATCTTATGTGCCTGACCTGCAGCCTAATGATGACAGGGAGGGCAAAACGCTTCAGCGGGAGGAACCTGCGTCATCCAATGACCTGACAAGCGATCGCGATGTGTGGGTATATACCTCGCAGTTAGCACCCATTCCCATTATCAAGAATGAGGAGCTGATTCTATTGTATGCAGAAGCAAAGATTCAGCTTGGTCAGTTTCCGGATGCAGTAACAGCATTAAACCGGATCCGCCAGGAACATGGTCTAACTCCATATGCAGGTGCTATTACACAAAACGCACTTGTCGATGAAATGCTTTACAACAGGCGCTACTCGCTATTCTTCGAAGGACACCGTTGGGTGGATATGCGTCGTTATAATAGGTTGAGCGAACTGCCGCTTGACCGTCCAGGGGATGATGTGTGGGTTGAATTCCCCGTACCACTCACAGAACTGCCAGGACAGTAACAATATTTTCAGTCGGAACCCAAATGCCGGAATGTTTTACATTTCGGCATTTTTTATTCTTGTCATGATCAGATTTTTACGGCTGCAAATTATCTAGTCTTAAAATTGAAAAGCATTTCGTCGTCTTTTTGAAACGTCTTCACCTGAAAAGCGATCATTTACCGCTAACACATTATCCAACGGATATCAGTATCCGACAATCAAAATTTAAACAAATGAGAAAATTTGCGGGAAAGCTGTTCCCTGTCCTGCTCGGTCTGGCCTTGCCGTTACTTGCGGCAGCACAGCAGGCAGTAAGGGGAAAGGTTTTGGATGCATCAGGTAATCCTCTTGCCGGTGCAACCGTTTCAGTAAAGGGGACGAAAATTTCGGTACAGACCGATGCAGGAGGAAACTTTACCATCACGCTGCCACAGCAGTACTCCAGGCTCGATGTTTCATACGTCGGATTTGTTGGCCAGACCATAACAGCAGTGCAGGGAGAGAATGTAATCGCACTCAGGGAAGATGAAAAGGGGTTGAGTGAAGTGGTAGTGACGGGATTGTCTTCTTCCATCAAGCGTTCTAATGCTGCCAATTCGGTTGCACGGATAGGCGCCCGTGAATTAACAGGCTCAACACGGCCGCCAACCATTGATGGCGCCATGAGTGGCAAAGTAGCCGGTGCGCAGATCTCTGCAAATACCGGTGCGCCAGGTGGCGGACTTTCCATCAGGCTTCGCGGGGTATCGACCGTTGCCGGTTCATCCGAGCCGCTATATGTGATCGATGGCGTAATTGTGAACAATGACCAGTTTGCAACGGGTGCGGGTACCAGGGCTTTCAATGGTGCTACCAGTGCCAATGCCGGTTCGCAGGACCAGGCGCCAAATCGCATCTCCGACATCAACCCTGCCGATATCGAAAGCATTGAAGTGCTGAAAGGACCTTCCGCTTCAGCCATTTACGGCTCACGGGCGGGAGCAGGTGTAATTGTGATCAACACTAAAAGGGGGAAATCAGGTAAGACAAGGATCAATGTGAACCAGGACCTGGGATTCACCAAAGCGAGCAATTTACTTGGGTCGTCAGACTGGAACCCGGAAAAGATCGCTGCCTACGGAGGGGCTTATAACCTGTCGGAAGAAGAAGCGCTTGAGCTGTATAATGCTGCCGGCGGCAAGACCTGGGATTATGAAAAAATGATCTGGGGCAACACCGGCTTTATTTCCAATACAAACGTGAATGTCAATGGCGGTAATGACCGGACGAAATTTTACATCGCGGGTTCATACCAGACAGAAACCGGTATCCAGAAGAAAACAGGATTCAGCCGCAAGTCTTTCCGAATCAACCTGGATCATAAGTTTAACGAGTTCATGGACCTGAAAGTGAGCAGCAACTATATTAATTCAAACAGTAGCAGGAGTTTTACGGGGAATGATAACAACGGTGTATCCCTTAGTTATTCCATCGCCTATATTCCCAACTTCATCGATATCGCCAGGAGGCCGGACGGCACCTATCCGCAGATCCCGGGCAGGGCGCAAAACCCGTTGGAGATCGTAGATCGCGCGGAGAACAAGGAAAAGACAAACCGTTTCCTCAATTCCGGGGAGCTGAACTTTTACCTGTTGAAGAAGGAACGGTCTACTTTGAAACTCTCCATGAGGGGCGGAGTGGATTACCTGGTATCTGAGCCAATGACATATATGCCGGAAGATCTGCAGTTCATGGTGAATGTGGCCAATAGGGGCGCGATCAGGCTTACCACGAATAAAGCTTTATATACTTACATGCAGGCAGGTTTGAATTTCAACACCAACGTTGGAAAGAATATTGACCTGACAACCGGACTCGTTGTATTGCGCGACGACCAGAAAGTGGACCAGTCATTCATCCAGGGTGAAGGATTGCTGACCGCACAACGCAACCCCAGTATCGCAACCGTACGGCTTACAGACAACAACCAGACAAAAAGTTCAGTTGTAGCAATAGATGCGAGCCAGGAATTCAACTGGGATGATAAAGTAATTGGCAGGGTAGGGGTTCGTGCTGATAAGTCGACCTTGTCAGGCTTCAACTTTGATAAGTATTATTATTACCCGCGCGCAGCCGTGGCCGTGAACCTTACCAACCTGGGTTCCTGGGCGCCTGAATTCCTTTCCCAACTCAAGCCCCGTGCGGCATATGGTGAAGCTTCAGGATTTCCATCATTTGATGCGGTTTATTCCAACCTGATTGGGGTGAATTATGGCGGGCAGCTCGGCGAAGTAGCTCCCGTTCAGCTGGGACTTGAAAAACTGGATCCGGAAAGGGCAAAGGAAATTGAAGTCGGGCTTGACCTTGGCTTCCTGAACAACCGGGTTACGCTCGAAGCTACTTACTATCACAAAAAAGTAGTGGACTTCCTCTATCCCTTCAGCCTGTCACCGTCGACCGGCGTTGTGTCCTACAAACTCTTCCCCGTTGGTGACATGGTAAACAAGGGTGTTGAGATCGGGCTGAATGCGCAGGTCGTGAAAAAGCCCCGCCTGGAATGGACTACAGGCCTTCAGTTCTGGACCAACAAATCCGAGGTTACCCGGTTGACTATTCCGCCTTCATTTGTAGCCGGTTCAGGGTTTGGGGCCTATGGAAGAAAAAGGATCCAGCAGGGCTATTCACCTACGGCCTGGTGGGGATTTGATGAAGATGGTACGCTGATCCAGTATAAAGATTACCAGCCGGATTACCAGCTTAGCTGGAGCAACAACCTGCGGCTTGCAAAAAATTTCGAGTTGAGCATGCTGTGGCATACCAGCCAGGGTGGTTATAATTCATCGCTGACAAGGCTGACAAAAGATGAAGGCGGCACCACGAAAGACTGGAGCAACACTGGTAAATCGGGAGACCCGATTGGTATAGAAAGGCAGGAGACAATAGTTTCAAATTTTGTATTTGACGCCAGCTATATCCGCCTTCGCGAGCTTGGATTATACTATACCGTTCCTTCAACAAAGATCACCAGTATGTTCGGCAACCACGTCCAGAATATCCGCTTTGGCGTGTCGGGGCAGAACCTGGTGACCATTACAGATTACTATGGCTACGATCCGGAGGTTTCCAACTTCAATACCGGGAACGCCGGTGGCGCGCTGACAGGCGGTGTTGACCTTACCCCTTTCCCCATGGCGAAGCGGTTTTTCTTTCACCTGAACATCGGTCTCTAACAGAATAAAAAGAATCAAGATGAATCCAGTTTATAAACGTTGTGTAATTCTTGCAGCAGCTGTTTCATTGATCAGCAGCTCCTGCACAAAGACGGAATACGTGGTGAATCCCAACGCACCAACGCAGGAATCCGTATTGAAAAATGCCAGCCGGGTACAGATCAACCAGCTGGGAGTGGGCGTTCAATCTGTGGTAAGAAATGGCTTGTTTTCATTTTACACCTGGTCCGGTTCGATCGGCAGGGAAACTGTTTATTTCGCGCAAACGGAAAGTCGCTATTACCGTGAGCTGCAGGGGGAAATTCCCCTTGATCCCGCCGGTATCATGTACGACTGGTACAATTCCTACAACCAGACCCGTCGCCGCGCAGAACTGCTGCTAAGGTCTGCCACTGAAACAAACAGTATCACAGACGGGGAAAAGAAAGCTGTGGAAGGTTTTGCCAAAACCATCCAGGCTTACGCCATGCTGAACTGCCTGAATATGATGGGCGAGGTTGGTGTCCGTACCAGCTTCAGCGACCTTAATGTGCCTGGGGACCTATTGAAACCCGGTTGTTTCAACAGTTACAGCCAGTCGCTGGATTACGTGAAAAAGCTCGCAGACGATGGACTGGCCGCGCTCGACGTTGCCGGAAGCACTGATTTCCCCTTCACCATGGTTGCGGGCTGGACAGGCTTTGCTACGCCTGCGGATTTCAAAAAATTCAACCGTGCGGTTGCAGCCCGGGTTGCCATGTACCGTGAAGATTGGCTGGGAATGGAAACGGCACTTTCCGGATCTTTCCTGAGCCTGAACGGGAACCTGAAGACAGGACCTTATATGCAGTTTTCAACAACTGCAAATGATGCGGTAAACCCGATGTGGCGGTCTGCAGAGAACAATTCGACCCCCATGCTGGTACAGGTGAATTTTGTGGATGAGGCCGAAACAGGCGATAAAAGGGTATTTGGCGCAAGCGTTCCGGCTAATGGCGAAGCCAAGGTGAGAATGCGTACTACGCCATCAGCGCCGCCTGATTACCCGCTGATGACCCATGAAGTGCAGATGTATGCCACAAACGTTTCGCCTATTTCAATTATCCGGAATGAGGAACTGGTGCTGATGTATGCTGAAGCAAAGTTGCAGCAGGATGACCTGGCAGCAGCGGTTTCGACACTTGACATCATCCGCCAGGCATATGGCCTGCAGGTGTTGGCTATTGCCCGCCCGGCAGTCATTGGTAACAAGGTCCTGCTGATCGATGAGTTGTTGAATCAGCGCCGGTATTCGCTATTTATGGAAGGTCACCGTTGGTTTGATATGCGCAGGTATGACAAGCTCGATGAGCTGCCGCTCGACAAGCCAGAGCATCATGTGTATACCAATTTCGTAAAACCCCAGCAGGAAGTGGACTGGGATGCAACTAATCCGTGTCAGTAGTACGAAGGAAGGAGAAAAAAAGGAGGAGGCATTGTCCTCCTCCTTCTTCCTTAACTTTCGGCAAGTTCCTTTACTTTCTTAAGTGCCACCGGGAATTTCTCTTCAAAATAGGCTGTAAAATCCTCGGCGAGATCAATCTCCACTACCAGTTCAGTTTTGCCGTTCTCCTGCCGCAGGTAATAGTTTTCCTTAGCTCCGCTCCATTGTTTTACCTCGTCACTGCTCAGGTCCTCAACCCCGTCCTTCAACATCCCGAGGTGTTCGAATGACATGACCTCGTTGATCTTTTTTGAGGCTATCCTGCTCACCATGCCATTCCCCTTACCATCACCGAACAGTACTCTACTGCCTTCATTCCAGTCGGTCTCAGCTGACGAGCCTTCTGCAAATACCGATGTCCACTCCCTGTAGCTGGCATCATTCCACAATTTCTCCCATACCTTTTCCCGGGGAGCATTGATCAGAATTTTGAATTGCTTCTTTTCCATATCAGATATTTTAAAGAATTGTCATACAAATATGTGGCTGAAAATCCGGATTGGTGCGGTGTGAATGAGACAATTCCACAGGTCAGATGCGAAGTACATTGCCTTATTGCCCTATTGCCCTATTTTTGCTGCCTGTTTTGTAAGCAAGCATTCAAAAAAACTATACATGGTAGACGCAATTTTAGGCCTCCAGTGGGGCGACGAGGGAAAGGGAAAGATAGTAGATTTCTTTGCCCCCCAGTATGATATTATCGCCCGTTTCCAGGGAGGCCCGAACGCCGGCCACACACTTTATGTAGGAGGTAAGAAGGTCGTGCTTCACCAGATCCCTTCAGGGGTTTTCCATGATAATACCACTAACCTGATCGGAAATGGAGTAGTACTTGACCCCGTAACCCTTAAGAGGGAGTGCGATACTGTAGCTTCTTTTGGTGTTGACGTGAAAAAGAACCTGTTTATTTCGCACCGGACACACCTTATCCTGCCCACTCACCGGGCACTCGACAAGGCTTCTGAAATTCAGAAGGGTAACGATAAAATCGGATCAACGCTGAAGGGGATCGGTCCTGCCTATATGGATAAGACCGGTCGTAACGGACTACGCGTAGGTGACCTGTTGGACAAAAGTTTTACCACACAGTACATTCGCCTGCGGCTCAAACACCAGCGACTGCTCGATGGCATGAATTTCCAGGAAGATATTACAGAATGGGAAGAAGAATTTTTCGAAGCAATCGAATTCCTTCGTAGTTTGAATGTTGTAAACGGCGAATATTTCATCAATGAAAAGATCGCTGCAGGTAAAAAAGTACTGGCTGAAGGCGCACAGGGAAGCATGCTGGATATTGATTTCGGAACATTCCCGTTTGTGACTTCATCCAATACGACAACATCAGGAGTATGTAATGGATTAGGCATTGCGCCGCAGAAGATCCGTGAAGTGATGGGCGTAACAAAAGCGTATTGCACTCGTGTTGGTGGCGGACCTTTTCCGACGGAGTTGCATGATGCAACAGGAGAGGAGTTGAGACAACTTGGAAACGAATTCGGGGCTACTACAGGCCGTCCGCGCAGGTGCGGCTGGATTGACCTTGTAGCGCTCAAATATGCGTGCATGATCAATGGAGTTACAAAGATGATCATGACAAAAGCTGATGTGCTTGATAAATTCCAGGACCTGAGTGTGTGTACTGATTATGGTATCGATGGTAAAGAATCAGGTTATGTGCCTTTCCAGATGACAAGGCACCAGATCAAGCCTTCGCTTAAACATTTTCAGGGCTGGAATACAGATACATCAGCTGTGACAACATATGCTGGTATGCCTGAAAAGATGAAGGAATATGTAAAATTTATCAACGAGTTCGTCGGAGTTAATATTTCACATATTTCAAACGGTCCTGGTCGCGACCAGATCGTTACGGTTTAACTGGCAGAATGCATGTGAGGAAAAATATTTTTTAAAAATTTGGCCAATTAAAAAGAACGCTGAAATTTTACAATGTAATCCCTTTTGTGCTATGGCTTCCAAATCAGGTAAGGAAAAAAAGACAACCCCCAAAGCTGCCGAGAACGCAGACGAGCCCGTAAAGAAAACTTCTTCCAAGTCCAAGAAACAAACGGAAGAGGATGAGGATGATCTTGAAGATGATGTTGAGGAAACTCCGAAAGCATCTTCAAAGAAAGCAGCCAAATCCTCCAAGGTTGATGATGACGATGACGATGATGAAGACCTCGAAGATGAGGAAGATGATTGGGATAAAGTTGAAGAAGATGATAACTGGGATCCCGACTTCGAAGAGTTTGATCTTCCGAAATCGAAAACCAAAAAGGGCCCGGCAGGCGGCGGCGGTGCGAAGAAAGCAGGAAAAGATGAAGATGATCTTGGACTTGATGATGATTTCAAGGACATGGATCTGTTCAATGATTCCGGCTTCGATGATGATGACGATGACTTTTAATGTCAACGAATAACATTTCTGTGCGGCAGTTCACGGGATACTCGCTGACTGTAACACAGGCTGTAAAACAACAAATGTTGGATTGGGGCAACCAATTCAACATTTGCTGTTTTATGGACAATCACGGTTATGCAGGTAAGCATCAGCGTTATGAATGTATACTTGCGGCTGGCGACTGGAAGTGGATCAGATTGCAGTCAGGGAATGCATTCGCCCTGTTGAAAGCATTCTATGATCATGAACAGGATTGGCTTTTCGGTCATTTCGGGTACGACCTGAAACAGGAGACTGAACAGGTTCCTTCACTTTTGCCGGACAAGACCGGTTTCCCCGATTGCTATTTTTTTGTTCCGGAACATTTGCTCTTCGTCGCAGGCGGCCAGTTGCTTATCAGCAGTCATTCGGCATCTCCCGATCGGATAATCCAGGAAGTGCTTTCCATGCCCCGGAAGCAGGAAAGTGCCTGTCCCCCGGTGACGCTTGTTGCCGGTATGGATCGGTCAGAATACATTCAGAAAGTTGAGGCGCTGAAAGCGCATATCCATCGTGGTGATTGTTATGAGATCAATTTCTGCCAGGAGTTTTCCGCAGGCAATGTTGTCATTGACCCGGTTCAAACCTACAGGCGGCTGGCCGGGATCTCCCCGAACCCATTCTCGGTGTATTACCAGCTGAATGAACTTCATCTTCTTTGTGCAAGCCCGGAACGGTTTCTCCAGGTCGACAAAGGAACCTTATTGTCCCAGCCGATCAAAGGAACAGCACCGCGAAACCCGGGTGATGCGGGGATTGACGCCGAACTGGCGAAATCATTGCGTGCCAGCAGCAAAGAAAGGTCAGAGAATGTAATGGTGGTGGACCTGGTTCGCAACGATCTTTCCCGGGTTTGCGAGCCCGGTTCAGTTGAAGTAGAGGAACTATTTGGAATTTATACTTTCCCCCAGGTTCACCAGATGATTTCGACGGTTAAGGGTAAGCTGAGAAACGGGTTGAAGTGGATTGATGCAGTGGAAGCAGGTTTCCCGATGGGATCCATGACCGGTGCGCCCAAGAAACGTGTAGTTGAGCTGATAGAAAAATATGAGCTGACCAGGCGGGGAATTTTTTCAGGAGCAGTTGGCTATTGTACGCCGGAAGGTGATGCGGACTTTAATGTAGTTATCAGGAGCATCATGTATAATGCCGGTAGTAAACACCTTTCATGCCTCGTGGGCTCGGGAATTACCTGGTATGCAGATCCTGCCTACGAATACGAGGAATGCCTGTTGAAGGCAGCGGCAATTATTAAAGCTCTGGGCTAATTTTATTGATTATTTCCCGTTCATCGCTGCAGTGGTAGTTAGCATCAGCTGAACAGACTCCTGCAGAATGGCATACTTGCTTGCATTGAACGATTCCATCTTGTTGGCTGGCAGCTTCATTTCATAAGAAGTACTGCGTGCCATCACTTTATCAAATTCCGGATTGAACCTGTTGAAGTCTGAAATGTCCATGGCAATATGTTTTGCGATTATCGCAGACTGGTATTTCCCGGACACCTGCTGGGTAGTGGCAACTTCTTGCTCTTCCGGTGTGATCTTCCTGTTGAGCGTATACATGTAAGGACCATAATGGGCAGTTGTTTCTGCCTTGGTAAGGGTGGTCAGCCCGCCCTGTCCTTCAAATACGTAATGTGTTCCGATGAATTTCTTGACATGCATGCGGGTTTCAGCTGGCAGGTAGTACTGGAGGTCCCAGAAATTGCGGCTTCCGCTTTTCGCAATAGCCTTTTGAACTGTTCCAGGTCCGGCATTATACGCTGCGATAACCAGCAACCAGTCGCCATAGATCGCATACAGGTCTTTCAGGTAGCGGGCGGCTGCATTGGTGCTTTTAACATAATGCCTGCGTTCGTCGACACTCTTGTTCACCTTGAGGCCCAGCTTAATGGCCGTTGCCCTCATAAATTGCCAGGGACCAACTGCGCCGGCCCATGAAACGGCCCCAGCTTTAAGTTTTGATTCGATTACAGCAAGATATTTCAGCTCGCGCGGAAGTCCATGTTTTACAAATACGGCATCCATCATATTGAAATAAGGTAGTGCCCAGCCTTTCATGGAATTGAGCGACTTACTGTATGTATCCACATAATCTGACACAAAACTCGCCGCGCGGGGATTCAGGCGCGGTGTAGCCGTGCCGGAAGCGGCATCAGTGTCGAAGAGATTGTCTATTCGTGCGGGTGTTTCAATTTCAACGCTGCCCGAGGTAACGGCAGCATTGCTTTCACCAACGGTATCTTTGATAATAGCGGGTAAGGTAACAAATGAAATATTTTCACTGGCTACGGAAAATCCAATTGATCCCAATAACAGGATGCCCAACAATGACAGTTTTTTCATGTTCCAGATTTTGGTTCACAAAACGACCAGTTTTCTCTAAGGGAATTGGTTTGGCTTTCAACGGAGGATTAGTGCCTTTGCTTCACCAGTAACTCTGAAACCTGGAGCAAAGGTAATTCTTCGAATCGGTTAGTCATAGCCTGGATACCAAAAGGCATGCCATTACTGTGCCAAAACATTGGTAATGAGATTGCTGGAACTCCTGTCAGATTGGCAAAAACCGTATAAATATCCCCCAAATACATGGCAATGGGGTCTTCGGTCTTTTCCCCGAAACGGAAGGCGGGGGTAGGAGCTGTGGGAAGAAGAATTACATCGAAGTCGTTGAAGATCAACTGCGTTTGGTCATTAAGTTGTCTTCTGACCTGTTGTGCCTTTGTGAAATAAGCATCATAATACCCGGCACTGAGTACGAAACTGCCAAGCATGATACGGCGCTTGACTTCCCGGCCAAATCCTTCTGACCGGTTTTTTGCATAAAATTCTGATAAATCGTCTGTTGCAGCCTGAGTACGATGTCCATAACGGACGCCATCGAACCGGGAAAGATTGGAAGAGGACTCTGCTGTCGTCAGGACATAATACGTTGGAACGATATATTCCAACAGGGGAAAATCAATCGGCGTTACGGAGTGGCCGCTATTGCGTAGTTGATCGAAATAGCCCAGTAAGGCTGATCGGATCTCGGGGTCAAGGGAAGGATGTTCAACTGCCTCGCGGATATAGGCGAACTTCCATTTCGGTGTATCAACCGATAGGTTTGCCGAATATTCAGGAACAGGCAAAGAGGAAGCTGTGCTGTCGAACTGGTCATTGCCGGCAATTGCTTCAAGCACAAGCGCTACGTCGGCAATGTTTTTGCCAAAAATGCCTACCTGGTCGAATGATGAAGCATAAGCGATCAGGCCATAACGGGAAATCCGGCCATAGGTAGGTTTAAGCCCGATGATGCCGCAGAAATCGGCCGGCTGCCTTACAGATCCGCCGGTATCCGTACCCAGGCTGGCCATACATAACCCGGCCTGCACTGCTACGGCCGAACCCCCGGATGAGCCTCCGGGTACCCTGCTATTGTCAAGGGCGTTAAGGGTGGGACCATAAGCGGAATTCTCGTTCGACGAACCCATGGCGAATTCATCGCAGTTCAACCTGCCGATAATGATGGCACCGGCGTCAACCAACTTTTGCACGGAAGTGGCAGAGTAAGGAGCCCGGAAGTTTTCCAGCATTACCGAAGCCGCAGATACCAGGTGATCTTTATAGCATAAGACATCCTTAATGCCAATCACTACGCCATGGAGAGGCAGAAGGGGCTTGCCCTCCGCGACCTGCCGGTCGAGAATTTCTGCAGAATGAGCTGCCGTTTGGTCAAACACCTCGATAAAGGCATTAAGGTGCTTTTGCCTGGCGATTTCCTGCAAATAAAACTCCACTACCTTTTTACAGGTAATGGAGCCATTCTTCAATTCTTTATGATAGTGTGCTATTGATTCGAATACAAACAAAGCCAGTCTGGTTCTATGGTTCACCTACAAGAAAAATCCAGCAATCAGGACTGAGAGGTAGAAGTAGGTGCTTTGGCGTCCTTCTCCTTTATACCTTCTTCAATTTCCTGTTTCACATTATTCTTTGCATCATTGAATTCACGGATACCACGGCCAAGGCCACGCATCAGTTCAGGAATTTTGCGACCGCCGAATAAAAGCAACACAACCAGGATGATCAGGATCCACTCACTACCGCCGGGCATGGAGATCATTAAGAGGGAATTAGCTACTAACATGCTAAATTGATTTTTGTAGTTTGTAAAGGTACGCAATTACGAATTCAAAAGTCAAAATTCAAAAGTCAAAAGAAGGCTGCAAGGCAAAAAAAAAGCTGCCTGAGGGCAGCCTTTTTACTATTGTGTGGACAATTACTTCGCAGCAACAGCCATTTTCTTTTCTTTGATACGAGCACTCTTGCCACTGCGTTCACGGAGGAAGTACAGTTTAGCACGGCGAACTTTACCGGTCTTGTTGAGTACGATTGAATCGATGTTCGGTGAGAACAGGGGGAAAGTCCTTTCCACGCCTACGCCGTCAGAAATCTTACGAACAGTAAAGGTCTGCGTATTACCCTGCCCCTGGCGCTTGATTACATCACCTTTAAAGCTCTGGATACGCTCTTTATTACCTTCAATAATTTTATAATTAACGGTTACGTTATCACCGGCTTTGAAGTTCGGAAACTCTCTTTTTTGCGTTAACTGCTCGTGAACAAATGCTACTGCGTTCATGACTTCTGTATTTTATCGGACGGCAAAGGTAATTGAAAAATTCAAAATTCAAAATTCAATATTCAAAAAATGTGGGGCCGGGCTTACCTGGCTACATTTACAGCCCTCTTTTCCCTGATCACCGTTACGCGGATCTGGCCAGGGAAAGTCATTTCTGTCTGAATCTTCTGTGCAATTTCAAAACTCAGCTTGTCGCTGTCTGCGTCGGAAACCTTATCGGCTTCAACGATAACCCGCAGCTCGCGGCCCGCCTGGATAGCATAGGCTTTCTCCACCCCCTGGTAGCTCATCGCCATATTTTCGAGGTCTTTGATCCGCTGCAGGTATTGCTGCATAATCTCGCGACGGGCACCCGGACGGGCACCGCTGATGGCATCACAGGCCTGTACAATTGGTGAGATAACATATTGCATCTCCATTTCGTCGTGGTGGGCACCGATCGCGTTTACCACGGCCGGATTCTCACCATATTTTTCTGCGAGCTTGGCTCCCAGAAGGGCATGGCTCAGTTCTGATTCCTCATCAGGTACTTTGCCTATATCATGCAGTAGTCCTGCTCGCTTGGCCAGTTTGGGATTCATTCCCAGTTCAGATGCCATGATACCGCAAAGGTTTGCTACTTCCCGGCTATGCATGAGCAGGTTTTGTCCATAAGAAGAGCGGAAACGCATTTTTCCGACAATCCTTACCAGTTCCTTATGAAGCCCGTGGATGCCCAGTTCAATTACTGTTCTTTCCCCTATCTCCATAACCTGTTCTTCGATCTGGCGGCGGGTCTTTTCGACAACTTCTTCGATTCGTGCCGGGTGGATCCTGCCATCTGTTACCAGGCGCTGAAGGCTGAGTCGTGCGATTTCACGGCGAAGCGGGTCAAAAGAGGAGAGGATAATTGCTTCCGGGGTGTCGTCGACAATCAGGTCAACGCCCGTTGCCGCTTCAATAGCACGGATATTCCTTCCCTCACGACCAATGATCTGGCCCTTGATTTCGTCACTCTCAAGATTGAAAACCGTGATGGAGTTTTCAATAGCCTGTTCAGCAGCAGTACGCTGAATGGTCTGAATAATGATCTTGCGGGCTTCCTTATTGGCCTTTTGCTTGGCATCATCAATGATCTCCTGCTGAACAGCCAGCGCCTGCGTATGGGCCTCGTGCTTCAGGCTTTCCACCAGTTGGGATTTAGCCTCTTCGGCAGTGAGTCCCGCAATTTTTTCCAGCCTGCGGATATGCTCCTCCTGGTGTTTCTCCAGTTCAGTGCGTTTTATGTTTACGAGCTCGATCTGGCGGTTCAGATTTTCCTTGATGGCTTCATTTTCCTTGATTTGCTTTTCGAGTGATCCCTCCTTCTGGTTTATGGAAACCTCTTTCTGCTTGATCCTGTTTTCAGAATCGCCCAGTTTCCTGTTGCGATCCATCACTTCCTTGTCGTGCTCTGCCTTAAGTTGAACGAATCTTTCTTTAGCCTCGAGTAATTTTTCCTTTTTTAATGTTTCAGCCTGAGATTTTGCGTCATTTATGGTTTTCTGTGCCTGGTTTTCCGCTTCCCTGATCTTCTCTTCCGTGTTCGCTTTAAAAATAAATTTACCCGCCACTATACCCGCAACAAGGGCAATGACGGCGGCAATAACTGCCAGTATCGTTGAGTCCATTTAATTGTTGATTTAAACTGTTTACAATCGTATATATATGCTGCACATACCTCATAAGTAGTTGAGTCAGATGCTAATTCGCGAAAGTACGAAATGATTGGATAAAAGGTAAACGGCTTTCAGCAGGTAAACGTAAATTGCCAAAACAATTACCCGTTTATGAAGCGCCTGCTCTGTACCCTGTTAGCGTGTACCCCTCTTTTGCTTACTGCCCAACAACCTTCTTTTTCGCTCCAGGGCAGCCTGAAACGCATTACGCTTCCCTCCGACAAGATTTACCTTGAATTCCGGAATGGCAAGGAGTGGAAGAAGGACAGCGCAGTTCTGACGGACGGTGAATATAAATTCACAGGCGAACTTACCGAGCCGAAACTGGCATCCCTGTCGGTATTCCAGCCTGAAAAGGATAATAGTTCGCGGCGGATGGTGATGCAGGTATTCCTGGAACCCGGTCTTATCAGGGTCATACACACCGACAGCTTCTCCAATGGCAGTGTTTCGGGCTCAAAGGCACATGAAGATTACCTTGATCTGCAACGACAGGCCAAGCCCTACCTGACACAGCGGGACGGGTTAAGAGGGACTTATATAAACGCCAGGAAAGCCGGTGACAAAGATGGAATGGAAGCTGTGGAAAAACAGCTTGAGGAAGTGGATCGCGAACTCAGGGGGCGTGTTTATGGAGCTTTCGTAAGGGAATCTCCGGCATCTCCCACAGCTTTATATGCCCTGACCCAGTTTGCAGGCTATGACCTTGAGCCGGGGAAGGTAGAACCATTGTTCAACCTACTTCCTGCCGCAACCCGGAATTATCCCACTGCCCAGGATCTGAATGAGAAAATAATTATTGCGAAAAAAACTGCCGTTGGCCAGGTCGCAATGGACTTTACCCAAAATGACACGCTGGGAAACCCTGTTTCGCTGTCGTCCTTCCGGGGAAAATACCTGCTTGTCGATTTTTGGGCCAGCTGGTGCGGGCCCTGCCGCCAGGAAAATCCAAATGTGGTAAAAGCATTTGAAACCTATAGCAGGAAAGGATTCTATATCCTCGGCGTATCGCTGGACCGCCCTAACGGAAGGGAAAAATGGTTGAAAGCAATAAACGACGACGGGCTTGCCTGGGCACACGTTTCGGACCTGAAATTCTGGGAGAATGAAGTTGCCCGCCAGTATGGTATCAATGCGATTCCGCAGAACCTTCTGATCGATCCAAATGGGAAAATCATTGCGCGTAACCTCAGGGGTGAGGAACTCCAGGACAAACTCCGGGAGATCTTCAATTGATGTCGCCGGTTGTTTTATCTATCAGCGATTCGAGCTGTAACAGTTTATCTGTAACTGCCTGGATGTCGAGATTGCTTTTGGTCTGCTGGCTCTGCTCTGTAGCATACCACACCAGTACCATGGCCACATAGTCCTGCATGTCCTTGGCGGAAAACTGTGTTTTGAATTCAACGACCTTTTCATTGATCACTTTAACTGTGTTGCGTACTGCTTCCTCGTCTTCCGGACGGATCTTGATACGGTAAGTACGGTCACCGATCACAATATTTACTGGTATGAGTGTGTCCTGTGTCATTATTCGTTCAGCAGGCCTATGCATTTATCAATTTCCCGCAGGTAAAGGTTGATCCTTTTTTCCAGTGCCTGCCGGTCTTTTTCGCTCATCTGCGGGCGGGTTACTTTTACAACTTCGAGCTGTCGCTCCAGGTCTTCAAGGCGTTGTTGCTGCAGCCGGTCCTTTTCAAAATAGTTTTGCAACTGCTGCTGCAAACGTTCGTTTTCCCGCTGGGCATGAAAAAACTGTTTCTGCAATACCTGCAGCTTTTCCTGTATTCGCCTGATATGTTGGAGCAGATCTTCCATGGATAAGCAGGTTTATTTTCTTATTTCAGCACCGACTTCATTTTCCAGGATGGTCATCACCTTTGCCATCATTGAATCGATCTCTTTATCGGTCATCGTTTTTTCTTCGTCGAGGAATGTGAAGCTTACGGCAACAGACTTTTTTTCTGCCCCTAATTTATCACTTTCAAACAGATCGAACAGTTCAAATTTAGTCAGCTTGCTGATGCCTGCGCCATTTACAGCTGATGCGATTGAAGCGAATGGTAATTGCCTGGACACTACCAATGCCAGATCCCGCATAACAGGGAGTTGCTTCGGCAGTTCACGATAGCTGACCTTATTGCGCGAGGAAATTTTGACCAGTTGCAACCAGTTAAGGTCTGCATAATAGACCGGTTGCCTGATGTCAAATTGCGCCGCTTTCTCCTTTGAAATATTGCCCGCAATCCCGATCTGCTCTTTTCCGTACCAGATAGATAATGCCTGGTTAAGTCCCTCAACTGTTGCCGTTTCCCACCGAATTCCGGCCAGCCCGGAAACAGTTGCGATCCTGTCAATAATCCCTTTCAAAACATAGATGTCGGCTTCCTGTCCTTTTTGTCTCCAGGATGAAGGCATGTAGTTGCCGGTAACGTAGATACAGCAATGTGGTATCTCCTGGTAAACGCCTACTTCCTGGCTGTGATAGGTTTTGCCCCATTCAAAAAACCGGAGGTCGTTGTTCTTTCTGTTAAGGTTATACGCTATTACCTGCAGACCTGTTTCAAGCATTGATGGCCTGAGAACATCAAGCTCCACACTGAGATTATTCAGCATTTTTACTGCTGTGCTCATCTGGTTGCCTGCATACCAGGCGCTGTTGGAAATTGAATTGGTCAGTATTTCCCGGAATCCTGATCCCGCCATATACTGTGCGATTTTCTCACGCAGTTTTCCTTCAGAATCATCTTCCACGGACGGACTTATCATAATCGCCTGTGGTATGGGCACATTGTCGAGCCCGTCTATCCGTAAAATTTCTTCAACTATATCAGCAGGGATCGAAATATCTGGTTTGCTGTACGGTACTGCCACCCATAGTTCATCGATGCCGTCTTTCAGTACTTCAAATCCCAGTGCTTCCAGGATTTTTTTCACTGAATCAGGGTGGTAACTTTTGCCGCTTAATTTTTTGAGATAGTGGTATTTGATGGCAACCTGTTTCTTTTCTTCCGGTTCAGGGTACACGTCGACCAGGTCAGACGAAATGGTGCCTCCAGCCAGTTCTTTGATCAGAAGGGCGGCGCGTTTCAGCACGTTTACGGTCTGGGATATGTCAACACCCTTCTCAAACCTTGTTGCTGCATCTGTGCGCAAACCATGGCGGAAGGATGTTTTCCTGATCCAGGCCGGGTGGAACCAGGCGCTCTCCAGGAAGATGTTGGTAGTGGTTCCGGTTACACCGCTCTTAATTCCACCAAAGACGCCCGCGATACACATTGGCGCATCTGCGTTGCAGATCATCAGGTCTTCTTCGTGGAGCTTACGTTCTTTTTCATCGAGGGTGATGAACGGAGTACCCGCAGGCAGGGTCTGAACAATTACCTTGTTACCTGTAATGGCATCGGCGTCAAAAGCATGTAGCGGCTGTCCGGTTTCATGGAGCACATAATTCGTGATATCAACGATATTATTGATGGGTCTTACCCCTATGGCTTTGAGCCTGTCCTTCATCCATTGCGGTGATTCATCAATTGTAATACCGGTAATACTCACACCCGAATAACGTTTGCAGGCGGTTGTATTTTGTATTGTGACATCGATGGACAGCGAATGGTCCTGGACCTTGAAAGCATTTACGGAAGGTGATTTGATCCGGAGGTCTTTTTTGTCGTGATGTGTCAGGTACGCACAAACATCACGGGCCACTCCCATATGGCTCATGGCATCCATACGGTTTGGCGTGAGCCCGATCTCGTATATGGTGTCGTGGTAAGGATTGAACCAGGATGATGCAGGAGCCCCTGTTTTCGCAGAAGCCGGCAATACCAAAATACCACCATGGTCATCACTCATGCCGATTTCGTCTTCAGCGCAGATCATTCCATAACTTTCCACTCCACGGATTTTGGCGACCTTCATAGTCACCGGTTCACCTTTTGCCGGGTAAATTGTGGCGCCAACAGGGGCAACGACTACTTTTTGTCCTGCCGCAACATTTGGCGCACCACAAACGATCTGGAGGAGTTCCGGACCGCCTGTATCAACAGTAGTAAGCTTTAGTTTGTCAGCATTAGGGTGCTGTTCGGCAGTCTTCACCTCGCCGATCACCAGACCTTTCAGCCCGCCCCTGATGGATTCGTATGATTCCATTGATTCAACTTCCAGTCCGATTGCGGTAAGAATTCGGGATAATCTTTCCGGTTCCAGGGTTACAGGTAAATATTCACTGAGCCAGTTATACGAAATAGTCATAGGCGCAAAGATAAAGCGAGGGTGGAAGGAAAGTTTTAAAAAGTTGAAAAGTAAAATCCAAAAACGAAAAGTAGTCGATCCCCGGCCGGTGAAAAATCGGCCGCTTCTTTGCAATTTTCGTACCGTGAAACAGCGGTGAAACATGGTGTTCTTATAAAAAGGGTGTTTTAACGGTGGCAGTAAACGCAGCTGGAAGTGGTTGTGCAAACGGATCGGAGTAATATGGATGAAATTGTTTATCCGCTGTAATGCTTTGCCATACAGCGTTCCAGCGAATTGTTTACAATTCCGTAACCTACGGATTGTCTGCAAACGCCATCCTGTTAATGTAACAACCCTGCCAAAAAACAGGCTGTAATTCTTTCTTCACACCCGGTGTGTATTTCTTTCGGAAACAGCAGGAAAACTTTTTTAAATTGTGGATAGCAACGCTAAATGGGTGGATAAGCCCGTTAGCGTTGTGGATAACCCACTGTATTACTTAAGCATAACTAAACGGTCAGAAAAATTTTTTTTATAGAATAGGCGGGCTATATATTCGCCGTCCTGACTTAGGGTGTTAACACCTGCTTCATAATTCCTTAATGTTCCCGTAACATCGGAAAGCAACGTAAATGGACCTTACTAATATTAATAAAGACCGTAAAAACAGGCGAAAAGGATCACTGGATCTCAGTACCATGGTGTATGGTAAAGTACCGCCCCAGGCAAAAGACCTGGAGGAGGCGGTTCTTGGAGCCATAATGCTGGAGAAAAGTGCGTTTGATACTGTAATCGAGATACTTAAGGCGGAATGCTTTTATGTGGATGCGAACCAGCGCATTTTTAAAGCCATGCAGTCCCTGTCCCAGAAAAGCCAGCCGATCGACATCCTTACCGTTGTGGAAGAACTGCGCAAAAAGGAAGAATTGGAGATGGTGGGTGGACCGTACTACGTGACCAAACTGACCAACACGGTGGTTTCTTCTGCCAATATTGATACCCACGCAAGGATCATATTGCAGAAATTTATTCAACGTGAGCTGATCCGCATCAGTGGCGAGGTGATAAGCGATGCGTATGAAGATTCTACCGATGTATTTGACCTGCTTGATAATGCGGAAAGCAAACTCTTTGAGATTACCAATAATCACCTGAGGAAAGATTACAATTCTATTGATTCCGTATTGGTTAAGGCTGTTCAGCGGATCGAGGATCTCCGTAACCAGACTGAAGATATTTCCGGTGTGCCATCAGGGTTCCCAAGTCTCGACAAGGTGACATACGGCTGGCAGAAGACCGACCTTATCATCCTCGCAGCCCGACCGGCTGTAGGTAAAACTGCATTCGCGCTGAATTTGGCGCGTAATGCGGCTTTGAGCCCCATCCGTCCTACAGCGGTCGCTGTGTTTAGCCTTGAAATGAGTGCCGGGCAGCTGGTTCAACGTATCCTCTCTGCAGAAAGTGAGATCTGGCTGGAAAAGATCAGCCGGGGTAAACTTGAAGAATACGAAATGAAGCAGCTCTATGCCAAAGGCATTCAACGCCTTTCCGAGGCCAAGATCTTTATTGATGACACAGCTGCCCTCAACGTATTTGAACTTCGCGCCAAATGCCGGAGGCTCAAGAACAAGCATGACCTGGGTCTGATCATTATCGACTACCTGCAGCTCATGAGCGGTGGAGGCGGTAATACGAACCGTGAACAGGAGATCAGCCAGATTTCCCGTTCGTTGAAACAGCTGGCAAAAGAACTTGAAGTGCCGATAATTGCACTTTCCCAGTTGAGCCGTGCCGTGGAAACCAGGAAAGAGGGTAATAAAATGCCCCAGCTTAGTGACCTCCGGGAATCCGGTGCCATTGAACAGGATGCAGACATGGTTATGTTCATATACCGCCCTGAATATTATGATGTAAATGCCAACGAACATGGCGAAAGCGTCAAGGGTGAAACCCACGTAAGGATCGCCAAACACCGTAACGGATCGCTGGAAACGATCAAGTTGCGTGCCCAGCTGCATATCCAGAAATTTGTTGATGAAGGAGTGGAAGGCGAAGGACCGGGCGGTGGCGCTCCGGCCTGGAAGCCGATAACGCCGGGTGGCGGACCTGCGGACAACGGTGGTTACAGGCAGATCGGCAGCCGGATGAATGATGTCTCATTCGATGATGACGAAACTCCATTCTGATGTATGGCGCTTCCATTCTTTTATTTGTCACAGCCAGCCCCCGATGATTTGGTTCAGCTGGATGAGGACACTTCCCGGCATATAGTTTCCGTTCTCCGGATGGAGAACGGAGAAGAACTTCATCTGACTGACGGCAAAGGCTGGTTGTTTACTGCAACTGTTACCGACGCCCACAAGAAAAAATGCACCGTTACCATCAGGGAACGAAAATTTGTTGAGAGGAATGTCGGCTCCGTTGGTATCGGCATCTCGCTGCTGAAAAATGTTTCACGCCTTGAATGGTTTCTGGAAAAAGCTACAGAACTGGGAGTAGCCGAAATTTTGCCCCTCATTTGTAACAGGACTGAAAAGCAACATTTCAGGTTTGACCGTATGCAACAGATCCTGGTAAGCGCTATGCTGCAAAGCCAGCAGGTATGGCTTCCCCTGCTCCGCGAACCGCAGCCGATTTCGCAGGTAGTGACGCACGCAGTTTACCAGCAAAAATGGATCGCACATTGCACCGATACCGACAAGAGATCACTTCGGTCTGAAGGACCCCGGGACCATGCCCAGTTACTGCTTATCGGTCCCGAAGGCGATTTTACACCGGAGGAAATTGAACTGGCGCTGTCGCATGGATTTGAACCTGTAGCCCTTGGCGATACCAGGCTCCGGTCAGAGACTGCTGGTATGACGGGCGCTGTTTTGTTATGTGTACGCTGACAGGAAACTTAGCGGGCCATGTCTCCATGATCTGTTTTATTATCAGCCGCAGTTTTATCCAGCACCGGTTCACGCAGCTCAACTGGTTTTTGCGCAACGCGTTTTCTCATTGTCATATTCAGCAATTCGACTCCGAATGAGAACGCCATTCCAAAATAAATGTAATTCTTGAGGTGAAGCTGGTGGGCTGCTGTACTATCCCATCCTTCAATCACCAGGCTTAGTCCGATCATGACGAGGAAAGACAGGGCCAGCATTTTCAGGGTTGGGTGCTTATGTATGAATGCCGAGATCTTTGGACTGAAGAGGAACATTATGGTCATAGCGATAATGACAGCGGCGATCATGATCTCTACATGTTTGGCAGTGCCACCGGCAGTAATAATACTGTCAAATGAGAATACGGCATCGATCACCACGATCTGTACAAGTGCCTGTGCTACTGAGATTGAAGGCTGGCTGTTAAGGGCAGCATTAGGATCGTCGCCTTCAAGTTTATGGTGAATCTCTTTAACTGATTTATAAATTAGGAATAGGCCACCGCCCAGCATTACGAGGCTCGCCAGGTCAAAACCCTTGCCGCCCAGTTCGAATACGGCTTTACCTTTCTGCTTTAACAGCCACCCCAGTCCCAATAATAGCAGACTGCGCATAATGATACCTGAGATCATCCAGAATCTTCTTGCCCGCTTCTGGTCTTTCAGGTTCGGCAACCTGTTCATGATAATACTGACAAAGATCACGTTGTCGATGCCGAGTACGACTTCCAGGATGACCAATATAATAAAGCTGATAAGGCTTTCGCTGGTAAATAGATGTTCCATTGAGATAAGTAGTTAGTTGTTATGGTAACCAGGCCAGGTTAGTTTTTTGAAGACTGCAGACCTGAACAGATATCCTTTGCAATTGACGGACCTACATAAATAAAACCCGTCCAAACCTGCACCAGTTGTGCTCCGGCATCAAGCTTTTCCCGGGCGTCCGCTGCGGAAAATATCCCGCCGCTGGCTATTACCGGGATATTCCCTTCCGAACGTTCAGCGATGTATTGTACCATTTCGGTAGCTCGTTGGCGTAAGGGTGCACCGCTGAGTCCACCTGCGCCAATCTGTTCCAGTTCCGCGGGACTCGTGGTAAGGTCGTCGCGGCTGATGGTGGTATTAGTGGCCACCAGGCCGTCAAGTTCGATTTCCTGGGCGAGGTCAATTACATCGTCTACCTGCTCACGGGTAAGGTCAGGTGCTATTTTAAGGAGCAGGGGTTTTGGATGGGCCTGCTGGCTGTTGATGGTCTGAAGGTGTGACAGGATCTTATATAAAGCGTCCTTTTCCTGCAGGGCACGGAGTCCAGGTGTATTAGGCGAACTTACATTCACCACGAAATAATCCACAACATCGAATAGTTCCCGGAAACAAATCTCATAGTCCTTCCATGCTTCTTCGTTGGGGGTCACTTTGTTCTTACCGATGTTTCCACCTATTACCAGGGGAATATTTTGTTTTCCTTCCGATACCCTGTCTGCTTTCCACCGTCTCAAGCGTTCCGCTACCACTTTTACCCCGTCATTATTAAACCCCATCCTGTTGATCAGTGCCTGGTCTTTCGGAAGCCTGAACAGCCTTGGCCTGTCATTGCCATCCTGCGGTTTGGGGGTAACTGTCCCGATCTCAACGAACCCAAAACCCAAAGTTTCCAGTTCGCGGAGATAGCGTGCGTTTTTATCGAATCCCGCCGCCAGTCCTACTTTATTTCTGAATGTAAGTCCGAAAGCATGAACCGGGTTGTGCTGAGGCGGAGTGAATTTTCCGGCTATCCATTTCCGCATAGCTGGTACGGAACATCCTGCCTGTAAACAATTCATTGAAAAATAATGCACAGGTTCCGTGGGAAACCTGAACAACAGCTTCCTTATAAAGTCATACATGGTGTCAAAAAAAAACCATTGAAGGTGGATTGCAAAAAAATATATTTTTCCTGCAGCAAAGATCATTTAAATTTGAAATAGAAAGTTGTCTATGCAACTTTTATTTTTTTGTCCATTTTACCCGTCGGGTACCATCCGACGGGTGATTAAAACTGATCGATATGCAGGAAGCTTATATAGTGGCAGGTTATCGTACTGCGGTTACCAAAGCAAAACGTGGCGGGTTCAGGTTCGTTCGTCCAGACGACCTTGCTGTTGATGTGATTAGGGGAATTCTCGCGCAAATGCCGCAACTTGAACCTGCACGGGTTGATGACCTTATAGTAGGAAATGCAGTTCCCGAAGCGGAACAGGGCCTCCAGATCGGCAGGATGATTTCTGTACGGGCACTGGGGATGGATGTCCCAGGCATGACTGTGAACAGGTATTGTGCCAGTGGACTTGAGACTATAGCCATCGCAACAGCCAAGATTCGTACCGGATTGGCAGATTGTATTATTGCCGGAGGAACGGAAAGCATGAGTCTCGTTCCCACAGCGGGCTGGAAAACGGTTCCTGCATACAGTGTCGCAAAGGAAACGCCGGACTACTACCTCAGCATGGGACTTACGGCAGAAGCGGTGGCCCGGGAGTATGGCATAAGCCGCGAATCGCAGGATGAATTTTCTTTTCAGTCGCACCGGAAAGCCATCCATGCAATAAAAGAGGGTTACTTCAAACCCGGTATACTTCCGATAAATGTTGACCAGGTATACCTTGACGCTGCAGGCAAAAAGAAAGAAAAACAATATCTGGTTGATACAGATGAGGGGCCGCGTGCAGACACCAGTCTCGAAGTATTGGCAGGTTTGAAGCCGGCTTTTGCGGCGGGTGGATGTGTAACGGCAGGAAACTCATCGCAGACCAGTGACGGAGCGGCGTTCGTAGTGGTAATGGGAGAAAGGATGATGAACGAACTCGGCCTGAAGCCAATTGCACGCCTGGTTGCCTGTTCGAGTGCAGGCGTTGATCCACGAATTATGGGCATCGGCCCTGTGGCTGCTATTCCCAAAGCACTGAAACAGGCTGGAATGAATCTTACGGATATAGACCTGATAGAACTGAACGAAGCATTTGCTTCACAGGCACTTGCGGTGATCCGGGAAGCGGGCCTGGATCCTGAAAAAGTTAATATCAACGGCGGAGCGATAGCGCTGGGACATCCACTCGGGTGTACCGGAGCAAAACTGACCATCCAGGTTACACATGATATGAAACGCCTGAATAAAAAATACGGGATGGTGACCGCCTGTGTCGGTGGTGGACAGGGAATTGCCGGCATCATCGAAAACCTGTAAGAAAACGGGTTAAAAATTTGAAGCGCTGCGTTAATACACAGCGTTTTTTATATATATGATGCCTAAAAGCATTTTCTTTGTAATCCCTGTTTAAAAGGGCTCAATAGAAAACTGCATAAATGAGTATAACAAGGGTTTATATAACGGATGACCATGAGATGTACTTAGAAGGCCTTTCACTCCTGTTACAGAAACATGCGGACGTGGTAGTTACCGGAACGAGTCTGTCGGCAAGACATCTTCTTTCCAGGCTTCCTGAACTCTCCCCGGAAGATGTGCTGCTGCTTGATGTTCACCTTCCGGATATGGAAGAAGAAGACCTGATCAGGGAAATAAAGAAGATCCGGCCTAACCAGAGAATTATATACCTGACCCTTATGCGGGGAACCCGGTATGTCCATAAACTGCTGAAATATGAAGTACAGGGCTACATACTTAAAAACGCTACAATAGACGAACTGGTTTCAGCAATAAAATCAGTTAGTGACGGCAGCACGTATTTCAGCAAGGAAATTGATATATTGAGTGAAAATGATTTCAGGAATACGCTTACTATTGAAGACCGGAAAGTTGAAGAGATCCTTTCGAGGAGGGAAATAGAAGTACTCAAGCTCGTCTGCAAGGAATTCAGCAATGCTGAGATTGCACAGAAGCTTTTCCTGAGCATTAGCACCGTAGAAACACATCGTAAGAACCTGATCGCCAAACTTGGTGTGCAGAATACTGTGGGGCTGGTCAAGTTTGCCATCAGGAATAACCTGATTGACTGATTTTTTGAGAGCGCTTTATATTATAGCCGTAAGCGTTTGCATGGGATGGGTTGCGCAAGCACAACCTGTTGATACCACTTACCTCAAAGATTTATACGATCGCACCATTTCCTTCAATGAAGAAAAGCTGGATTCTATTGAATGGGTAGCCGCATACATCGAGAAACAATCATCCTCGCTGAAATTCGGTAAGGGGAAGATCCTTGCAAACAGGTTGAGAGGTTATCACAGCGAGCTATCGGGCAATTATGAAAATGCGATCCGGTATTATCTGTTCACCCTGTCAGCATCACGGGAATCTTCAATTACGGAATATGAAATTGCTGCCTTAAGCGACCTGGCAATTGTTTATTCGGCAATCAAGCAGCCGGAAAAGGCTAAGGACGTGTATATGCAGTCACTCCGCCTGGTCGAGAAGAACGGAGAGGTTTCCAGTATGATTTCGAGCTACTGCAACATCGGGGCAATTTATAACCTGCTTAACATGCCCGACAGTGCCCTTTACTTTCTTAATGTGGCACACCGCCTGATAAACCAGCATCATCATGAAGAGTCACTTCCTTTTGTTTACAACAATACCGGAAATGCGTATTTCAAGAAGCAACAGTTTTTAAAAGCACTTGGTTATTTCCGTCAGAACAAACTGATTCACGATAAAACCAGGAATTCGGCGGACCTGTGGGTCGATCACCTCAATATCGGTGATGCCTACATTGAATTGAAAAAATACGACTCAGCGACATTGCATACTGATAGTGCCCTGCAGCTTGCTATTTCGTTGGAATCGAAGAGCAAGGAAGCGGATACTTACGCATTGTTCGCCAAGTTGTATGAAAAGCTGGAAAATTACCGGCTGGCATACGGGTATCAGCGGAAGTGGTACCAGCTTGACACGGCATTGGTGAACGAAGCCTCCGGAAGAACCATCGTTGAGCTCCAGGAGCGTTTCAATGCAAGCGACAGAGAAAACAGGAACAGGCTGCTGCAGGCCGAAGTTGAACATGAGAAACTTCGTAACAAAACTCTGAGCTCACTGGCAAGTGCAGCTGTGCTTATCGGGTTACTTGTCGGTCTCCTACTTGTAGTTTACCGGAGAAGTAACCGGAAACTTGTGGAAGTGAACCAGGTGATCGTCAGGCAGAAGGAAAAGCTCGCAGATCTGAATTATGAAAAGAATTCATTGATCAGCATCGTTTCTCATGACCTGGGTTCACCTTTTGCCAGCATCGCCATGTGGAGCCAGCTGTTGGAAAAAGATAACAGCCTGACTCCGGAGCAGCGAAATGCGCTGGCACGGATCAGGGAGTCATCCCTAAACGGAGAAAGGCTTATCAGGAATATCCTTGAAATTGAAAAACAGGGCACCCGCCATGAAAAACTTGAACTTGAGGAAATGGATGTTGCTGCTTTTACGGATCACCTCGTGAGTACCCACCTGCCTGCTGCGCAGCGAAAAGAAGTCAAACTGCAGACTATCCGGCCGCAACTACCGGTTTACCTGCTTACCGATCAACATCTTTTTTCCCGTATTCTCGATAACCTCGTTTCCAACGCCATAAAGTTTACATTCTCTGGCAAATCAATAACTGTATCTGTCCGCGAAGACAAAGATCATGTTGAACTGGAAGTGGCAGATGAGGGCATAGGAATTCCTAAGGAAGAACAACATTTCCTTTTTGGAAAGTATGCACAACTTTCAGCCCGGCCGACAGCTGGCGAATCCTCAACAGGGCTGGGATTATCTATAGTACAACGCCTGGTAAATGAACTGAACGGGACTATCCTCGTGGAAAGCGAACCCGGGGCAGGAACCACCTTCACCGTGAGATTTTCCAAATAAAAAAGCAACATTGTTGCAATTAATGCTGTTTTCCTTAGTTTTGTCCATCTTAAAGTAGGAAATGGTGAATCTGACCGGAAAATTTTTTTTTGCAATTATATTGGTATTTACGGGTCTGGGAGTCCGGGCGCAATGTGTGTTTCGATTAACCGGCGTAGTTACCGACGCCGATAACAGGCAACGGTTAAGCGGTGCGAATGTTCTCATCCGAGAAGTCAGGAAGGCTGTCAGTACAGACGAAGACGGCCGATTCAAGGTGGAAGGCCTTTGTGCGGGTAGTTACAATCTGCTTATTACACATATAGGATGTCAGCCGCTTGAAGCGCATATCCATGTCAAGGAAGATCTGCGGCAGGATTTTGTGCTGCCGCATGCGCAGGGACAACTGTCGGAAGTTACAGTGGTCGGAACTGCAAACACACGCGGCACCGGCATTTCCGGTGAGATCAAGGGGCGGCAGCTTGAGGCTACGAGGGGTCTGACTCTTGGTGAATCATTGAAACAGGTACCGGGAGTAAGCGTATTGCAGACCGGTTCCAATATTTATAAACCCGTCATCCATGGCTTACACAGTAACCGTGTATTGATATTAAATAACGGCATCAGGCAGGAAGGACAGCAATGGGGAAGTGAGCATGCGCCCGAAGTGGACCCCTATATTGCGAACCGCCTGACAGTGATAAAGGGTGCCAGTTCCCTCAGATATGGTGCTGATGCTATTGGTGGTGTTGTGTTGGTTGAGCCTCGCCTTTTGCCTGTAAATCCTGGAATTTATGGCGAAATCAACTCGGCTTTTTTCAGCAATGGCCGCCAGGGAGTTATTTCCGGGATTGTTGAAGGTAATGCCAGGAAAATCCCTGCATTTTCCTGGCGACTTCAGGGAACATTAAAGAAAGGCGGGGATGCTAAAACGCCCGATTACTGGCTGGTAAATTCCGGGGTGGAGGAATATAACTTTTCAGTTGCTGCGGGTCTCCAGAATGCTCACCGTGGAGTCGAAGTCTTCTATAGCCAGTTCAATACCAAATTGGGAATATTTAAGGGCGCGCATATCGGAAATGTAACTGACCTCCAAAATATTATTGACCGGCAGGAGCCTTCCCCTGAGATAAAAAATGCTTCTTTCAGCTATTCGATTGACCGGCCCTACCAGGAAGTACATCACCAGCTGCTGAAGATAAGATCATACCTTGCTACAGGTAATGCTGGAAAATTGAACCTTGTGCTTTCGGGCCAGTACAACAACCGCATGGAGTTTGACATGCGCAAGTTTCAGTCAAGCTCGAACGTGCCCCAACTCGATCTTGGAATAAATACCGGTAATGCCGACCTGGTGTGGGATCACAACAGCTGGAAGGGATTACGGGGAACCATTGGTGCAACCGCTTCACTTCAAAAGAATGAGAGCTACAAGCAACGGCTTTTTATCCCGAATTACCGGGCATATAATGCAGGCGTCTTTCTGATCGAAAAATGGTCGCATGCAAAGTGGATTCTTGAAGGAGGATTGCGGTATGATATTCGCTCGATCTATGACGTGAGCGATAACCAGGCAGGGGTCTACGACGACCGGTATTTCAGCAGCATGTCGGGATCTGCAGGTTTTACATACAGGTGGCGTGATGACCTTAAAACTACGCTGAATTTTTCCAGCGCATGGCGTGCACCACAGGTAAATGAACTATACAGCGATGGCCTTCACCATAGTTCGGCAAGGGTCGAGAAAGGCAATCCGACACTGCAACCTGAGCGTGCGAACAGCTGGCTGCTTAACTTTTTGTACAACCCTTCGAAGTGGGATATTGACCTGGGGTTTTATTATAAGGATATTAATGACTTTATTTATCTGGCGCCAACATATCCGCCTGTGCTGACGATACGTGGAGCATTTCCGGCGTTTGAATACCGGCAAACGAATGCCCGTCTGACCGGTTTGGATCTTTCAGCGGGTTATGCCATAACGGCTCACTGGAAAGCCGCCGTTAAAGCATCGTTGCTTCGTGCGTGGGATAAACAGGCGGATGACTGGCTGATTCAGATGCCTGCCGACAGGTATGAAGCTGAGTTGCAATATGATTTTGGTAACGGGAAAAAACTGCAGGATTCATATGTCAAAATCAACCTGCAGCAGGTGATGAAACAAACACGCGTTCCCGACAGTGGAAATATTGAGAAGCAGCTTCCTGACGGAACCATAACACTTCAACCGGATTATGCGCCGCCGCCTGGGGCATACCTGCTTACTAACGCTGAAGCGGGTACGAAACTGATGATGGGGCGACAGCCATTGTTCCTGGTCTTAAGCGTGAACAACCTGTTTGATGTCGCATACAGGGATTACATGAATGCATTCCGTTACTATGCATTGGATATGGGAAGAAACATCGGCTTACGGGTGAAAATTCCACTCGGGGTCAAAAAACAATAGTCCATTTTAAAAGATCAAATCGTGTAAAATGAAACAGTTTCACCGGCCTTTTTTTGTTGCGTTATTGGCTTTCGCTTTATCCCTGGCCGCTTGTTCAAAAGACAAAGACGAAGTTGCCAACGAGGAAGAATTGATCACGACAGCCGTGCTTGAATTCCGTGACAATGGGTCAAGCGACCGCTTCAGTGTAATCTTCAGTGATCCGGATGGCGAAGGGGGGGAGGAGCCTGTTTATTTTGATGAGATCAGGTTACGCCCGAATACAACTTATAGTGTAACAGCAACCTTGCTGAATGAAAGTACTGATCCGGATACAGATATTACTGCCGAAGTTGCTGAAGAGGCAGATGATCACCAGTTTTTCTATTTGCCGGCAGGTGTGAATATTAATGTTGCCGTCACAGACCAGGATAATGCGGGATTACCCCTGGGAATACTATCGCAATGGACTACCGGTGAAGTAAGTACCGGAACCGTACGCTTTGTGCTCAAGCATAAGCCAGGCAATAAAGCTTCCAACGATGATGTAAGCAAAGGCGAGACTGATATTGACCTTAATTTTGTTGCGAGGGTTCAGGAATAGCAGCCTGTTGTAAGATTTTGCGTTCGCCAATCTGTTGACGCCACATGGCATAGTATAATCCCTTTTCTTCGAGCAGGTCGAGATGTGTTCCTGTTTCCACTACTTCTCCTTTTTCGAGCACATAAATACGGTCCGCATGCATAATAGTGGATAACCGGTGTGCTATCATAATAGTGACTTGTTCGCGCTGCGCAGAAATATTCCGGATTGTCGTGGTGATCTCTTCTTCGGTCAGGCTATCGAGCGCTGAGGTCGCTTCGTCAAAGATCAGGAGATTAGGATGTCGCAGGAGTGATCTTGCAATTGACAAACGTTGTTTTTCACCACCGCTCAGTTTTAATCCTCCTTCACCGATCATTGTATCAATTCCTTTTTCTGCTCTCCGCAGCAGGTTCTGGCAGCTTGCTTTATGAAGCGCATCTATAACCTGCTCCTCGGTAGCTTCTGGCCGAACGAAGGTCAGGTTTTCCCTGATGGAGCCGGCAAACAACTGCGTATCCTGTGTAACAAAACCTATCTGTTTCCGCAATTCTTCAAAGTCGACCTCATTTTCATTGATGCCGTTGTAATTGATGCTGCCGTCCTGGGGGCGATACAATCCGACAAGCAGTTTTACGAGGGTAGTTTTGCCGGCACCTGATGGCCCGACAAAAGCAATGGTTTCACCTTTTTTTACCGAGAAGCTGATCTGGTTAATTGCATGTTGTTGTGCGGTCTTATGACGAAAGCTCACTTTATTGAAGACTAGTGAACTTATCGCAGACAATGATTTTGGATGAACCGGTCTTGGTTCAGGTTTCTTGTGCATCAGGTCGCGGAAATTGTTAAGTGATGCTTCCGCTTCGCGATAGGAGAGAATGATGTTGCCGATTTCCTGCAAGGGACTGAAAATGAAAAAGGAATAGAATTGCATAGTGACAAGTTCTTCAGGTTTCATATTGCCTTTATATATCAGCCACATAAGGATAAACAGGATCACCTGGCGAAGTGTATTAACGAAAGTGCCCTGTACGAAACTCAGACTACGTACTCTTTTTACCTTTGTGAGTTCGAGCCCGAGGATTTTATAGGTGTTTTTGTTCAGTCTCTCAACCTCCTGCCTGGTAAGGCCAAGACTTTTGATCAGTTCTATATTTCTCAGAGATTCGGTTGTAGTGCCGGCCAGTGATGTAGTTTGTGAGACTATGTTTTTCTGAATGGTCTTTATTTTTTTGCTCAGCAGGTTCGTGATGATCGTGAGCAGGAATATTCCTCCAAAGTACACGAACGGTAGCGTCCAGTGAATGCTGAAAGCATAAATGCTGACAAACAGAATCCCGATCATGACCCCAAACAGAATATTGATGAAGTTCGAAATAAAGCGCTCCGTATCGTTTTCTACCTTTTGCAGGATGCTTAGTGTTTCACCGCTTCGCTGGTCTTCAAATTCGTGATAGGGCAACGACATGGCATGTTGTAAGCCATCGGTAAAAATCCTTGCACCGAACTTCTGGGTAATGACATTGAAAAAGTAATCCTGGAATGCTTTTGCAATACGGCTTACCATTGCCACCCCGATGGAAAGGAGTAGAAGCCAGAGGACAGCATTGACATAGACGTTCCAGTTTCCGAGGTCCCGGTAGTGATAGACGTCGAAAGCGACCTTGGTCATCCTGCCGAAAATGATGGGATCAAGTAATGAGAAGCCGGAGTTGATCGACGCGAGCAGCAGGGTAAGCAGCACCAGCCATTTATAAGGTTTGAGATATTGTAGCAGAATTTTCATGATAATGAGGAAATATTACTAAAATTAGTGGTTTTTGAACCAGCCGTTAGCCGTTATACAGCAAGATCATAACGTATTAAAATCACCAAAGTTCAGCGAAATTTTACGATTTAAGCTTTTTAAAATATATAATGTTTACCTGAATAAGTTCTTCCAATACCATAACTCCCGTCATCTTTCGGTGTTTTTCCCCAAAAAAGTTTAGATTATATTTTGTTACTTGCGGCCAGTTTTATCCATGCTTATGCGAAATATTACTTCAACTGTAACTAAGCTGAAGTCTCTGGTTGGGCCGGCAGCTGAATCCCCTTGTTCATATTTAATTTATTGCAGAAGCAACACCTTTGCTATTAATTCAGTCACTATATTTGCGCGCTAGAAAAATGATTGGTAAAACCTTATTCCTTCAGCATTCCAAATCATTTGAATCATCTGGATCCAGGTGTGTTCGACAACGATTGTGTGCTGTAAATCCATAAAGTATGAAATTCCGCAAGGCGCTGATAGCATTCCTCCTCATTTTCTTCTCCGTAAATTTTGTTTCTGCACAGGTTCCTAACGACCTAAGCCAGGTTCGGTCTGATCAAATTACAGATGCACAATTACAACAATATCTTTCGAGGGCTAAATCTAATGGCTACTCGCAACAGGAGGTTGAAGCTGAATTCCTGCGTCGGGGAATGCCTGAGACCGAGCTGGTAGAGCTAAGGAGGCGGATAAAACAAATGGAAACATCGGTTGAAACGCCGACTTTCCCATCTTCCGAACCGGCTACAAATACCAAACGTAAGGTTCAGGCCAATCCGGCAGTTCGTATTGACCTGTTGAAGCCTGCCAATACATCCCGGTTGTTCGGCGCAGATCTTTTCAGCAATGAAAACCTTTCATTCGAGCCTGATCTGCGAATGGCGACACCCAAAAACTATACAATTGGTCCGGATGACGAGCTTTTGGTGAACATTTATGGCCAGAATATGTCTCAGCAGACACTGAAAGTGACACCCGAAGGCACAGTAAATGTAAAATATGCCGGGGTAATCCAGGTCAACGGAATGACTGTTGAGGCTGCGACATTATTGCTGAAGAACCGGTTAAGTAAATATTATCCCGGGTTAAGCAACGGGCAGACAAAACTTCAATTGTCACTCGGCAGTATCCGAAGCATTAAAGTGATACTGATTGGGGCGATTAATCGTCCGGGTACTTATACATTGCCATCACTTGCCACCTTGTTCAATGCTTTATATGTCAGCGGCGGTCCTGCGGAAAATGGTTCATTCCGGAACATTGAACTTATCCGCAACAGCAAGGTGATCCAGGTTGCTGATCTGTATGATTTTCTCGTGCGTGGCGACCAACGCGGAAACGTAAGCCTGGAAGACAACGATGTAATAAGGGTGCCCTTTGCTAAGTTGCTGGTAACATTTAACGGGGAACTTAACCGGCCGGGTATATTTGAATTAAGGCCGTCGGAAACCCTTGAAGAAGCGATCGAATTTGCAGGTGGCTTTAAAAGCAAGGCATTCAGAGGACGCATTACCGGGAAGCGATATACGGATTTTGGGAGAAGTGTTATTGATATCCCATCAGACTCATTCGGAGTTTACAAAGCACATAACGGTGATGAATTTGTAGTTGATTCGGTCTTGAACCGGTACGTAAACCGCGTTATCATCAACGGCGCCGTATTCAAACCTGGCACCTACGCTTTAGAAGCAGGAATGACAATTTCAGACCTGATAAATAAGGCCCAGGGCCTTAAAGAAGATGTGTATAGTGGCCGGGCGATCGTAGTACGCACACGTACTGATCTGACCAGGGAATATATGTCGGTGGAATTGAAACCGATCCTCGCCGGACTACAAAAAGGAATGACGCTGGTTAAAGAAGACAGTATTCACATTGCTTCCATTTTTGATCTGAAGGATACTATTAGCGTGACTATCAACGGTGCAGTTCGCAAACCGGGAACTTTCAGGTTTGAAGACAGTCTGTCATTGAAATCACTCATTCTGAAAGCCGGTGGTTATGCTGAAAATGCTACTGGCAACCAGATCGAGATCTCACGCCGGAAACATGATGTGGATGTTAAACAATCAGGCAGCGCAATCGCCGACATTATAACGATCAATGACAATATGGATCTGTCCGAAATAGCTTCCGACATAATATTGAAGCCATACGACATCATCACTATTAAAGAAGATCCGTATTACAAGAAGCAGATTAGTGTGAAGATCAGTGGCGAGGTATTGATGCCTGCTGTATATACGTTACAGAGCAGGGAAGAAAGGCTGAGCTCGATTATTCAACGCTCAGGTGGTTTGCTTTATACCTCAAATGTCAGGGGAGCGAAACTGATGCGCCAGAAAAGGGAAATAGTGGATACAGCAATTGTAAAACGATTGCTGATTAGTGTAAAGCAGGATTCGACAGCTACATCTGAGGACAGCTCACTTAATGAGACAAAGCGAGTAGTGGCAATTGATCTGGATTATATTCTCAAACATCCTGGCAGTGCAGATGATATAATTCTCGAGGACGGTGATGAATTAATCGTTCCGAGGATCAATAATACTGTTAGTATTTACGGTGAGGTCTATAAACCCGTAGATATCATGTATGAGAGGCAAAAGAAGATGAAGGATTACCTGTCTGATGCGGGAGGCGTTACCCAATTAGGCAAGAGAAGAAAGGCATTTGTGATTTATGCAAATGGAAGCGCCAGTAAAATTGAGCGTATGCTCGGAATATTTCCAAGGCAACCTAAAATATATCCGGGCTCAAGCATATTCGTTCCGCAGAAACCGAAACGTGATGGTCAGTTTGATGCAGGTAGAGCAGGTATTTTGGTATCAGCAATAACCGCGCTAATTACAGCAGTGGCATTGTTTACCAAGTAGAGTAAGTCAGCTGCAAATAGCTACATAGGAAAAACGATAGAATGTGTATGGAGATATCATTGCTTCAGGTTAACCCTGTGAGTGATGTGGCGAAGCCATTCCGCTGACTGAAATACCGAATTGACTGATAAACCTTAAACCTTAGCTGATGCAAACTTCGTACCGACCATCGATTCGTGGTAAAATTACTGCGGATCTCTTACTCGTTGCCCTGATCTTTTTCGCTGTTCGCGGGAATATTATATTCATATCCGACACATATTCCAGTCACAACCTTGCGCTGGTATTGATGTTAATGATTACCTGGTTCTTCTCAGGCCGGATCATGGGACTTTACCAAGACTTCAGGATTAAACCATTCTCGATGGAATGGATATCCTTTCTTAAAACGCAGATCGTTTTTTCACTTTTAGTTTCCTTCCTCCTGTTTTTTGTACTGCAGAATTATCCCTTTAGCCGGACGCAGCTCGTTACATATTTTGCCCTCCTTTTTGTTTTTATACCCATACAGAAGGTTCTGATAAGGATCGTTTATAAAAGAATAAGAAAGAGTGAAATCTTAACCCGTAAGGTATTGATCGTTGGAGCCGGCGACAATGGAATGGACTTCTACAAACAGTACGTTAAGGACAAAAACTACGGCTATGAACTCACCGGCTTTGTTGACGATGTGAGTAACCCTTTGTTGAACGGTCAGTATCTGGGAAAAACATCTGAAATTAATCGCGTGCTGGCAAAGCATGAACTTGATGATATTGTAGTTGCTATGCCCATAACGGATGATAATGTGCTTGAGCATATTATTAGCGCAGGGGAACAACAGGGGAAGTTGGTTCGTATCATTCCGGATTATCAGCGGTTCGGTGCACGTAAATTACATATTGACCGGCTGGGCAGTCTTCCGATTATTACCTTACGCTCGCTCCCGTTGGATGTCATTGACAATAAAATGCTGAAACGCATTTTTGACGTCATTTTTTCATTCCTGGTAACGGTGTTTGTGTTGAGTTGGTTATTCCCGATCATTGCTATTTTAATTAAGTTGAGCTCAAAGGGGCCTGTCTTATTTAAACAGGAGCGATGGGGTCTGAATAACAAATCTATTATTTGTTATAAGTTCAGGACAATGGTGAATACCAGTAGGGATACGGACGAAAAGGGCAGGTATCAGCAAGCCAGGAAAGATGATCCGCGCATCACTCGTGTTGGGGCGTTCCTTCGTAAAACTAACCTCGACGAGATTCCGCAGTTCATTAATGTGTTGTTGGGTTCCATGTCAGTAGTGGGTCCGCGCCCACATCCCGTTCCGCTTAATATTCAATCTAGGGACAGCGTTGAAAATTACATGATGCGGCATTGGGTGAAGCCTGGAATAACGGGTTGGGCTCAGGTGAACGGATACCGTGGTGAAACAAGGAAGCCTCACTTAATGGAAAAGCGTGTGGAATTCGATCTGTGGTATATTGAGAACTGGACCTTTTGGCTTGACCTGCAGATCATATTGCAGACATTGGTGAATATGGTGAAAGGTGATGAACAAGCCTTCTGATTGCAGCAAATTCATTTGATCATGGCAAACATTTTCAAACAGAATAACCATTTACGCCAGAGGGGTTTTTTCTTGTAGGCAAGGATCTTATCCTGATGTCTGAAGAAGATAAGTGTTCGTTTGATGTTGTTCGTAAGTGAAAAATCCCGGTATGAGTCCAGGATACCGGCGTAAACATTCTTCTGCGGAATGTCCCCGGGGCATGATTGGTAGAGCAATTGCATCCGGTTCAAAGCAAGTGTTTTCTTATCGGTTTTCTCTTTTGAATGCCGTCGTTTGGATGATCCCGTGTTCGCTACGCCAAATACGTTTGTCTCGTGCTGACGATATTTTACAAGTGGGACATTTAAGTACCTGATAGGAGATTGGCAAGTCGCGATGAAGCCGATCCAGTAATCATGGGGGAAGATTGGGGGCAGCGGAAGACTTCGGTCTATGACAGATCTTTTAATAAGCATGGCGTGTCCCGGAGCACTGTTGCCAATAGCATAGCAAAGGCAATCGTCAAATCCACGAAGATTTTTTATATCCGAAAGATTCTTACCCAGGCTATTGCCGGCTTCGTCAATCAGGGTTGAATCCGAATAGATGATTTCATGGATACCCAGGTTTTGATAAAGTGTTGTCAGCTTTTCTGGCTCCCAGATATCATCCTGGTCACAGGGGGCTATAAAGTTTCCTGATGCCATTTGCAAACCGCGCTCAAAGTTCTTGATGTAACCGATGTTGGTCTCGTTCCTGTAGACTTTAATAAATGGATATTTTCTGCTGAATTCCTGCAGAATAGCGTGAGTGTCATCAGTTGAGTCGTCATCAACTATGATCACTTCAAGATTAGAATATGTTTGCCTGATTATGCTGTTCAATTGTTCTGTGATGAATCGTTGGCCGTTGTACGTTGCCATTACGACGGAAATAAGCGGATAACTGAGATCAGTGTTCATATTGATTGATGCAAATTAGCAAACTTCATTTCAGTTTTTTTATAATTGCCAATATTGATGAATGACCTAATGGTTCTCGCCGAAATGGGCATTTCGACGAGAAAAACCCAATCCTCAAAAGAAAATGTTTTTTCCATTCTTATTCCTACCTGGAACAATCTTCAATATCTGAAGCAGTGTATAAAAAGCCTGCGTAAATATTCATCATTTGATCATCAGATTATTGTGCATGTTAATGAAGGTAAGGATGGAACTATCGAATGGCTTGACTCTCAGGATGATATTGACTATACTTTCAGCGAGAAGAACCTGGGGGTATGTTATGCTCTAAATGCTGCCCGGACCCTTGTTGATACAAATTACATCCTGTACATGAATGATGATATGTTTGTCTGCCCCGGGTGGGATAAAGCGCTTTGGGAAGAAGTGGAGCAGATCAGGCATAATCGTTTTTTTATTTCGGCAACGGCAATTGAACCAGATGCACAAAGCAACTGTTCTATTGAAGCTGATTTTGGCCGTACCATACAAACGTTCCGTGAGAGCGAATTGCTCAGCAGTTACCAGGCGCTGGACAAAGCTGACTGGAATGGAGCTACTTGGCCTCCCAATCTTGTCCATAAAGATATCTGGGATATGGTTGGAGGATATAGCGTTGAGTTTAGTCCGGGTTTGTACAGTGATCCAGATTTTTCGATGAAACTCTGGCAGTCTGGTATTCGCCTGTTTAAAGGCGTGGGGAGAAGCCGGGTTTACCATTTTGGAAGTATTTCAACTAAGAGGGTTAAAATAAATCCAGGGTATTATCAATTTATCGCAAAATGGGGAATTACATCCAGCACTCTTACCAACTACTTTCTTAAGCGAGGAACAGCTTATACAGGTCCGCTGGAAGAATTGACGGTTTCTCCGTGGCTGAAATTTAAAAATTGCTTTAAACGGATTCAGTTACTTTTCAATTCCTATTTCGGAGTCGGCAGTTGATCATCGTTTGATTGCAGGCCAAAAAGACTTCCAAAAAAACTGAACCAGACTATTCCCTTGTTAATCTCGAGAATAGATTCCGTGAAACAGGCTACCCCAAAGCACACCCAAAAAAATAGGGCCAGATCGTTTCCCGATCTGAACGCTATAACCAGTCCGGTAGCGATGCAGGCGATTAGCAACAACAGGCCTGGTAAACCATGCGTAACGAGTTGTTGAATGTACTGGTTATGGGCGTTGTACTTATTGTAACGTGAAGCGAAATAGAATTTTCTTTTTTCATAGCTCTCCTGTAAAGCCTGCTGGGCGTCACCAGTGCCTACTCCTGCCAGTGGGTGTTCCTGAAAGACATCAAAAGCGCATTGCCAGATCGCCAGCCGAAGCACACCACCTCCCCAGGATCGTCCGAGTGAGGAATCCTCATCCAGCCGGATAATTTGTTGTTTCGAAATTGCCCTGATCTCATTCCATTGCTGTTGCAATTTCGGAGTTACCATTCCCATCGCCATTACCAAAAACACCACTAATGACAGACCAGCAATTTTATAACTTTTACGAAAATTGGTTTTGAAAAAGTAAATCAGCACAAGGAAGAACAATAACATTATTGATAACCTGTTACCCAGAAGCAGAAGGAAAAGGGTAAACAATAACAGTAAAGAGATTCTTAGCCAGAATATTTTGTTTACTGTTCGTCCGTCCTGTTCAAGCCTGTAAGCATTCCATGACATGCTGGTAAGACAACAGAGGCCGAAAATGTATGGCGCCATTCCTTTCAGTATCACAAGGTCATAACCTTGCAGATGATGAAGCGAGCCGGTGTTGAAAAGCCGGACTACACCCCAGCCCAAACCTGCCAGGACACCTGCAGCACAACATATCGAAAAAAAATCCATGGTCCTGTTGAACCGATTGCGCTGCAGTGAGCTAAATGCATATATCAGCGGAAGAACGAGCAAGGCTGATGTCTGCTGTAATTTAAAGCCTGCAGTTTTAAGATCGCTCGAATAGATTGTGCCAATGATCTTAAGAAGGTACAAAGAGGCGAAAAGGCAAAAAAGGTAGAAGGTGATTTTTTCTTCAGGCTTTCTCTTTTGTCCGAAAAAGATCCAGTATAAAAAGAGTGCGATTATTGCCAAGGAATTCAGCAGTGGCCAGAAGATCAGTGATCCCCCGACCAACTGTGAAAGTATTTCGAACAATGAAAACATCCTGTTACTTTAATAGATAATGCTTGACAAGAAGGTACATAAAAAATGTATTCGTCACAAGATAACGCTTGAACAACCTTCTTGGTTCCTGTACAAGACGGAACAACCACTCCAGGCTGGCTTGCTGCATCCAGAGTGGTGCACGCTTTCTCCGGCCAGATGAAACTTCAAGGGCGGCACCTATACCAAGCAAAACGGCATTGATATCCTTGGTATGTTTTGCCATCCATTTTTCCTGCTTTGGACAACCTAATGCTACTAGAACGATATCAGGGTTCACAGCATTGATATTTGCATTATCCTGCTCTGATTCTTCAGCGGTAAGTGCACGGAAAGGAGGGCAGATATGCCCGACGATATTTATGTGAGGATGTTGGTTCTTCACTCGGTTACGGAAAGCTTCGATTACTTCTTCTGTACTTCCGTAAATGAATAGCCGCACGGGGTGAGACTGGCTCAGCAGAGACTCAAGGAAATCCATCCCGGAAATCCTTTCCTGGCTTTTTTTGTTTAGCCACGAATTAACTATTGCAATAGGCTTACCATCAGGCAAAACCAGGTTTGCCTTATTGATAATCTGTGCATATCGCTGGTTGCGGTAAGCTTCAACAGACATGTGTACATTGGCGAAACATATGTATGCCTTGCGCTTCTCTTTTGCCCATTCCATTACCCTGTCAATGCTCTGCTGGTAACTAAGCGTATTGATGCTGATGTTCATTAACTGACTTTGCGATAATAGGATTCTTGTGTTGTCCATCGGATAGTTGTTTATAGATATTGAGAATATTGTTATAGTGTACTTCTTCGCTGTACTTTTCGAGGTATGAACTCCGTGCCCGATTGTACAGTTCTTCCTTCCATTTTATTCTTTTCAGCAGTTCATGCAGATCGTCCATGTTGCCTGGCTCGAAAAGAAATCCATTGCTTCCCTCCTCAATCATTTCTTCCATCGAGCCCAGCCTGGATGCCAGAACCGGGGTTCCCGTAGCGAATGCTTCTATGATCGTCATCGGCATCCCTTCATACCAGGTTGACGGGAAAACGAGTGCCTTCGCGTGTTTCATGTAACGAATGATCGTTTCCGCGGGCTGTAATCCCAGATAATTAATATTGGCTGCAGTAGCTGCTATTTCCCTGATGCTTTCGGCCAGCGGCCCATCACCGGCGATGACCAGCCTGTCGCCTGTCTCTGCGAACTTTCGGGCAAGCTGAAGAATTCCTTTCTCTGCAGAAATTCGTCCTACAAAAAGAAAATAGTCATCCCTTACAGAAGAGCCCTGGCCCGGATCTGCAATAGCATTCGGTGTAATGAAGACCTTTCCGGCTTCAAGACCGGCTGAACCCGACAGGATTTTATTCCGCATAAAACCCGACAACGTTATATAGGCGTCAACTTTATTCTTCCAAGTGCCCAGCATTTTATGGGTACCCGTAATTGCAGTAACCAGACCTGATTGCACTGCAGAGTTGCGGTAGCATTTATTGATGATGCCACTCGAAGGAAAAGTGGAATGAATACATTTTTCACAAATGGTCCCACTCCTAATCAGCATAGCGTTAGCACAGATCAGCCGATAATTGTGCAATGTGGCTACCACAGGTATTCCCATTTTTTTTGCCTGGTACAGTACGGAAGGTGAGGCGTCGAAAAAGAGATTGTGCACGTGTATGACATCAGGACTGAAGGCTGATATTCTAAAACCGAGCTTTTTTGCCGACTGTGGATTGTATACAGCTTTCATGGCTGCCGACACTTTACCTGCTACGCCGGCAATAGATTCATTATCGAAAGAAAGGGTTTCCGTAGCATGTCCATGGGAATCCAACAGCCTGCGTTCCATGTCCAGTACTGCGTCTTCACCACCCCGGTGCTGATAGCGGTTATGTATAAACAGGACTTTCATGGAATTCCGGTATTTCTTTTTTTACATGTTGTATAGCAGCAGAAAGAAGTCCCAGGATGGTCCAATATCCGACTGCATATATCGGTGATTCAAGTGCCGGATTAAATAAGGCGATGAATGTTACTGCGAAAAAACTGTAGTACAGGAGTAGTTCCTTTCGCTCCCCTGCGTACCGCTTCATCCGGAAATAGCTTCTCATAACTTCATGATATATAATCCCGATGGCAGCAACAAAACCTATACCCAGCCTGGCGAAAACATATACAAATGAATTGTGCGCACCCATTACATAAGGCAACTGGGGTATTTTCCTGTGATCTTCAATAGGGTAATATTTGTACATAGGCGTTCCGAAACCTATACCCGGTATGTTTTCCGGAAACTTGTCAACTATTGACTGTTTCCAAAGAATCAGTCGCCAGGTACTGTTTGGATCTATCGCAAGTATCCGGTTGGAATTAACAACTGATCTTATTCCCCGTTCATTGAAATGGTTATAGTGTTGGGAAATGAGGCTAAGGTTGGGGATCATTTTCCAGAAAAAGATGGAAAAGACAATCAGCCCGGCAACCACTGCAATAACAAAGAACCGGTATCCAGGCACAATCCAGACAAACAGGTAAAACGCGGAAAGGATCATCGTTGTGGATGAGTCATATGCAATGGCATAGATCACATTGGAGGCTATCAACAAAGGCAGAATGTACTTGCCTGCCACATCATAGAAGAGGACCGGGAAAAGGGCTGACATTCCAAATCGTTCAACGAGTAATTTCGGAGCCCTCAATGCAATGCCAGTAACACTATACGCTGCTAACGGCAGGCGGATTTTCTCAATATAAGGGAACAGGTATCTCCAGGTGAAGTATCCTGCGAAATAGCCGAATATGGAATAAACGATAACGGTATTCCTCAGGTAATAATAAAGTTCATCCATGCGGAACAGGGATGCAATGGCGTGAACTCCGCCCAGCAATAGCAGGAAAATTATGGCGAGCGAAATATTATCGGTCGGTATGCTCCTTCTTTTATAAATGAGGGTTGCACAGCCAAATGCAGAAAGTAGTTCATTGAAAAAAAACTGTTTTTCAAAAAACCAGGGGGCAATTAAATATAACAGCAGGACAGTAAAAAAAATGTTTATTATGATGTGCTGTTTTTTCATTTTCATTTCCTTTGCATTACCATACATGATCAGGCGTTTACTTCCAATTGCTATATTGACTGGTGCCGGACAATTGTTCTCCATCTTCGCAATCAAATCCATTGCAGCTAACAGTGCGGCGGATGCGTTTACTGATTTTGTGCAAGCTGATGCATTTTATCAGTTGTTGCTTTCCGTCATTGCTTTTGGATTGCAGTCCATGGCAATGCGCGAACTGGTTATATCCGCCGACTGGAAATCACTGCTTAAACAATACCAGTCTGCGCGTATATGTATGGCAATACTGTTACTCCCAATATGCCTGCTTGCATTTTGGAAATCATCGTATATAGTTTTCTTAATAGCGCCTTTGCTGGCCGCTAACGCGGATTATGCGGTTTATGCCAGGGGGTACCCTGTATACGGTGCTCTGATGGCCTTTCTCAGGATGATAATTCCTTACGGCATCACGTTGGTGATAGTTCATATTGCACCTGACAAAGTTCTTTACGCATTCGTTGCAAGTCTTATGCCGGTTTTTTTTATAACTGACTGGTTAATAATGCGCCGTCTTTCTGTGACATTTATTAATATCCCATATTGGCGGGATATTTTGTTATATGTTAAAAGCCTTGTGCTTGGGCTGGTGGGGCTGGGCCAGTATATGGTGGGGTTGGGACTCATGCTCCTCGTGCCATATTTTATCCCGGAAGCTGCATCCCATGCGGTTTTTGTGGGATTGAAGCTATACGTGATATACAAGGGAGTAGTGAGGATCATTCACCAGGCTTACCTCCGCGAAATGTTAATGCCCAAGGTCAATATTAATGTTGACCAGCTGTCCATGCTTGTGGCCTTATTCTACTGTTCAGGTTTGTTTTTCTTTCCGGACGCTTCCGTAAGATTGTTCTTCGGTGAGCGCTTCCTGCCATACATATATTATTATCAGCTAACGGGTGTCGCGGCACTTATATATGCATTCCTGAACACACAGTCCACAATTCTCATGCTGCAACGAAGGGACAGACCCCTTGCAATAAGCACACTGACGGGGGTTGGCACAATGTTTTTAACATTAATTTCCGGAGCGTTGTTCGGAGATGGTGCATGGATAGCAGGCCTGGCACTTGTGATGGGGGAGTCAGCAGTATCGGTGTGCCTCTATGTCGTTGCAAAGCCGGTTCCGCTAATGAAACAGCGGATCGTATTTGTATTCCAGGTTTCTCTCTTCTTTGTTATCCCATGCCTGATGCGTTACGCCGCAGGCGATATTCTGTGGTCACTGTTACTCAGTTATGTGATAGTGGGAATTGTATGCGCATTATTATATGGCAGGAAATTTGTCGCTACTCCAATGCAATAGTTTTGATTCGTTACGCAACGCTTTATGATGGATGCTTGTCAGAAGCCCATTGGCCTTCTGTTTATGAAATCAATAAAGTTACTGTTATGAAAACCAGCAGCACTGACTACCTATTATTTAAACGTGCCTTTGATCTGTTCTTCTCTTTGTTTGTAATTGTATTTGTATTATCCTGGTTGTTGCCTGTTCTTTCCCTTGTAATCTGGATCGATTCACGAGGTCCTGTATTTTTTATACAGAAACGAGTTGGTAAAAATGGAAAAATGTTCCGTTGCCTAAAACTCAGGACAATGGTAATCAATGCAGATGCCGATATAAAGCAGGCCGTAGAAGGTGATCCGAGGATTACACGTGTGGGCCGGTTTCTTCGAAACAGCAGCCTTGATGAACTGCCGCAATTCATTAATGTATTTACTGGTAATATGAGTGTCGTAGGACCGAGGCCACATATGCTTGCAGACGACCTGCGTTTCGCTGAACTTATTAAAGGGTATGACGAAAGGAGCATTATGAAGCCAGGAATAACGGGCATGGCCCAGGTGAAGGGTTTTAAAGGCCCGGCACCTGATTTTACCAGTGTCTTTCATCGTTACCAGTGGGATGCATTTTATGTTCGTAATGCTCATATGATGCTTGACGTGCGTATAATCTTTGACACTTTCACGGAAATGGTAAAAATTATTTTTACCAAAGAGAAGCCTGTTCAGCAACCTTCCGCAATTCCAATGGTTAGGGTTTTGAAAGCTGAGCCGAAATTGGGAATGGTGAATAATTGATAAACTTCATCCGGCCCATGCTTGCCGATCGAGACTTCTGAATTGTATAGCTTCCGCAATGTGTTCAGGCAGAATTTTGACTGACCCTGCGAGATCTGCAATAGTACGGCTGACTTTGAGTATTCTTTCATATGCACGTGCTGAAAGGCTCAGGCGTTGCATGGCGTTGCGCAAAAGGTTTAACCCTGCTGTATCCGGAATACAAAAATCTTTTACCATTTTGTTGTCCATTTGGGCATTGCAATAAGTTGCCCCAAAATTGATCAACCTGTTTCCCTGGATCTCTCTTGAGTCTATGACCCTTTTCCTGATTGCTGCAGAAGCTTCACGCGACTGGCCCCCCGTGAGTTCGGAAAAAGTTACGGGGGTTACTTCAACATGCAGGTCAATCCGGTCAAGCAATGGACCGGAAACCTTATTAAGATATTTCTGTACTAACGGAGGAAGGCAATTACAATCTTTTTCCGGATGGTTGTAAAAGCCACATGGACAGGGATTCATTGAGGCTATTAACATAAAGCTTGCCGGAAACTCCATTGCTGCTTTTGCCCTTGAAATGGTAATCCTTCTTTCTTCGAGCGGTTGCCGCATCACCTCCAGTGCCGAGCGCCTGAATTCCGGCAGTTCATCCAGAAATAGTACACCGTTATGTGCAAGCGAAATTTCTCCTGGCTGGGGAATTCCACCGCCGCCCGCAAGTGCCATATCACTGATGGTATGGTGCGGAGATCTGAACGGGCGTTTACTTATTAATGTAGCGTTGTCAGGCAACTTGCCCGCGACACTATGAATCCGCGTAGTTTCCAGGGCCTCATTCAAGGTAAGTGGAGGTAGTATGGAAGGCAGTCTCCTGGCCATCATGGTTTTTCCGGACCCGGGCGGACCAATGAGTATTGCGTTATGCCCGCCCGCCGCAGCGATTTCGAGCGCCCGCTTGATGTGTTCCTGCCCCCGGACATCTGCGAAGTCCGGTTCCGGCTCTTTGGTTGATTCAATAAATACTTCCCGGGTATTGCATTGAACCGGTTTCAGGGATTCAGGTGTTTCGAGAAATGAAACGACTTCATTCAGGTGATTAAGTCCATACACTTCGAGGTTATTCACGATTGACGCCTCACGGGCATTGCGTGAAGGAAGTATAAGGCCCCGAAATCGCTCCCGCCTGGAGGTTATGGCAATCGGCAGAGCCCCTTTGATAGGCTGAATGGTTCCATCAAGACCGAGTTCACCCATTATTATATATTTATCAAGCGCGGGAATATTGACGATCTGGTCAGAAGCTGCCAGAATTCCAACCGCAATCGGAAGGTCAAAAGCAGAGCCTGACTTTCTGATGTCAGCCGGCGCCAGGTTGATAATAACTTTCGTCCTCGGCATATAAAAGCCATTTGACTTGATGGCACTTTCCACTCTTAGCATGCTCTCCTTGACGGCGTTGTCTGGCAAACCTACAAGGAAGGTATGCGTGCCTGACGTAATATTAACCTCAATATTGATTGTTATTGCTTCAATCCCGTAAACGGCGCTTCCATAAGTCTTCACTAACATGGAGGCAAATTAGTGTGGTATGGCGCCGGAAAAAACCGTTATTTAACGGATTTTACTTTCCATGTTGCCAGTACATTGGTATCTGGATCTACCTGTATCCCGCTCATCCTGAACTGTAGCCTGACCTGAATTTTTTCTTCCCGTTCCCTGATTATAAACGTTTTTCTTATCCTGCTTCCATCACCGATAAACTCAATTTCGAGCGGGAAATCAAAGAGTTCCTTTTGCGCTTGTTTTACCACGACTGCAACTTCGTTCCCTTTCTGTAACTGGTAGCTTATTTCAAGCTCAGGCTGTCCCGGCAGATATAGCCACTGGTTAAAAAACGCTTCCAGGTTCAGTCCACTTGCATTTTCGCAACTCCTGCGGAAATCCTGGGTTGTAGCGTTCTTCCCTTCGAATGAAGCATAATATCCGGCCAACGATTTCCAGAAGTCCGCGTCACCAATCTTCCTGCGCAACATATGGAGAAACCAGGCACCTTTTTGGTAACTGTTTGCATTCAGAAGATTCATGTATTGTTGTTCAAGAGAATCAACAACCGGCCGGCCCGGCTCCTTCAAGCTGTACCGGCTGACAGTATTACGCTGGTCCTTCAGAAGTTTATGCAATGTGTCAGTGCCGTATTTCTGTTCCAGGTAGCAGTTGGTAAGGTACGTGGCAAAGCCCTCGCTGAGCCAGAGGTGACTCCAGTGCTTCTCAGTAACACTGTTGCCGAACCACTGGTGAGCGATCTCATGTGAAATCAATGCTTCTTCTTTTCGCTGCCCGTTCACTGAGTTTTCATGGTAAAAAATGCAGCCCGCATTTTCCATCCCCCCAAATATTGTTTTAGACTGAACATTCGCCAGCTTATTGAAGGGGTATTTTGCAACATTTGAAATATAAAATGGCAGGATGTCAACTGCCTGTGCGTAGTCATAAAAGCCTTTTTCTTTTTCCTCCGGGAACACCCAGCTGGATACCTCAACGCACCCGGACGATCCGGCATAACCGACAGCAAACCCTGCCACGCCGATTACCATCACCTTGGTAGGTATTGCTACATTCTCTTTATAGTGGGTGATTGTATAGCCATTTCCAATATTAGTCTCTTCTGTCTGAATGCCGTTTGAAATAACCTGGTAATGGTCCGGAGCCGTTACAACAAATTCGACCGTGGCTTTGTCAGATGGATGGTCATTTACGGGAAGCCAATGGCGTGCACGATTAGGCCAGTTGTCTGCAAAAAAGGTTCGTTTATTGTACTTGTTTGTTGAAATGATAAGGCCATCCGCCGGAACTCCCTGGTATCGGATCATCAGCTGGCAGGTTGTATTGCTCTTTAACAATTGGTTCGTGGTACATATGATCCTGTCCGCCTTTTGTTGAAAGCCGGTTTCAGTTCCATTTAAGGCAACAGCTTCCACTTTCATACCCTTACCGTCACTCTTCATGTCTATAAGGTCCAGCGTCAGTTCTTTAGCGTCACGGTTCAGCCGGATATCAATAAAGGCGGTGCCCCGTATCAGGTTGCTTGTGTCCGTCAGCTGAAGTTCAAAACGGTAATGCTGAACGTCCAAAAGCGGATCGTTATAATTGTAGGATTGTGCCGGCACTGAAACCGGGAGTAAGCAAAAAATAAGAGCGATGCCGCGCTGAATCAGGTTCATCGAAATGTGTTTGATCTAAAGTTTTTCGAGTAGGTCAATGACTTTTTCCCGTTTCAGGATCAGGTAACCGAGACGGTCGTTGCTAATGCCTTCTTTTAATTGATAACTGAAATTAAGCTGTTCATCATTGACAGATGTTTCAAAATACCGGAAGATAATGTTGGGCTGATCTTCGAGTTCCTTTCCGATCTCGTAGAGGTGTGTGGAAAGGATAAAGATGGAATCTTTGATTTTGATAAGGCCTTTAATGACTGTGAGAGAGCACTTCATAGCATCCTGAACATTGGTGCCCTTAAAAAGTTCGTCGATAAGCACCAGCCATTTTCTTCCGTCATTGATCTTAAGGATCGTATTCTTGATCCTTTGTACTTCATTGAAAAAGTAACTTTCTCCTTTGACAATATTATCGGTTACATTGATATTGCTCAATATGCCGTCGAAAAGTGAAAGACGCATCGAATTTGCCGGCACGCCCATACCGATATGTGCCAGATAAACAGCCGCGCCCACAGATTTGATGAATGTGCTTTTGCCTGCCATGTTGGCCCCAGTTAAAAACAGGAAATTATGGGTCTCGTCGAGCGTTAAATTATATGAAACCGGATCAGGCAGCAGAATGTGATATAAGCCGGAAGTTTCAATGAACGGTTTTTCTGTCTGCATCACTGATGGATAAATGAGTCCGAAGTGCCTTACTGCTGTTGCCATTCCGTACCAGGCATCCAGCCGTCCATAAATATCGATCAGTTCCAGGGCAGCATTCTTAAACCGGTACCTCAGGTAATTGCCGAAATATACGACCTGGGTGGGAGAGAACTTTTTTTCCGCAGGATGATCTGCAAGACTCTGCAGATGCTCATCCCTGACCAGGAAGGCCGCCCTATCAAGAAGTGCCAGCATGTTGGGCGGAATCTCAGCCCCTTCGAAAATCTGCATGAGTTTCCTGAAGCCACGAATGAAGTCGGCAAAATGGCCGATACTATACCGGACTATCGCAAAATCAGGCCCGTGTAGCAGCTTATAAGTTATGCCATTGAAAAGGTTATGGTCTGTGGGAATGGTGTCAACCTGGGTACTGAAGAACCGTTCGATGACCATAATCGTTCCATTGCTGATGGATTCCGGCCACTGTTCCAGCCTGCTTCCGATCAGTTTCAGAACCTGTTGCGTCTGTTCAATGTTCCGTGTAGTGCTGAATGGCTCAAGGAACAGTTGCTTCATCCATTCTTTTCCCTCACTTGTCCTGGTAAAATTAAGTCGGTGAAAAATGGAGAACTCCTCCTCGGGGTGAAAAATGTTCAGATCATGTTGCGAGGTCTTATCAATTTCCATGGCATTCAATTTACGGGTTTATAGGATTCATTGCTTACCGGAAATTGTATAAGTTCATCGCTTACCTGTCAAACGTCATGCGCATACCCACCCTGGAGTTGTCGAAATTTCCCTTTTCATAGGCGAGGTGTCCGTTTACAAAAGTGTGCGTTATTCCCATAGGCATAATGGTCCCTTCAAGCGGACTCCAGCCACATTTATACAGGATATTTTCTTTCACCACAATCTCACCCTGGTTTGGATCAACAAGAACCAGGTCTGCAAAATAACCCTCACGGACATAACCTCTTTCCCGGATCCGAAAGCATTTTGCAACGGCATGACTCATTTTATCTGCTACCTGCTCAATGGTGATCCTGCCTTCTGAAACATATCTCAACATAAGAGGCAGGGAATGCTGAACGAGGGGAAGGCCAGCGTGGGCATGCAGGTAATCTTCCTGCTTTTCGGCCCAGGTGTGAGGAGCATGGTCGGTTGCAATCACGTCCAGGCGGCCATCCAGCAACGCCTGCCACAGTGCTTCCCTGTTTTCAGGAGCTTTTATCGCCGGATTGCATTTGATCAGGTTGCCCCATTTCGGGTAATCATTACTGGTAAAATGCAGGTGATGCACACAAACTTCCGCAGTAATACGTTTGTCTTCAAGCGGAAGCATATTCGAAAACAGTTGTAGTTCTTTCGCAGTCGAAATGTGAAGGATGTGCAGCCTTGTGTCATGTTTCTTGGCGAGCTGAACTGCCAGGAAAGATGATTCGAAACAGGCTTCTTCATCCCGGATCAGGGGGTGATCAGCCGCCGTAAGCTGCCTGCCGGAAGCCTTCATCTTCTCCAGGTTCCTTTTAATTATCCGTTCATCCTCGCAATGCGTGGCGATTAACAGTTCCGACTCACTGAAGATCTTTTCCAGCGAAAGCGGATTGTCAACCAGTAAGCCGCCGGTGCTGGAGCCCATAAAGACCTTTACTCCGCAAACCCTGTCTTTCTTTTCGTTTGTCCTGAGAACCTCTTCGATATTGTCATTCGAGGTTCCCATATAAAACGAATAGTTTGCCAGCGAACTTTTGGCACCTATCTCATATTTCTGTTCCAGCAGATCATGTGAGAAAACGGGTGGCACAGTATTGCTCATTTCCATGAAACTCGTAACACCGCCGGCAACTGCAGCCCGGGACTCGGTATAGATATTTGCTTTATGCGTAAGACCGGGTTCACGGAAATGAACCTGATCGTCAATGGCGCCGGGCAGTAGAAACCTGCCTTCGCCATTTATTTCCTTTACATCATTTGTGGCATTGATTTGGCTTGCAATCTTTGCAATGCGGCCATCTTCGATCAACAGATCGCCGTTGATAATGCTTCCTTCATTTACGATGCTGGTATTTTTAATCAGATATTTTTGCATAATTTGTCGGTTAGCCGTAAAACAAAACGAATCGATGCAAGTTATAAAAAGACTGCTGTTAACTACCCTATTATTCGCACCTGTAGTTGCAATTTCCCAATCCTCAATGCTTCCCCAGGGTTACAAACACCAGCAATTAATGGACCGGCTTGAGATCCGGTTCCGTGACAGCGCTTTGTCATTTCAGCATCTGAAGCCTTACGAGCGAAAGGCCTGGGTTAATTTTCTGGAATCAGTTCAGACTGACAGTTTTTCCCGGGTTGATGCCTATAATATCCAGGATGCATTGATGAACAACCAGGAATGGGTAACCGGCTCAAAAGAGTCTTTTAAGAGCAGGAAGCCATGGTTCAGGACGTTTTACAAATCCAAATCAGACTTCGCCCTCGTGGATGTTAAGGATTTTTTTCTTAGTGTAAACCCTGTTTTCCAGTTTAATCTTGCGAAGGATTCTGATTCTGACGAAACGGTTTTCCTTAATTCAAAAGGGGCAAGGGCCCGTGGCCTGATCGCCAAAAAGATAGGATTCGACTTTTATCTTACTGACAATCAGGAAAGGCCGCCAATGTTTGTGCGAAACTGGGAAGACAGCTTCCGGGCGGTTCCGGGTGCCGGGTTTTACAAATCTTTCAAAAAGACCGCATATGACTATTTTGATGCGAGGGGTTCGATGTATTTCAATGTCACCAAATATATCAACGTACAATTCGGTTATGATAAGAATTTTATCGGGAATGGATACCGGAGTGTATACCTGAGCGACTTTGCAAACAACTATCTTTTCCTGAAACTTAATACCCGGATCTGGAAATTGAATTACCAGAACCTGTTTATGGAATTAGTGCCTGAAGAGCCCGTCAATTCAGGAAATAAGCTGCTGGATAAGAAATATGCGGCAATGCACCACCTTAGCTGGCAGGCAACAAAATGGCTCAATATCGGCTTGTTTGAATCTGTTATTTTCGGGCGGGAAAACCATTTCGAGTTCAGCTACCTGATCCCCGTGATTTTTCTCCGGTCAATCGAACAGCAAAATGGCAGCTTTGACAATGCAAATGTGGGCCTCGACATAAAAGCCAATATCCTGAAGCGCGTGCAACTGTATAGCCAGCTGTTGTTTGACGAATTTAAGCTGAGTGAGGTGAAAGGTGGTGAAGGGTGGTGGGGAAATAAATATGCCCTGCAGCTTGGCGGAAAATATATAGATGCTTTGGGAATAAAGAACCTCGACCTGCAGGGTGAAGTGAACCTGGCGCGACCATTCACGTACTCCCATAAAGACTCTATCGCCAACTACACACATTATAACCAGCCGCTTGCCCATCCGCGAGGTGCGAATTTTTATGAGATAGTCGGGATATTACGATACCAGCCACATCCCAAGTGGCAGGTTCAGTCGAAACTCATCTTCTGGAACCAGGGGCTCGATTCAGCTGGCGTGAATTTCGGCAGCAATCCGCTCAGGTCCTACACAACAAGGCCTATGGATTACGGCTGGTCGATCGGGGAGGGACGGTCATCAACCGGAATCAATGCGTCATTATGGGTGGGATTCGAGGTTCTGGAAAATTTGTTTATAGATGGTTCAATGATGATCCGGAAGATGGACGTGCCGGATGATCCTAAGCTTACAACCAACAGCACTATGTTCAGCCTTGGATTGAGAATGAATATGTTCCGGCGGGAATACGATTACTAAGCCTGCCTGTTAAGCCTAACCGAATTCAAATGCCTCAACCGTCGACCCTGCAATTGCTCCGGGTTCATTTTTCCTTTTTCCTGCTGCCGGTTTACCTGTTTGCCCTTAGCCAGGTGGTTTATACAAATTGGTGGAAGGCCATGCTGATCTTTTGTATACTGCATTTATTGGTTTACCCGGCAAGCAACGGCTATAATAGTTATATGGACCGGGATGAAAGTCCGATAGGAGGTATCCGGTCACCCCTTCTGCCAACCCCTGAATTATTGAAGGTGGTCTCCGTTATGGATATTGCTGCCGTACTGTTGTCGATGTTCGTTGACATTTGGTTTACGGTTGGCGTGTTGGTTTATATTTTAGCATCCAGGATGTACAGTAGCCGCGTAACGAGATTAAAACGATTTGCAATATCAGGCTTCCTGCTGGTTATCAGCTGCCAGGGTGCGCTTGTCTTCTGGCTGGTATACCATGGTTCTCATCTCAGTCTTCCCCTTCAGGTACCTGTTACCGGGTGCGTAGCATCGTCATTGCTGATTGCCGGTGCATACCCGCTTACCCAGATTTACCAGCATGAAGCTGATGCCCATGACGGGGTTAAGACCATAAGTATGTTGGTGGGTATCAAAGGAACATTTGTGCTTTCAAGTTTGTTATTTTCAATGGCGTTCGTGGCACTTGGATTGCATTTCGCATTGCAGCTCGAACTGATCAGGTTCCTTGTATTGTTGTGCTGTTTTCTGCCGGTTCAGATATTTTTTCTCTGGTGGATGCGTAAGTCATGGAAAGACGCTCATGAGGCAAATTTTGATAACCTGATGAAGATGAACATAATTTCGGCAGTCTGTTCAAACACAGGCTTCCTCATCATTTTAATCTGGAAACTGATTGACTAAGATTTTGTCTATAGGAACTGCGCTACCCTCTTTCCGTCATTCCCAGGAAGAGATTCTTCATTTCATGCAACAGGTGTTTGATCTTGATTTAGCCAGTCAGCGAAAATTAAAATATTTGTACAAGAACAGCGGGATTTCAACGAGATATTCGGTAATTCCTGACTATGGCAGGCCAATGAGCGAATGGAAATTTTTTCCTGCCGGTGAATCGCTTGAACCATTTCCGTCACTGGAATCCCGGATGAACCAATACAATCGTTTTGCTGCAGCGCTTTCTGTTGATGCTATCCGGAATTGTCTTTCACACACACGGACAAAGCCCGAAGATCTAACCCACCTGATAACGGTCAGTTGTACCGGGATGAGCGCACCTGGACTTGATCTGCAGGTTATGGACCTGATGGAGCTTTCAAGATCAATTAACCGTTCGTCCATCAACTTCATGGGATGCTATGCCGCTTTGCATGGACTGAAGCAGGCAGCTGCGATTTGTAAATCTGATCCGGAAGCAAGGGTAATGGTTGTTTGTACCGAACTTTGCACCCTTCACTTTCAGAAAACACCGACTATTGATAATATAACGGCTTCTATGTTGTTCGCCGACGGTTCAGCAGCAGTACTTGTTGCAAATGATGAAAGTGAAAAAGGTGTGGAAGTAAAGGGGTTTTATTCTGAAGTTATTCCAAAAGGCAAAAAGGACATGTCCTGGGAGCTTAGTTCAAGTGGTTTCCTGATGACACTCAGTGGTTATGTGCCTGAACTTATCGAAACGGATTTCGGACCTTTGCTCGAAAGGGCGCTTATGAAATATTCGCTGAAGTACGAAGATATTGACGCGTGGTGTATTCACCCAGGGGGTAAACGAATATTACAGGCAGTTGAAAAAAGCCTCAATCTTGAACCCACGGCACTTGAAGCTGGCTACGGAGTGCTGGATAAATATGGGAATCTTTCATCGCCTTCCGTATTGTTTGTTTTGAAAAGCATGCTCGACAGGGGCGCACAAGGTAATATCTTAACGGCTGCCTTCGGGCCCGGACTCACAATGGAAACCTGCTGGCTGGAGGCGGCCAGCCGGTGAACTTCCGGAATCGCTCATACGAAAAGGAGTTGCTGGATGGAACAGGGATTTCTTTTGAGGATATCCGGACCAATATGCAGGAACTTGATGTTATCAACACATGGCTGGGAGGACATTCTATAACCCGGAAGGCTATGCGCGAATTTAATTTCAGTAAAGGAAGAGTCCATGTTTGCGAGATTGGCTGCGGCGGGGCAGACAATCTTCGGGTTATCCGCGACTATGGTGTCGCCCATGACCTGGAAATTACCTGCACCGGTATAGATATTAACCCGGCTTGCCTCAATTATGCTAAGGAGCAGCTTCCTGTCGGGAATTTTATCCATGACGATTACAGGAATATTAAATTCAGCGAGAAACCTGATATTATTTTCTCATCGCTTTTTTGCCACCATTTTACTGATGATGAACTGGCAGAGCAGTTGGAATGGATGAAGGACAATTCCGCTGTTGGATTTTTTATCAACGACCTGCACCGCCACCCAATGGCCTATCATTCCATCAGAATGTTGACAGCACTCTTTTCACGGTCAAGGCTGGTACGGAATGATGCGCCATTATCCGTGTTACGTGGTTTTACCAGGAGTGAATGGAAGGATATTATAAACCGTGCTGGTATAAACGAGGTAAGCATTCACTGGCATTGGGCTTTCAGGTGGCTGATAACGTTCCATCACGTATGAGTCCGGCATCAGCACATATAACAGACTACGATGTGGTTATCGCGGGTGGCGGACTCGCTGGTCTTGCAACCTCGATTGGGTTGAGTAAAGCTGGTCATAAAGTTGCATTGGTCGAGAAATACACATATCCCTTTCACCGTGTATGCGGAGAATATATCAGTGAAGAAAGCAGGCCTTTCCTGGAGAGTTTGGGAATTCCGTTTCACAAACTGCAACTTCCGCGTATAAACAAACTTATTGTGAGCTCGCCTGGTGGATCAGTGGTTCGATCGCCGCTGATACCCGGTGGCTTCGGCATAAGCAGGTTCCGGCTGGATGCACTTCTGGCAAACATTGCAAAAGAAAATGGCGTACATCTTTTCGAGGGTACGAAAGTCATTGATATGGTTTATCATGATGGAAAGATGAAGTGCTTTTTACAGGGACGCATACTGGAATCGAAACTGGCCATTGGCTGCTTCGGTAAACGTAGTAATGTGGATGTAAAGTGGAAGCGACCTTTTATTACTCACCGGCCAGGCAAGCTGGATAACTATATAGCTGTTAAGTACCATTTACGGGGAGTTGACCTCGATGAGGACACTATAGCTTTACACAACTTCAGTAACGGTTATTGCGGAGTTTCAAGGATTGAAGACGGATTGTATTGTATGTGTTATCTTACGACTGCAGGCAACCTCCGGTCAAACGATAATTCCATTCTGCAGATGGAAAACAGGCTGCTCCGGAAAAATCCCCACATCGACCGATTGCTGGACCGGGCAGAAATCATTTGGGATGAACCTTTAAGCATTTCACAGGTTTCTTTTTCGGCCAAATCGCAGGTTCATGATCATGTGTTGTTGGCAGGGGATGCCGCTGGTATGATCACTCCATTGTGTGGAAACGGTATGAGCATGGCGCTGCACGCCGGTAAGCTGTTGTGTCATGAGGCAGATGCATTTCTGCGTGGCGAGATCTCCAGGGACGAACTGGAGCATAATTATTGCAGGCAATGGAACCGACATTTTGCTAAGAGGCTTCGTGCCGGCAGGGTGATACAGTATTTTTTTGGTGATCCGAAGCTTACTGGCCTGCTTGTGGGAATAGCAGCCAGGATTCCTGGTGTAACCGGCTTTCTTATAAGGCAAACTCATGGAGAGAAATATTGAATGAAGAAGGATACTGCATTGGTAAATCTGGCCAGGTATTACATTGCTATGGTGCTTTGTTCTGCCTCTGTGCACGCTTACTGCCAGGATTATCACGCAATCCAGGGGTCCAACCATGCCGGAGCGCTGGGCGTACATAATAACCCGGCTTCTATTGTAAACACTCCTTACCCCTGGGACCTGACATTGGCAGGGATCCAGGCAAAATACCAGACAAATGCAGTTAAAGTAATCGATTATTCGCTGGTCACATCAGTTTTAAATTCAAAGTTCATGGTGCTGAACGGGCAGTTTAAGCGTTTCGGTGATGAACAGGCAAATTTAAATCTCCTTAACGGCCGAATCGCTTTGGGTCGTCGAAGGGCGATCGCTTTTGGCGCCAACCTGCGGTCTGCCTCAAATGTCCGGACCGAAGAATACAACTACATCGACAGCATCGATAATATCAACCAGTTTCTTGCGCTGAACACACAGACTGGACCGTTCGATGCCAGGTTCCGAAGCAGTTCCTTATTTGAGCTTTATCTCGCATATGCACAAACGGTTTGGGAAAACACCAATTACCGGCTGAACGGGGGGCTAACGGTCAAGATAAACCGCGGTGTATCCGGCGTTCGTGCCGAAGTGAATAATATTCGCCATCGCACCACAGTGGTAAACGATCAAACGGAATATGTGCTTAATGGCGGTTCATTCGCCTATGCTTATTCGTCCAATTTTGACAAGTGGGACAATAGCCGCGATAATAATTCAAACCTGAAAGAATTTCTCAAAGCTACCCGGACTGCATTTTCTTTCGACGCCGGCCTGGAACTTCTGATCAGACCTGAAGATGTTCCGGGATTCATGGCGGACGAGGAGGCATACTACGATTACGATTGGAAAATCAGCGCTTCGCTTATAGATTTTGGCTGGGGGCAATATCGCGGGGGAGTGGAAAGCAGGAAAGGCTCGATTCCGGCTTCCGGTATTACTGGTAGTGAACTCGATGCGGCAATCGACTCAACTGTAAAGAATCTGCCACAATTCAATGATTCTTTGGGTGGTCTTTTGCATTTGGAAGGCCTTGCCAATAATTTTAAGATTATTTCTCCAGCCAGATTAGTTTTAAATGTGGACCGATACCTGGCTGGCGCATGGTTTGTAAATGCAGAACTAAGCATTAATATTTCGCCTTGGGCGGGCGATAAGCGGCTCTATGTCCGGAATATGAACCTGCTGAGGCTAACGCCACGATGGGAAACCCGCAAGCTGGGCGTATATATGCCAATTCAGGTCAGCAATCAGGGGAAATTCTGGATAGGCGCAGGTTTTAAAGCGGGCCCGTTATTACTGGGCTTTCACAACCTCGGAAATATATTCAGTAAGAACAAAATGGCAAACGGAGGTGGATATATTGCCCTTACACTGCGTCCAATGAATAAAGTAACGGCTTCGACACGCGGAAATAGTCTTGACTGTCCGCCTTTGTAAACCCTGACTCCCTGAACCACATGCAGAGCAATCTTGTTAAACTGGTACGATAAACGGAAGAGAATGGCACAAACAAAAAAGACACTGGTATTAGGAGCATCAGGTAATCCGGCACGGTATAGCTACCTGGCAATCAACAAGCTCAGGGCGCATGGCCATCCTGTTGAAGGTATTGGCTTAAGCGAAGTCCGGGTTTCAGATATAGACATCCGTAAGGACAAACCTATGCTGGAAGGAGTCGATACGGTCACTTTATACCTTTCAGCTGCCCATCAGCGTGAGTACTACGACTACATTCTTTCTTTGAAGCCCAAGCGGATCATTTTCAATCCTGGTGCTGAAAATGATGAACTGGCAGATCTTGCAAAGGAAAATAATATCTATCCACAGGAAGCGTGTACCCTTGTTTTGTTGAGCACCGGGCAATACTGAATGGTAATTTAATTTTTCCCTAACAGGCGGAAATGCCTTATAAGACGGGGTTTTTCGTTAAATTACAAAAACCCATTTTTATGTTATGGAGAAAATTTAATGGCGACCCGATCGAATTGCCGATCCGCGACGCCGTAGAAAGAGCCATACGGCGCGAAACCGAACAGGGTTATCACCTTAAGGTATGCATAGGGACCGACTCACAGGTGAAAGGCGCCGAAACCGAATTTGCCACTGTTATTGTATTTCTAAGGGAGGGACACGGTGGCTTTATGTTTATTCACAATGAAAAGACCCGCCAGAAGTATTCCATAAAAGAAAGAATGCTCGTTGAAGTGGCCAGGAGCATTGAAATTGCTTATGAACTTTGTAGCCTGTTTACCGAGTATGATGTCGATATGGAAGTACATGCGGATATTAATACTAATCCGCACTTTAAAAGCAATGATGCATTAAAGGAAGCGATGGGATACATTCTTGGAATGGGCTTCGCCTTCAAGGCTAAGCCGGAAGCTTTTGCTTCAAGCAGTTGTGCCAACAAAGTGGTGAACTGATTGTTCACTAACCCTCATCCATGTCCGAAAGTGGTGTTATATCACCGCTAAGGGAATCATCTCCCCCACCAGTTGCTTTACTTCGCCGGAACGGCCCTTAACCTCTGTAGAAAATATAGATCGTGGCCTTTGGATTAGCTTCCAGTTTTATTGGATATTGTTCGTGACCATCGGCAAATTTTCTGGTCTTGAAGTTGAGTCTTGCAACGCGGGCGGCACCTACCTGGCCAATGTCATCGGGCTTCGCAGTGTATTTTTTCTTGAGCTCATTATCCGGCGTCATCAGGTATCCCTTGAAATCCGGGGTAGGCCGGCTTGTATTATCGTATACGAAGAATACAATGTATTCCGTGTTCTGTTTCACAAAAAGAGACGCATTGCTGGTTTCATCATACGAGATCATATGTTGGTAACCATTCTTGAAAGCGTTTGTCTTGATGGTTTCTAACACGGTTTTTACATCATTGGGGTAGTTCACTGCAGTCTGTGCATGAGCTGCAACAAGCACCAGGCATGCCAGCAGGGAGATCGTCAGTCTTTTCATATTCAATTATTGTGATATATTGAAGCTACACCCAATTATTGAAATGCGATGCCTAACCGGAAATTTCCTTATTTAATTCGCTTATTATGCCGAGGATCTTGTCCCGGCCGGTCTGTTTAATTGCACTGCTCACAACATGGGCAGGAAGAAACTGCCATGTCTCCCGCATTGCATTGAGAAAGTCCTTCACATTCTTGGCGACAGTCCGCTGGTTTTCCTTATCCGCTTTGGTAAAAACGAGGGTAAATGGCACCTGCCATTCTCCCAGCTGGTTTACGAAATCAAGGTCGATCCGCTGCGGTTCATGGCGACTGTCGATCAGGATAAACACCATTATCAGGTTTTCCCGCTTCCGGAGGTAATTTTCGATCATTTTTTCCCACTGACGCCGCTGGGTTTGGGATACTTTGGCAAAACCATAACCTGGCAGATCCACGAGGTACCAGTTCGAATAGTCGCGCCCTCCTTCCTGTTTAACGCTCGTGATCTCAAAATGATTGATTAACTGCGTCTTGCCGGGTGATCCTGAAGTTTTTGCCAGTTTTTGATTACGGCACAGCATATTTATCAGTGACGATTTCCCTACATTGCTCCTGCCGATGAAGGCATATTCCGGCCTGTCGGGTGCCGGACATTTTTCAACTTCAGGACTGCTGACCAGGTAGGCTGCTTTTGAGATGTGCATGCGCAAAGATAGAAGAAGCCAGCCGCTTCTTTTTGGCCAATTTGCCTTAATTTCGGCCTCTCAAAAGCAAACGAAAACAAAACACATACGTCAAATGGCAGAAGTGATATTGATGCCCCGTTTGAGCGATACCATGACCGAGGGGGTGATCGCAGCCTGGCATAAAAAGGTAGGAGATCCGGTGAAGAAAGGCGAATTGCTGGCAGAAGTGGAAACTGATAAAGCGACCATGGACCTCGAAAGCTATAAGGATGGCACTTTATTGCATATTGGTGTTGCAAAGGGCGGCAAGCTCCAGGTAAATGACCTGCTTGCTATTATTGGCAATCCAGGTGAAGACATTGCTTCTCTCGTTGCTGCAAATTCTGGCGCGGGCGCTTCTCAGCCTCAGGCTGCGTCACAAGCACAGCCTGCCGCCGAAAAAGCTGCAGAACCCCAGCCCCAGCCGGCACCTCAAACTCCCCAGGCCGCTCCTGCTCCTAAAGGAAATACCGGCACCCAACTTGACCTGAGCAAGGTGGAAGAAGTTATTCTTATGCCTCGGCTTAGCGACACCATGACAGAAGGTGTGATTGCAGAATGGCATAAAAAAGTTGGTGATAAGGTGAGTAAGGGTGACCTCCTGGCCGAAGTGGAAACTGATAAGGCTACAATGGAACTCGAAAGCTATAAAAATGGCACATTGTTATATATCGGTGCAAATAAGGGTGACAAAGTTCCCGTTAACTCTTTACTATGTGTGATAGGTGAGGAGGGCAAAGTTGACCTGGAGGCAATTAAGGCAGCAGCCGGCAGTGGTGGATCAGCTTCAGCGCCGTCTGGTCAGCCTTCTGAAAGTGCAGAGACAACTTCGGCGCCGTCAGGGACACAGTCACAAGAGGAAGCTGCAACTAACGGACGGGTGAAAGCCTCCCCGCTTGCCAAGAAAATGGCTGCAGAAAAAGGAATCAGCCTCAACCAGGTCCAGGGATCCGGCGATGGTGGCAGGATTATTAAAGCAGATATCGAAACCTTCAAGCCTTCGGAAAAAGCTCCTGCGGCCGCTCCGTCAGCTACACCTGCTTCAGCACCTGCTGCTGTTCAGGCAGCGCCTGCAGGACAGGTGAGCTTCGAAGACAAGCCGGTTTCTCAAATGCGTAAAGTAATAGCCAAGCGCCTGGCTGAAAGCAAGTTTACGGCTCCACATTTTTACCTTACCATGTCTATTGACATGGATAAAGCTGTGGCAAGCAGAGCGCAGATCAATGAAACCGCGCCTGTAAAAATCTCTTTCAATGACATGGTGCTCAAAGCTGTCGCTCTCTCACTGAAAAAACATCCTGCAGTTAACAGCAGCTGGATGGGAGAAAGTATCCGCACAAACCATCATGTGAATATCGGAGTGGCAGTGGCAGTGGAAGATGGTCTTCTTGTACCTGTAGTAAGGTTCGCTGATACGAAAGGATTGGCTCAGATCGCAGTAGAAGTGAAGGATTTTGCTACCCGCGCGAAGAATAAGAAGCTCCAACCTTCTGACTGGGAAGGCAGCACCTTTACTATCAGTAACCTTGGGATGTTTGGAATTGACGAGTTTACCGCAATTATCAATCCCCCCGACAGTTGTATTCTTGCAATTGGTGCGATCCAACAGGTACCTGTAGTTAAAAATGGCCAGGTTGTACCCGGGAACGTTATGAAGGTAACACTTAGCTGTGACCACCGTGTTGTAGATGGCGCTACCGGTTCCGCATTCCTGCAAACGTTGAAATCTCTGCTCGAAGAGCCTTTACGGATGTTGGTTTAAATGACTAACGAATATTAATGAAGGCGCCCTTTAACAGGGCGCTTTTTTATTTTGTAGTTCGTCAGCCGACGAATTTAAGCGGGAGCGAGGTTTCTGTCTTCAGGCGATGAAGTGACATCCTCGATGGTGTTTCTGAATGCTTTCAGGCCCAGGTAAGCAACTACTCCGATGGCGGTTAACATGACGGCCGGCAGTACCAGGGCAGCAGGTCTGGGAGGGGCCATGAAGCCGATCAGGCTTCGTTCTGGCTTTTTGCCTGGCAATAAATCCAGTAGTGAAAGCACATCTCCTGATTCTACAAGGTGGCCGATACCTGCCTGTTGCAGGCTTTCCCGGTCGAGATAAGTACCGGTAACATAGATGATATTGCCAGACGATAGTTTATAGCGTAACTGAATATGCGCAAATAAGTTTTGTTTGCCATACTTGCTTTCCCCTTCCACCGAAAAGAAATAAGGCGCGAAGTCAATTTCGCCTGTAACAATTCCATCCTTAAGCACCATTTGGTTGGAAAGAATAAAATCAAATCCCAGTACATTTTTCAAATGCTTGGCCACGCAGGAGAACTGTTCCGTTACAATACCTACAGTATAGCCTCGTTTCCGGAGTTCGGTGATCAGTTCGCGGACGCCCGTTGCCAACGACATGCTATCTGCTATCTCGAGCAACTCAGGCATACTTGTTCCAGCAAACAATGTCGCTATTGCATTCAGGCGGTCCTTGCCATCTAGGTAGTGTTCATTGATCTCTTTGAGCCCGCCGGCTAATCCGAGACTTTTTGAAGCTGTATCGAGAAAATTGCCCTGTAAAACAATATGATCCATTTCAAGCAGCACCATCTTTTCCATTTTTTCAATGGATTCCATTACCGCCGATTCCATCTGGCGATTAATTAGATCAATCGGTCCCAGCATTCCAAGGTTTGGAGAGCCCAGAGCGTCTGCCTTGTTCAGGATTGTGCGGGAAACTTCCTTTGACATTTTTCCCAATTGTTCGAGTGATTGCATGGCATTCTGAACCCGTCCGATATTTACCTCCTGAATTCTCGCATTCAACCGGTGCATGTCGATCAGCAGGCCAATGTCAACGCCATAATCCTTCTCAAAACTGACTTGTTTCAGGAATGACCGCTTAGCTGCTATCATGCCGCTCAGCGGTTGCTCCAGGTATGCAAGTTCGGGGAACAATATGCTCAGCAATGGCTTCGCAACCAGCTGTGTTACACGCCCGGCCTGCCTTTTGAATGTGGACTTTACAAAGTCTGCCTTGCCGTCAATGATCGGTTGCGAAAGCAGGTCAACGACATTTGGCGGGTATGTTATGATGTCACCGTCAAGGTAGACTACAACCTCATATTTCGCAGCAAGCAAACCTTCACGCATGGACAATCCTTTTCCCCGCATGCTGCTCGTTATGATCCTTACATTTTCCTTTCTCGCTTCCGATATCGTATTATCCGTTGAGTTGTCATCTACAATAACGATTTCAATGGGCAACCTGGTCTGCTTAATGATTTTGATCACTTTGCGGATGGTAGCACCTTCATTTAACACCGGGATAATTACTGATACCATAGAATGGGATTTTGCAGGGAATTTCAGTTATCTAAATATAACCCATATTCATGGCGCCGGTTTGGTCGGGGTGTTCCGGAAGGCCTTTTTAATGGGATTTTCATACCTCTACCCTTATTAGAAAAATCTGTGCCATTGATGGAAAATTCTTCTTTTAAGTTTAAATTTCATAATATGAAAATATATCAATATCTGTTGGTTTTGTGGGTTGTTTTGCTGACCGCCTGTGGCGGCGGCAGGTCCCTGTCCAACCGATATACCTACGAGGACAAGGCGGTCTTCGATCTGATAGAAAGGCTTAATAAAAACCCGGCTGACAGGGAAGCGTCCAGGCAATTGCCGGAAGCCTATTCAGCGGCAGTCAGCAAAAGGAAACAGGTAACCTCAGAACTGGAAAGCCATGGCCAGCCCGGACTTCGGTTCGAAGATGTGGCGAAAGAGTGGGCTGTGGTGAAGCAGATGTATGAACAGGTGAAAAAGTCACCTGCGGCAACCAGGGCGTTGTCCGAACCCTGGGATCCGTCGAACGAGATTGACGATGCGCGGCAAAAAGCGGTCGAGGAATATTATGAACAGGGTATGACATTTATGAGTTATAACACGCGGGACTATGCGCAAAAGGCCTATGATAATTTCAGCCGGGCTGCCAAAATCTCACCTGGTTACCGAGACATCAATCGCTTGTTGAATGAAGCTGCTTCGCGGGCTACGTTACGGGTCCTTGTGAACCCGGTAAATTATTACCGTTATAATTGGAGTTATTGGGGATTCCAGAGTGACTTCCTGCAACAGCAAATGGTTCGGGACCTTAACTCGAGGGCCTGGGCAAATGTCCGTTTTTACTCTGACTGGGAAATCAAGTCGCAGCAGCTTGTGCCAGACAGGATCGTTGACCTCGTTTTCACAGACCTGTTCATCGACCAGTTGCATTCGGACTCGAGATCCTACCAGCGGACGGCGCAGATTGAAACCGGAAAAACGAAAACCAACCCCCCGAAACCGGTGTATACAACCGTAACCGCCACGGTTTTTGTAAACCGCCGATATTTAACTTCATACGCCACATTGGAGTGCAGGATTTTCGACCGTGAAACAAATCGTGATATCGTGTTTGACAGGTTTCCCGACCGGTTCGACTGGAAACAGGAAACGGCGCGATTCACCGGTGACAAGAGGGCGCTGTCCAGTTCGGACTGGGCGCTTATCAACAACCGGTTTGATGATTATCCGCCTTCGAGGAACCAGATTGCAGACCGACTGGTACGCAATTGTTACCAGCTCATGATCAGTCGAATTCAATCAGCATCCTCATTCTGAATCTAAAATAGATCAGTATCTGCGTTGGACCCAGCGGGTTTGCTGCTTCCTGGGTGGACGTGGGGTTTTGTCCGTAAAAAGCCTGATAAGAAGGAATCCGGCAGCAAATCCACCGATGTGTGCAGCATATGCTACCCCGTCTCCCGCACCACCGATAGTACCAAACCCACTGAAAACTTGCAGCAAGATCCAAAGGCCTAAAGCCACCCAGCTTGGGATAGCCACTATTATCCAGCCAAGAAGTGCATTTACTCTCCGCGTCGGGTACAACATGAGATACCCGCCCATTACCCCGGATATTGCTCCCGACGCCCCAAGACTGGGCACCATGGGATTCGCCCCTGTGAACTGAGTAAAAAACACATGGCTCAGCGAGGCAATGAGTCCACATAAAAGGTAAAATAAGAGGTAGCCGATGTGTCCAAGTCTGTTTTCCAGGTTATCACCAAATATCCAGAGGTATAACATGTTGCCACCGAGATGTGCTAGGCTTCCGTGCATGAACATAGAGGTTACCAGGGTAAAATAGACCGGTATAGGTGTCAACTGTAAACCAGGCATTTCAAATTGCTCGCCGGTTTGAAGATCACGTATCACCTGCGATTCTGTTATGATATCAGTGTTGGTCAATATTTCTGCGGGAACCGTGGAGTATGCATAGGTGAAGGCGATATTACTTCCAAATCCCTGAAGAAAAATGAAAACGAAAATATTGATTGCCAGAAGTGCCCATGTGAAATATGGCGTCCTGTGCCTGTCGGTATTGTCATCACTGATGGGAAGCAGCATATGATCAATTTAATCAATGCATCCGATACGAAAAAATTATCCTTCGAAAATTACGGAGAAGATGATCTGCCTGCTTTGAATGCGGTCGATCACGTTAGAGTACTTCAGGCTTTCGTCGCGTGAATGCACATTTCCGATGCCATTACTGATCTTGATCTCCGGAGAGAAAATGAACATTTTATTGTAGAAGTTAAATCCAATACCAGCTTCAATTCCAAAATCCATTTTTTTCAGCTTCACAAAATTCTCGGCGTTGCGGGCATTTGCTTTGGAAGATAAATCTGTCTCTACTTTGAAACCGCCCATCATATACACCCTGAAATTTCCTATCCGGTCGGACTTTAATTTGAGCTGAACCGGGATGCCCAGGAGTATGGATTCGACATTCTGGTTCATGACAGAAGTTTCCTCCTTACCAGGATCCGGATATTTTAAGTGATAATTGATCGACTTATTAACGAATAGTAATTGCGGAAAAACAACACGTGCCTCAAAGCGGTTGCTTATACGGAAAGTGTGCATACCACCAATGCCAAATCCAAAGCTGTTGTTGGGGTTTGAAACCAACACGCTGTCATACTGAAGGAATCTTTCATGCTGGCTTATCTGGAAACGGTTGGATGTTCCCATGATCACGATACCAATGTGATACCACTTGTCATCATTGTCCGGCATATTGAGCGACTCCCTCAATTGAGCAAACGCTGAACTGTAAACGCCAGACATGCCCAGCAGGAATAACAGGATAATACTTACTTTTCTGTAGGTTTTGTTCCGCAGTATATTGTGCATATTCCTAAGCTCAGCGTTTTTAGATAGGTACCGGTATATCCGCATTCCTGCAGGATGTTCACAAATTTCATGCCTTCCGGGAAGGCTTGTACGGAATCATTAAGATATTGGTATGCAGTTTTGTTCTTCGAAATGAGCCTGCCGATGCCGGGAGCAACAAGTTTCATATACAACTTGTACAGTGCTTTGAATCCTGTTTGTTTAGGCCTGGAAAATTCAAGGACCACAAGTTTGCCCCCAGGTTTTAATACACGCAGCATCTCCTTCAATCCTTGTTGCAGATGTTCGAAATTGCGTACGCCAAAGGCCACGGTTATTGCATCAAACGTGTTAACTGGAAAATTTATTGTTTCGCTGTCACCTTCCACAAGTTCAATTCTGTCGTTTAACATTGCCTTTGCAATCTTCTTCCGGCCGAGTTCGAGCATGCCGGTGGAAATGTCAATTCCTATGATCTTTTCAGGTTGAAGGTATTTCATCGTCATGAGTGCCACATCACCAGTACCGGTTGCTACATCCAGCACCAGTTTTGGTTTTACCGCTTTCAATTCGGCGATGGCCCTTCGTCTCCAGTAAATGTCTGTGCCGCCACTAAGAAACCTGTTCAGGAAATCATAACGGAATGCAATCTGGTCAAACATTTCAGCTACCTGTTCTTTCTTGCTGCGGCGCGTGTCACCAAAAGGCACAATGCTGTCGTGTGGCAGTGAGTTACTCATGGTGGGCAAAGTTAATCCCTTTACTGTTTGGATTTCTGTTCTTGATTTATATCTTATATGCCCATCTTTATAATGGGACTCAGGGATTCATATTGCATTACGGGGCTGCTGACTTGTGAAAAAGGAGAAATCGCTGAGCGTCCGGGTTCGCCGATTTTCGCAGTATCGTCACATCCTGGAAGTGCTCAGGTCTGTTCTTTTAATAGTCGAGCTCAAGCCTTAACCGGTCTTTGAGGTCTTTAACCAATGGGAATTGTTCTATAATTTGCTGAAATCGTTCTCTTGAATTTAGCGGCATTTCCACTTTAATCATCAGGTCTTCCCGCTGCTCAACTATCAGCTGGTATGTAAGATATCGGTTATGGAAGCGCTGCTGCATATATTCAGACAATGGGATTCTTTCTCCATCGATGAATTTTTGTTGCAGGTTGTTTGGCGTGACCACGGTAAATGTCTGATTGTCCAAGACCTTAAGTTCTGCGAGTTCGAAGCTCTGGACTGCAGGGTTACGTGCAGCCCTCAATTGTTCAATAAACTCGTCCCATGCCATTTTCAGCAGCTCGTCTGTAAGGATAATTGCACTTCTTGCAGTGCCTGTCTGTGTAGTGCTGCTTACCTGTTCACGAAGTTTTTTCAACGATCCCAGCTTACCGGCGGCGGGCCTGGCAGAATGGGGTGTCACTTTATCCTCAATTATTAAAACAGCGCCACCTGGCTGATTCTCCTTTACAGCCGCTTTGGGGTTAGTAGCAGGAGCAGGTGAAGCCGCTATTGGGCTGGTAGCTTGTGCCGGGTTATTTAGTTGCGGTGCAGGAGGTGTTTGGATTGAAGCAGTCTGTGCAACAGGACCGAGTATCCGAAAATTAAGCGGCCGTAGTTCCGTCAGTTTTTTTTTACCTCCGTCGTTTACCAGCTCAATTGCTTGCTGCAAGTAGCACAGCCTGATCAGGACAAGTTCGACATGCAGTCGCTTATTCCTTGCAGCCTTGTAATTTATCTCTGCTTCGGCCAGCAGGTTGAGTGCACTTACAAGGTAAGCTGGGCTCACTCTCGCGGCAGTTTCAATATATCTGCTCCTGAAACTTTCCACTACTTCCATCAGGGAAGCTACCTTTTCGTCTATGCTTAACAGCAGGTTGCGGATGAATTCTGCAAAACCATTCAAAACCAGGTCGCCTTCAAAACCTTTCCGGTTGATGTCGTCATAGAGCAGCATTGCACCGGATAGGTCTTGTGCCAGCATGCAATCCATCAGTTTGAAATAATTATCCGCGTCCAGTATATTAAGGTGCTCCAGCGTATTGGTATAGGACAGCTCACCGTTGGTAAAACTCACTATTTTGTCCAGGATGCTTAAAGCGTCACGCATACATCCTTCACTTTTCTGGGCTATTACCTGAAGCGCCGGCTTTTCAGCATGGATAGATTCTTTTTCGCATATCTCTTCCAGGTGCTCCACTGTATCGGAAGTGGTTATGCGTTTAAAATCAAAAATCTGGCATCGCGAGAGAATAGTAGGTAATATCTTGTGTTTTTCGGTAGTGGCGAGAATGAAGATTGCATATGACGGCGGTTCTTCAAGCGTTTTCAGAAATGCATTGAATGCACTGGTACTAAGCATGTGCACCTCATCCACTATATATACTTTGTATTTGCCTGCCTGCGGCGCAAACCTGACCTGTTCAACCAACGCACGAATGTCGTCGACGCTGTTGTTGCTCGCGGCATCGAGTTCATGAATATTCAGGGAGCTGCCTTCGTTAAAGGAGGTGCAGGAGTGACAGGTGTTGCAGGCTTCACCATCTGCGCCGGGATTTTCACAATTGATAGTTTTTGCCAGGATACGGGCACAGGTAGTTTTACCAACTCCCCTTGGTCCACAGAAAAGAAAAGCGTGTGCCAGCTGCTGATTGCGGATGGCATTCTTCAATGTTGTTGTAATGTGCGACTGACCAACAACTGTCGAAAAATTCTGTGGCCGGTATTTCCGGGCAGAAACTATAAACTGTTCCATAGGCGGCTAAATTAGGTAAATGTTTGCACGTGCATGCCAGGTGGTTCTTCACAGTACGGGATGACGCTGAAATGGTTTTTCGCGGTCAAATAAATACCGGTATGTGGTAAGTGTTCGTGTCCTGATAGGAGTAAGCTTCTCCGCCACAGCTATCATTTTGGGATTAAAGTCGCCAATCCATTGCATTTCGTATTCTTCATAAGACAGCTGGCTGCGGAAAATTTTTGAAGCTTCAACAATCAGGAAACTGTCAACACCTTTGTTCTGCCATTCCGGCGTTACTCCAAATACAATTCCAACGCATCTTTTGTTGGGACGGGTAGCTTTTATCAGGAGAAAGAGCAATTTGTGAAACCAGCCGAATTTTCCGTTCATGTACCTGAACCACTGATTCAAATCTGGCAGGTTGATAAATATGGCAATAGGCTCCTCATTGTAATAAGCAAACCAAATAATCTTTTCATCCATAACCGGTTTCATACTACGGAAGATCTTCCTGCATTGCTCGAGACTCATTTCCTTATTGCCAGCGTGACCGGCCCATGCCTTATTGTAAACGATATGAAAGTCAGCTGCAAATTTTTCGAGCTGGTCTTTCCGGAACTGGCTGGCACGAAAGGCAGGGTCGTTTTCAAGTACCTGGTGCCGTTCAATGAGTTTTTTCGGAAGCATTTCCTTCGGGTGCATTCCGAAACATACCTGGTTAAAAAAAGGCATGAACCCATATTGTTCCATCAAGGCTTTATAGTAGGGGGGGTTATAGTTCATGCAATAAAGTGGTGACTGAAATCCATCAGTTACCAGCCCCCACCATTTGTCACGTTCACCAAAGTTGATTGGTCCGTCCATCGCTTCCATCCCCTTATTCTTTAACCAGTCTGCTGCTGTGTCAAACAATAGCCGTGCTGACTCAAAATCGTTTATACATTCAAAAAATCCTATTCCTCCAACCGGGCCATTATCTCCCTTGTTCCGGTACTTTTTATTTATGAATGCAGCAATTCTGCCTACGGGCATCCCGTCTCCGTTTAACAGCAACCATCTGGTAGCGGCTCCCTGGCGAAATGCCTTGTTCTTCGCCGGACTGAACACCTCTTCAATGTCCTTGTCAAGCGGGCGGATCCATTCACTTAAGTCTTTATATATAATTACAGGCAGATCCAGGAACTGTCGACAATGCTGCGATGTCTGAACTTCAACTATTCTCATTAATCTTTTTTAATCTATAAAAGGATGCCTGTAAAATTCCTTGCTTCGGTCGAACTGGTACCGCCAGGTAATCAGCCGCCTGCTTTCCGTTGCCCCCAGGTTTCGGGAAATATTAAGCATCTTCTTATTGAAGTCGCCCTGCCACATCAGTTCCAGCTCTTTATATCTGCCGTTTTTCTTAATAACCTTTTCCGCCTCCACAATCATATAATAATCGATTCCCGAACCCTGGTAACGGGGTACAATGCCGTAGATCACGCCGATAAAGCGGTTGCATTCGCCCATCCATTTGTAATACAGGTACCTGAGCTTATTTATCAGGTTCATTTTGCCATTAAAATGACGGAAGATCTGGTTCATGTCAGGTATATTGATCCACATCGCCACGGGTTCTTCTTTATCATATGTTATCCAGGCAATTGATTCGTCAAGAATCGGTTTCATGGTCCGGAATAACCGGATTGTCTGAGCCTCGGTCATTTGCTTGTTACCCTCATGTTTGGCCCATGCTTCGTTATAAATTTTGCAGAAATCGCCCGCATATTTTTCGATATCATTCCTCCTCACCATCCTTGCCTGGATAAGCGGATTTTTAGCAAACTTCTGGTGAGCCTCATAAAATTTCGGACTAAGCTGCCCGAATTCACCGGATACATCCATTCTCCAGCAGATCTGGTGATAGAAAATTCTGAAGCCATAGGCTTCAAACATCTTCTTATAGTAAGGTGGATTATAATTTAAGCCGAAGGGTGGCGGTTGAAATCCTTCTACAAGTAATCCCCACCATTTGTCTCTTTCCCCAAAATTTATCGGGCCATCCATTGCAACCATCCCCTTATTGCGAAGCCATTCGGCAGCAGTGTCGAATAAGATTGAAGCAGCTGGCTGGTTGTCGATACAATCGAAGAATCCGATTCCACCTACAGGTCCGTAATCACCTTTCGAGCGATACTTTGAATGTGTAAAAGCTGCAATTCTTCCAATAAAATTTCCGGAATCATTGACCAGGAGCCATCTTCGGCAATCGCCAAACTTGAAAGCTTTATTCCTTTCGCGGTCAAAAACCTGTTCTATTTCCTGGTCAAGCGGACGAATAAAATCCGGGTTGTGTCGGTTCATTTCTATGTGAACCTGCAAAAACTGCCTGGCCTGGTTTTTATCTTCAACCGATATGACCTTCATTGTTGTTGTGAATTTCTGTGCCGAAGCCGGCCTAGTTAATCCGAAGCCGCTAATTTATCTACTGGTACGATTATTTCAATGTGGAAGGCGTAAATTTATATAAGTTAATCGGAAAACCTTTGACATGAGCGAAAATTCAAAATTCATGACCGGTGTTCTTTTAGGTGCAGCTGCCGGTGCTGCCATTGCTTATTTCCTGACTTCTGAAAAAGGCAAGGAAATGCTTGAAGAACTTAAGTCAACACTCACTTCTGCAGGTGAAAAAGTAAAGGACACTGTACAAAAATTCGGATCTGATATTGAATCTGAGACTGGTAGCATAAACACCTGATCAAGAAACGTTATATGGATAAGCAGGATAAGCAGGAACCTGGATATTTTGAGCAAACCGGACAAATGTTTCAGCAGTATATCAGGAACAGGCTGCTGCTGTTAAAACTACTGGCCACGGAAAAGACAGCACGACTGGCGTCTTTGCTGGTGATTTTCCTTGTGCTGATGATGCTGGCATTTCTGATCCTGCTTTTTATAAGCATGATGGCAGGGTACTACTTTGCAGAAGTGACCGGGAGTCTATTCTATGGATTCGGTATTGTCGCCCTCATATATGTCTTATTATTTATAATTGTGTTCCTGTTGCGGAAAAAATATATCGACCCGTTCATTACCAACACTATTGTACGCGTCTTTTTTGATAAAACTGCAGATGATGAACATACTGAAGGAAGTAAGTGAAAGAGATCTCTCGACCATTAATAATGTCCGTGACCTTCGGTTAGAGGCCAGACGGCTGGAGCTTGTTATCCAGGCCCAGGAAGATGCGCTTAAGCATCAGTTGAAAACACTTCCTAAGGAAGCGCTTAAAGCCGGACTTTTTAGTGTAGTGCCCGCGGTTGCAGCCACTAAACTTTCAAGCATGGCAATTAATGCAGGTACTTCTTTTCTGGCTAACCTTATTTCTCCTAAATCTAAAAATACCCCTGCTGGCGGATTACTTTCAGGTTCACTTAAAAGCGCAGCCATACTTTCCCTGGTAAAACTCGGAACAAGCTTCTTATTCAGAAAGTCAAAGAAAAAATAGCAGCCAGATCATTACTGACTGCGTTCCGTTCCAAACATTTTCTCACTCATCCGTTGATCATGCCCGTAAATATCTTCCCGGAAATTCAATTTTCCGTCCCGGTCAACCCATGTCGTGAAATATCCTATGAAAACCGGCAGATCTTTTTTTACAACTACATATTGTTCTTTCCCTGAATGCATGGCAAGACTGATCCTGTTGGTGTTCCAGCTGCTGTCAGACCTTAATACCCAGGCTGCCAGTTTTTCGGGTTCAGATACACGGATACATCCGTGGCTAAATGCCCTTTTATTTTCAGAAAAAAGGCTTTTGGAAGGTGTATCATGTAGGTATATATTGTAACTGTTCGGGAAGAGAAACTTGACCAGTCCAAGGGAGTTTTTAGGTCCGGGCTTCTGTCTGACACGGCCGCCATTCCATTCCATATTATGCCTGGCGAGGTAAGCCGGATCTCTTTTTATGCCTGGAAGTACCTCGTTTTTAAGTATGTCGGGAGGTACATTCCAATAAGGGCTGAAAACTACATTCCGTAGCTTCCCGGTAAAGATTACTGTACTGTTTGTGGAGGTACCCACTACTACATTCATGTTGTAGGCATATTTCCCCCCTTCATATACGTGCAGGCGGTATTCCGGGATGTTAACAAGCAGGTAGTCGCTTGTCGGTTCGCTGGGAACCCACCGCAATCGTTCCATGTTCACCAGGATTTGCCTTATCCGGTAAGTTATCGGCCGGCTGAGTTCTGTGAGCGTCGTGCCGCCGATTACACCATCTTCTTTCAATCCATACCGTTGCTGGAAGTTTTTTACTGCCGCCGTAACTTCCTTTGTAAACAAAATAGTAGAGTCATTTCTTTCCAGGTCCCCACCCATGGACAGGCGATGTTTTAATTTTAAAAGGACGGAATCGGCGTCTCCCTCCTTCAGCCGGGATTTACGGGTGATGAGTGTGTCCCAGCTGCCGTTTTGTTTCATGGAATAGTAGCGCTTCAGCTGTTCACGAAGTAAAGTGTACTGTCGGTTTACAGGCTCATACCGGCGGATGTCCATGCCTTTGTCAATTACCAGTGTGTCGAGAAGCGACAGTATATCAATCCGCTTTCTCGGGATATACCACTTCAGTGCCGAAGCATCGAGGTTTTTATTGCCCAGATACGCTTTTGCGGCATAACGGAAAAACTGGAAAGTCATTTCCCATTCCACATGTGGCCTGGTGCTGTCCGGGATGGCTTTTAGTCCATAAACTGCCACCGAGTCAGACCAACGCTGCAGAAACGGGTTATAAATACTGCTGTCGCCCTGGTAAGCGAGGAAATTTTCCTGGAGGTTCCAGAAACTACGCGCCTGTTCCGCGACTCCCGAGGTATCGAACCACGCAAACTGGAAGTTTCGCTGGTTATAAAACTCCCGGAACAGCTTCTTCGCTGTATCTGCTACGGCTATTTTATCAAGATATTCTTCCATTGCCAGGCTGTCGAAAAAAAGCCCGGAATAGGCATTTTCAGCTGAGATTGCAGTGTCCCGCGGTATATCAGGGCTTTCGGCTGAACTGTCGGGCATCTGGCAGCAGGGCAGGACCAGCAGGAGAATCCCGACCGATATCAGGGCAAAAACATAGAACGGGCCTGGTTTTTTCATGGTAAACGAGTGTTGAATAAAAATAACCAATAACGGGGATCGGGATTCTTCAAATTCCTTGTTGAAATGATGGATTTTACGGCCCAACCCTTACCTTTGCGGCAAAATTCGAAAACCTCACCAAAAAAGGTCTTTATAAAATGTCAACTAAAGGAAAGATCAAACAGATCATCGGAGCGGTACTGGACGTACAATTCGATGGGAAATTACCCGAAATTCTGAACGCCCTTGAAATAAAGCGCGAAAACGCTGAGCCTCTGGTACTTGAAGTACAGCAGCACCTTGGGGAAGACAGTGTTCGTTGTATCGCGATGGACGGTACAGAAGGTCTGGTACGCGGAATGGAAGTAGTTGACACCGGTAAACCTATTGCCATGCCAATCGGCGAAAGCATAAATGGTCGCCTTTTCAATGTAACGGGTGATCCTATTGATGGACTTCCTGCAGTTGACAAGAGCAATGGCCGTCCGATTCACAATAAGCCACCGTTATTCGAAAACCTCAGCACATCTACGGAAGTGCTGTTCACAGGTATCAAAGTAATTGACCTCATTGAACCTTATGCGAAAGGTGGTAAGATCGGTCTGTTTGGCGGTGCCGGAGTAGGTAAGACCGTATTGATCCAGGAACTTATTAATAACATCGCAAAAGGACACGGTGGTCTGTCTGTATTCGCAGGTGTGGGTGAGCGTACCCGCGAAGGAAACGACCTGATGCGTGAAATGATCGAGGCGGGAATCATGAAATATGGTGATGCCTTTAAACATAGCATGGAAGAAGGTGGATGGGATCTGGAAAAAGTAAACCTGGACGAACTGAAGGAGTCAAAAGCAACCTTCGTTTTCGGACAGATGAACGAACCTCCTGGTGCCCGTGCGCGCGTAGCCCTGAGTGGACTGACCATAGCTGAATATTTCCGTGATGGAGATGGTACAGGTAAGGGAAGAGACATCCTGTTCTTCGTGGATAACATCTTCCGTTTCACCCAGGCAGGTTCGGAGGTTTCGGCTCTGCTTGGACGTATGCCTTCCGCAGTAGGATATCAGCCTACCCTGGCAACTGAAATGGGACTGATGCAGGAGCGTATTACTTCAACAAAGAACGGATCAATTACTTCCGTACAAGCGGTTTATGTACCGGCGGATGACCTTACCGATCCGGCTCCTGCGACTACCTTCGCTCACCTGGATGCTACGACCGTACTCAGCCGCAAAATCGCTGACCTTGGTATCTATCCTGCGGTTGACCCGCTGGATTCAACTTCAAGAATCCTTAGTCCGCAGGTAGTTGGCGATTCACATTACAACACGGCCAACCGCGTAAAACTGATTCTTCAGCGTTATAAGGAACTGCAGGATATCATTGCGATCCTTGGAATGGACGAACTGAGCGATGAGGACAAGATGACGGTTCAGCGTGCACGTAAAGTACAGCGTTTCCTCAGCCAGCCTTTCCACGTGGCAGAGCAATTTACCGGTCTGAAGGGGGTGTTCGTAAGTATAGAAGACACAATCCGCGGATTCAATATGATCATGGACGGTGAAGTGGATGAGTATCCTGAAGCCGCATTCAACCTGGTTGGTACTATTGAAGATGCCATTGAAAAAGGCAAGAAACTGCTTGCTCAGGCACAGGGATAACAATTGCTGGGGATAACTAACCCCAATCCACAAATGATAAACTGAAATATGAATCTTGAAATACTGACTCCGGAACGAAAACTTTACAGTGGTGAAGTGTACGGTGTGCAATTGCCTGGTGTGGATGGACTTTTTGAGGTACTGGAAAAACACGCACCAATGGTAAGCGCCCTGAAAGCAGGAAAATTGAAGGTGCTGAAGGATAAAAACCAGCATGAATCAACTGCATTTACGATCCAGAGCGGATTTGTTGAAGTATTCCATAATAAAGTAACCGTGTTGGTTGAAGGTGCTGTTCCGGCTGAATCGAACCGATAAGCCTGACTCGCGTACCCTGGAACAAGAAAGGAGAGAATTCGAATAACCGGCACGGTCTATAATCTAGGGAAATGACTGAACCCGCAGCTGAAAGGCTGCGGGTTTTTTGCTTTTAAACATTGTTCAGGGTGTTTTCACCATACCATTTACCGCTAAAACACTCTGGTGCAGCCCGGCTGTTGTAGTTAATATTGCATCAGGATCCCGGTGATACAAAAGCGACAGGATGGGGTAAGCTGCAATGTTGGTCGGGAGAATGCTGTCAATGTTATCATCGAGGGATTCGTGGGTTGGTAAGTCAGACAAAAAGCCGGTCCCCAGAAATGGGTGTGCCGGTTTTTTGTCGTTCTTTTATCCTGGAATGACTGGTTGTTCAGTTCAGTTGGGGATCTATCGGGTAGTTTACCAGTTGTTCATAATCGCCGCCCAACTCGAGGAGTGCATCTTTCCAGATTGCATTGAAGTCTTCATGAAAGATCAGTTTGCTTGTGCCGCGTGAAGTAATCCATGATTTTTCCTTCAGTTCACCCTGCAGCTGGCCTTCAGCCCACCCGGAGTAACCGATAAAAAACCGGATACCAGAGACTTCGATATCGCCTGATTTCAACAATGAAACCGCAGTTTCAAAATCGCCACCCCAATAAATACCATCTGTAACTTCGAAGCCTCCCGGTATTTTGTCAGGAAATTGGTGAAGAAAATGTATGGTATCCATCTGAACCGGTCCACCATAGTAGACGGTGATCGGCATTCCTTCAGCGCTTGCCATCAACTGGTCGAGGGTGAAATCATATTGCCTGTTCAGCACAAACCCAAAACTGCCTTCATCCTGGTGCTCGCAAAGAAACACGACCGTTCTCATGAAATTCGGGTCTTTCAGAAACGGATCAGCGATAAGCAGTACCCCCGCAGCAGGTAATAATTTTGCCATACCATTAATTTATAGAATATTGAGGAATAACACAACAAATGTTTGATACGTTCAACCGTCGGTTTGTGTTCATCTGGAGGGTGAATATAAAACGCTGTTAATTCAACAAGCTTTGTCGAAAGTTATAATGAATAAACATATACCAAAGTTATTTTTGCTGTAATGAAGAGGATCTTTCCACTTATTATTTTATTGGTTCTGTTGTCTCTGGTCGGTATCATCGTAATACAGGTTTCGTGGTTCCGTTCCATGCTCGTGATTAAAGAAGATCAGTTAGCTGAACGGGTGATTAAAGCGATGGACAATGCAGGCCAGGAGCTGATGGCCCAAAAAGGCACCCTGCCTTCTCTCAAAAACCGGAGAATGCGTCCCAACCTTACGTGGCCGTCGGACCAGCTTATGCTGGAGCTCATGAAACCCTCAACCATTTCTGAAAAGTTTACCACTTTTGAAGTAGAAGAAAAGCTGCGTAAACATTTTAATTCAAACGGGCTCAAAGACACACAATTCGAGTTTGTTATTACTTCCGATGCAGGGTTTCTAACCTATGACGAACTGCGCTCGCGTAATTTTGATAAGGTTGTTGAAGATACCCTCCGTAACAGACGTTTTATTTATCCATTACAGATTCCCGGGGGCAGTAATCTGGAGGGGCTGGTTCCTGAAGAGGTAATGATGGTTGTGGTGCCCAACGTGAAGCATATCGTTTTTCGCGAACTAAGGTGGATGCTGGCAGGGGCCATTCTATTTACACTTATTTTGCTGGCCGCATTTTATGTAACGGTGAGTGCTTTGCTGAGGCAAAAGAAGATGAGTGAAATCAAAAACGATTTCATCAACAACATGACCCACGAATTTAAAACGCCACTTGCTACAATCTCACTCGCAGTGGATGCATTACGTACAGAAAAAGTTTCGCAGGACAGGGAAAAAATGGGCTACTTCACCGGCATCATCAAAGAGGAAAACAAACGAATGAACAAACAGGTTGAGACGATTCTGCAGGCTGCACTTATGGACCGGCAGGAGATCCAGCTTAACAAAAAACCTGTACACGTACATTCAATAATTGAACAGGTGCTCGAAAATTTCGACCTGCAGTTCCAGAACAAAAACGGCCGTGCAGATATATTGCTCAATGCAAAAAATGACGAGATCATGGCTGATGAAGTACACTTCACAAACCTGATCAATAACCTGGTTGATAATGGTGTAAAGTATTCAAAAGATAACCTTCATCTCAGAATCAGTACCACCAATACCAATAAAGGTATTCAGGTTAAGATTGAGGATAATGGTATCGGCATGACAAAAGAAAGTGTAAAACGAATCTTCGAGAAATTCTACCGGGTTCATACCGGAAACCTCCATAATGTTAAGGGATTTGGCCTCGGTCTTAGTTATGTTAAAACAATAGTTGACGCACACCAGGGTAAAATCAAGGTTGATAGTACGCTCGGGAAGGGAACATCATTCACTATTGAAATGCCTTTCGGAAAATAATTACGGTTTGTTGCACCACAACAGTGAGCCATCGCCATAACTAAGAAATCGGAAATCATTTTCAAGAGCGTAAGCATATACTTTTTTCCAGTCGTTGCCGATCAGTGCTGCTACCAGCAACAACAGGGTTGATTGTGGCTGATGAAAATTCGTAATCAGTCCCCGGATCATCCGGACATAATAACCAGGCGCAATCAGGATTTGAGTTTTACAAAGTATGCGAACCATTTGGTGTTTTTTCATCCAGCTTAACAGGCTGATCAATGACTGTCCCGCCGTGAGCTGGTGCCTGCCCAATTCTTCATATACTTCCCATTGCTTCATTTCCAGTCCTTCAATGTTAATCCGGGGATTAACGTATGCTTTAACTCCCATCCAGTATAAGCTTTCCAGTGTGCGCAACGATGTTGTTCCCACTGCAAGAATTCTTCCTTCATACGACAGAAGTTCTTCAATGGTTGCTATGTCCACCTCTATGAACTCTGCGTGCATATCATGATCAGCAATGTATTCCGATTTTACAGGCTTGAATGTTCCCGCACCGACATGTAATGTAACAAAGGACCTGCTGATGCCTTTATCAGATAGTTCTTTAAATACCTGGTCTGTAAAATGAAGTCCCGCTGTAGGGGCTGCCACCGAACCTTCCATTTCTGCATAAATGGTTTGGTATCTGTCACTATCCTGTTTGTTGCTGTCACGTTTTAAGTATGGGGGAATGGGTATCACGCCAACCGCATGAAGAAGCTCTGCAAATGATAAAGTATCTGGAGCCCAGGTAAACAGAATACTAAACGTGTCCTGATTCCGCGCGTCGATAGCAGCCGTCAGATGAACTGTCGTATCGCCATAAGTAACCGATTTTTCCAGGATTGTCCCGTGCTTCCATTTACTGGCACCTCCAACCAGGCAGTTCCACCTGACCTGGCCGGTCTGCAGCATCGCGGTAGTAACATCGGGGTAATCCGGGTGAGGTTCCAGACAGAAAAGTTCGATTACCCCACCCGTGGGTTTGGTAAAATAGATCCTGGCTTCTACAACTTTTGTTTTATTGAATACCAGCAGGTGACCTGCAGGAACCTGGTCTGCTAGCTGCCTGTAGGTCGTCTCGTGTATGTTTCCGGATTCGTAAACCAGCAACCGCGACGCGTCGCGATTTGAAAGCGGATATGATGCAATCCGGTGATCGGGTAAATCATAAGTGTAATCCGCAATTGCCAGGGTTTTTGGTGAATTGGTGCCGTTCATACTCCCTGCAAATTGCATCATTCGCTCAAATTCGCCCTCTTATTTTAAGAAGTTGCTGGCAATTAACATGATATCCACCGCAATCCACAATCAGTTCACATCCCATTGTCCAGTTTCGATGCATGTTTTCGCTAAAACGTACATGTACGCTGCATCCTGACGTAGATCCCCTATGTGGAAAAAATAAAGGGTTCGAAATTTTTATCGAAAGTGGGAAAAAGTGTTATTTTGTGGTAATAAATGTCAATACGCAGACATACTTGGGTAAATGAAAGGTTTTTTAGGCGAATACGAAGCTACGCTGGACGCCAAAGGGCGATTCCTGCTCCCGGCAGGGCTGAAAAAGCAATTGCCGGAAGGGGAACAGCAATTCGTGATCAACAGGGGCTTTGAGAAATGTCTCACCCTGTATCCCATGAAAAGCTGGGAGCCTATATATACGGAGATCAGCAAACTGAATGATTTTGACCCGAAAGTAAGGGAATTCAGAAGGTATTTCATGAATGGGGCAACTGAAGTGGAACCGGATAGTGCAGGCAGGTTGCTGTTGCCGCCAAACCTTAAAGAGCATGCTGGCCTTGAAAAAGATATTGTGCTGGTTTCGGCGGTAAACAAAATAGAGATATGGGACGCTGCCAGATATAAGCAGTTCTTTGAATCATTTTCATCAGAAGCATTCAGTAGCCTTGCCCAGCAGGTTATGGCAAAGGCCAGTGAAAACGGAATTTAGGTCATGGCAAAAGAGACCCACATACCATCAGGAATCGAAGGGCAGGATCCGGAAGAAGGCGGTTATCACATTCCGGTCATGTTGCAGGAAACTGTTGACGGGCTTAATATCAGGCCTGCCGGAATATATGTCGACTGTACGTTCGGCGGAGGTGGACACTCACGCGCCATACTTGCAGCCCTGGGACCCGATGGCAAGCTGTTCGCGTTCGACCAGGATGATGCTGCCCGCCGCAACCTGCCGAACGACGACCGGGTGATCTTTATCCCTCACAACTTCAGGCATCTTCAACGGTTCCTCCGGCTTCATCGAGTTGAGCAGGTAGACGGAGTGCTGGCCGATCTGGGCGTAAGCAGCCACCAGTTCGACGAAGGTGAACGTGGCTTTTCCATCCGGTACGATGCCGGCCTCGATATGAGAATGGACCAACGGGCGACTCTGAGAGCTGCGGATGTAATTGCAACGTACTCAGAACAACAGTTACACCGGCTCTTTGAACAATTTGGTGAAGTGACAAATGCCAAAACACTGGCGAGAACCATTGTGGCGGTAAGAAGTAAAATTCCGCTGGCCACGATCAGCCAGTTCAAGGCAGCACTGCAGCCAATCGTTAAGGGGAATCCGAATAAATATTTTGCACAGGTCTTCCAGGCATTGAGAATTGAGGTGAATGATGAGCTGGGCGCATTGAAGGAAATGCTGCAACAGGTGCCGCTGTTATTGAGACATAGGGGACGTGTAGCAATGATAACATTCCATTCTCTCGAAGACAGGCTTGTGAAGAATTTTTTCAAGAATGGCACTTTTGAAACAGAAGAGGATGACAATCCCTTTGAAAATAAAAAGAGTGTTTCTCTGCTTAAGGTAGTCAGCAAAAAGCCGGTGCTGCCGGGGAGTGAAGAACTGAAAAGAAATCCGCGATCCAGAAGTGCAAAACTCAGAATCGCAGAAAAAATATAAGCGGACATGAAACAGCAGCGCAACAAAAAAGAAAAGTGGTTCAGGATCAATTACGAGGCAATTGTAAAAAACCTCCCGTTTATCCTGTTCCTATGCGGACTTGCTGTACTATATATTTATAATGGACATTATTCGGACAAACTGATCAAGTCGATCAGCAGAACGAACCGGGAGTTAAAGGAAATGCAGTTTGAATATAAAACGCTGAAAAGTGAAGTGATGTTCAGGAGCAAACAGACAGAACTTGCGAGAGTTGTTGAGCCGCTGGGATTGAAAGAACTTGTCACTCCACCGGTTGTAATTAAAGATAGTGCAGATAATAAATAATAAGATCAAAAAAAACAGCGGTTGCTTTGGAAGTAAAACGCGATATACTGTGGAGGGTGTACCTCTGTTTTCTGGGTATAGTATTGTTATCTGTCGCAGTATTAGGAAGAGCTCTTTACATACAGAACGCCGAAGGTTCATACTGGAGGAGTAAAAGTGACAGTCTGCATACAAGGATCATCAATCTTGACGCAGATCGCGGTACTATTTATAGTGCTGACGGAAATATGCTAAGTACATCCATTCCTTTTTTCAATATCTATATCGATTTCGGGGCAGAAGGGTTGCAGGAGAAGAAAGGAAAAAGGTTCCGGGATAATCTCGATTCACTAAGTATTTCACTCGCCCAGCTTTTCCAGGATCGAAGCTCGCAGGAGTATCGCCAATTGTTGCAAACTGGCTTCCGGAAAAAAGACCGGTATTTCCAGTTGAAAAAAGGGATCAGTTTCCAGGAGTATAAAAAACTGCGCGACTTTCCACTCGTGAGGCAGGGAAGAAACAAAAGCGGGTTTATTGCGGAAGTAAGAAGCAGGCGCCTGAATCCTTATGGCTTGCTCGCAAACCGTACCATTGGCCTGGCTCGTGAGAATGCACAGAATGTGGGTCTGGAACGAACTTACGACAGCCTTCTGAAAGGAGAATCCGGCAAGAAATTGGTGAGATTTATTTCCGGAGGTGTGGCAGTGCCCGTGGAAGGCTATGAAGTTGAACCTGAAAACGGGAAAGACCTTGTGACAACCATTGATGTGAACATTCAGGACATTGCCGAAAACGCACTTCTGAAGATGATGATCGAAAATGAGGCAGAACATGGAACCTGCATCGTGATGGAAGTGGCAACCGGAAAAGTGAAAGCAATTGCAAACCTCGGAAAGAAATCCGCGGGAGAATATTGGGAAGATTTGAATTACGCCATACGTGCTTCTGAACCGGGGTCTACATTCAAGCTGGCAACATTGCTGGCGGTGCTTGAAGATAATAAAGCGCACATCGGAACACATGTAAACCTTGAGAACGGAGTATGGAAAGTGAATGGGAGAACGGTCTTTGACAGTGAAAGGCATAAACGAACTGATGTAACTATTCAGCAGGCGTTTGAGCTGAGCAGCAATGTCGGAATGGCCAAACTCGCGATCAATTACTACGCTGGTAATCCGATGCAGTATATCAGTCATTTGCGCAGGCTCAGACTGCACGAAGGTTCCGGTATTGACCTGGTTGGTGAAACCCGACCGATTGTGAAAACACCGAAATCGAAAACCTGGAGTGCTACCTCATTACCGTGGATGTCCTTCGGTTACGAAGTTCTGGTTAGCCCGCTGCAAACACTGATGCTTTATAACGCAGTTGCGAATAACGGGAAGATGATGAAACCTTATCTCGTGCAGGAAATAAGACAGGGTGCAGAAGTAGTGAGGACGCATGAACCGGAAGTGATGGTTGAGAAAATTTGCAGCGACGCAACCCTGAGACAACTGAAAACCTGCCTGGAAGGAGTGGTGGTCAATGGAACCGCTAAAAGCCTGTCAACTCCTTATTATGGAATTGCGGGTAAAACCGGGACTGCCCTGGTCGCAAATGGTAACCATGGTTATTCAGATCATATTTACCAGTCGTCATTTGCAGGATATTTTCCGGCAGACAAACCTGAATACAGTTGTATAGTTGTGATCAGGAATAAACCACATGCAGTTAAATACTATGGTGGAGCTGTTGCAGGGCCGGTATTCAGGGAAATAGCAGATAAGCTCTTCGCTATGCTGTCCCAAAAATTACCTGCAGCAACAGCAATGGGTCCGGGGATCGACAGCAGTGCATTTTTTTATGCTGGCGAATCCGGGGAGGTACGCAAAGTGTTTGAGGTACTGAAGGTACCATACAGAGATAGTGCAGTAGATAAACGATGGGTAACAGTAGCCAGTACGACGGATCATAAAACGGAGTTGGCTGCACTTAAGGTTACGAAAAAGGAAATGCCGGCTTTAAAGGGAATGGGGTTGAAAGACGCGCTTTACATACTGGAAGATCTGAAAGTGAAAGTGATCGTAAAAGGCAGGGGGAAAGTAGTCAGGCAGTCAATCGAACCGGGTAGCCCGGTACCTGTCAATAGTCGGGTAGAGATAGAATTGAACTAATGGTCATATTACAAGACATACTGTACCAGGCCAGGATCCGTTCGGTGAACGGCAACCTGCAATGTGAAGTAAATGACCTGCAGATTGATTCGCGGAAAGTGACAAACGGTTCTTGTTTTATTGCAATAAGAGGTTCGGCGGCAGACGGTCATGCATTCATAGATAAAGCAATTCAGTCTGGTGCAAGATCGGTGATTTGTGAATCGCTGCCGGAAAGCCTTAGCAACGGTATAACATATGTACAGGTAGAAGACAGTAGTGATGCTGCGGGTTGGATGGCGCATCACTTTTATGACCAGCCTTCCGCAAAGCTGAAGCTGGTGGGAATTACAGGAACAAATGGAAAAACAACTGTCGCTACCTTATTATATAAGCTCTTTACATCGCTGGGATACGATTGTGGATTACTGAGTACAGTGCAGAATATGATTGCCGGCCGTGTGATGCCGGCAACACATACGACACCTGATCCCATTAGCCTGAATGCATTGCTCAGGCAGATGGTTGATACAGGTTGCAGGTTTGCATTTATGGAAGTAAGCTCACATGCCATCCATCAGCACAGGATCAGCGGCCTGCAGTTCGCAGGTGGAGTCTTTACCAATATCACTCATGATCATCTTGACTATCACAAGACTTTTGATGAGTATATACGGGTAAAAAAGTCATTCTTCGATATTATGCCGGCCGATGCATTTGCCATCAGTAATCTCGATGACAAGCGAGGCCAGGTGATGTTGCAGAACACGGTTGCTGTGAAAAAATTGTACAGTTTGCGATCAGTCGCAGATTTCAAAGGAAAGATCCTGGAGAATGGCCTTACCGGGCTTGTGATGCAGTTGAATGACCAGGAAGTGCATTTCCGGCTGATTGGAGAATTCAATGCATACAACTTGCTTGCGGTATATGGTGCAGCTATTCTCCTGGGAGAAAATAAACAGGAAGTGTTGCAGAGCCTGAGCGAACTGAGCGGGGCAGCAGGGAGATTTGAATACGTGGTTTCCCCAATGGACCATGTAATCGGAATCGTTGATTATGCGCACACACCTGATGCTCTTATTAATGTGCTGAAGACCATCCGGCAGTTGCGGAAAGGAGATGAGAAGGTGATAACTGTTGTGGGTTGTGGAGGCGACCGGGATAAGACAAAGCGACCCGTTATGGCTCAGGCAGCATGTGACCTGAGCACAAAGGCAATCTTCACTTCGGATAATCCTCGCAGTGAAGATCCTCAGGAAATCCTGCGGGACATGGAATCAGGATTGAATACGGCAGCGAAAAGGAAATTCATTTCCATCGCAGACAGGCGGGAAGCAATTAAGACTGCTTTTAGTCTTGCCAATCCGGGTGATATTGTTCTTATTGCAGGTAAGGGACACGAACAGTACCAGGAAGTGAAGGGAGTGCGACATCATTTTGATGACATGGAAGAGATGACGAAAGCGATTGAATTATTAGGAAAGTAGATATATAAATTTTTAGGACGGTTACGAACAACAAATCCATCCGGCTGGACACCGGATGGTAAGCCAGTGACAAAAAAACCATCATGCTGTACCACTTAATTGATTGGTTAAAAGAAATGGATATTAAATTCCCGGGAAGTGCGCTGTTTCAGTTCATCACTTCCCGGGTGTTGCTGGCCGTTATTCTGTCACTGGTTATCACTACGCTGTTCGGAAAGAAGCTGATCAATTACCTGCTTAAAAAACAGGTCGGTGAAAGCGTACGTGACCTGGGGCTTGAAGGAGAACAGCAGAAAAAGGGAACACCTACAATGGGTGGACTGATTATAATATTAGCGATCATTTTGCCGACACTATTATTGGCGGATCTCAATAAGGCTTATGTGCGACTGATGATTTTCAGCACCATTTGGATGGGGATGATAGGGTTTGTGGATGACTACCTGAAGCTGCGAGCCAAAAGAATTGCGCAGCAACAGGGCGTTCAGTATAAAAAAGGAGATAAAGACGGATTGGCGGGATGGTTCAAGATATTGGGACAGGTGGGACTCGGACTGATCATCGGAATTACGCTTCTGTTTAATGAAAATACGAAGGCATGGCGCGAATACCGCGGAACGCCATCACAGAACGAGGCGGTGAAAGAAGTTAAATTCCAGAATGCCAAACGATACTTTGTTGAAGCCGATGAACCAATCACAACGATCCCTTTTGTGAAGGGTCACGAATTCAATTATTCGAAATTGCTTCCGCAGGCGCTACGCGGATTTACCTCCGTGCTCTATATACTGATCGTAATATTTATTGTCACGGCTGTTTCAAATGGAGCAAATATTACAGATGGCGTGGATGGACTGGCAACCGGGGTGAGTGCGATCATCGGGGTTTGTCTCGCGGTATTCGCCTATGCAAGTGGAAACCTGGTACTGGCAGATTACCTGAACATCATGTACATCCCTAACCTGGGTGAGTTGTCCATATTTATTGGTGCCATGGTAGGGGCTTGTGTCGGGTTCCTTTGGTATAACGCTTACCCCGCACAGGTCTTTATGGGTGATACCGGTAGCCTGACACTCGGTGGGATCATTGCGGCGCTGGCTATAATTGTGAGAAAGGAATTATTGATACCCATTTTTTGCGGAGTGTTTCTTGCCGAAAATCTGAGTGTGGTTTTGCAGGTTAGTTATTTCAAGTACACCCGCAAAAAGTATGGTGAGGGGAGAAGGATATTTTTGATGAGCCCGCTTCATCACCATTACCAAAAGCTCGGGTATCATGAAAGTAAGATAGTAACCAGATTTTGGATAGTGACTATATTATGTGTGATCTTCTCAATTGTGACTCTGAAGATCCGTTAAGGCTTTTCTGAAAAACCAACCAACGACGAACGCATTTGTGGTGCAGAAATCCTATGCTGTTGAAGAACCCCCGATCCGTGGAAAACCTTTTTTGCTGAAATGAATGAACTGGTTATCATATTAGGTGCCGGCGAAAGCGGGGTTGGCGCGGCTTTGCTGGCAAAACAAAAGGGATTTGACTGTTTTGTCAGTGATGGCGGCCAACTCAAAAATGCGCATAAAGCCGAGCTGGAGGAAAATGGAATTGAATTCGAAGAAGGAACGCACAGTGAAGAAAAGATTCTGAGTGCAGCACTGGTGATCAAAAGTCCCGGAATTCCTGAGAAGAATGAACTGGTGAAGAAGATCCGGGCAAAAGGAATTGAAATGATCAGTGAGATCGAGTGGGCCTACCGGTATATTGGCGACAGCCGCGTAATAGCCATAACCGGTAGTAACGGAAAAACGACCACAACTGCATTAACATATCATATCTGCAAACACGCCGGACTGGATTGTGCCTTGGTAGGGAATATCGGGATCAGTTTTGCGCGACAGGTTGCAAACGATCCAAAGCCGTTGTATGTAGCAGAGATCAGTAGTTTTCAGCTGGATGATATTGTGACTTTCAGACCGCATATTGCTATCCTGACGAATATAACCGAAGATCACCTTGACCGTTACGATTACAGCTTTAGGAATTACATCAACAGCAAATTCAGAATAGCATTAAATCAACAGTCATCAGATTACTTTATTTACAATGCTGATGACGAAGTGACTGTACAGCATATAAAAGAGTTTCCAATACTATCTAACCCATTACCATTCAGTATGAGAAAAGAATTACTCCAGGGCGCATTTATTAAAGAGCAGGAAATGACAGTGGCAAATTCGGATGAGAAACTTCAGATGAGCATCTATGACTTTGCGCTCAAAGGAAAACATAACCAGTATAATACTATGGCAGCAGGGCTGGCAGCGTCCGTAATTGGACTGAGGAAAGATAAGATCAGGGAAGCAATACAGTCGTTCGAAGCGCTTGAACATCGCATGGAGCATGTCGCAACTGTTCGTGGCATTGAGTTCATCAACGACAGTAAGGCAACTAATGTGAACAGTACCTGGTATGCCCTCGAAAGCATGACCAAGCCAACTATTCTCATCCTGGGTGGTGTTGACAAGGGCAATGATTATGCGCAGATCCTCGATCTTGTTAAAGAAAAAGTAAAGGCGATCGTTTGCATGGGAGTAGACAACCGCAAGATCCATGAAGCATTTCAGAACGATGTTTCGGTAATGGTTAACACAGGCAGTGCGGCAGAAGCTGTTCATGCTTCCTTCCAACTTGCTGACAAGGGTGATGTAGTCTTGTTGAGTCCCGCCTGTGCCAGCTTCGATCTGTTCCGCAATTATGAAGATCGCGGAAACCAGTTCAAAGCCGCAGTTCGTGAACTCTGATTGGACAGACTCTTCAAATTTTTGATTTTTTAATTTTACTTCTATATAGTGTCCCTGCTAAACAAAACGAAAGGCGATAAAGTGATCTGGGCCCTGGTGGTGCTCCTGGCCCTCATGTCGCTGCTTGTTGTGTATAGCTCCACAGGGTCATTGGCATACAAGATGTACCGGGGTAATACGGAAGTTTACCTATTCAAGCAGGTAGTTTTCATCTGCATCGGTATACTTTTCATTTATTTCGCTCACCAGGTTAACTATACCTTATATTCCAGGATTGCGCAGGTCGTATTTATCCTGACCATACCCCTGCTGATATATACCTTGTTCTTTGGGGTGCGATTAAACGAAGGAAGCAGGTGGATCCGTTTGCCGATAATCAATCTCACCTTTCAAACCTCTGACTTAGCAAAGCTGGCTTTATTTATGTATATCAGCCGGATGTTGAGTAAGAAGCAGGAGGTGATCAAGGATTTCAAAAAAGGTTTTCTTCCTGTGATCATCCCGGTCGGTATCACCTGTATGCTCATAGCACCGGCAAACCTGTCAACAGCACTTCTGGTTGGGGCGACCAGCATGATGTTGCTGTTCATTGGTCGTGTCAGCATGAAGCACCTGTTTTTGACCGGCCTTGTTGCCCTCGTTCCGATAGCCATGCTGATTGGTGCTGCCATATTTCAACATAGTAATGGAAATGGTATCCAGGCGCGGTCAGAAAATAAGTCTAAACTGACTGCCCGGGTGAGTACCTGGGTGAACCGGGTGGAATCGTTTATGTATGGTGGTAATTCGGATGAAGATGACGATGACAATTACCAGGTGAACCAGGCGAAGATTGCTATAGCCAAAGGTGGATTCTTTGGTCTTGGTCCCGGTAACAGTGAGCAGCGGAATTTTCTTCCACACCCCTATTCAGATTTTATCTATGCTATTATAATAGAAGAATATGGCATAATTGGTGGTGGTGTTGTGATGTTCGTATACCTGATCTTTTTGTTCAGGAGCATCCAGCTGTTCAGGAAATGTCCTTATGCCTTCGGTGCCTTTCTGGCACTTGCACTGAGTTTTACATTGGTTATCCAGGCAATGGCGAATATGGCGGTGAATGTGAATCTTTTCCCGGTTACAGGTGTAACCCTGCCTCTCGTCAGTATGGGAGGAAGTTCGTTTCTGTTTACCTGCCTGGCCATAGGAATCATCCTCAGCGTATCGAGGTATGTGGAGAAGAATGAGGCTGTAAAAACATCAGATGGTGAACCGGAAAATGAAATGGCATGAAAAGAGGAAGAAAGATAATAATAGCAGGAGGGGGAACGGGTGGTCATATTTTTCCGGCCATTGCGATTGCAAATGCGCTGAAGCAATTGGAGCCTGAAACAGAATTACTGTTTGTAGGCGCGAAAGGAAAAATGGAGATGGAGAAAGTGCCGCAGGCCGGGTACAGGATCGAAGGACTTGATATTGCAGGCTTCAACAGGAGCTCTTTGATAAAAAATGTTGGTTTGCCTTTTAAGCTCATCAGGAGTTTTTTCCAGGTAAAAAAGATCTTCCAGTCCTTTCGGCCGGATGCAGTAATTGGCGTAGGCGGTTATTCGAGCTTCCCTGTCTTGAAATATGCCCAGCAGAAAGGTGTCGCCAGTTTCCTGCACGAATCAAATTCTTTTGCCGGTAAAAGCAACCAGATGCTTGGCAGGCATGCAGACAAAGTGTTCGTGGCAACCGATGGCATGGAAAAATTCTTTCCAGCAGGTAAGATCATGATCACCGGGAATCCTGTCCGTACCGCGATCGTCAGTGCTACGCTCAGCCGGGAAGAAGGAATCCGCTTTTTCGGCCTGGATCCTTCACGCACGACAATCCTTTCAATCGGGGGGAGTCTAGGCGCTAAAAGCATAAACGAGGCCATTGACGCAGGCCTGGGGCAATTCGAAACTGAAGGATTACAGTTGATCTGGCAAACCGGCAAACCTTATTCACAAAGAGGAAAGGAAGTTGCGGAAGGGAAAGGCAATGTCTGGGTGAACGAATTCATTACGCAGATGGAATATGCCTACGCGGCGGCAGATGTGATCATCTCAAGAGCGGGGGCAATGGCGATCGCTGAGATCTGTGTTGTAAAAAAGCCTGCTGTGTTGGTGCCTTATCCATTTGCAGCGGAGGATCACCAAACTGTTAATGCCCGGAACCTTGCAGACAAGCATGCTGCGATTTTAGTTAGCGACGGTGATGCAAAAAACAAACTGGTTCAAACTGCTATTGACCTGGCTAAAGATCCTTTACAGCAAAAAGAACTTAAAAACAATATTTCACCTTTATCCGTCACACATGCAGACAGAATAATTGCAACTGAAGTGTTACGGTTGACTGGGCAAAAGATATAAAAGATAAGAGATTGTTATCTGTTAAAGACATACAGGCTGTTTATTTTATCGGCATTGGCGGTATCGGGATGAGTGCGCTCGCCCGGTATTTTGTTTCGCTTGGCAAATCAGTCAGCGGTTATGATAAGACGGCAACACCACTGACGGCTGCGCTTGAAAAGGAAGGTATACCGGTTCATTATGAAGAAAACCTGCAGATTATTCCAAAAGACGTGCAACTCGTGGTATATACACCTGCAGTGCCGTCGAGCCATGCAGAACTGATTTTCTATCTGCAGTGTGGTTACACGGTAATGAAGCGGAGCGAAGTGCTCGGCATCATCAGTAATAGCTCTTTTAATATCTGTATTGGTGGCACTCACGGTAAAACCACCACTACCAGTATGACGGCTCATATTTTGCGACACACCGGGTATGGATGCAATGCCTTCCTCGGTGGAATCGCAGTAAACTATGGTACAAATTTCTGGAGTGACCCGCGCAATGTCGCAGTCATCGAAGCCGACGAATACGATCGCAGTTTCCTTCGCCTACACCCTGATATTGCAGTGATTAGTTCGATGGATCCGGATCACCTGGATATTTATGGCACGGAAGAGGCATTGCAGGATGCATTTATTGCATTCAGTCAGCAGGTAAAAGCGGGTGGTACACTTTTCAGCAAACACGGTCTGCCAAGGGGAAGTGCCCTGAATGCAGGAAGACACTATACCTACAGCCTGCAAAATGAATCTGCTGATGCCTATGCGAAGGATATCACCATGCATGATGGCAGCTACAGGTTTTCCGTTGCGTTACCGGGTGGTGGCATTGATGGCTTTACCCTTCATATGGGTGGTATGCACAATGTAGAAAATGCTGTGGTGTCTATCGCAATTGCACACCAGCTTGGCATCGAACCTGCAGCGATTGTCGATGCCGTGGAAAAATTCCAGGGAGTGAAGCGGCGGTTTGAATATGTAATCCGCAACAGCCGGATGGTTTTTATAGATGATTATGCCCATCACCCGGAAGAGTTGCGGGCATTGATCACAGGAGCAAAAACCCTTTACCCGGGAAGAAAGTGCACCGTGATTTTTCAGCCGCACCTGTTCAGCAGGACACACGATCTAGCCGATGAGTTCGCTTCAAGCCTTGACCTTGCCGACGATGTGGTGTTGTTGCCGATTTATCCCGCACGTGAGCTGCCCATGCCCGGAGTTACAAGTGAAATGATCCGTGATCGCATGAAATCGGATTATGTGAAAGTGGTTAAAAGAGAAGATTTGACCAATTATATAAAAAACGAATACGTTCCTGCGGCAAACCTCGAATTCGGGGAGCTGCTGATCACAGCCGGAGCAGGTGATATAGACGCGCTCGTGCAACCGGTAAAAGAACTGTTGGAAAAAATATGAATAAACGCAGGATCAATATCAGAAAACTTGTTGCCGCAATCCTATGGCTGATGGCCGGGGTTGCAGTGCTGGTGCTATTGGTCGCTGCCATCAGGAGCGGCAATGATGCAAACTGCTCGGGAGTCACGATCAGCATTAAAGGATCTCGCAAATTTTCCTTCCTGAATAAGTCTGATGTGATCAGGCTGATGGGTTCGGAAACGACTGCAGACCTGAAAGGGAAATCAACACTTTCTTTCGACCTCAGCAGCATGGAAGAAAGGATCAGCGCCAATAGCTGGGTTGCAGATGTTGAGCTATTCTTCGATAATGACAGGGTGCTGCAGGTGCAGGTTGAAGAAAGAGAGCCGATCGCGCGATTGTTTACCCGCTCAGGAAATTCCTGGTACCTCGACAGCAGTGGCAAATATCTGCCTCTGTCACCGGGTAAACCGCCAGTAAAACTTCCTGTGTTTACAGGTATGCCTGAGAAACTGAAACCTGCACAGGTCAGCGACAGTACTTTGCTTTCACATATAAAAGCAATCAGTAATGTTCTGTACAACGATGAATTCTGGTCGGCGCAGATCACGCAGGTCGATGTTACCGCTGGAAATGAATTTGAATTAGTACCTCTTGTCGGACGGCATATTATATTATTTGGTAATGGTAATTCGTGTGATAAAAAGTTCAGCAGGCTTGCGGTATTCTATCGCAACGTTCTCGCGCACACAGGCTTCGATTACTACAGCGCCATCAATATAAAATTCGATCAGCAGGTAATTGGTGTAAGAGGTGATGCAATATCCACATCGGTGGAAAAAAAAATAATGCCCGTCACTTTTGCTGATACATCTTTATCGGTTATTAGTAACAGGCCAGCCGTTCCGGACCCTGCATCCGCAAAATCCCAACCCGAAAGAAAGACAGTTAAAGATCCAACTCCTGTCCGCACCGCTGCTATCCGGCAGCCAAAAGCGGTAATGAGTAAGGTGAACAACTAAAAACAACATAGATATGAATTACGAACAACCCATTATCGTTGGGCTTGATATCGGAACGACAAAAATTGCTGCCATCGCTGGCCGTAAGAATGAATTTGGAAAGCTTGAGATCCTGGGTTTTGGTCGTTCAAACAGCAACGGAGTAAAGCATGGACAGGTATTGAACATTGATGAAACGATCAAGGCAATAGCCTGCGCACTGGAAAACTGTTATGCTTCAAACCCGAACCTCGAAATCAGCGAGGTTTATGTAGGTATTGCAGGTCACCACATCAAGAGCCTGCAGACCAGGGGGGATATTGTGCGCCAGAGCAATGAAGAGGAAATTTCACAACGGGAAATTGATCAGCTTGTCGCTGACCAGTATAAAACCTACATTCCTGCGGGCGACCAGATCATCGATGTGATCCCGCAGGAATTCACGGTAGATAATTTCCAGAATATTCCAAACCCGATTGGTTACGGCGGGGTGAAAGTTGGTGCAAACTTTCACATCATTACCGGTGACAAAAATGCGATCAGGAACATCAACCGCGCAGTGGAAAAAAGTGGACTGCACACGAAGGATCTCGTTTTACAGCCACTCGCATCTGCAGCAGCAGTAATGGGCCAGGAAGATATTGAGGCTGGAGTAGCCATCGTTGACATCGGAGGTGGTACTACCGACCTCGCCGTTTTTTACGAAGGCATTCTTAAGCATACTGCAGTAATTCCTTTCGGTGGAGAAAACATCACTAATGATATAAAGACCGGTCTTGGCGTGTTAAAAACACAGGCTGAGCAAATGAAAGTGCAGTTTGGCTCGGCTCTTGCTAATGAAGCTAAGGCTAACGCATTCATAACCATCCCGGGTATGCGCGGGCTCCCTCCCAAGGAAATCAGCGTGAAGAACCTCGCGAATATCGTTCAGGCAAGGATGAGCGAGATCATGGACTTTGTGACCTATCACCTGAAGCAGGTAGGAATGGATAGCAGGATGTTAAATGGCGGTATCGTGCTCACTGGTGGTGGATCCCAATTGAAACATCTTATTCAGCTGACTGAGTATGTTACAGGACTTAATGCGCGCATCGGATATCCGAATGAGCACCTGGCATCGGGACACATCGACGAGTTGACCAAACCAATGTATGCCACTTGTATAGGGCTGATCCTAAAAGGATATGATGACTATGAGCGAAACCGTAAACAGTTCGAACGGCATTTCCGCCCGGTTGAAATACCACGTGAATTGCAGAAGGATGCAGTAGTTGAAAAGACCGCACAGGTGACATCGGGTCCGGTTGAAGTTTCGGGCAGAAAATCAGAGTTAGGGATCAACAGGTTCTGGAGCAAATTCAAGGACAACCTGATTGATCTTTTCAAAGAGGAAGAAGATCAACATTTATAAGCGTACTTACTAACCATTAAATAATCCATTAACAACAGTGATATGATACACTTTGATTTACCGAAGGAGAAGTCATCGATCATAAAGGTGATTGGCGTAGGAGGTGGTGGCAGCAATGCTGTTAATCACATGTTCAGTCAAAGTATTGACGGGGTGAATTTTATAATCTGTAACACGGATGCGCAGGCTATCGCGCTTAGCCAGGTGCCCAACAAGATTCAGCTTGGTCCGCATCTTACACAGGGACTTGGAGCAGGGGCGAATCCTGAGATCGGGAAACAGGCCACTGAAGAAAGTCTCGAGGAGATCAAGCGGATCCTGGAAGTGAATACCAAGATGGCATTCATTACAGCAGGTATGGGAGGAGGAACTGGAACCGGTGGTGCGCCGATAATTTCGAAAATTTGTAAGGAACTCGGCATTCTTACAGTAGGTATCGTTACTACACCTTTCTCATATGAAGGACGGAAACGCCAGCTGCAGGCAGAAGAAGGAATTCAGCGACTCAAGGACAATGTTGATACATTGCTGGTGATCAGTAACGACAAATTACGTCACCAGTACGGAAACCTGAAAATGAAGGAAGCTTTTGAAAAGGCCGATAATGTTCTTGCCACAGCTGCAAAGTGTATAACAGATGTCATCAGCAGTACCGGTCAGATCAACGTCGATTTTGCGGACGTATGCACGGTTATGCGGAACGGTGGAGTTGCGATACTCGGAAATGCCTCAAGGGCAGGTGAGGACCGCGCTCAGCGGGCGATCGAGGAAGCGCTTAATTCACCGCTGCTGAATGACAATGATATCCGGGGAGCACGCTGGATACTCATCAACATAAACTCGGCTGAAGGCGAGCATGAATTCACGATGGACGAAGTGGACATCATCCAGAATTACCTGCTTAGTCACGCCGGTGAAAATACCGACGTTATCCTCGGTCTGGGATATGACAATACTCTTGGGCAGCAAATTGGCATCACCCTGATCGCAACAGGTTTTGAATACCGTGATCCATTCACCAAAAAGGAAGTTAAGCGGCCGGAACCCCGGAAAGAAGAAAAGATCATTGTGACGCTGGGTGGCAGAAATGAGGAGTCGAAAGTTTATGATCAGTCTGTTCTGCCCTTCGCCGCTGATGAGAAAAAGACGGTAGAACCGGAGCCTTATGTTCAACCGGTGGTTAATGAACTTCCTGTTGAACTGCAGCCAAGAATGGTGGAAGAGCCCCAGCGGCCGGCTGCGATTACACCGGCGCCACAGCCCGTAGTGTTTTTTACGGATGAACCTGATCGTAATACTACTGTTGAAAACTTCTCAGCGCCGTCACCTTTCCATACAGTAGATTCGCAAGGCTTTCCCACCACACCAAGAGAAGAAAGAATCGAACTCAAGCTGTCAGAAAATAATTCTCCGGTGTCTGCAGCATCCGGGGGATACTTGGCCAAGCCATCCAATATTTATGCAGAATCGGCTCACAGGCCGGAAACCAAAGCCAACCTGGAACAAACGTCTCCTGTGAATGAATCCATCCGTCAACAGCCGCCGGCAATGCCACAGAAAGAGGAAGATCCTGCTTTCGACATGCGACTGGTGATCAAAGATGAAATTCCCGCGGCGGATGCGCCTGGGGCACCATCAACTCAACCTTCTTATTACTCTCCTGCTGAGGAACCGGCGATGCCGGACGAAGCGGAGGAACAGAAAAGGAAAGCAGCCGAGAGGATACAGAAACTACGTAATCTGTCATTCAACATTAACGCCGCAGACCCTAACAACGAGTTTGACACTGTGCCGGCTTACATCCGCCGCAACCTTGAACTCTACAACACTGTCTCACCCGCTGAGAATTTTTACAGCAACTACACGGTGAAGACAGATGAGCACAATAATACCCAGATCAGCACGATCAATACTTTCCTGGACGGTAAAAAGCCGGACTAGGAAAGTATCGTCACGTCTTGTGAAAACTGGTTTGTTTTTAGTTGTTTATCCTATCCGGATAATCGGCCCTTTGCATTTGCAGAGGGCCTTTTTATTGCAGATTGTTGCATGAAGGTTGTAGTTTTAACCAATGCCTACTGTTCTGATTACCGGGGGGACCGGACTTTTGGGAACCGCCCTCACAACATTCCTCGTAAATAAAGGATATAAGGTCACCATCCTGACCCGCAATCCGACTGAACATAAACCTGATCGCCATGTGCAGTATGCCGGGTGGGATGTTAAACGTCAAATTATTGATCCGGCTGCGATCGGCGAGGCAGATCATATTATTCACCTGGCAGGCGCCGGAGTAGCGGACAAACGATGGAGCAAAAAGAGAAAGCAGGAGATCCGTGATAGCCGCATTAATAGCGGTAATCTGATTGTAAAAGCACTTAATGAAACCCCCAATAAAGTCAAATCTGTTGTTAGCGCATCCGGGATCGGATGGTATGGTCCGGACCCTATTCGCCCAAACCCGGAACCATTCAAAGAAACTGATCCACCCTCTGCCGATTTTCTTGGTGAAACCTGCCGTCTCTGGGAAGACAGCCTGAAGCCCGTAACGGATCTCGGTAAGCGGATGGTACATATCCGGACAGGCATCGTGCTGGCGAAGGAAGGAGGTGCACTGCCTGAATTCATGCGACCTCTGCGATTTGGTGTTGCCACCATCCTTGGCGATGGGAACCAGGTTTGCAGTTGGATTCACATCCATGACATCATCCGCCTATACACCGACGCGATCGAAAACACTGAGATGAATGGCGCATATAACGGAGTTTCACCTAATCCTGTAACCAATAAAGAGCTTACCCTCAGCCTCGCAAAATATTTACGCGGCAAAATGTTCATTTCTCTTCATGTGCCTGAATTTGCCCTTAAGCTGGCTCTGGGCGAAATGAGTATTGAAGTCCTCAAAAGTGCTACAGTCAGTTCTGCCAAAACAAGACAGGCCGCTTTCCAGTTCGCTTATCCGACTTTGGATAGCGCTTTGCAGCAATTGATTGGCCCTGCTTTGTAATCGATGCTTAAAGGTCTCTTTTTGTATAAATCCAATAATTTATCGACCAGGTGCCTATGATCAATAATACAGTATAGAATGTGTGATATTTAACTGAATCCAGGGCAAGCTGGTATGCCTTTTCGTCAATCATTCCCATGAATGCAGGTGGCGGTAGAACCCTGTCAGAGATCTCAAAAGGAAAAAATCTGCCCAGGTCATTCTTTACATCGTAGCGTAAAAAGTTAACGGCAATTGGTTCCGCAACCATCGCGTAAAATAAGAAGATTGCCAGGGCTATGAAAGATTTTCTTACGAGCAGCCCGATCATGAAGGCAAGTGACAATTGCGAAAATGTCTGTAAAGCAAACAGAAAGACATGGTAGCTTTTTCCCCATATATCAGGTGATGGTGATTTCGTATTTGTTATGCCAATAACTAAAGCCACCACGCTATACAGAAGCGTGACCAGAACTGAAACCATCAATACATCCACCATCTTGGCTAGTATGAATTGTTGCCGGCTCCAGCCGTCAATGATATTCTGCCTGCTGGTGCGGTACGTATACTCATTTGTGATGAGCATAATTACCAATACTGCGGGGATGAAAATAAACCAGCTCGAGAAATATGCAGTTGTCCGCCATACTTCGGGGAAAGTAAATGGTTCACCAAGGAACATGCTTATAACCTGGCCTGCTGCGCTTTCCTTTTTGACGATCTTTTTGAAGATGTTCAGTGAAATATAGTTAATGCCGGGATAGGAGAGGATACACAAACCTGTAAGAAGCCAGAAAGCTGGATACCTGCTTATTTTTAGCCATTCTGTTTTTACCAATGAAGACATGCTGAATTTTTAGTTGTTCGTCAATTCAAAGAATCTGGTTTCAAGCTTTTTCTTTCTCAGGCTTAGGTGCTGTAAGACAATTCCGTTTGCAAAGCAAAACTCATTAATCTTCCTGGTGTCTGCCAATCCCCTGGTGAAATACAGCAGCAACGACGGTCCTTCGACCTTACTGGAAATTATTCCGGGATACCCTTCAAATAATTTTTTAACGAGCTCCATTTCGGGACACATGATTTCAACAATATCATCATGTGCCAGCACATCATCAACCCTTCCGGATGTGACGATATTACCTGTTTTCAGGATAGTAACGTGCGTGCATACTTTTTCCACTTCATCGAGCAGGTGACTTGCCAGGATGATCGTATGGCCCTGCGCATTCAGTTTCCTGATCAGATCCCTGATCTCGGCGATTCCAACGGGGTCGAGTCCGTTAGTAGGTTCATCAAGCACCAGTACCCCCGGGTTTCCCAGTAAAGCACCGGCAATAGCCAGCCGCTGTTTCATGCCTAGACTGTAGCTGCTGAACCTGCTGTTCCGGCGTTCGTACAGGTTTACAGATCGCAATACATTCCCAATATCGTCTTCATCGCCCCTGCCACTGATGCTTCGTGTTATCTTCAGGTTGTTCACTGCCGACAGGTAGTGATAGAAATTTGGCGTTTCCAGCAATGAACCGATTTGTTTGCGCTGCTCTTTCGAGCCCGGTTTCCCGAACCAGCTGTACCTGCCGCTGTCGGCCGACAGCACGTCGAGTATAATACTCAGGAGGGTGGTTTTGCCGCTTCCGTTGGGACCGAGTATACCATATACACTTCCCTGTGGCACGGTTAGACTGACCCCGTTCAGCGCCCTGATTTTTCCGTACGATTTGCTGATATTCTCCAGTTCCAGTACTTGCACTGCTTTTTTTGTCAATTTAACAGATGTGCAGGAGCCGGTGAAAAGATTTATATGTACGCAAAAAAAAGCCGGCCATACGGCCGGCTGCGCTCTCAGGTGTATAGGTTGTCAGTTTCTGACCGGCTTTCCGGATTTCAGCACGCTTTGGATTCTTTCAAGCGTTTTTTTCTCGCCAGCCAATGATAAAAATGCTTCCCGCTCAAGGTCCAGCAGGTACTGCTCACTTACCAGTGTTGGTTCACTAAGGTCGCCGCCGCACATCACATAGGCCAGCTTTCTTGCGACCAATGCATCATGGTCAGTGGCATAGTTGGCGCGCCACATACCGTTAATACCGGCATACAATGCGCCTAATGCAGATCTTCCCAAAACTTTTACATCTGTGCGTGGTAACGGTGTCAAATACCCGCTATCATAAATTTCCACCACTGATTTCTTTGCTTCACTTATCCGCCTGTCCTGGTTGAGTACAACTTCATCAACGCCCCTGCGCAGCATTCCAAGTTCAAATGCCTCCAATGCAGATGTGGCTACTTTTGCAGTTGCAATGGTGAGGAACCGGTTTTTTAACGTAATGGTCTCCGGCTCGTCTTCGTGCATCTCGTCTGCCGCACGCATGGCAAATTCTTTCGTCCCCCCGCCTCCTGGTATCAACCCGACTCCGAGTTCAACCAGCCCAATATATGTTTCGGCAGCGGCGCAGGATTTGTCGGCGTGAAGCGTCAGCTCGCAGGCACCTCCGAGTGTAAGAGCATGCGGCGCTACAACAACCGGAACTGAAGAGTACCGTGTGCGCATCATGGTCTGCTGGAATTGCCGTACCGCAAGGTCGAGTTCATCATACTCCTGCTCAACAGCAAACATGAAGATCATCCCCACGTTGGCACCAGCACTGAAATTTGCTGTGTCGTTGGCAATCACCAATCCCTTGTATTTTTCTTCAGCCAGGGAAACAGACCTGTTAATTGCCTCTATAACTTCACCTCCTATGCTTCCCATTTTTGTATGCCATTCAAGTCCCAGCACATCATCTCCCAGGTGGTAGGTTCGGCATGCGCTGTTCTTCCAGACGGTCTGTCCCTCAAAGTTCTTCATCACGATAAACGCATCCCCTCCCGGAAGTGGCCGGTAAGATTTACTGCTGGCGTCATAGTACAGCCGCTTTCCGTTTTCAATCTTATAAAAGGACTTGCCACCCGATGCAAGCATTTCTTCAATCCATGCCGCGGGTTGGTACCCTGCCTCTTTCATTTTCGCAACTGTCTTTTCAACCCCAAGTACATCCCAGCTTTCGAACGCACCGATCTCCCATCCAAAGCCAGCTTTCATGGCATCGTCGATCCGATACAACTCGTCAGAAATTTCAGGTATGCGATGTGAAATATAAGCAAACAGGCCATAGTGGAAATGACGGTAAAAGTCTGCAGCTTTGTCGCTACCCTGCACCAGCATCTGCAGCCTGGTCTTTAGATCATCAACCGGTTTTGCAGCTTCAAGAGTAGCAAACCTCGCTTTCTGACGAGGACCGTATTCCATCGTCGCAAGGTTGAGGGTAAGAATCTCTTTTTCACCAGCTGCACCTTTAGTCTTCTTGAAGAAGCCCTGGCCGGTCTTGTCTCCAAGCCAGCTGTTGCCGACCATCCTGTCAAGCCATGAGGGAATGCTGAATGCGGTACGCTGTTCATCACCGGAACAGTTTTCTGCAACTCCATTTGCTACCTTAACGAGGGTATCTATGCCCACTACATCTGCAGTACGGAAAGTAGCTGATTTCGGACGGCCTATAACGGGACCGGTCAATGCATCTACCTCATCGATAGTAAGCCCAAGTTTCTCTACCAGGCCAAATATGGCCATGATCCCATAAACCCCGATTCGGTTTGCTATGAAAGCCGGCGTGTCTTTCGCCAGGACAGTTGTTTTGCCCAGCTGCAGGCTGCCGAATTCCATCAGGAAATTAGTAACCTCAGGATCAGTTTCAGGTGTAGGAATTATTTCTAGCAGGCGTAAATAACGGGGTGGGTTAAAAAAGTGCGTTCCACAAAAATGTTTTTTAAAATCGTCAGACCTCCCTTCGGCCATCATATGTATCGGTATACCGGACGTATTTGACGTTACCAGTGTTCCTGGTTTGCGGAATTGTTCAACCTGGTCAAAGATTATTTTCTTTATATCGAGCCGCTCCACGACAACTTCTATTATCCAGTCGCAGCCGGATATTTCTTTCATGTTGTCAGTGAAATTGCCGGTGATTATGCGCTTTACAACATTCCTGGTGTAAACGGGTGACGGATTACTTTTGAGGGCGGCCTGCAAAGCATCGTTTACCAGTTTGTTCCTGGCCGATTTATCCTGGCTTTCCGCGGCTTCCTTCGGTACCATGTCAAGAAGCAACACCTGAATTCCTGCCCCTGCAAGATGACAGGCAATACGTGAACCCATAACGCCACTTCCTAAAACTCCGACCTTTTTGATCTTTCTTTTCATAGCCGATTAAAATAGTTAGCTAAACAACTAATTAAGGTGAAGATAAGGATTTTTGAAATGCACACTTATAATGGCAAAGAACTTATTTTGCTTGTTGTAAACATGCTGATTGATGTCGCGGTTTGATGCCATTTCCATATTCAGGGCAGCCTGCGCTGCTGTATTGCCGGAAGGAAGCCTGCCTGCATTCATAAGAAAAACGGCAACAGGTTTTTTACTGGATGATAAACATTATTCACGTGAAAATTTTAACCGGGTAAAGGTGCTGGCAATGGGAAAGGCAGCGTCTTCAATGGCCCTTGTCACACATGAACTGCTGGACGATCTGATAACAGATGGCCTTGTTGTGACGAAAACCGGTCATGCCTTGCCTGGAATACCATGGCCTATTATTGAAGCCGGTCACCCTGTACCTGATCAGAACAGTGTTGATGCAGGTCGTTCAGTTATTAACTTCCTGTCAGGCCTGAACGAAGATGATCTCCTGATTGTGCTGACAAGTGGTGGAGCGAGTTCGTTGGTATCGGACCTTCCTGCCAATGCGATTCTTGCAGATCTTCAGAAGCTGTTCACTGGCCTCCTTTTATCCGGGGCCAATATCCGCGAGATGAACACCGTCAGGAAGCACCTTTCCATTATGAAAGGAGGGCAGCTCGCGAGGCTCGTCTATCCTGCCACTGTCCACAATTTTGTCCTGAGCGATGTTCCGGGCGATGATCTGTCGACAATTGCAAGCGGACCTTTCTTCCCCGATAACGGAACTTTTTCAGATGCCGCTGATGTATTGCACAAGTATGGATTATATGAAGAGATGCCGGCACCACTACTGCATCGGATTGAAGCCGGACTTGAAGGCAGAATAGCCGACACGCCCGGAGAAGGTGATCGGATCTTTGACCGGGTTTATCATCACCTCGTCGCAACCAACAGGATCGCGATGGAGGCTGCCGCTCGCGAAGCACACAAACTGGGATACCGTGTTCTTAATTCCTCTAGCCAACTGGAAGGTGAATGTCGCTTCACCGCAGCAAATATAGTTAACGAAATAAGCCAGCTTGAAATTGATGTACCCACTTGTGTAATTGCCGGCGGTGAAACGACGGTGACCATTAATGGCCAGGGAAAGGGGGGACGCAACCAGGAGTTTGCCCTTTCTGCCCTGAATGCCCTGCTTCAAATCGATACGGTTAACTGGCCGGTTATCCTGAGTGGCGGCACAGACGGCTCTGATGGTCCCACAGACGCCGCTGGAGCAATTGTCGATGCTTTGCTGGTCGAACAAATGTGGCACTTCGGCCTGGACACCGAACCATTTCTCGAAAACAACGATTCATGGCATTTCTTTGCCGCCCTGGATGGCCTTCTTATTACGGGACCTACTCAGACAAACGTAATGGATCTGGTTATCATTCTTCTGCAAAAGCCTTTGAGTGAAAGCGACGTTTGAGGAAAAAGCACATGAGCAACACTGTTACAAACTTCAAATGATTTAGCCTGCACTTATCACTTTAATAACTGAGCTATCCGGCTCGGTACCCCACTCAGATATGACTGCCATTCGCATGTTCCATTGATGTGGAGAGTAAGAAATTTTTGCAACCATATATAAACGGAAATAAATTATATATAATAAAAGTAAAGTCGTAATTAACTGTAATTCAGCATAGTTGTACTCTCGTCTCTGTAAATATATGTATTAAATACGTTATATTTGTAGCCAACTAAAACACTTTCTATGGAAAAGTTTAAAGCACTATGCATTGCGCTTATGGCATACTGTGGCTTGCAGGCACAGATGACTATTAAGCCTGCAGTTGGAGTAAACTTCACTGACTTTTCTAAGGACCCCGAATCTGGTGAAATTAAAAGTCGGGTAGGCTACCAGGTTGGTGGCAGTGTTGCTTTTGGGAAAAAGTTCTACCTGGAACCCGGCATTTTCTGGACTTCCAAATCAACAAAAGTTGTTTCAGACCTCGACGATGAAATCAAAGGTGAAATCAACGGCATCCGTATACCTGTGGCAATTGGAATTAGATTACTGGGTAGTGACTCAGCTGGAACTGGTGGTCTGCGTATTTTCGGCGGCGGATCAGCATTTTTCCTGACCGGTACGGGCGGCGATTTTGACAAGGATGAATTCGAGAAGGCATTCTGGGGCGTTTTCGCAGGAGTAGGGATCGACTTTTGGAAACTATTCCTTGATGCTTCATATGAGTGGTCTCTCACTAATGTCCAGAAAGACGTGCAGGATGTCGATGTAGGGAAGTCACGTTCCATTTTCATCAACGCGGGTATCAGAATCACGCTTTGACCCAACGAATTCCGGCCGAAGGATTCCCCATCCATCGGTTAAAAAAGGGCCATTTACTCAGCGAACAGGTCTTCGGGTAGATCAAGCACTGTTATTTCCTTATGGTATTTTTTCAGAGCTTTTTTGTCCCGCTGAACCCCCATATTCGTCAGCAAACCACTAAGTGCAATCTTTCCCCAGTAATTGAAGATCGACTTGTTTCGCAACCGTTCACGATATACGATCCCGCTCTTCTCATTCTGGTTACGTAAAAGGGAATTGAGAAGAAAACTGGTCATCCCTTTCTTCCTGCCATTATCCCTAAGCAGGCTCAGGTGAAGGTTCCTGTAGTCGAGTTCCATCTGACCGAAAGCCAGGTAATCATTGGCCTTCACCTGCAGCCAAAGGCTATCCGCAACTCCTTTGTCAATGCGGAGGTTAAATAACGGAAACAACAATGGTGATAACGCGTTCAGGTCCATCTTGCTCATTCTTGCCAACATAAAAAATCCCTGCAGGCTATCGGTATATGACTGCCTGAACGAAAATCGCAGGTCGCCTTCATTCATCAGTTTCGTTCGGGCGTTGATCCGAAGGCTGTCTTTCTCCGTAAGGTTCATATTCCGGATATTTCTGACTGTGGCATCCATGGCAGTGAACCAAATACTTCCTTCCTTACCCGTTTTGTCACTGATCTCATTATATCGGATCCTTGAATTTGTAAGATCTATCCTGCCTAGCGTGAACTTAAACGGCAGGTTCATAAGGATACCTGTCAGCATTGGCCTGTAGCTGATCGAATCTGCAGGTATTCGTTTATCACGCTCTACCAGCAGGTCCATTGCAGACAGGGAAAATGCATCAACATGCCAGATGGTATCAACACCCAGGTCACTCATCCGGTAACCCTGAACAGTACCCGGACCTGTCTTCATCTGGATCAGGTCAGTCTGGTATTGCATGGCGGCAAAAAAACTGTCACGCGAAATATTACTTATCCAACTGAGGCTATCAAAACTGATTTTCTTTTTATCCGCGTCCACTTTTAGCTTTTCTGCCACCAATGTCCGGGAATGTTTTTCATACATAAAGTGGCCGATGTCCATCCGCAGGTGCGGTAAAGATGTTACCAGTTTTTTCAGGGAGTCTTTTGATGAGTTGAGATACTGACTCTTTTGCAGTTCCGTGTTGATACCGGTAAGCGCCAGCAACATTCCATTCTTTTGATAATTGAATGAGCCGCCGGTTATGGCGAGCCTTTGCAGGATAGTTTTCAGGGGTAGGTCTTTGTTGAAACTGATATGCCCGGTTTTTATACTGACGTGGGGTAACACCAGGTCAAACTTTTCCTGGTGCGAACTGAATTGATTGAAAGTGACGTCCATGCCGCCTGTTTCAACAGTGCCATTTTTTATGTGCAATGGTTCCAGGCTGACTTTTCCGCCCTGTACACTTGCGAGTTCTTTTTTATTGGCGTCATCTTCTCTTACCAGCCTGATATAAGGGTCTTCCAGTGTGATTGCCGGTAAGCGAAGTGATTGCAATCCGGATGATGTGCCTGCTTTTTCATCAGGTGGTACTGTTTTCAATGCGATGTCGACGGACGGCTGGTTCAGTGTTACCTGGTTCAACGCTTCCATGATCTTTGCAGAATGTACAATGCGATGATTGAATTGCAAATTCGGAACCTTGACCAGCGCCCTCATACCCGGATTGTTTATGACAATGTCAAGTTTACGGATGATATTCGGTTGTTTATGACTGATAGTAAAAGAACCTGTTGATCCATTCACCCGTGGATGATTCAGGGATAAAGATCTGCCCAATACAAACAGGCTGTCCCAGTTCCAGCCCTTGTCAACATATCTTAGGCTGTCAATCGAAACGCTATCCAGTACAGTTACAACACTCCAGTTCTGAGCATCCAGGTGAAGGCCCAACCGACCGGATCTTATGGTTCTTACAAGGTCTGTTGGCAGCTCAGGTTTCCGTGATTTTTTATCCCTGATCCTGTAATAGATTTCTCCGTTACCGATAGTCAACGAACGAAGCCACGCAGAATCCTTGCGCGTAATGATTCCTGCAGTATTGACATCTTGTGCCAGCAGGTGATTGAACTCAAATCGCAGGTCGCCATCAGCGCTTCTTCCCTTTGCTGCTTCGGCATAAAAAGTCCGCCTGTCGTACATCGCATTTTTGCAGTCAATTCTGAAATTGTCGAGATGTAATACGAGTCGTGGCATTTTTACAGAGCTCTCACCACGGAATAACTCTTCAAGTGTCCTCGAGCGCAGCAGGTTCCTGCTGGAAATGACCGCGTAAAAGGAATCGGTGTTTACCAGCGGCTCCTTGTAGCCAGGTCGGTGTACCACAACGCTTGCATTCCTGATTTCCAGTTGACCGATATCCAGTTTTTTTGTGATGTCGTGCTGCAGCTTCCGCCAGGGAAATTGTTCGCGTTTCTTTTTGGTTGGATTGAGTCGCAGGTCTACACGCGGATCAGAAAGTACAAGCTCCTTCGCTTTCAATTTTCCGTTAATAAGGTCAGGCACAGAAAGTTCAATCAGGATCAGCTGTTTTACATCAATCGTATTCTGGCCATAACGGCTGCCGGCCGGGGTATGCAGAAAGTAGTCTTTCAGCACGAGGTTGTTACGGTTTATGGACATTTCGCCAAATCCCGCCTGGAAAGTCCGGCTGCTGTCAGACTCAACATAAGCCCGGACTTTCAGTTGCAGCTCGTTAAGGCTCACTTTGTTGGGTAGGGTTTTATCTACCAGCAGATCCGATACCAAAAAATGATCGCCAACGATCCTGATATTTTCTTTGCCTCGACGGGTATGGGTGAATCCGGTAAATTCAACTTCCCTTATGTTCAAACGGCGTATGAGTATCGGCCCGATCAAATCGAGAAGATTTCCCTGGGTACGCAGCCTCACACTATCCTTATTTTTTTTGAGCCGGAATTCATTACTTGAAAAAAAACCTTTGGAAGCTTTCAGTTCGCCAAGCTCAACCCGGCCTTCTGTAAGCAACTTATTCCAGTTAATTGAATCCAGTTCGATATCATCAAGTCTGAATCCTGAACTGTCTTCGCTGGTCACAAAAGATTTGTGAAATGCCAGACCGTTCATTTCAAAACGATGTTTGCGCGTATCCCAGAATAACTTGTCCAGGTTCACACGAATCGTTGTATCCGGATATTCGATCTGCGGCTTGTTCAGTTCAAACTGCAGCATCACCCTGTTATCCTTGTTCCACTTGTCTATTTTCTTCAGCAGGTGAAGGTCCTGTATGTTAAGGGTAAAGTGGTTCAGGAAATACCGGTCCTTGTTCTGTGAGCGCTCAGGATAATATGCAATAGAACCATCCCGCAGAACGCAGTGCTTCACCTGTAGTGAATGCAGTACTTCGAAAAAAACGGTCTGGATCCGGGAAACCTGCATATGTAATGGTAATGCCATCCTTTTTTTCGTACTGTCCTTTTCATAAACCCGCAGTTCGAGTGCCGGCCGTTCGATAGTAAAATTTTCCACATGAAGTGTCCGGGTCAGGAGCAGACCAAGAATGTCGTTGAGATTTAACCGGACGGATGCGGCCTGCAGTTCAAATTCATTGTTCGTTGAACCGGTATGAACAGGATGAATATGTATGTCCCAGGCCCTAACTGTCATATTAAACGGATCAACCCTGATTTTTGAGGCATTAAAGCCATACTTCCCTGCGGAAAGTTCATATACCAGTTGCTTTACGGCCGAAACAGATTGCAGCCGAACCAGCAGTCCGATTGACAGGATAAGCGCCAGTAAAATTGCACTAAAAGCAATGACTATCCATTTCTTCCATGCAGACCTCGCCATTGCTACAATATACTTAAAAAAAAGGAGGTTGCCATTATTCCATGACAACCCCCATCTATATGCGAAAGTTTAAGATCAACTTACTCCGGAACCCGGATTGATCACACTGGCCGGAGAAATGAAGTGTAGTTTTCCGTTGTTGTCCTCAGCCATAAGGATCATTCCATTGCTTTCAATGCCGCGCATTTTCCGCGGCGCCAGGTTTGTAACCACGACAACCTGTTTTCCAACAATTTCGTCAGGACTGAAATGCAATGCAATTCCGCTGACAATTGTGCGGGTTTCGAATCCCAGGTTTACGGATAGCTTGAGCAACTTGTCTGCTTTCTCCACCTTTTCTGCTGTTTCAATGGTGCCAACTTTCAGGTCGATCTTCGCAAAGTCATCAAACTGGATGGTGGCTTTCAATTCAACCTGTTTTTCCTGTGCCGGTGCGGCAGCGGACACGCCGGGTGAAGGTGTACTGTTGTTCTGAAGTTTCTGTATCTGTTCCTGTATTTCCATGTCTTCTATTTTTCTGAATAATAACTCAGGCGCACGCAAACTGTAGCCAACACTCAGCAATTTTGTTTTACCTGCATTTTCCCACTCCAGCATTTTGTCCACTACTTTCATCATATGGATCATCTTCTGTGCCGTATTGGGCAGAAACGGGTTGATGAAGATCGCGAGGTTAGCGCAGAGCTGCAGGCAGATATGAAGCGTATTGTCAATCTCCTGCTGTGCGAGTGGGTCTTCTGCCAGTTTTTTCGCCTTGATCCACGGTTCTTTTTCCTGCATGTATTTATTGCCGGAGCGCGACAGGTCAATCACCTCGAACAGAGCATCCCTGAACTTATATCCTTCAAGCAGGTTCTCAATATTTGACTTGGAACGGGTTATGGCAGCGATTATCGCATTGTCCCTGTCATCCATGATCTCTGTATGAAGTGGTGGTACTTTGCCATTGGTTAACTTGTGCATGAGCACAAATGCCCGGTTCACAAAATTCCCGAAAATAGCTACGAGTTCATTGTTAACGGCATCCTGGTATCCTTTCCACGTAAACTCGCTGTCCTTGGTTTCAGGCGCAATCTGGGTGAGATAATATCGCAGCGCATCCACCAGCTGCGGGCCACCATTCTCTTTTTTAACGAAATCATCGATATAGTCCTGCATATCCAGTTTCCAGTTCCTGCTGGTACTCATCTTGTCGCCTTCCAGGTTCAGGAATTCGTTACTGGGCACGTTTGCCGGCAGGATATTGCCGTGCAGCTTTAGCATCACCGGGAAAATGATGCAATGGAAAACGATATTATCCTTACCGATAAAATGAACAAGCTTGGTGTCTTTGTCCTGCCAGTAAGGTTCCCATTCGCGGTTATTATCGATCGCCCATTGTTTGGTTGCGCTGATATAACCGATCGGCGCGTCGAACCATACATACAATACTTTTCCATCTGCTTCGGGAAGGGGTACTTTAATTCCCCAGTCAAGATCGCGGGTTACTGCCCGCGGCTGCAGCCCGCCATCCAGCCAGCTCTTGCACTGGCCCACAACGTTAGCCCGCCAGTCATTTTCATGCTCGCCGATGATCCAGTTCCGTAAAAATTCTTCATGCCTGTTCAGTGGCAGGTACCAATGGGTTGTTTTCTTTTTGATCGGCGGCTGGCCGCTGAGTGTACTTACCGGATTGATCAGTTCATCGGGGCTTAGCGCGGTACCGCATTTTTCGCACTGGTCGCCATAAGCACCATCAAACCCGCAGTTGGGGCAGGTTCCTTTGATGTACCTGTCGGCCAGGAATGTATTCGCCTGTTCGTCGAAATACTGCTCGGTTTCTTTAGTTTCCAGTTCGCCGGCGTTGTTCAGTGCAGTAAAGAAGTCCTGCGAAGTCTGGTGATGCAGCGGGGAACTGGTACGGTGATAGATGTCAAAGGAGATACTGAGATCCCTGAAATTCTCCTTGATCAGGTTGTGGTATTTATCAATAATAGCCTGGGAAGTCGTTCCTTCTTTCATAGCCTGGATGGGAATGGCTGTGCCGTGTTCATCACTTCCGCAGACAAAGGCGACATCCCGTTTGCGGGACCTCAGGTAACGCACATAGATATCCGCAGGCAGGTAGGCTCCCGCCAGGTGGCCGATGTGTTTCAGGCCGTTGGCATATGGTAATGCCGCGGTTATCAGGTATCTTTTCGGTTCATTCATGGGGGCAAAGATAAGCGGGATAACCTCAAACCTCCCTATTTTTGGTCCAGGGAACCCCCGTTCCCGATTTACCTATGCAACGTAAAGATTTTTTGCAAAAGGCGCTTACCCTTGCCACAGGCCTTCCTCTCGTGAATGTCAGGTCCGAATCCGGAGAGCCGTTGCCTGTCGCTTTGCAAACGAAAATTCCACCATATCTTAAAACCGGCGATACCATAGCGATCACCTCACCCGCCGGGTATATAACACATGAACAGGTTCAACCCGCCGTGATGCTCATGGAATCATGGGGACTGAAAGTAAAGTACGGATTTACAATTGGCCAGCGCGATGGCACTTTTGGCGGAACAGACCAGCAACGCCTGCTCGACTTTCAGCAGTTGCTCGACGACCCGGAAGTGAAAGCAGTTATGTGTGCTCGTGGTGGTTACGGATTTGTAAGGATAATTGACCAGCTTGACTTCTACCATTTCAGGAAAAACCCGAAATGGTTGATCGGCTTCAGTGATGTCACTGTTCTTCACGCTCACCTGAACAGGGTGGTAAAAGTGGCTTCCCTGCATTCCAAAATGTGCAACAGTTTTCCTGACGACTGGTCCGTGGCTGATCCGTTGCAGCAGGCAACCATTCTTTCGATCCGCGAAGCGCTTTTCGGCAAACCGATGTGGTTCAGTGTACCGCCCCATCCCTTTAACAGGTTCGGCAAAGCAACAGGAGAACTGGTTGGCGGCAACTGCAAAACGCTGGAGTCTATTGCAGCATCAAGATCAGACCTTTCTACCGCACATAAGATCCTCTTCCTGGAAGACACCGGTGAATACCTGTACAGCATTGACCGGATGTTCTGGAACCTCAAGCGTAGTGGCAAATTGGATAATCTTGCCGGATTGGTTATCGGCGGATTTAAAATAAAACCCTCGGATGATCCGCTTGAAGAATTTGGCAAGGATCTTCACCAGATTGTATTGGAAAAAGTCAAAGATTGCCCATACCCTGTGTGTTTCGACTTTCCTGTCGGTCACCAGAGGAACAACTTTGCCCTGAAATGCGGCGCTATAGTAAAACTGGATGTTAATATTAACGGGGCTGTATTGCAGGAATGATTTTTTGGGCTATTTTACCATCATGATCACCTTCCTGCTTTGGCTTATCCTGTTTATCCTTTGCTGGCCGCTGGCAATATTTGCCCTTGTGCTTTATCCCCTGGTATGGCTTCTGCTGCTTCCGTTCCGGATTCTCGGAATCGCAGTGGATGGCGTCCTGCTCACCCTGAAAGAAATTCTTTTCCTTCCAGTAAGACTCCTGAAAAGGAAATAATCAATCATCAAATCGCAGGCTCATGTCTATAGCGTCTCATGAAGAGTTACTCGGAATGCGGAAAGTAAGTGAAGTGGTAGCCCTTGCCCTTCGCAAAATGCGCGAATATGCTTTGCCCGGCATGGATTGCCGGGAACTGGATGAATATGGTGGCCGGCTGATCCTGGCGGCCGGGGCAAATCCCGCGCCAAAAATGAGTTACGGTTTCCCAGGTTATACGTGCATCAGTGTCAACCACGAAGTCGCCCATGGTATTCCTGCCTCAACAAAAATTTTACGGGAAGGAGACCTGATTAACATTGATGTATCAGCCGAATTAGATGGATTCTGGTCAGACAATGGCGGTTCGTTTGTATTAGGAGGGAAGGACCCGCACGCGCACCAGCCCCTGGTGGATGCGTCTGAGGAGATCCTGATGAAGGCAATTGCGACAATCAGGCCGGGAATGCGCATCGCCGAACTGGGACGGTTTATTGAAAGCTCCGCGCGCAAACGCGGTTACCGGGTGATCCGTAACCTGGTTGGTCATGGAATAGGCAGAAAACTTCATGAACACCCGAAATATATTCCTAATTATTACGACGGCTCGAACTTTGACCGGTTCCGGAAAAATATGGTCGTAGCTATTGAAACTTTCATTTCAACCGGATCCGTATATGCGAGGGATTCAAACGACGGCTGGACACTTGTGACCGGAGATAAGAGTTTTGTTGCCCAGCATGAACATACCATTATGATCACGGATGAATTGCCACTGATCCTTACGGCAGCAAACGGCATCGGTGCACAATAACGCTTTATCTTCTTCTTCCTATCCTTTTGCCCATTTTATTGATGAGTGTATCCAGCTTAACCTGCTGTGCCTGGTCAAGGATCGCCCGCACCCTCCTGAAGTGCTCGTAATTATTCAGCACCAGTTGTTTTTCATAACCCGAAATGGCGGTTGCGGCCGCATCGATCTGTGAACCAGGCTGTGGCTCTGTCCTGAGGTAACTGTAAAGGATCTCCCGTTGACTCCGGAGAGAGTCGTAAACAGGCCTGTTCCTCTCTTTGATCGTTTCCCACATGGTTTTGAACTGTGTGGCCTGCTGTTCATTCAACTGTAATTCTCTCACCATATAATCCGAAGGCGATTTCTCAACCTTCTTTTCTTTGGCGGCTTCGTTGCCTCTCACCATGTACATTCCAAGCAAAGCCAGGTTGCTCACCAGCAAAACGGAAATGATGATAACAAGGGTTTTGTTGTTCATATTTTTCATGGCTGTGGTACGTTTTGTTCCAGCGGGTACGGATGGTCAAAATGATATTCCTGGGCGAGAGCAGCCACCCGGTCATTTTTATCGTCAGTCAGGTTCCGTTGATTACCCAGGATGATCCAGGCATTGACGGCTATCAGTATGATACTGAGCGCCAGCGCTACCGATGGTTTTGAAAGAACGGATGCTATCCATGACCAGTTGCTCTCGACAGGCTTTTCAAGACCAGCCCTAATCCTGGTGTATAGATGCGGCGGCGCTTCAGCAGGCTGAAGGCCATCGATGCTTCGCAGCGCGTCCTCAACTTTTTGTTCTATATCAGGATGTTTTCTCATGGGTCATTTATTTTTTCCGTAATAGGTTGCCAGTGATTTTCGCAGGTTTTGTTTCGCCCTCTGAAGAAGCGATTCAACTGCAGGTACGGTTGTTTCAAGGATCAGGGCGATTTCGGTATAAGGCAGTCCTTCCACTTTCTGTAAACTGTATGCTATCCGTTGCTGGTCCGGCAATTTGCGGACCGCGGCGAACAACGCTGCGGCGTCCTGCTTCCTTTCGAGTTGAACACCCGGGTGGATAAAGTCCGGAATCTCTTCCAGTTCCGGTTCACTCCGCCAGATCAGTTTCAGGAAGGCGAACCGTTTCCGGGCTTTCTTTTTCCGCATCAGATCCAGCGACCTGGACACCGTGATGCGATAAAGCCATGTGCCAATACCCGCGTCCGCCCTGTATTCATCTATCGACTTCCAGACTGAAATAAATACTTCCTGGGTTATGTCTTCGGCATCTTCATGATGTTGGATAAGGCCTAACGCCGTGTTGAATACCCGGTCTTTCCAGCCGTCAACCAACTGGCTGAATGCTGTCTCGTCTCCCTGTTGCAGTCTGGCAATAAATTCCGGTTCGTTCAATGCTGGCTGTTTGTAATTCAGGGATCTGGGAATTCCCGATTTCCTGGCTACTACTAATATAATAGTTCTATCGGTTTAATTCCAGGGCATTCCCATACCTTCCCTGTTTCTTGCCGGTTCCCTCCTTTGAGGAGCTTTGCCAAAATTTTTAATTCTGTACGAAAAAGTCAGCATGAAGTACTGTGTCAGAACCTGGGTTTCATTGTCTTCAATGTAGTTCGGTTGCACTGTCCGGCTTATGCTCCGGTTTTGCTTCAACAAGTCAAATACGGAAAGCCGCAGTTCGCCTTTCTGGTCTTTCAAAAATTTCTTCGCTACCGCCATATTCCATAACCAGTAATTCTGGTCCAGTCCGCCGCTGAGACCACTGTACAACTGGTTATTCAGATCATTGCTGAAAACCCAGCCGTTCTTACTCATGAGGTTCAGGCCAACACCTGCTGATTGCGAAAAATAATTGTTGTTCAGGTTAGGTTGAATCTCGTTCCTGGCAATGTTGTAGCTGGCGTTGTAATTGATATTGAAATCAACGAATTCGCTGATATTACTCGCTATATTCATTCCCCCGCTATACACGTAATTGTCTGAGACGTTTTTCACGTTGTTGATCAGTCCCGGCGTTTTTATATATGCAACTCCAGCGTTGAACGTAAGGTTCGATTTGATCGCTTTGAATGGAAATGAATAAGTAAGCAATGTATTCATGTTCCAGTAGCCATTTAGGTTTATTGGTTTCGACAATTGTGATCCCCTGTAAAGTGTCACGGTAGGTGTTAGCACCGAGTCCTCGAAAGCTGTATATGTGGCATTGGTGATATAACCATCAGCCTGGTTCGCAAACACGTTTACAAAGAAACTATTGCCCTTGCGGCTGTTTGTATATGTATATCTTCCACCCAGGCGGTTGCTGACAGATTGATCCAGGTCAGGGTTACCTGTCGTTATAAACAGTGGGTTATTGTAATTGATCACGTTTTGCAGCTGGTTAACGGAAGGGTTGTTTGTTCCGCTCCGATAGAACAACCGGATATTGCTTTTTTCACCCAGCTTCCACCTTATCATTGCATTTGGCAAAAGATTGCTGAAGCTTTTCCTGATAGTGCCTGCCTGCGGATATTCCTGCTTGCTGTCCAGCCTGACATCCTGCGCATCAAGCCCTATTGAAATCATCTTATCCTTTTCAACAAAACGATAGTTGAGTCCGCCACGCTGCGTCGTTACTTCATTTAGAAATACATTGGAAAGACTGGTGTCGAGGATGCTGTATTTTTCACTTATGTCGTCATATTTCCAGGTGCGCTGGTCTGCATCATTGTTGGAGTATGAGGGGTTATAACTTACCTGGAGGAAACTTCTTTTTGACAATGGTTCTGTATAACTGACATTGGCTGAGAGATTGTATCCTTTGGTATCTGATAGCTGCTGCTGCAATACTGAATCGTATTCGGTTGTCGTCTTGAAGTAAGTAGAAATGGCAGCCAGGTCCTGGGTTGAATTCCGGTTATTGAAACCTGTTGTTATACCAAGGTTGATCGATCTTCCTCTTTTGGGGAATGCATGCCTGAACAACACTGTATTGTTGAAATTGTAGCCATCCCCTTTTGTCCTGGTCAAATTGTTAGTCCTGCTGATCTGGTCACCGTTTTCAAAGCTTTGTAAGCCCCCGATGCTCCGGGTATTATCTGTTTGCTGGAAATTGAAACTGGGAATGATCAACAGGGTATTGTTGGAATCGATTTTGTATTCCATCCGCATATTGATTCGGTGACTGGTACTTTTATTAAGCGACTCCGAAATTTCATTATAAAAGGTACTCGAATCCGGTGTAATGAATTGTTCACGGTTTGAAGCCGACCGGTTCTCATTGATGCTGTTATTGAAGAAATAACTTCCGCTCACATTAAAATTCTTTCCCCACAGGTCGCTGAAGTTTACTCCGAGCGCATTAGTTTTTGTGATCCCGCTTTTCCCCGCAACCTGGAAATTGTCATTCCCGCCGAAACCGCCACCTCTGCCAGCACCACCACCGCGACCGCTGCCACCGCTGGTCAGCCCCAGTATGTCCGAGCCGGAAAAATTCTGCTGGTTCACATTATTGAATAAACCCACCACCGAAATACGCCGCTCCTTATTGAAGAAGTTCACAGAGCCACCGGCCTGGTAACGGTCATTTGTACCATAACCGCCATAGATCCGGCCGAACTGGCCATTCCGCCTGTCTTCCCTCGTTACTACATTTATCGCCTTGTATCCCTGCCCGTCATCAACGCCCGTCAGCTGTGCCTGGTCACTCAACCTGTCGAATACCTGGATCTTGTCAACCACATCTGCCGGCAGGTTGCGCAGCGCCGCAGTGGCATCATCGCCAAAAAACTCCCGGCCATCAATAGTTACCTTTCTGACATTTTCACCCTGTGCTTTCACCGCACCATTCTCTATTACTATCCCAGGCATTTTTTTTACCAGGTCCTCCACATTTGCATCCCGGTTGACTTTAAACTGGCTGGCATTGAACTGCACGGTATCTCCCTTCTGTTGCGCAGGTGGTGTTACGCCTTTTACCACAACTTCATCCAGGTTCCGGCCGCTCTTAAGCGAAATGGTTCCCAGGTCAAGGTTAGAGGTACCAATTGTTATTATTTTTTCAAATGTTTCGAATCCAACAAATGAGACAGTCACTTTGTAGGAGCCTGCAACCACATCGGCTATGCTGAACTCGCCTGACTTATTCGTTACTGCATTCCTGGTTGCGTTGCTGTTACGGAGCTGCACAGTTGCTCCGGCCATCGCCGAACTTGCCGTGGAATCGGCAACCCGTCCCTTTACCGTAATCTGGGCCGATAACATGTTGCTGCACAATATGCCTGTCAGTAAAATCGTAAAAATCCTCATATCTTGATCTTGTCCCTTATTAGACGCAGTACCGCCAAAAAACCTTCGGCCTCCCTGAAAATTATTTTCATGCCCTATCTTCGGCGGTATGATCTATCCCCCTACACTTAAGAAAGGTGATACCATTGGAATGGTTTGTCCGGCTGGTTTTATGGCTCCCGAAAGATTCCAGACCTGCGTGGAGCAGTTGCAGCAATGGGGGTACAGGGTGAAACTGGGAAAAACCATGTTCAGCAGTTCCGAAACTTATTTTTCCGGGACTGACGAAGAACGACTCCAGGACCTGCAGCAAATGTTGGATGACAAAACGATAAGCGCCATCCTATTCGGCAGGGGAGGGTATGGAGTAAGCAGGATCATCGACAGGCTGGATTTCCGTGCTTTCCGGAAATCTCCCAAGTGGATCATCGGCTTCAGCGATATAACCCTCCTGCATTCGCATCTCAACCGGACTTTAAAGATCGCAACAATGCATGCACCTATGGCAGCAGCGTTTAATGACGGCGGTTACGAGTCCCCCTATGTTTTATCTATCCGGGATTCGTTAGCGGGAAAAAAAATGTCTTACTCCTGCCCGCCACATGACCTGAACAAGGAGGGGAAAGCGTCCGGGCAACTGGTCGGCGGAAACCTGGCCATGCTTGTTCACGCAATCGGTACCGCATCGGCTTACAAGCTCAAAGGAAAGATCCTCTTCATTGAAGATGTCGGTGAGCTGTTGTATAATATCGACAGGATGATGCTGCAGTTAAAAAGATCGGGCTCCCTCGATGGATTATCTGCCCTTATTATTGGCGGATTTACTGAGAATAAAGACACAGAAAGACCTTTTGGGAGGGATGTGTATGAGATCCTTAAGGAATATACAGCCAGTTACAGCTATCCTGTATGTTTTGGATTTCCTGTAAGTCATGAAAAGGAAAATTATGCGCTTAAAGTTGGAGCCCGGTATTTGCTGAATGTCGGTGAAGACAAGGTAACACTGAAAGAGAAATAGCACATCTGCGCCACAATTCCTGCTCATTAGCCAAATTGATTAATTTTGCGATTCAATAGATGAAAACTATCGGATGACGCTCGTACAATTGGAATATGTGATCGCAGTAGATGAGCACCGGCACTTCGCCACAGCTGCTTCCCACTGTTTTGTTACCCAGCCTACACTCAGCATGCAGATTCAGAAACTGGAAGAAGAAATGGGAGTGAAGCTGTTTGATCGCAGCCGCCAGCCCGTTGCCACAACGGCTATTGGGGAAGTAGTAGTGGCTCATGCACGCCGGATTATCCAGGAGGTGAGCCTGCTCGAAGATGTGATCAAAGAAAAACAAGGGCTTATCCATGGCGAACTGCGGCTTGGAATTATTCCGACTCTTGCACCATATTTGTTGCCATTGTTTTTGCCGACATTCCTCGAAAGGCACCCAGAGGTTCAGCTGAAGGTAAAGGAGATGACAACAGATAACCTGATAGAAGCACTAATCAGGGGCCAGATCGAAATGGGACTCGTGGTTACACCTCTTCAGCATAATTCCATCAAAGAGCATCCGCTCTTTTACGAAGAGATGGTCGCTTATGTGTCCAGGAAAAATGCAGCTTATAAAAAGACATACGTGCTGGCCAATGATATTGACGTTCACGAATTATGGCTGCTCGAAGAAGGGCATTGTTTCCGTTCACAGATGCTCAACCTCTGTGAACTCCAGAAGGCACATAAAGACCTTTACCTGTTTGAATATGAAGCCGGAAGTCTTGAAACGCTGAAGAAAATGGTTGAAACGAACCGCGGCATCACCATTCTTCCCGAACTGGCTACTTATGATCTTACTGCTGCGCAGCACAAACTGATCCGGCACTTTAAATCACCTTCCCCGATGCGTGAGGTAAGTCTTGTCACATCACGCACATTCGTAAAGCAGAAACAACTCCTTGCACTTAAAGATGCCATCCTGTCCAACCTCCCTGAAAAGATCCGGAAAAACAAAGCCCGCAACATTATCCCCGTCTGAGCCCGTTTGAATTTTTACTGCAGTAAGCTGTCCATCGCCAGTGTATATTCCTTAAACTCTGTCAGGTTATTGTGTTCCCCACCTTCTATCGTCACCAGTTTGTCGCCCGGTTTGAGAAGAGGTCTTAGCCGGTCAGCTTGTGAGTAGGGAACCACGTTATCACTGGTGCCGTGAAAGATAATGATCGGCGCCGTGACCTTTGGCAGGTACTCAAAAGTTGGCAAACGGTAATGGATCATCCTGGACACGGGGTAAACCGGAAGATAGCGGCTAACCAACGAGTGGATGCTATAATAGGGAGTTTCAAGTACCAGCGCCCTGGCATCCCGTACAGCAGCCAGTTGCGCTGCGATCCCGGTTCCCATACTCTTGCCATAGATGATAATGCTGTCTGACGCAAACCTGGTACGCCCCAGTTTGTACAACTGTGCAGCATAACCGTACAGTCGCTCTTCGGTCAGTACTCCGGTACTTTTACCAAAGCCGGGATAATCGATCATCCAGCATTCATATCCCCGTTGTGTAAATTCAGTTGCATATTTGGCATACCAGCTGATATTCTTTTTGTTGCCATGGAAATAAAGCACAAGACCCTTCGGCCGCCCTGCAGTGTCGGTACCGCCAACAGCTGTAAACTGGACAATGTGAAGGTTTGAACCTGCATCAAAGGCAATGTTGACCTCCTTGTGGGGAGCTTCAAAATTATAGGCCGAATTGCGTGCTTTTGTTTCAGGATGGAACAGGAAGCGGTCCTGGAGGTAAAAAGCGGCAATGCCAACGATGCAATACAGCAACACAATGATCTTGATCCAGCGGAAAATCTTCATTTCGCAAATATAGTCTTCAGTATTTCAGGATGTCCCGTAAAAAGTTATGGTATTCCGGAAAGGAGGGAAGGTTGTTGTGCCCCCCGCCATGGATCCGGATCAGCGTGATCTTTCCCGGGTTGACACGCTGCAGCTGTTCGCTGTGCCGGATGGGGATCAGCATATCCCGCGTTCCATGGATAATATAGGTATGACAGTTCACGTGCCTGATCCACTTGTCAGTTCGCAGATGATACCGCAACACCAGTCTAACCGGTAAAATAGGCAGGAACCGTTCCACCACCTTCCGGAAGTTATAGTAAGGCGAGTCAAGTATCAGGTACCGGGGCTTGTTATCCGATGCCAGCTTTGCGCCAAAACCGCTACCTATGCTTCTTCCATAAACTATTATGTGATGCTCGGGGTATTGTTTCGTCAGCGTATTGTAAACAAACTGGATATCGCTCAGCATTTCTCGCTCGCTGCGTTTGCCCGTACTCTTGCCAAATCCACGGTAATCGATCAGTACCACGTCATAGTTATACCGGTAAAAGTCTTTGGCATATTTCGCCCAGCCTTTAATGCTTCGAGTATTGCCATGGAGGTAAAGGATCAGCCCGAGCGGCGATTCGCGGTGAAAATGCAGTCCGTTGATGCGGACGCCGTCCGATACATCAAAGAAAAGTTCACGGAAGGGAATGTCGTAAACAAACTTGAAATCCGGATCGAGCTTCTCCGGCTTGAAAATAAATTTCTCCTGCAGGAAGTATCCCAGCAGGCTAAGTACGGCAATGCCGATCAGTGTGTAGATCAGTATATTCAAATGGATGCTGTTGCATGGTTAGACCGGCCATTCCATTATGCCACCCTGCAGATTGAGCAGGTTGGTAAACCCATACTTCTCCTGCAACCTCTGAATGGCTATCGCACTTCTGATTCCGCGCTTGCAATATACTACCACCGTTTCATCTCCTGGTATTTCCTGCGCATGCCGCAGGATCTCTCCAAGAGGAATGTTGCTGCCGCCAATATTGAAATCTTCGTGCTCGTAATCTTCACGTACATCAATAAGTACAGGGGGCCTGTCGGAGTTCAGCGCTTCCATCAATTCGCTGGCCGTTATCTGACGCACCATCAGAATCCTCCTTCTTCTTCTTCATGAAAAATACGGCTTAGCCTGATTGAAGTAACCGGTGACACGATTAGCGGGAACTTTTCCACTATTACGTTTGATGGGTCAAGTCCAAAGCCCCTTTCTTCTGAAAGACTGATCTCCTTCAGCCAGAAATAGAACTTCATGATCACGCGCTCAAAGAAAGGCAATTCGTTGTCCTGGCTCAGGTACTTTTCCATTACGATGAACTGGAAGTCTCCGACCACGTTGTTCTTCTCCAGGCTCTCATAACGACTATAAATGTTCACCTCTTTGTTATTTACCAGGTCTGCAACCACTTTCCTGAATAGCAGGTTGATTCTTGGCTCCACCCGGAAGCCGAGCCGGAATTCAACCCGGATGATGTCGTTGGGAATGATATGATCCACCACATACTCGCAGGTATAAGGGTCATCAAGTGTGTCCACATGGACAAACCAATAAATGTCGGCACGCTTCGGTTTTTTATTAAGTATACTATAAATGATTTTATGTTCGATTTCCTTCGGATTGTTAGCGCTGGTCATATACACCAGGTGGGTTGCATATTTCGGAACGGTCTTGTCGTTACTGAGTTCCTGGATCATCGGGACATAATGTTCCAGCCGCACAAATTCGACATAACGGTTCTTCACCTTCCTGCTTCGGAAGGATACATACATGACCAGGAACATGATGAATCCGATCAGCAGTGTGATATAACCACCATGGATAAACTTATCGAGTAATGCGACAAGGAAACTGCTTTCAATCACCAGGTAACTCAGCAGGAAGAGCCAGATGAGATATGCCGGGATGCGTTTAGCTACGAGGTAGTTGGAAAACAGGATCGTTGTGGTCATGAAAGTGACAATGATGGCCAGGCCGTAAGCCGCTTCCATCTTTGATGTTTCCTTGAAGTACAACACCACACCTACACACCCTAAGTACATCATTGTATTGATACCGGGAATAAACAGCTGGCCTTTTTCTTCAGAGGGATACCTGATCTTGAGCTTTGGCCAAAGGTTGAGTCGCATTGCTTCACCGATAAGCGTATAGGCACCCGAGATCATGGCCTGGCTGGCGATAATGGCGGCAGTCGTAGCTATTACCACTCCAGGGATGATAAACCATTGCGGCATCAGGTCATAAAATGCATTGATGCCTAGCCTGGCCTTGGTCTCCGCAGTTACCTGCAATCCCGTGCGGTTTGCAAGCAGGTAAGCGCCCTGGCCGAGATAATTAAGTATCAGACAGAGCTTGACATAGATCCATGAGAACCGGATATTTGCCCGCCCGGTATGGCCCAGGTCGCTGTACAATGCTTCGGCACCTGTTGTACACAGGAAAACTGCACCCAGCAACCAGATCGCATGCGGATAGTTGATCAGGAAGTCGACCGCATAGTAAGGGTTGAAAGCCTTTAAGATGGAAAAATCATCCGAGAGATGCACAATGCCCAGTACGCCGAGCATGGTGAACCAGATAAGCATGATAGGCCCGAACATTTTTCCAATTGTGGCAGACCCGAATTGTTGCAGGAAAAAGAATAAGGTCAGGATTGCAAGGACGATATAAACAATGGTGGAAACGGCTATGTTGTGAAAGGCCGGTAGTTCCTTGAGACCTTCAATGGAAGAAGTAATGGAAATGGGCGGAGTAATGATGCCGTCGGCAAGCAGCGACGCGCCTCCGATCATGGCTGGGACGACCAGCCATTTTTTACGCCGGCGGACCAGGGCATACAGTGCGAAGGTTCCTCCTTCACCACGGTTATCTGCCCTGAGTACCAGCCATACATACTTAACGGTTGTAATAAGCGTAAGTGTCCAGATGATACACGACAGCGATCCGATGATCAGGTCATCAGTCACCACCCGGTTTGATATAATGGCGTTGTAAACGTAAAGGGGAGAGGTGCCTATATCACCATATATAATTCCCAGTGCTATTAAAAGACCTGCCCACGAGGCTTTATCCGTATTTTTTCCCACTATGAGTCAATTTTGCATGGTTTCTACACCTGCATTGCAAAGGTATAGTTAAAAAATTCATATCATAGCCGTGTGTATATTCGATTCAACAACCCTGCCATTTGGTAAATTGTATGTGATCTATATAATGTTACCTTTATTAAAAGCGCCCGTCATGAAAATAAAGATCTGTATAGCCTGCCTCCTGTTCCTAGCCGCTTTTACTTCAAACGCCCAGGCCCCGCGCGTAGTGTATTCCGATCCCGAAAAAGATGACACCCGGAGGACCAACTTTGAAATTATCGGCAAACTGAACAGTAACTACCTTATCTATAAAAATAACCGTTCTGTTCATACGCTGGCTGTATACGATAATGACCTGAAGCTTAAAAACCAGGTGCCCCTGGACTTCATGCCCGACAAGCTGATCAATATTGATTACATCACTTATCCCGACAAAGTGCTGGTTTTTTACCAGCACCAGAAAAAACGGGTGGTTTATTGTGATTTCCTGACTATTAACAGCGATGGGAAACCAGTCGGACAACCCGTAACCCTCGATACCACAGAGGTTAACTATTCATCCAACAACAAAATTTATACCCTTGTAAACAGCGACGACAAACAACGCATCATGCTTTTCAAGGTGAATAGTTCCAACCCGCGCAGGTTTTTCATTACCTCGTTCCTTTACAATTCCCAGCTTGAGCTGATTACACGCAATTTCAGCGAGGTGCAGATGGAGGAGAAGAATGAATATTTCTCGGACTTTCACCTGAGTAATGCAGGGGAGCTCATTGTGGCAAAATTTACCAAAACAGGGAACAACAGCGACCTCATTTCCGGAGTTTCAATGATGATCAAGCACCCCGACTCGCTGAGCTTTAGCGTCAGGAACGTGGATATCGGGAAGCAGATCCTCGATAACCTGGTTCTTAAAATTGATAACAACAACAACCGCCTGCTGCTCACCTCTTTTTATTCAAAACAGAAGCGGGGTAACATGGAAGGGATTTATATCGTTGACTGGAACAGCAGGACCAACGAGAAAATTATGGATACCGCGATTGTATTTAACGACGAACTCCGCGTGCAGGCAAAAGGTAGCGATGCCAATAAAAAGACTGCTTTCAACGACTTTTTCATTAAGAATATTTATATCCGGAAAGACGGCGCTTTTGCAATTGTGAGCGAAGCCCTGTATACCACTTCGAGGTACAACAGCTTTAACCGCTGGGATTATATGGGTTGGGGCAACCCCTGGATGTCTCCTATGAACTACAGCTACTGGTCGCCCATGTACAGTCCATGGGCTATGCCCTGGAGCCGTTACGGGTGGAATTCAAATACCCAGAGCCGTTACTTTGCAGAGAACATCATGGTGCTGGCATTCGATCGCGACGGCAAGATGGCCTGGAGCAATATCATTTCCAAAAGCCAGTTTGACGATGAATCCGACAACCTCATTTCATACGGAAATATGAACACAGGTGGCGAAGTACACTTTCTTTTTAATACTTTCGAGCGGCGGACATTCGTGCTAACTGATCAAAGTATGGATGCAACGGGCAAGATTACACGATATCCTACGTTTAAGAACCTGGATAAGGGGTATGAATTCATGCCGAGATTCGCGAAACAGGTAAGTGCAAGGCAGATCATCATTCCCTGTTTGTACAGGAACTACCTCTGCTTTGCCAGGGTAGATTTTTAAAGAAAAACTAACCCATTGTGATTGGAGTCTTTAAGCAAAAGAGTGCCGGAAACGCTTTCATCCTGCTCATTTATGCCCTGATCCTGAAATTTCCCCTTTTCCTGCACCCGGCCGCTCCGCTGCGGCAGCAGGAAGATAATTACCTGTACTCGCTGATCCTCGACATCCTGGCACCGTTAGGCAGGGAGGGTTTCCTGTATGCACTGCTTTCATTTATCTTCCTTTACCTGCAGGCAAGCCTGCTTAACAGGGTGGCCAATACGGTCAAACTGCTGCCGAAGTCAAATTTCCTGTTTGGGATGGCATTTCTCCTGGTTACTTCCCTGTTGCCGGAGTGGAACCAGTTTTCCTCCGCCATGCTTGTTAATTTCCTGCTGATCTGGATCTGGTATGGGATGATCAGGTGGTACAATCACCCTAAACCTATGGCTGCAATCTTTAATGTGAGCCTGCTGGTTGGAATTCTCCCACTTATTTACAGCCCCTCTATCGCTTACATGGTCATGATCGTACTGGCGATTATTATTACCAGGCCGCTTCGTCTGGGCGAATGGGTCATTGCGGGCATCGGTTACCTGTCACCTTTTTATTTTCTTAACATTATCCTTTACCTGACTGACAAATGGCAGGCTGACAAACTGTTTCCCAAGGTTAGCTTTCATTTGCCACGCCTTCCCGCATCATTATGGATAACCGGGGGAATGGTACTGCTTGTGGTGCCTTTCCTGATCGGGGCTTTTTTCGTGCAGGATAATCTTAACAAAATGCTGATCCAGGTGAGAAAGTGCTGGAGCCTGCTGCTGGTACTGCTGCTTTGCGGCGTACTTATCATCCTGGTGAATCCCGGTGACAACTACCAGCACTGGCTGCTGAGCACTATTCCTATTGCCACTTTTCACGCTGCAGCTTATTATTATCCGGGCGGCCGGCTGTTCCCGCTTATCCTCCACTGGCTCATTTTCGCGTTTGCCGTAGCGGTTAACTATTTCCCGCACCTCATGTAAAAATGACCAAAACCGTTTAACTTTGCACCTTCCAAAAGTTCAGAGTCGTCGCATTTTGAATTTTTACTTTTCACTTTTTAACTTGCAAAGATGAAATTCGGAGTGGTTGTTTTCCCAGGTTCCAATTGTGACAGAGATATGCAGGACGCCCTGCAGAATGACCTTGGTCATGAAGTGATCATGCTTTGGCACAAGGACAGGGATCTGAGCATGTTTAGTACGGAAGACTGCATTATTTTACCGGGAGGTTTTTCTTACGGTGATTATTTAAGATGCGGTGCCATTGCGCGATTCAGCCCCATGATGCAGAGCGTGATCGAATTTGCCAATAAAGGTGGAAAGGTTCTCGGGGTTTGTAACGGGTTCCAGATCCTTTGCGAGGCTCACCTGCTTCCCGGCGCATTGCTGCGCAATTCCAACCAGCAGTTTATCTGCAAGAACGTTTACCTGAAAGGAGAAGGTTCCGACAAAGCACTTAAAATACCCATCGCACACGGCGAAGGGCGTTACCACGCTGATGACGCAACCCTTGATCAGCTTGAAGCAAACGGACAGGTCATTTACCGCTATTGCGATGAGAATGGCAATGTTAATGAAGCTTCAAACCACAATGGAGCAAGCCGCAATATCGCTGGTATCCGGAATGCTGCCGGTAACGTGTTCGGAATGATGCCTCACCCCGAAAGAGCCTGCACCGCAGCGCTCGGTAATATAGATGGCCGCATCGTACTGGAAACACTGTTAATGAAACAGTTGGTATCGGCATAACTGTTTCTTCCAATTTTACATTTTAATTAGAACTATTTGACTGAATTTTGATGCATGAAAAAAATCCTTACATCGGTTCTGGCCCTGTTTGCATCAATTATTCTTTTCGCACAAAGCGATAAACAGGTTAAATGGTCATTCCAGGCAAAAAAAATTGCGGAAAATACCTATGAAGTGCATATGACCGCCGATATAGGTGGCAATTATCATATCTATGCACAGAATGCAGGCGAAGGTCCGGTGCCTACCAGTTTTGATTTTACCAAAAATCCACTGGTTGCCCTGAACGGAACCGTTAAGGAAGAAGGAAAGATGAAAAAAGTGTTTGAAGACGCTTTCGATTCTGAAGTACGCTACTACGAAAAGAAGGTCAACTTTGTACAGGTGGTTAAAGTGAAGGGAAAGGCTAAGACAAACCTGGCGGGAAAAGTTGAATTTATGGTATGTAACGAAAAAGAATGCCTTCCACCCGCTACTGTCGATTTCAAGATTTCCATCGGCGGTTAATTTACCCTGATCCACCACTCTGAACCATTACACGCATGTACCGGCGAATAATTAATTTAGTCCTGGCACTGATAACCGTGCTTACATCCTTTGCACAGGACAGCAACTCACCAGCTAAAGACAGCAGCACCCCTGTTAAATGGACCTATGAAGCGGTCCGCCAACCTGATAATAGCTGGATACTCCGGCTAAAAGCGGATATTGCCCCAGGCTGGAAACTGTTTTCCACAACGATGAAAGATGACGAACCCAATACCCGGGTCGTACTTGATTCAGCAATTCTGCAAAAAGCAGGTGCGGTCAGGGAAGCTGGTTCAGTGAAAGAAGTCAAGGAGCCGCTGTTCGATAATATCGCCGTTCGCTTTTTCGAAAACCAGGCCTCTCTTGAAATTCCCATTGCTGCGGTTGAAGCTGGGAGTGAACTGAAAGGTGCCGTACAATTCATGGCAATCAGGGGCGAAGAAGTGATCGGTCCCGAAGAAGTGCCCTTCCGGTTTGCGGTAGACGCAAATGGAACTGTTGCAGCCAGGTCGTCAGCGCTGCAGGAGCAAACTTCCACATTCCTCAAGCGTGAAGCAATCAATCTCGATAAGCCGCTTTCTGATGTTGGCGGAACAGGCGGAGAAGATGCCGGTTCAAAAAGCCTCTGGTCAGTTTTTGTGTTGGGTGTTATCGGTGGGTTGATAGGCCTGATCATGCCATGTACCTTTCCTATGATCCCTTTCACTGTTTCATTTTTTACCAAGAAATCCCAAAGCAGACAGAAAGGTATCGCCAACGCATTTACTTATGGATTCTTTATTTTCCTCATCTATGTTCTGCTAAGTATACCATTTTATTTCATGGATGGTGGAAGTGCCGATATCCTCAATAATATCTCCACGAACGCATGGCTGAACCTTGTGTTCGCTGCGATCTTCCTTGCTTTTGCCCTTTCATTCTTTGGCTTGTTTGAGATTACTCTGCCAGGTAGCCTCTCAAGCTCTGTAGATCAGAAATCGGGCATTGGCGGTAAAGGTGGGATCTTCTTTATGGCACTCACATTGGCTATCGTGTCATTCTCCTGTACCGGTCCGATCCTGGGTACCTTGCTGGTTAGTGCACTCAGCCAGGATGGAGGTGCAGTACAACTTACGGTGGCGATGGCCGGTTTTGGTCTCGCACTCGGTTTGCCATTCGCACTATTCGCCCTATTCCCCAACTGGTTGTCGAACCTGCCACGTTCAGGTGCATGGATGAATACCGTTAAAATTGTTTTTGCTTTTGTTGAACTGGCATTGATGATCAAGTTCCTTTCCAACGCCGACCTGGTAATGCACTGGGGAATATTGAAAAGGGAAGTGTTCTTCCTGATATGGATTGTGATCGGAATATGTACGAGCCTGTATCTCTTCGGGATAATAAAATTCAAACATGATCCACCACCTGCAAAGCTCACAACTGGCAGGAAAATTCTGGCGCTTGCATTCCTTGCGTTTGCATTATATCTCGTACCCGGAGTTACTAAAACGAAATATGCCAACCGCTCACTCGTCAGCGGTTTCCCGCCACCGTTAAGTTATAGTATCTACGGTGATGACCATGCCGGCAGCAGCGGCCTGGAACCGATGGTGATCAACGACTATGAAAAAGCGCTTAAACTCTCCAAAGAGCAAAACAGACCTTTGCTGATTGATTTTACCGGCTGGGCTTGTGTCAATTGCCGCAAAATGGAAGAAAATGTATGGACTGCCCCCGGCATCAAAGAACTTATCGAAAAGAATTTCATCCTTGTTTCCCTTTATGTCGATGACCGGGCTAAACTTCCTGACTCGGAACAATTTATATATACGACTGCAGACGGAACGAAGAAAGAGATCAAAACGGTCGGACAAAAATATGCGACCTTCCAGACCGAAAACTTCAGGAATGCTTCGCAACCTTTATATGTGATCCTTTCTCCCGAAGAGCAATTATTGAACCGCCCTGTTGGCTACACGCCAAACCCGGAAACTTACAAAAATTGGCTGGAAAGCGGGATCCGGAGTAAGAGCGAATAATGAAGGGAAAATCAAGCCCGGGGTGCACAGGAACATGGTCGTTCATACATGTATAGCAATTACCGTTCATGCACATTTCACTACTGTTTGACCGTGGAATCACTAGTGTTGGCACTGGTCTTTCACTAGTCGGACACTAGTGTTTTATGGTCCTGGGACAGCTTTTTGACTGCTCTTCTTAGCTTCTTCATTGCTTCATGAAAGTTTCTTCTACTAGTCGCCCTGTCTGGAGTGGCAGAACTTTTGTCGTTGCAACAAGAAAAAAGCCTCCGTCTGGAGGCTTTTTTCAATTAGGCGTCATTCTGTAACAACCTTCTACGGGCAAGCGAATTCAATATTTGTAGAGAGAGCCACAGAATGACAGTATCTTGATCTGCGTGATTTACTTAGTAAAAGTACAAATGGATATGCTCGTTGTTTGGATTGCGAATGTAAATTATTTATTAATCCTAGAGAACGATATTTTTCTCGCTCATCATCTTACGAAGGTTGATTAAACCATAACGCATACGGCCAAGTGCTGTATTGATGCTGCAGTTGGTAAGCGCTGCAATCTCTTTAAAGCTCAACTCGGCATAATGACGCAGAATGATCACTTCACGCTGGTCTTCCGGAAGCAGGTCGAGCATCTTACGAACACGGTCGTGGCTCTGGCGCTTCATCATTTTCACATCCGCACCATCTTCAGTAAAATTGATCACTTCGAAAATGTCACGCTCATCGCTTGTTTTGATAGCAGGCGTGCGCTTTACTTTCCTGAAATGGTCTACACAGAGGTTGTGTGCAATGCGCATAGCCCAGGGAAGGAATTTTCCTTCTTCGGTATATCTGCCTACGCGAAGCGTGTCAATAATTTTAATTAAAACATCCTGGAAGATGTCTTCGGCAAGGTATTTGTCCTTGACGAGGAACAAAATTGAAGTGTAAAGTTTGTCTTTGTGGCGCAGGATGAGGGTTTCCAAAGCGCTCATGTCTCCATCCATAAAGAGATGGATCAATTCATTGTCAGTTTTAACGCAATGTGATTTCATAAACTTTCTACGGTTTTTAAGATAATGGGATATTGGTTACAGGAATTTGGGAAAAGTACGATCGGAGTAGTATTTGTACTATAGGCGTGAGTTTTACAGTTTTTCTTTAGGACGTAATTGCTTACTAAAAATAATAATTTTTGGTAATAAACAAGATTTTGTGAAAATTTTTTTTACCTCTTTCACAATACGGATGTTATAAGGGAGAAAACGTATAATCCAACACTTTTGTGGCTCCGCTATG